>NZ_JBAUUO010000074.1:0-270430 GCF_049582745.1 Occallatibacter sp.
CTTAACAACGGGCTCTCGGTCAGCACCAATGTCAAGGCCGGGCTGTAGCTGTCGCATGCTCCAGCGGATCCAGTATGACCTACGCCTGTTCATCCCGTCCCTCTTGGGACACCCCATCCGACGCTTAGCATTCAAACAATCCGCCCGCGACCTGTGATTGGACACACATCCTCGTTCTATCTGCCCTGTTAACATGTCGATTTTCAACAAAGTGGGGCATTGATTATGCGCCTTGTCCGAGTGTTGATGATGCTGTTTGTGTTGTTTGCAATGTTTTCAGCGATGAAGAGTTTTGCGCAGAAGTTCGACCGCCTTGACCAGGAAATTGCCGAGACCATACTCAAAGACGTGTCGGACGACGTCAGCAAGAATTACTATGACCCGACTCTCCATGGCCTTGACTGGAATTCGCTTGTTCAGAAGGCCAGAACGAACATCGAAAATGCTCACGATATGGAAGAGGCCATCGCGCAGATCGAGGGCCTGCTTCAGTCGCTGCACGACTCCCACACCTTCTTGATCCCTCCCCAGCACGGGAATAATTTCGATTACGGCTGGCGGTTCAAGATCTTCGGCAGCCGCACCTATATCACTGAGGTTCACGCCGGGAGCGACGCGGAGAAGCAGGGCGTTCACCTGGGCGATGAGGTGTTGGCGATCAATGGCTTCAGAGTGGATCGGCAATCTGCCCCCCTGCTGCACTCCGCCATGGAAACGTATCTTCCGCTCAGCAGCGTCGAGGTAAAGCTGCGCGATAGTCAAGGCCGCGTGCGCGACCTGCGGCTGCTGGCGTCCGTCACGCAGCAACCAGCAATTGCGGGACTCAGTTCGTGGGCCCCCCACGAGATGCGCCTCAAGGCCGAAGATGCTTGGGACAACGCACGGGCTGAGGCAGTGGAACTCAGTCCCGATTTATTGGCCATTCGGATTCCGGCGTTCCTCCAGACCGGCCATGATGTCGACGCCCTGTTTGCCAAGGCTCGGACCCACAAGAAGCTGATTATCGATCTGCGCGGGTGCAGGGGTGGCACGGTCGACTCGCTTCACGCGTACCTTGACCACATCTTCAGTCACGAAGTGAACTTCGGAAAACTGGTCGAGCGCGGCAAGGTGACTCCCCAAACGATCAAGGGCAATGCCAAAAATGCATTCACCGGCGACCTGGTTGTATTGGTTGACAGCGAAACGGCATCCGGTGGGGAGATCTTTGCCCGCGTGGTGCAGCTGGAGCAACGCGGTACCGTAGTCGGCGATCGCACCTCAGGCCTTACCATGGCGGCGATTCGTATTCCGCATCACGCAGGCATGCATCCGTTCTACCTTTACGGCACTTCCGTGACCATCGCTGATACCGTCATGACCGATGGAAAAAGCCTTGAGCATGTCGGTGTATCACCCGACCAGACCTTTCTTCCCAGCCCGGCCGATTTAGTCGCTCACCGTGATCATGTCCTGTCTTTTGGGGCGAGCTTGCTGGGTGTCCAGTTAACCCCCGATCTGGCCTCCAAAGTATTCGTTCGCGAAAAGCGTTGATCAAGTATTGGATCAGAACGCCCAGGTTGCCTGCTCCTTGATGTCCGGGCTAATTCCATCCGAGGCTTTCCGTCTGTTCCTCCCGCACGATTAGGCGAAGAGTCACCGCCAACTCGGAATGTATGGTCCGCCGCCTTGTCGCAAGCGAAAAATGAGAATGACTTGTTGGTCTGCGCAAATGTATTCGGCCTTTGTTGGAGCCGAGGCTCCGGGCCAGGATGGAATGCGCCGCGTTCCGTTCCCCATTAGTTACGCAGTCTTGGGAGACTTCTTCCGAGTTCGGGTTTAGGGAGCGCCGGGTTCGACCGTTGTGCCATCTCATTGTTCGCCAGCAGACCTGGCAGGATCTTAAACTTCGTAGTCGTCGCTGGTTTGCGGATGTGGGAATCGCATAGCGATTTCCAAGGCTGTCGCTAGACAGCCGTCATCGTGTGCCGTGCATGTTTGACAGTTTGAGGGTGCAAGTCCCTTATCCAACCTGATGGAGGTGAAGGATTAGCGAAGCGCAAGGGCGTCGTCGCGAGGCGGGGTCTGAAGGAAGCGTGGAGCAAAGGCGTGTGCCGATGGACAAGAATCGGATACGAGGCCTGCACTCGCGGGCGAGTTGGCAATGAGCAGCAAAGCCCATATCCATCAAGGCGAGTGTCGGTAAATCCGGCGGTGGTGCGCTGAAGGCGGTCGAACTTACCACGGGAGATCTGCTGCATGTCGTGGAAACACGACTGGAGAAGAAGCGATTCTTCTTGAACGTGCAGCAGAAGTCAGCAAAGGGCATAGTAGTCCGGTACATCGGACGAAGGCCTGAACGATAGGAGAGGCAAGTACGTGGCACGACTCAAAGGTGCAAAGCGGCAGAATAACCAGCTACAGCTGGCCTTCGAGGAAGCGACGACGAGTGAAGCTCGAAGTCAGTCCTCCGGAGGGACCGAAGCATCGGAGGCGGAGTGCAGTGCAGAAAGCCTGGCACCAGATGAGCAGTGGATGGAGAGAATCTGCCAGCGAGAAAACCTCTGGCAGGCTCTCAGGCGGTTAAGAAGAAACGGAGGCAGCCCGGGCATCGATGGAATGACGGTTGATGACCTTACCGGCTACCTGAAGCAGCACTGGTTAGAAATCCGGGACCAGCTGTTGAGTGGAACATATCAGCCGCAACCGGTACGTCGGGTGGAAATCCCAAAGCCGGACGGAGGAGTGCGAAAGCTTGGCGTTCCTACGGTGCTGGATCGAATGATCCAGCAGGCGGTGATGCAGGTTCTGCAAGGCAGTTGGGATAGTACCTTCTCTGAATCGAGCTATGGGTTCCGTCCCGGGCGCTCGGCGCATCAGGCAGTGGCGCGTGCCCAGCAACATGTTGCTGCGGGGTTCCGCTGGGTGGTCGACCTCGATCTGGAAAAGTTCTTTGACCGAGTTAACCACGACCGACTGATGGGGCAGATCGCAAAGCGCGTGCACGATAAGCGCCTCCTGCGACTGATTCGGAGCTGGCTCAAGGCGGGTGTGTTGGAGAACGGACTCGTAGGACCGACGGATGAAGGGACGCCGCAAGGTGGACCTCTTTCGCCTTTACTATCGAATCTTGTTCTCGATCAACTCGACCGTGAGCTGGAGCGAAGAGGGCACCGGTTCGCTCGGTACGCGGACGATTGCAACATCTATGTCCGCAGCCGTCGAGCAGGCCAACGCCTGATGGGAGGGCTCACAAGACTCCTTGAAGGTAAGCTCAAGCTAAAGGTGAACCGGGAGAAAAGTGCTGTGGCACGACCGTGGGAGCGGAAGTTCCTCGGGTTCAGCTTTACAAACGGGAGGCAGCCGAAGCGCAGAATCGCGCCCAAAGCAAAGTCCCGGTTCGAAGCTCGAGTCCGAGTCCTCACTCGTCGCACTCGTGGTATCAGCATCGAGACCATGGTTCGCGAGCTAGGCCGCTACCTGCAGGGTTGGCAAGGCTACTTCGGCTTCTGCCAAACCCCGACCGTGCTGGACCGTTTCAATAAGTGGATCAGGCGTCGTATACGCTCTGCTGCCTGTAAACAATGGCGGACAGGGAAGACACGGTACGCTCGGTTGCGGGAGCTCGGTCTAAGTCATGACCTCGCGGCCCGTACGGCAGGGCATCAGTGGGGTCCATGGCGGCTTAGCCGCACAGAAGCCCTTTCTTATGCCATGCCCGCCGCTTACTTCGATCGCTTGGGGCTTCCTTCCTTGCGCTGCACAACTGGCGCGTAATCCTACCGAACCGCCGTGTACGGACCCGTACGCACGGTGGTGTGACAGGGAAAGCGAGTGATCGCATACCTATGTCGATTGCAGACCAGTCGTGTCTGCCTGCAAAAGCGGCCGGTAGGCATCTCCGCTGGCCAGTACGGCCCATGCCATGCGTGCCAGTTTGTTGGCAAGTGCCACGCCGACGATGTTGTAGTGGCTGCGCGATGACAACTCTGCCAGCCAGTGCTTCAGACCGGAGCACTGCTTGTCTCTGTATTTCAGAACCGCACGCGCACCCTGAACAAACAGCTTCCGCAGATAACTGTTGCCGCGCTTGCTGATGCCGAGAAGCTTCTGCTTGCCGCCGGTGGAGTGTTCGCGAGGCACCAGCCCAACCCAGGCTGCGAACTCGCGGCCCTTGCGGAATGCTCCACCATTTCCAATCGCGGCGATCAGAGCAGTGGCCGTGAGCGGGCCGATCCCCGGGATCGCATCCAGGCGCTGACAGGCTTCACTCTGCTTCGCAGCTCGCTCGATCAGCATCTCCGCCTGTTCGATGTGGATGGCCAGCTGCTCCAGTTCCTGCTTCAGTTCGACCAGCAGGAAGCGAAGCGTTCCCGACAGGGACGTCGAGCCATCTTCCAGGATATTAGGGAGGGCCGCATCCAAATGGCATCTTCCCGTTCGCACTGTGATGCCCCGCTCCAGCAACAGACCCCGGATCTGGTTCACCACCGACGTACGTCGCATGATCCAGCGTTCCCGCACACGGTGCAGCGACTGCATATCCAACTGCTCGTCGGTCTTGATCGGTACGAAGCGCATCGAAGGCCGGCTCACTGCTTCGGCAATCGCCTCGGCGTCAATGAAGTCGCTCTTGTTGGTCTTCACGAACGGCTTTACATACTGTGCCGGCATCAGGCGCGCTTCATGGCCTTGCTCGCGCAGAGCCTTGCCGAGAAAATGAGAGCCCGCACAGGCTTCCATCCCGATCAGGTGAACTTGCACGTTCGCAGTGAAGCGAAGAAGTTGGGTGCGCGAAAACTTCTTCCGCACCTGGACCTCTCCGGCCTGGTTCAGTCCAACAAGGTGAAAAGTCGTCTTGCCTAAATCGATGCCGATCGCATGCAGGTTCATGGGACGCCTCCTTGCCCACCGTTAATACTTCCCACTGAAGGAAGTCAAAGGCGGCGGACCATCCCATTAGTTAGCATTTTTGTGGGCGCACATCTCTGTAGGTGATTTCAAAGCAGGTCCTTCACTTCGCTTGCCCCACGAGCACTTCATGCTCGCGGGGCCCCAAGCCACTCCGCTCAGGATGTCACTTCAAAGACTTGTGTTGCAGGGTACATAAACGTTCTTGAGAAATAGAAATCTGTACCGAACCAAGGCCGGAACTATTTCACGTGGATTACGGGGTTGCGGTCGGGGTGGGCGGGGTCTTTGATGATGCGGCCGCCTTGCATGACGAAGGCTACGTGTTCCATGACGGTGATGTCGGAGAGCGGGTCGCCCTGGACGGCGACGATGTCGGCGTAGCGGCCGGGCTCGAGGGAGCCAATGTCCTTGTCTTTCTCGAGCATGGTGGCGGCGTTGATGGTGGCGGCCTGGAGAGCGCCGAGCGGGGTCATGCCGCCGCGAACGAGCGCACCGAATTCTTTTGATACGGATTCATCGACGTCGGCATCGTCGACGCCGTAGGCGATGCGGATGTGATGGGCGAGGGCGAGTTTGAAGGCGGGGCCCTGTGCGGCCATGATCTCGACGCCCTTGGCGTAGGAGTCGGGATCGCGGCCTTTGCTTAGGCCGGTTTCCATGTCGTGCTGGAAGCAGTAGAGCGTGGGGACGAGCCAGGTGTGGTGCTGCTCCATCAGCTCCGCGCCTTCTTCGTCGAGCATGGTGCCGTGTTCGATGGAGTCAACGCCGGCGCGAACGGCGGCCTTGATTCCGGCGGCGCCTTCAGCGTGGGCCATGACTTTTTTGCCGGCGCGGTGGGCGATTTCGACGGCGGCGGCCATCTGCGCTTCGCTGAGTTCCTGGACGTGGAAATCGGAGATGGGATCCATGACGCCGCCGGTGGCCATGAGCTTGATCCAGTCAGCGCCGTATTTGATGTCGCGGCGAACGACGTGGGCGATGTCGTCGACGGTGTCGGCGACGTTCTGGCCGCGGGGCAGTTGCATGTCGGGGGAGAAGGGCGTGCCGTCGCCATGGCCTCCTGTGATGGAGATGCAACTGCCTGCGGCGGTGATGCGGGGGCCGAGGATGATGCCGCGCTTGACGGAGTCGCGCAGGGCGAATTGCGGATAGTCGGGCGGACCTTCGCAGGCGTCGCGCAGGGAAGTGAAGCCGTGATCGAGCCAGAGGCGCAGGTTGTAGACACCCCACACGGTGGACTGCGGAATGGAGGTGCGGAGATGCGCGGCGATGTTTTGCGTGGTGGGGTTGGAGAGGGTGTGGGCGTGGGCGTCGATGAGACCAGGGACGACGGTATAGGCGGAGAGATCGGTGACGGGAATGCCGGAGGGTGCGGAATCGGCGATGGATTGAATGCGGTCGCCAGCGATGAGGATGTAGGCGTGCGGACGGACGGCGCCGGTGCGGACATCGATAAGTTTGCCGGCGAGGACCGCCTGGGTGGCAGCGGGTGTGGCGGGCTGTTGCGCATAAACGGTGGAAGCGGCAAGGAAGAGGGCGACAAGGAAACAGCAGCGTGAACGGGTCATCTTGCGATTGAAGGTAACACTCGGGCTGGCCAGTGGAAAAGGGAAAGCGTTGATTGTATTGAGTGCCGGGTCGATGCGAGATGGAGATGTTGCCATGGGAGCGGGTGTTTGATAGAACAACCTCATATTGGAACGTCGCTCGGTGACGGATGGAGACGCAAAATGAGCACATCAATTCCCCACGCAAAACCCCTGGCCCAATTGGATGAATGGGACGATTTCGTCGAAGGGCGGTACAAGGAAGGAAAGTCGCAAGAGGAATTTCGCATTTATGATGCAGCGGCTCAACCGGGAGTGGCAGAGTTTTACCGGCTGAATCATGAGGGGCAGACGGTGGAGTACCTCTTCGGGAAAGAGAAGGATTACTTCGGACTGACGAGAGGGAAGAAGACGATCTGGGAGGCGGCAGATTTTCTGAATACGCTGGTGGACGACAGCGACCCCGATACCGATCTGACGCAGACGGAGCATCTGCTGCAAACGTCGGAGGCGATCCGGCGCGATGGGCATCCGCGGTGGATGGTGTTGACAGGATTTCTGCACGATCTTGGGAAGTGTCTTTGCCTTTATGGGGAGCCGCAGTGGGCGGTAGTGGGCGATACGTTTCCGGTAGGATGCGCATGGTCAGAGGCGATTGTTTTCCACGAATATTTTGCGAAGAATCCCGATCGCAACGTACCGGAGTATCAGACAAAATACGGAATCTATGAGCCGAATTGCGGACTGGAAAATGTTCACATGTCCTTTGGGCACGACGGGTACATTGCCGAAGTGATGAAGCCCTATCTGCCGATTGAGTCGCTTTACATGCTGCGATTCCACTCGTTTTATCCGTGGCATCGACACGGGGCGTACGATCACCTGGCGAACGATCAGGATCGGGCGATGTTGGAGTGGGTGCTGAAATTCAATCAGTACGATCTCTATTCGAAGGGACACGCGAAGCCGGATCTCAAGCAATTGAAGCCGTACTATGACGAGCTGTTTGCGGAGTTTTTGCCGGAGAAGGTGGCGTGGTAGGGCGACCGCGCTGACGCGATTAGACCCCCAAGAAAAGCAGAAAGGCAACTGCAGGTTCCTCCGCTCCCGTTGGTCGGTCGGAATGACAGTCTGCAGTGAGGCCTGGGTTTCAATTATGTAATGATGCTTGGGTTCAACAATGAGATGGCCGCCGGTGGATGCCGGCGGCCATTGATGTTTCGGGATTATTGCAGGTTCGCGCCGGAGGCAGTCGACGAGGCGTGAGTGTCAAGGGAGGTCTTCGCGAGCCAGGTTTTTAGTTGAGGTTCCTGCAGGTCGCGGAGTTCGATGCAGCCGTTGATGTGCTCGATGGCGTGCTTGAGCGCCTGGTCAGCATCGGGGACATGGTGTGCGGCGAAAAACTGCGAAACGTCGTCACGCTCCGATGCAGAGCAGAAGGCGCTGGTGGCGCCGACGAGGACGTTGCCCATCTCGGGTGTGAACTCCTTTTTCACTTCATCCCAGTGGGTCTGGATGAATCTCCAAGCGAGGTCGCGGTTCTTGTCGGTATCGAGCGAGATGGCGAGTTGGATTGCGGCGTCCTGATTGCGGACTTTGTCGGAGACGGCGTAGTTCAGAGCACGTTCGGCGAGATCGGGGTTTTCAAACATGGCGAGGAGGCGGAGCGCGCCGATCTGAATTTCCGGGTTGGTGGAGGTCTCAGAGACCTTCTGCAATTGATCGAAGAGCGCGGCATCGCCGTTGCGCGCGGTGATCTGGAGCGCGGTCTGGGCGATGTTGTGGTCGACTGAATCTGGATTGGCGAGGTATTTCGCGCTGATTTCGCGGGCCTGTCCGAGGATCTGGGGATCCTCTGCTTCGCCGAGAGCGGCGAAGAGGAGCGCGCGCAACTGCTTCTTGTCGGGTGAGTCGCTGTCGGCGGGTGGGCCCAGTTTCGCGTATTCAGGTGCGAAGGTTTGCCGGAACCATGCTTCGAGCGCGTCTTTTTCTTCGGGCGTGGAGGCGATGCGGGCATTGACAGCGCCGAGTCCGTCGAGAGCGGAGGAGACTACGTCTGCGTTGGGATCGGATTTGACGGCAGCAACGAGGTTCAGGTAGTCGCCGATGGTGGCCTTGTTGGCACGGACCTGGGCCCACTCGTCGCCGATGAGGCTGATGCGCTCGGTGGGGGAGAGCCCGGATTCAACCTGCGAGGCGAGAGTCGCGTAATCGGCGGGGGTGTAGGCGGTGCGATAGTATCCCTTGCCGCCTGCATTGGCGAAAAAGAGTGGCGCGTGCGGCACATTCAGGGAAGTTGTTTCGGGGGTGAGAAGCCGGCAGTCTTGCTTGTGTTCGCCGGTTTTGAAGCAAACGGGGAGCGTCCACTTCTGCGCTGCATTGGGTTGAACACTGGGGCTGAGGTAGAAACGGTTTTGCGAGACGGTGACTTTGCCGCCTGAGGGCTGACCGAAGGTGAGCAGCGGAACACCGGCCTGGGCTACAAGGCTTTCCATGATCTTGTTGACCGGCTTGTGGCTGGTTGCGGTCTGCGCGTTCCAGAAATCCTCGGCGGTGGCGTTGCCGTAAAGGTGGGCCATGAGGTAGTTGTGGACGCCCTGGCGGAAGGTTTCGGGACCGACGTAGTTTTCTACGCTGAGCAGAACATCGCTGGCCTTGCCGTAGGAGATGCCGTCGAACATCTGTTCAATTTCGGCCGGCGTTTCGGCGCGTGCGCGGATGGCGCGTGTGGTGGGCTGGGCATCGAGGTTCAACGTGCCGTCCATGCCTGAAGCGACAGCCTGATCGATATCCCACTCGGGGTGCATGGCTTCGACGGGCTTGTTCTCCATCCAGGTGGCAAAGCCTTCGTTCAGCCAGATGTTGTCCCACCACTGCATGGTGACGAGATCGCCGAACCACTGGTGCGCCATTTCGTGCGCGATCACCAGCGCGACTTCTGTTTTGGCATTGATGGATGCGGTTTTGGGATCGACGAGAAGGGCGGTTTCGCGATAGGTGATGGCGCCGAAGTTCTCCATGGCGCCGGCTTCGAAGTCCGGTATCGCGATCAGGTCGAGCTTCTTGAGTGGATAGGGAATGCCGAAGTAGGTGTTGTAGTAGTGGAGCACGTATTTAGCGACATCGACACCGTAGGTGGTGAGGGCAACCTTGTCGGGAGTGGCGCAGGTGCGGATGGCTACACCGTCCTGTTCGCCGGAGCTGCACTGGAAATCGCCGACGAGGAAGGCCACGAGGTAGGTGGACATCTTCGGGGTGGTGAGGAACTTGAGGGTGTGCTTGTCTGCGCCGGGGCCGGGCGTGTCGCTGACGATGGGTCCGTTGGAGATGGCGGTGTCGCCCTTATCGACGATGAGGGAGATATCGAAGGTGGCCTTGAAGGCCGGTTCGTCGAAGGACGGGAAGGCGCGGCGCGCATCCGTGGATTCGAATTGGGTGACGGCGTAGTTGCGTTTGGCAGTTTTGGAGAGATAGAAGCCACGAAGCTCGCCGTTCAGTATTCCGGTGAATTGGATGGAGATGCGGGCTTTGCCGGCGAGAAGTTTGCCTGGGACGGTGAAGGTGGCTTGTTCTTTTTCTTTATCGAGGGCGACGGTGGCGGTTTGGTCATTGCCGGCGGCCTCGATTTTTACGGATTGAAAGGTGAGGTCGTGGGCGTTGAGAGTAATGGAACTCGTGGGATCGGCCAGCGTGACGTCAATGACTTCAAAGCCGGTGAAGGTGGCGGCTTTGAGATCGGGAGTGAGCGTCAGGGAGTAATGCTGGGGGCGGACGGTGGTGGGGAGGCGCTGGGCCTGGGAGGTAAGGGTGGCAGCGATGGTGACGGCGGCGAAGAGACAACAGGGAAAAACAAGGCGCACAAAGCGCAAGTGGAAAGCAGGATCGATTCTCATTTCATCCTCTAAAAGACGATAGGTACGGAAATTCCGGCCCGGAGTTGCGAAGAAGGTATTCGGCGGCATCCGACGGCGTCTGAACTAGAAGCCTCGCAGAGCGCGGTTATTGGTCGTAACCGCTTGTAGATGACACTTCCGTCATTTTAGGGTACCGGGGCGCACATTGGTAATGCGCAAAGTTACCAGGCGGTCTTTCTGAGTAACGAGCGAAGCAGTTTATTGGATTTCGACCGAATCGGCAGGTTCTGAGGACCTTCGAGGGAGCAGGGAATCGAGGAGGAGGAGGCAGGCTCCGATGACGATGGAGCTGTCGGCTACGTTGAAATCGGGCCAGTGGTAGCCGAAGATGTGGACTTCAATGAAGTCGACGACGGAGCCGTAGGCGATGCGGTCGTGCAGGTTGCCGAGCGCTCCGCCGAGCACGAGGGCGAGAGCGACGGTGGCGAGGGAGATGCGGCTGCCGAGGCGGATGAGCACGATCAGGACGGCGATGGCTGCCGCTGCGGAGAAGGCGATGAGGCCCCAGCGGACGGCGTTGGGCGAGGCAGAGTCGGCGAAGAGGGAAAACGCTGCGCCCTCATTGAGCCAGTGGGTGATGCGCAGGAAGCCGGGAATCACGAGGATGCCGTCGCCCAAGGGGACGTGAGAGGCCACGAGGGACTTGGTGATGCGGTCGAGGACGATGATGACGGCTGAAATGAGGAGGAGCCACGGGAGTTTGCGGGGGGTGGGGATGGTCATGCGACAACCGCCCCATGAATGGTGTTTGGGTCGAGGGTTGTGGACGCCCGCTCATCGCGATAGGACCGCGATGAACGGGGCACAGCGTTCTGTTGTCTATGTTCTTTGCGCATGTTCAATCGGGTGACTGGGGCGGCTCGATGTTCATTTCGTGAAGGGCGTTGTGGCAGCGGGTGCAGACGTCCTGCCAGATGCCGTAGTTGGAGACTTCGGGCATGAAGTTCCAGCAGCGGGCGCATTTGTGGCCAATCGGTTTCTCAACGTACGGGATGAACTGATCCTCTTCCAACGGCTTTACCGAAACACTGTTTGGGCCGTTTTGGTCCAGATAGTAGGTCTGCGATCGGTACTCCATTTCAGCGACATTTTGAGCTTGAGAAACGTTGAAGATTTCTTTTAGACCCTCTGGATGGCGCTCGAAATTGCGGTTAAGAAGCGCATTCACCTTACTTCCGCAAACTACGATTACTCGGGCCTCTAAGCCCTTCCCAATTTTCTTGGCCTGCCTCTCAATCTCAAGCTTGCGCAATACTTCATCCCTGACTGCGAAGATCTGCTTCCACTCTTCAAGCAACGGCGCGGGATCAGCAGAATAGATCTCTTCCGGCTTGGGGAAGAGGGCGAGATGCACGCTTGATTCGCGATCGGCTGTGGCGGGAAGGTATTCCCAGACTTCGTCGGCGGTGAAGCTCATGATGGGCGCAACGAGGCGGACGAGTGTTTCGGTGATCTGCCAGAGGACGGTTTGCGCAGAACGGCGCGCGTGGCTTGTGGGCGCGAAGGTGTACATGCGGTCTTTGAGGATGTCGAGATAGAACGAACTCAGGTCGACGATGGCGAACTCATTGATGGCCTGGTAGACGCGGTGGAATTCGAACGCTTCGTACCATGCGCGGATTTTTTCGGTGAGGTCGCGAGTGCGGGCGAGCATGTACCGATCGAGCGGGAGAAGCTCCGCTTCTTTGACCCTTTGGAGTTCGGGGTTGAATCCATGAAGATTGCCGAGCAGGAAGCGGAAGGTGTTGCGGACCTTGCGATAGAGGTCGGCGCAGCGGGCCATGAGGTTTTCGCTGGCGGCCATGTCTTCGCGGAAGTCGATGGAGGCGACCCAGAGGCGCACGATTTCACCGCCCATGCGGTCGGCGATATCGACGGGATCGACGCCGTTGCCGAGGGATTTCGACATGGCGCGGCCTTGCTCGTCCAATGTGAAACCGGCGGTTGCCACGCGCGAGTAGGGTGCACGGCCTCGGAGAGCGACTGAAGTCAGCAGCGAGGAGTGGAACCAGCCGCGGTGCTGGTCGCCGCCTTCGAGGTAGAGGGCTTCAGGGCGATTCATTTCCGGCGCCCCTACGGGGCTCTGAGAGATTTCTTTTGCCGCTTTCCCAGGACTGCGCTGCGCTTGTCCTGGGCTATTTTCGATGGCTCCCTCCGGGAGCCGGGAGGGCACGAGCCCATGTTCTTCCTGCTGAAAGGCCTTATAGATGGTGCGGAGGTCGGGATCGGATTCGCAGACGGCGAACCAGCTGGTCCCGGAGTCGAACCAGACGTCGAGGATGTCGGTTTCCTTGCGGAAGTCGGTGCTGCCGCAATGGGAGCATTTCGCATTGACGGGAAGCAGTGCTTCAATCGGCGTGGTGTGCCAGGCTTCCACGCCTTCTCGCTCGAACATGTCCGCGATCGTGCGATTCAGAGCGGGATCGAGTATTGGCTTGTTGCAGCTTTCGCACATGAAGACAGCGATGGGCACGCCCCAGATGCGCTGGCGGCTGATGCACCAGTCGGGGCGCGTCGCGATCATGTTGGTGATGCGTTCCTTGCCCCAGGATGGGTCCCAGACAACCTTGTCGATTTCTTCGATGGCTAGTTGACGGTAGGTTGTCTCGGAGCCGTCGGCGCGTTTCATCGGGGTTTCAAGCGAGATGAACCACTGCTCGGTGGCGCGGAAGATGACGGGGTGGTGGCAGCGCCAGCAGTGGGGATAGGAGTGTTCAAGATCGGAGACGGCAAGCAGGGCGCGCCGCTCTTCAAGCATGGCGACGATGATGGGGTTGGCGGCCCAGACCTTCTTTCCCTCGAAGGGAGGGAGCGAGGCGTGAGGCCACGCGGCGGGATCGACGTGGAGATGGCCGGATGCGTCGACGCGGCAGGTCTGGTCCAGATCGTAGCGCTGGCCGGTGTAGAAATCGTCTGCGCCGTGGGAAGGGGCAGTGTGGACTGCTCCGGTGCCCTGATCGGCGGTGACGTAGGTGGCGAGCACGCCGAGGATGCTGCGCTCGAGGAAGGGATGCTTGTAGGTAGTGTGCTCGAGGGCGCTGCCTTTGAAGCGGGCGAGTTCAGTGGTTGCGCCGAGTTTGCATGCGGCGATGACGGTGGGGGCGAGTTCGGCGGCGACGATGTAGACGGGGTCCGAGGGTGACGGCTGTGTCTTGAGGTTGCCGCTTGCTGCAAAGGCAACGTATTCGAAGTCGGGGTGGAAAGCGACAGCCATGGATGCGGGAATGGTCCACGGAGTGGTGGTCCAGATAATGGTGTGGACTTCGCGGCCTGCGAGGGCGGGGTCGAGCGCTGCCGCGTCGGAAGTCATGCGATAGCGCACATATATAGATGGGCTGGTGTGCTGCTCGTATTCAACCTCGGCTTCAGCGAGGGCGGTACGGTCGTGAATGCACCAGTAAACGGGCTTGAGTCCGCGATAGACGAAGCCTTTTTCGAGGAAGCCGTAAAAGGCCTCCAACGTGCGGGCTTCGTAGTCGCGGGCCATGGTCATGTAGGGCTTGTCCCAGCGACCGAAACAGCCGATGCGTTGAAACTGTGAGGTTTGGAGGTCAACGTATTTCTGCGCGTATTCGCGACAGGCGGCGAGGACCTCAGGGACAGGCATTTCGAGCTTTTTGCGGCCGAGTTGTTCGTCGACTTTGATCTCGATGGGCAGGCCGTGACAGTCGTAGCCGGGAACGTATGGAGAATCGAAGCCGGCCATGGTCTTCGACTTGACGACGAAATCTTTCAGGCCTTTGTTGAGGGCATGGCCCAGATGAATGGGGCCGTTGGCGTAGGGAGGTCCGTCGTGGAGAAGGTAAGGGGAGCGGCCGGCACAGGCCTCGCGCAGCTTGTCATAAAGGCGGATGGAGGCCCATTTTTGGAGCCGAAGAGGCTCATTCTGGGGCAGATTCGCCTTCATGGGGAATGCAGTTTGCGGCAAGGTTAAGGTCGCCTTCAACTCCGGCGCTGGAGACATTGGAACTCCCTGGTGCGGTGAAAAGATCTTGAATGTTTAGTCTAAAGGAGCCGAAAGGATTTTTAAGGTAACAACTGATCTCTGGGGCCGTCTATCGTTTATGGGAGCTCTCACTTCGGAGGAATACGAGTCCCTGGAGGGCGCGACAAGCCAAAACGCCTCGTGTCTTCATCTAAAGACAAGGACGGGCAATGTCGAGCATAATGGAAGGATGGACCACGAAGCGAGCGATAGCCAAGCAGGGCAGTCGCTGCCGCGAGGGCCAGTATCGGCAACTATGGCAAACGACGTATTAATCCAGCCGGATTCGGAGACGAAGAGCGACTTACCCTCGATGGAAGGTCATGAGCTCGACTCGTTCCTGGGAAAAGCTTTTGAAGAGAAGCCGATCTGGAAAGACCTCTATGAAAACATCCGTGATGTCTTTTTTCCGCCGAAGCTTCCACCGCTGGTTCTGACCTCGAAGCCGATACCGGTGATAGACCGGATGGCGGTGAAGGCGAATCCCTGGGCCGTGGGCACGTCGAGTTTTGTAAATCTCGCCATCCTGGCGATTGCGATCTGGCTCGGTCTCACGATCATTCACCCGGTCGTGAAAGCGACGAATCTGACCAATGTGGATGTCAGCGACATTCTGAAGGCGCCGAAATTAACTACCCCGGCGGGCGGCGGCGGCGGCGGTGGTTCGCACGACATTGTGGATCCGATGAAGGGCAAGCTGCCCCCGCGGATGAAGGATCCGATTACGCCTCCGATGGTGCCGATCCTGGAGAAGCCGAAGCTGGCATTCATGCCGGCGATCAATGTGCAGAAGGACATTACGCTGCCAGATAACCCGCAGATGGTGAACTTCGGAGTGAAGAACTCCGCCAACGTGCAGCTGGCCTCGAATGGCTCCGGCGGCGGTGGTGGCATGGGCAATGGCTACGGCGGGGGAATTGGTTCGGGTAATGGCAACGGGTTTGGTCCCGGCAGCGGTGGAAATACGGGCGGCGGTGTCTACCACATCGGCGGCGGGATTTCTGCACCGGTGCCGATCTTTACGCCGGAAGCAGAATTCTCTGATGAGGCGCGGCGCGCGAAGTACCAGGGCGTGTGCCTGATTTCTCTGATCGTGGACGCACAGGGTAATCCGCAGAATCCGCGGGTGGTTCGACCGCTCGGCATGGGGCTGGATGAAAAGGCGCTGGAAGCTGTAAAAAAGTACAAGTTCAAGCCGGCGATGAAGGGCGGAACGCCTGTGCCGGTGATGATGAGCATCGAGGTTAACTTCAGGCTGTATTAGCCACCCCAGCGACGAAGACCTGTCGCCGGGGACCCCGGCGCAGGGCGCAGGGATCAGGGTTCAGAGATCAGGGATCAGAAAAACGGAGAGCGAGGCGCAATGAGCGCTTCGCTCTTTTGCTTTGTGGCGATGAAGTGGGGTCGATGACTCTTTGAATTCTGTATCAATCGATTTACTCCAGTGCTTATTGAAATCTGGCGTGGTAATCTTCGGTGTTCGATTCGAGGAGGGTTTTGCGATGCGCCTGGTAGTGGGTCGGTGTGGGATTTGGGCGGCGGCGTTGGTGTTGATGAGTTGGGCGGCGGCGAAAGCGCCAGCTCAGAGCGATTATCCATTTCGCAATACTTCGCTTTCGGACGATGCGCGCATTCAGGATTTGCTGGGTCGATTGACACTGGATGAAAAAGTGTCGCTGATGTCGGATCATCCGAAGATCGAGCGGCTGGGCATCGTCTTCTCAGGACAGGTGGAGGGGCTTCACGGCGAGGCGTTGGGCGGACCGGCGAATTGGGACGCGCGCGGAAGGCAGCCTGCACCGACGACGACCTTTCCGCAGGAAAAAGGGCTGGGCGCGACATGGGACACGGACCTGTTGAAGAAGATCGGCGCGCTCGAAGGCTACGAGACGCGCTATTTCTATCAGAATCCGGTTTGGGACCGCGGTGGCGTGGTGGTGCGTGCGCCCAACGCGGATTTGAGCCGTGATCCACGCTGGGGACGCACAGAGGAATCGATGGGCGAGGATCCGTACCTGGTGGGGACGCTCACAGTAGCGTTCATTCGCGGATTGCAGGGACCGGATCCGAAACACTGGCAAGCTGCTTCGCTGATGAAACATTTCATGGCGAATGAGAACGAGAACGGGCGCACGCATACGTCTTCGGATTTCGATGAGCGGCTTTTTCGGGAGTACTACTCGGTGCCGTTTCGGATGGGGTTTGAAGAAGGCGGATCGCGCGCGGTGATGGCCTCGTATAACGCGTGGAATGGGACGCCGATGACGGTGAATCCGGTGCTGAAGAACGTGATGATCAAGGAGTGGGGCAATGACGGCTTGATCTGCACGGACGGCGGCGCGCTGGGACTGCTGATCACGGCGCACAAGGCGTTCCCGGATAAAGAGCATGGATCGGCGGCAGCGGTGAAAGCAGGGATCAATCACTTTCTCGACACATACAAGCCGGACCTGACGAGGGCGTTGAAGGATGGGTTGCTGACGGAAGCCGATATGGATGCGTCGCTGAAGAATCTGCTGAGGCTGTATTTGCGGCTGGGGGAGATGGATCCGCAGGGAGCGGATCCCTATGGAGCAATTGGCCGGCAAGGGAAGGGCGATGTTCCGCCGTGGGAGCGCGCATCGAGCAGGGAACTGGCGCGGCAGGCGACGGATGAATCGATCGTGCTGCTGAAGAACGACGGGAACACGCTGCCGCTCGATAAGACGAAGTTGAAAACGATTGCGGTGATCGGACCGTGGACCGATACGGTTTTGCAGGATTGGTACAGCGGAACATGGCCACACAACGTGACGATCCTGGATGGAATTCGCGAGGCGGTGGGCAAAAACGTGCAGGTGCTGTTTGCAGACGGCTCGGATGAGAACGAGGCGGAGGCTCTGGCGAAGAAGGCGGATGTCGCGATCGTGGTTGTTGGCAATCATCCCGTGTGCAATGCGGGATGGGATCAGTGCCCGGTTCCCTCCAACGGCAAAGAAGATGTGGATCGCAAGACGATTGTGCTGGAACAGGAAGAGCTGGTGAAGAAGGTCTTCGCTGCGAATCCGAAGACGATTGAGGTGCTGCGGTCGAGTTTTCCGTATGCGATTGTGTGGAGTCAGCAAAATGTGCCCGCAATTGTGCACCTGGTTCACAACAGCCAGGAAGAAGGGCATGGACTGGCGGATGTGTTGTTTGGGGATTATTCACCGGCGGGCCGGCTGACGCAGACATGGCCGACCGGGGATGATCAGTTGTTGCCGATTCTCGACTACAACCTGCTGGATGGCGAAACCTATCTCTACAGCAAGAAAAAGCCGCTGTATGCGTTTGGGTATGGGCTGAGCTACACGACGTTCGATTATCGCGTCGTGACAACGAGCGCATCGCACATGGATGCCGACGGCGGTGTGCAGGTGCATGTAAAGGTGAAGAACGCCGGCAAGCGTGCCAGCGACGAGGTTGTTGAGATGTACGTCCAGCACATGGGTTCCGCGGTGACGCGGCCACAACTGGAACTGAAGGGATTCAAGCGGGTGCGGATTGAAGCTGGCGCGGAAAAGGATGTGACACTCGAATTGAAAGCGCGCGATTTGGCGTACTGGAATACGCCGGACCATGTGTGGCGCGTGGAGAAGGAGAAGGTGCGCATCCTCGCGGGTGGATCGAGCGATAAGCTTCCGGTGCAGACGGTTGTCGATGTGACGGGGACGAAGGACTACAAGCCGTAATCGAGATGAGGCGTCAGGAGCGGAGATCGCATTTTGGCACCCGTAGGCATTCGGTAGGGGAGAATCCGGGAAGTATGGCAAACGACGCGAAGATCGCCGCCTTCAATGGACGGTGCGCCATTTCCGGCGTAGCAAAGATTGAGTTCGGAAATGGTGGATTGCCGAGGATTCAAATTGAGACAGCAGCAGCGACCGCGGAGATCTACCTGCACGGGGCGCAAGTGACTGGCTGGAAACCGGCGGGCGCAGACGAAGTCCTCTTTGTGAGCGAGAAGTCGCACTGGGAGGCCGGTCGAGCTATCCGCGGTGGGATCCCGGTGTGTTTTCCCTGGTTCCGTGGCAAATCAGATAATCCGAAGGCTCCGGCACATGGATTTGTGCGGACGAAGGAATGGCATCTCGAGTCGATCACAGAGGTTTCGGGCGAATCGGTGTGCGTGTATTTCTCGACCGGGAGCGATGAAGCGACGCGCAAGTGGTGGCCCTTTGATTTTCGATTGGAATATCGAATCACGGTTGGAGCGCGGCTGAAGGCGGAACTGAGGATGAAAAACACAGGCGTTGCTGCGCTTCGATTTGAAGAAGCATTGCATACCTACTTCAACGTGGGCGATGTGGAGAAGGCTGAAGTGCGGGGGCTGGATGGTGTGGCGTATTTCGATAACCGGGATGGGAACCGCAGAAAGATACAAACGGGTGCCCTTCGGCTCTCGGCGCAGACCGACAATGCCTTTGTTGGAGCTTCGGGGTCGGTCGAGATAGTGGACGGGGTCCTTGGGCGAAGATTGAAGACGGCGAAGCGGAACTCGAATTCGACGATTGTCTGGAACCCTTGGAGCGACGGAGCTAGTTCGCTGACAGATTTCGGAGCCGATGAGTGGCGCAGGATGCTTTGCGTTGAAGGTGGGAATATCCTGGATTCTGCGGTAAGCCTCCAGCCCGAAGAGAGCCACACGATGAATATCGAGATCAGCGTTGCAACGGAAACGGTGCATTCATGCGAGTCTTTCCGGGATGCGATCTAATTCACTTTTCCATATTGAATCCGGCGAGCCGTTCATAGATGTTTATGAAATTCCTATAAATCCTCGTAGACCTAAGGCGATGAAAACACACATTTGTTTCAGCTACTTACACTGAGGATGTTACTAAAGTTTTATTGACTCGTAACCGCACCTATCCTACTGTTAAGGCTCCAAACAGGTTCAACAATTTAGGCCCGTTGGAAGAATTGGCCCGTTTCACAGTCCGCGTTCATTTCGTGGTCCGTTCCGATTGCGGGAGCACTTCCGATCGACGGACACTGAAGTTCTTTCGAGATTTCGGCTGGGTGCCGGTTTCTTTTCGCTTTGGTCAAACTCGCGGTATGCACGAGCCGGACCCATGCGAAATTCTGGCGGACGTTTGCAGAGCGATGGTCGCGTTATGAGTTTGCCTGTTTTGGGCATATGACGCGAAGCCCGATTTCTCATTTGCAAGAATTGCCTCCTCCTCGGGTGCCTTGTGCGAACAAACTTGCTTGTTCTAAGCGTTCTTCGATCTGCCGAAACGCGTTTACTGCTCAGTGAAGTCATCGAGAGCGCCGGCCACAAGCTGGTGCAAGCTGGCAGTTGCGATCAGGCGGAGCTTCTGCTCAACAACGGAGTGGAAGCCGATCTCGTCATCCTGGAGTCGTCGTCTCCGTTCACCCTTCCGGCTCTTCACAAAACTCTTCGGACAGCCTCAAAGTCCACTGTTTGCATCGTGTGCGGCCCCGGCGAGCAGCGAACCCTGGGCAAGGCTTTCGCGCCAGGAGTTGGGCTGTTTCTAGAGCGCCCACTCGTGGCCACCGATGTCTCGATCATGCTCGAGCGGGCGTGCGATGCAAGTACGGCGAAACGAGAGTTGGGGTGCAGAAACACAGCGAATTCGGTGTGCCCGGGTTCAGAGGCAACGGAAGTGATCCGGGAGGAATTGGCGGATGGAAGGTACTTCCTGGCGGCAGCTCCCTCGATGCTGAGGATCTATCGCCAAGTCCAGCTTCTGGCGGATGTGGATGCTCCGGTTCTGATTCTTGGCGAGAGCGGTACGGGCAAGGAAGTGATCGCGCACCTGATTCATAAGCATTCGCGCCGAGCGGAGCATCGTTTCGTAAATGTGAATTGTGCAGCACTGCCGGCCGATCTGCTCGAAAGCGAATTGTTTGGATACCACCAGGGCGCATTCACGGGCGCCATCAAGGATAAGCCGGGCAAATTTGAACTGGCGCATCGCGGCACTTTGCTGCTGGATGAAATTGGCGAGATGAGCGCGCCGATGCAAGCCAAGCTTCTGCATGTGCTTCAGGATGGCCAGTTCAACCGGCTTGGCGCGCGTGAAAGCAGCAGGGTAGACGTGCGCGTACTGGCAGCGACCAACGTGCAGATCGAGAACGCACTTGCGGAAAAATCGTTCCGCGAGGATCTTTACTACCGGCTGAATGTCTTCACCATCAATGTGCCAGCGCTACGAGAGCGGCGCGAAGACATTCCCTATCTGATTGAGGAGACCATCTGCAGGTTGCCGGAGACGTTGCGGTACGGAAACGAAGCCGTATTCCCGACGCGTTTGATGGATGCCGCAATGCTTTACGACTGGCATGGAAACGTGCGTGAGCTGCGGAATTTTGTAACCCGCACAATCACCATGCGCGATTCAGATACTGCGGTTCGCGAACTGGAACAGAAGATCGCCGAAGTTCGGCTTGAGGATGAGGAACCCGGGCGGGCGCTGCATGCCCAAAAGTCGGGGATGCGCTCAGTTGTCCGCGATATGAAGGATCGCGCAGAAGCACAAATGATACAGGAAGCCCTGGAGATTTCCGGTTGGAACCGGCGCCATGCGGCCAAGTATCTCAACATCAGCTACCGAGGCCTGCTCTACAAAATCCAGCAACATGGGCTCGCTCCGAAGTCTCTCTCATGGAGCCGAACCGCCTCAGGGATATGAGGCGCTAACCAATCAGCGGAGCCTTGTTTCTACTTTTCCACCGAGCTTTGGTGTCCTCGCGCGTGGAATGTTTCTCTCTTTAGAACGCACGCAAGAACCCACGCAATGCATTCAGTTCCACGGCAGATCAATGTTGCAATCATTTGCATACTTCCAAAGTGAGTGTGCAAAATCCTGCACACTTCTGTTTTTTGCGATCGTTGAAGCTGTTGAGAATCGATGAATTTGCTTCAAAACCGGGGGAAAACCCGTGAAATGAAACCTCGTCACAATTCACTATTGGTCATGATCTTGCAAGAGGCATAGTACCAACCCGTATGACTGCAATTACTGCCCAAGCCGATCGGCTCGAACTTCCCACTGCTGAGTTTATTTTTGGCAGCACGGCTGGAATGGACAAAGTTAGGGAAGAAATTGAGCGAGCGTTTTGCGACGATTTTCCCGTGCTGATCGAAGGTGAGAGCGGTACGGGCAAGGAAGTGATCGGCCGGTTTCTGCACACGGGTTCGATTCGCGGCAACGGACCTTTTTTGAAGCTCAACTGTGCTGCGGTTCCACCTGACCTGTTGGGAGCAGAGATGTTCGGTTGGGAACAACGGGGAGCCGTGGATGCGAGGTTGACGGCGGTCGGTTCGGTTCGCATGGCGTCTGGTGGGACGCTCTTTCTGGACGAAATCGGGGATATGGATTCTGCCCTTCTAGAAAAACTGATGCAGACACTCGAATCGGGAAATTATCGCCGTCCAGGTGGGAATGAGGATCTTACGGCAAATGCGAGGTTTGTATGCGCCTCGGGTATTGACCCCGAGACCGGGCTGAAGAGTCGCACGTGTGTCGAGAAACTGCTCGGGCTGTCCAATCTCCATCGCGTGCGGCTGCTGCCACTTCGCGAACGTAAGGAGGATATTCCGCAACTTTGCGAGTATTTGCTTGGAAGATTTGCCCGTAACTTTGGCCGGTCTGTTCCACGACTGAGTTCGAATGCGCTGGACGCGTTTCAGCGGTGGAAGTGGCCGGGGAACATTCGCGAGCTGGAAAACTGGATTGCCAGGATCGTGATTTTTGGAGCCGAGGATGTCATCGGCCCGGAGTTTAGCCGGCAACTACTGGCTTTTGAGGAGGCGGCAGCGAGAAGCGGTCATGTGCCTCACATGAAAATGGGTTACGCGAGGCGTCTTCATCGGCATCGCTGAGGTTACCGGCGGATGCGCCATGTCAACTCTACGGAGCGCGGGGATTATGAAACGGCTGCATTTGACCCAAAAGTAACAATTTGAAGGCTCAAGGATCAGGTTTTGAACAATGGGGTTGATCGGATCCCCAAGGATTGTGGAATCAAAGATTTGGATTTGGGTTCCGGGCAAGGAGGATGTGGTTACTGCGGCGGCTTGGTTAGGTTACTGCAGAGGTACTTCGCCGACCCTAATAGGGCATTGTAGAACCCACTGGGTTCCCCGACTATGGGACAGGGTTTCTCCGCTGCCCAGGTTGAACGGTAAGGCTCGGCAGTTGAGAGAGATTCGGACGACCGAACGGTTAAAAAAAACACTGAGCATGTAACTCACAGGGCGAAGCTATGTCCTCAGCGGCGAAGGGATGCAATCGGGGGTTCACTTGGTGAAGGTGCAGAGTATCGAAGTGCCGCAGCAAATGGAGGCTGCGTGGTGCGTGGCGCATACGCGTCACCAACACGAAAAGTCCGTTAGCGAGATGCTAATCACCAAGGGCTTTGAGGTTTTTCTACCGCTTTACGAGTCGACCCGCAGGTGGAAGGATCGTCGGAAAGTACTATCGATGCCTTTGTTTCCCGGTTACGTTTTTGTGCGTGGAGCGGTGGAACGCAGGCTTCCTGTACTGACCACACCGGGGGTGCACACGATCATTAGCCAAGGAGAACGGATTGCCACAGTGCCGGAAGAAGAGATTGAGGCGATCCGCCGGACGGTTGACGGCGATTTCAGCGTGGAGCCTCACCCCTTTCTGCGCTGCGGCGAGCGTGTTCGCGTGGCTCGCGGCTCACTTGAAGGTGTTGAGGGCATTCTGACGCGAAAGAAGAACCTGTTCCGGTTGGTCCTTTCTGTGGAGATGTTGGCGCAATCGGTAGCTGTCGAGATTGACGCAATGGATGTTGTTCCAATAGTGCAGCGCAACGTGGTGGCGCTCGATGCCACGCAGTGCAAGCAAGCCGATCCGCCTCTGCGAACGTCACTCGCGGGCGATTAGAACGGAAGTCTGGACAGAGGTTCGATGCAGTACACGAAGAGCGTCAGGCCGAAGATATGCGGTTCTGAACGCGACAGATGGTTGACAGGAGTGCCTATGAAGTTGACTGCCCTGCACGTGTTGTTCTTGGGATTGGTCCTGGTTCTCGCGGCGCCGCGACCGGGGCAGGCACAGGCTGCGCCAAACAGAAGTTCCGTCTCGGCAAGCTCGAATGCACAGGATTCTGGGTCGGGCATCAAGGCGCATGACGACAATTTTGTGATCGGCAATGACGATGTTCTCGCCATCAGCGTATGGAAAGAAGCAGAATTAAGCAAGTCGGTTCCCGTGCGTTCCGACGGCAAGATCTCGCTTCCGCTGGTGGGGGAGATTCAAGCCGCCGGACGCACCCCTCTGCAATTGGAGAATGAGATCACTGACAAGCTGAAGAACTTCATCACGACGCCGGAAGTTACTGTCGTCGTAGAAAAGGTGAACAGCAGGAAGTACAACGTTCTCGGAGAGGTTACAAAGCCGGGTTCCTATCCACTGACGACCGATACGACGATCATGGATGCCATCGCAGCGGCAGGCGGGTTTCGTGATTTTGCAAAAAAGTCGGGCGTGTACGTGCTGCGAAAAGGCCCTGACGGACACGAGTCCAACCTGAAGTTCAATTACAAGGAATTCATCAAGGGCAAGAATTCCGCTCAGAACGTCAAACTCGAGCCGAACGACACGATCATTGTTCCGTAGAGGCCTTTATGCTGAAGATTGCCTGTTTCTTTCTCGTGATTGCGACAACGACGCCGTTATGGTCTCAGGTTGAGCCTGCAGCGAATGGCGGCGGGATCGATCTGGACGACACCCACATGATGACGCCTCCGCCGATCAGCGGAGACGCCTATCCGGTAGTCGTAGGAACTGAATCGCGCGCGAACTATCTTGATGCCGGGCTTGTCTTCACCGGTTCTTACGTTGACAATCTCATGCTTGGGGACACTACGAAGGCTGACGGTGACGAGATTTACTATTTCCTGCCTTCGGTAAGCCTTGATCGCAGGACCTCAAGACAGGGCGAGACTTTGCACTATAGCCCAGGATTCACGCTTTATCAAAATACGAGCCAACTCAATGGCGTGAGCCAGGACGCGTCAGCTGACTACCGGTTTCACATCAGTCCGTATGCTGTGATTGAGATTAGCGACAAATTTCAGCAAAACGACAACCTTTACAATCAGTCGAATCCATTTGTCGGCGGTGGAGTTTCGGGAAAACCGGGACCGTCGAATACGCTTCTGATTGCACCCTTCGCGAATGAGATCGTCAATACGAGCAACGCAGGGATTGATTACCAGTACGGTAGAAATGCGATGGTCGGGGGGAGAGGAACTTATGACTTCCTTCACTATCCGGATGATTCCCATACCGCAGGATTGAACGACGGAAATACAACTGGCGCGATGGGATTCTTTAGTCGAAGGATCGGCCGATCTGAGTATGCCGGCGTTGCATATCAGTTCTCAAAATTTTCTGCACATCCGATTGACACGTATGCGGTGGCACACAACGTCTTCGGGTTTTACACTCATTACTTTACAAAGAGCTTCTCATTCTCGATCCTCGGTGGCCCGGAGCATTACGCTGCCTGGGAATCAGGCCTTCCGAAACTCGAGGGATGGACGCCGGCGGTGCAGGGCAGTCTAGGTTGGCAGGCACTTCGGACGATGGTAAGCGTTAGCTACTCCCATCTGGTATCGGGTGCACCGGGGTTTGGCGGTGCGTATCATGCAGATATGGCCAGTATTGACGGACGTTTTTTGTTTTCCCGCAACTGGAGCGTTGGGGCAGAGGGGAATTATTCGTTGCTCGACAGTCTCACTCCCGCCCTGTTTCCAGGAGGACATACAATTTCCGCCGGGGCTGATGTGCAGCACCGAGTGATGGAAGGACTGAACGCAGCAATTGGATACATGCATTTCCATGAGAGCTATTCCGGAATTCCAGTCGCCTTCATTGCGCCAGACTCGAATCGCGTTTACCTATCGATCAGTTACGGATTTCACCGCCCCTTAGGAAGATGACCATGCCCGAGATCATTGAAGAACAGGAATCAACGCATTTTGACTTCGAAAAGTATCTCGATCTCGTGCGTCGCCGGCATATCTATTTTCTGGTTCCTCTGTTGGCTGGCTGGATGTTCGTTTGGGGAGTCAGCTGGGTTTTGCCGGCGAGATACAAGTCGAGCACATTAATTCTGGTTGAGCAGCCAACGATGCCTGAGAACTATGTGGCTCCCAACGTTACGGACAATCTACAGGACCGTCTGCAAAGCATCACGCAGCAGATCCTGAGCCGTACACGCCTTCTGATGATCATTAAAAAGCTGAACTTGTACGTTGGCTCCGATGCAATTAAGAATGATGACGACAAGATCGAAAAGATGCGAAAGGACATCAGCATCGATCTTGTCCGCGATACTCGTAATAACGAGATCACCTCTTTCCGAGTGGGGTTCTCCTCGAATAATCCCATTTTGGCTCAGAAGGTGACGTACGAGCTGACGCAGCTGTTCATCAATGAGAACCTCAAGGTCCGCGAGCAACAGTCCGAGGGGACAACGCTCTTTATTGAAAAACAGCTTGCTGACGCGCGCGCAACCCTGACTGCCCAGGAAGAAAAGGTTCGGCAATTCCAAGCAGCGCATGAGGGCGCACTCCCCAGTCAGCAGGCCAGCAATCTCCAGATCCTTGCCGGTTTTCAGAGCCAATTACAGAACCAGCAGGATTCGCTGAGCACCGCGAAACAGCAGCGGGTCTACTATCAAACACTGATCGAGCAGTACAAGAACCTTCATGCCACCGGGCGTACCGTGGATGGAGCGCCGACGGAAGTCACTGCTATCGACCAGGAATTGGCGAAGCTCAGAGCTCAACTGACGGATCTGAGTTCGCGCTATACAGATTCCTATCCGGACGTGGTAAAGGTGAAGGCACAGATCGCCCGGACCGAGAAGCAGAGGCAGGACATGTTGGCCTCTCAAAGAACCGGCTCGAGACAGGCCGGTGACGCAGAGAGCGCGCCCCTTCTTCAATTACAGAGCCAACTCCAGGCCAACCAGGTTGAGATTGCAGGCCGCGAGCGGGCGATTGCCGGGCTTGAGGCTAGAATCAACGAATACCAGGGACGCCTCAACTCACAACCTGCGACCGAACAGGCGCTGGCCGATCTTACCCGAGGCTACGACCAATCGAAGGCGAACTATGATGACCTTCTGAAAAAGAAGAATCAGTCCGTCATGGCCACCAGCATGGAGCAAATGCAGCAAGGCGAGCGCTTCACCATGCTTGATCCGCCGAGCCTTCCCATCAGACCCGACTTCCCGAATCGTCTCAAGTTCTGCGCAATGGGAGTGGGGATCGGCGTGGCGCTTGGATGCCTGGTTGTTTTCCTGTTCGAATTCTTCGATGACCGTATGCACGGAGAGAAAGAGATCAAGGCCCTACTTGAGTTACCCGTTGTGGCAGAGATTCCAGAAATTCAGAGCCCTCTGGACGAAAGAAGGCAGAAGAAACAAATGGCATTGGGCTGGACATTAACAGCGATCGTTGGTGCAGTGATTGCGGCTGGATCTGCATACAGCTTATTGCGAGGATAGTGCGGGACCTTTTATGTACAAGAGCTTCTACAATTTGACGCGCAATCCGTTCGATATCACGCCGGACCCGACCTGTTTTGTGGCGACGGTGCGACACAATGAGGCGCTGGCCGCACTCTACTACGGGATTCGTCGCCACAAAGGCGTCGTCGTGGTGACGGGAGAAGTGGGAACCGGCAAGACTCTGATGGTTCGATGCCTGCTGCAACTCTTCAAGGAGAGCAGCGAAATTGCCTATGCCTACTTGTTTAACTGCCGGCTGTCCGCTATGGAGTTTCTGCACTACACGGCCTCTGATTTCGGTTTGAAGGTCAGCGAACAGCAGAACAAGAGCTCGCTGCTGTTGGACCTGAGCAGATACGTTACGTCGCGTGGCCTTCAGGGACTCACGACGGTATTGGTGGTCGATGAGGCGCACAATCTTTCCATGGAACTCCTGGAGGAGATTCGTTTACTTTCCAATCTTGAAACAAACGACGATAAGCTTCTTCAGATTGTTCTGGTGGGGCAGCCCGAGCTGGATCTGAAGCTCGATTCCTTTGAACTTCGTCCGCTGAAGCAAAGAATTGCATTGCGTGCGCACCTTGCGCCGCTCGATGAGCAGGATACGGACAGGTACATTCAGGAGCGACTAGCCATTGCCGGAGGGGGCTTCCGCGATGAGCCATTGTTTTCGCCGGATGCTGTGAAGACGATTCATCGATACTCCCGTGGATTTCCGCGCCTCATCAACACTATTTGCGAGAACTCTCTCATCACCGGATATGCTCAACAGGTTTCTGAGATTACTTCAGAGATTGTCTCTGGAGTCGCCAGCGACTTCCATCTCACTCAAAATGGTTCGAAGATCGCACACAACGCGCCAAATCATGTCGACCAAGACCTGGAACGAGCCAGGAGTTTTTCCCTGGATCTTTACGCGGCAACGCAAAAAGCGAACGGAGCCGGCTCGGAATTGAATCCTCCGATCACGGTTGAAGCGGGGGGGCATGAGTCAGATATTTGACGCTCTACAGCGTTCGGAAGCAGAACGGAGTGGCAAAAAGGGTGTAGCCGTTGATGCGCGCGCACTCGATGTGCTGCAACGCGCCGAAAGCACTGTGGCCACAGTTCGATCGGCGAGCGATTCGTTTGATGGCCGCGGTCAGGCGGCTCTCCAGGAACCTGCGTTGGCAGTGGTGGAACCGCCGCAAGGAGAGAGCGGTGTGGATAACTTCCTAACCGGTTCTCCGGTATTGCGAGTTGAAGAGCGCGGCGAGGGGCCAATGCAATGCGAAACGCTGAACATCTCGACGTCTCCTGATAGTCATCTCGTATGCCTCCCCGACATGGAAAGCCCCGCCGGCGAAGCGTTTCATCTGCTTGGCGTACGGTTAAGACACATGCGGCGTCAGCGTCCATTAAAAAAGATTCTGATTACGAGCACAATTCCGCAGGAAGGCAAGAGCATGGTTGCAGGCAATCTGGCTTGCACTATCGCGCTGCGGACCCAGCAAAAGGTGGTCCTTATCGAGGGTGACGTGCGGCGGCCCACGCAGTCGAAGATTTTTGGACTTCCACCAAAGCCGGGGATTTGCGAATGGCTGAGCGGGGAGAGGACGCTTGTCAGAAGCATGTATAGGCTTCAGGGGCCAGGAATCTGGATTCTTCCTGCGGGAATGGCGACAGGAAATTCGCTCGAATTGTTGCAATCGGGCCGGGCTACGCCACTGATGGAGCAGCTAACGGCTTGGTTCGACTGGTTGGTCATCGATTCACCGCCGATTCTTCCTCTCGCCGACACGAGTGTGTGGACCAATCTGGCGGACGGGATCCTGCTTGTGACCCGGCAGGGCACTACGCAGAAGCGTCAGCTGGAGCGCGGACTTGAAGCGGTCGGAACGCAAAAGTTGATTGGGGCAATTTTGAACAGTGCAAAAAGCGTGGCGAACTCAGATTATTACTATCGCCCCACAAACCGGTTACTAAACGAGGATGCGGAAGTTTGATTGTTATGGGTAATCTAGCGTCTGTTGACTATTCTCACGAGAGCGGTTGAGTTTCCAATCTGTATGAAACGCTTCACCGGTTGTCCGACACTATGACTACAAGATGCGATATGGAATTTGAACGATTTAGGTTCGAACGTTGAAGAAATTGGATATGTGCCTTGGGAGGAAACGGTGAACACGGAACAGCAGCGTCGGCAACCTTCTGTAATGGATCCCCTGACCGAGCCAGCATCTGAACGGCAGCCCTTCGATGAGGAAGGTTTCAGGCGGGTCATCGCGATCGAGCGGAAACGGACGGAACGATCGAAGGCTCCGTTTGTCCTCATGCTTCTCGAGGTTGACGACCAGCATCCAGTCAGGTCAGCGAAAGCGCTGGAATCGGTGATGACGGTTCTGCTGGCAACGAGCCGCGACACCGACATGGTGGGTTGGTACAAGTCGGCGAATACGATAGGCGCATTGTTTACGGGCCTGGTCGCAGGAGACAAAAGCTCGATCCTCATGACCATTCTGAGTCGTGTGAGCAAGACTTTGCGGGAGGAACTGACTTTCGAGCAATTTAATCTCGTCAACATTTCTCTGCATTACTATCCCGATGATTGGGATGAGAACGGACCGGGTCGCCCAAGCAACCCTGCCTTGTATCCAGATCTTTCAAGCCGCGACAAAGGCAAGCAGCCGATGCTTATTCTCAAGCGAACCCTTGACATCGTGGGGGGCTTGATTCTCTCAATGGTCTGCCTTCCCTTCTGCGTACTCATTGCGATCGCAGTCAAGGCGACCTCCAAAGGGCCTGTCCTGTTTCGGCAGATCCGGGTGGGTCAGCATGGGAAGCAGTTCACCTTCCTGAAGTTCCGTTCGATGTACGTCAACAATGACCACAATGTTCACCGCGAATTCGTGACCAAGCTGATCAACAAAGAGGAAAGAGCGGACCTCAAATCGGACACAGTCTACAAGCTTACAGGTGACAAGCGGATCACCCCGATCGGGAGATTTCTGCGCAAATCCAGCCTGGACGAATTGCCACAGTTCTTCAACGTTCTCTGTGGTGATATGTCGCTGGTTGGTCCCCGTCCTCCGATTCCATACGAATTGGCTGCGTATCAAACATGGCATCGCCGGAGACTGCTCGAAGTAAAGCCTGGTATTACCGGGTTGTGGCAGGTTACCGGAAGAAGCATTGTTGACTTTGATGACATGGTGCGACTGGATCTCAGGTATGCCACCTCATGGAGTCCGTGGCTTGACGTCAAAATCCTTCTCCGCACGCCTCTAGCCGTTATCCGTGGCTCGGGCGCCTACTAAACTCCTTCACAACTGATTCAATCGGCAGAGATCATCACTGATCCCGGTCTGGAAACCTGCGTACGTCATCCCCCAACCAGTCAGCGATTCTGCAGAAAGACGGCGAATCATGAACTTTGGCGTAATCGGTTACGGCTACTGGGGCCCGAATATTGTGAGGAACCTAGCGAGTCTTGAGGGTTCCGAGGTCCTGGCTATTGCAGAGATCAGCCCCCAGGCCCGCCTTCGGGCACAGAAGGCTCATCCTGGAGCAAGAGTTGTTTCAAGCGCGACAGAAGTCATCACTTCACCTGAGATCGACGCAATCGCGGTCGTATCCCCGGTCTGGACGCACTACGAATTGTCCAAGGCGGCTCTGCAGAATGGAAAGCACGTCTTTGTTGAGAAACCGTTCACAAGCACTTCGGCCCAAGGCGAGGAACTGATTAACCTTGCTGCCCAGAAGAACCTGACGATAATGGTGGACCACACGTTCCTGTTCACCGGAGCGGTACGGAAAATCAAGCAACTTGTCGATGATGGCGCGCTGGGCAATCTGTACTATTACGATTCGACTCGCGTCAACCTCGGCCTGTTCCAGCATGACTGCAACGTGTTATGGGATCTAGCCCCCCACGATCTGTCGATCATGGACTACCTGCTGAAGGGCGATCCGGAAGCGATTGTTGCAACCGGGCAAGGCCATCTGAATGGTCATGAAGATGTTGCATACATGACGCTCTACTTCCCGGAAAAAGTCATTGCTCACATCAATGTGAACTGGTTGTCGCCGGTGAAGGTGAGGACGACGTTGATTGGCGGCGAGAAACGAATGCTGGTCTGGAACGATCTTGAAGCCGACGAAAAGCTGAAGATCTACGACAAGGGTGTTCAGATTGGCAGCAAGGAAGGTGTCTACGAGCTGCTTGTAAGTTATCGCTCAGGTGACATGTGGTCTCCGCAGTTGGAACAAGGCGAGGCGCTGCGACAGGAAATGACATACTTCGTCGATTGCGTTTCGAGTGGACAACAGCCTTTCAATAATGGCTGCGCCGGTCTCCGGGTCGTCAAAATGCTCGAGGCTGCGAGCGAATCATTGAAAAAAAGAGGGGCTCTTGTCGAGCTATGAATGAATTTAACGCAATTGCAAGCGACGTAAAGCTCGGAAAGAACGTTCGCCTTTCGAAGTTTATCAACCTTTACGGGTGCGAGATCGGGGACGACACGAAGATCGGCGCATTTGTCGAAATTCAAAAAAACGCAAGGGTAGGCCAGCGATGCAAGGTTTCAAGCCACACCTTCATCTGCGAGGGAGTCATGATCGAGGACAACGTGTTCGTCGGACATGGTGTGATGTTCACGAATGACAGCTATCCTCGCGCGACGAGTCTTGAAGGCAAGCTACAGACAGAAGCGGACTGGAAGGTCGAGAAAACACTTGTCAAGCGAGGCGCATCCATTGGTACGGGTGCGACAATTCTCCCAAATGTCTGCATCGGCGAAAACGCGATTGTGGGCGCGGGAAGCGTGGTAACCCGCGACGTTCCTGCGAACGCCGTGATAGCGGGCAACCCAGCCAGGATTTTGCGTTACCTTGACGCGGCTAAAGGGGACTAGGGTTTCAGCTCCGGCATCTGAGCGCGTGCCCGCGAGCGATCGTGGCGAGTCAATCCGGGCTCGCCGATCCTGTGTCGAATCATCCGTACAGTTTCCGTAATGATTCATAGAGCGCAAGTCAGGAGAGACAATGAATAGTGACGTGGCAATCCCATTTCTCGATTTAGTAACTCCCCACGTTGAGCTTGAGGAGGAACTCACGGCGTTGTTCCGCCGCGTGTTGCATTCCGCCGGGTTCATAGGCGGTCCGATGGTGGAGAACTTTGAAACCGCATTTGCAGAGTTCTGCGATGTGCGTCATGCCATTGCCGTAAATAGCGGTACGGATGCCTTGCGGTTCGCCATCATTGCGAGCGGCATCCAGGCCGGGGACGTCGTTCTTACGGTTCCAAATACCTTCATCGCTACGACCGAAGCAATCTCGCAGGCGCGGGCCATTCCGGAATTTGTGGATGTTGACGAGCAGACGTACAACATGTCTGTTGTCATGTTGCAGCGCTATCTCGAAAAGAAATGCGTTCGCGACAAATCCGGACGGCTTGTGAGCCTTCACAGCGGCCGGCCTGTGACGACGATCATTCCGGTGCACTTGTATGGACAGATGGCCGATATGGACCGGATTCTTGAGCTTGCGGAAGAATACAACCTGATCGTGATCGAGGATGCCTGCCAGGCGCATGGTGCCGAGTATTTTTCAAAAAAGCACAACCGGTGGATGAAGGCGGGGTCGATGGGTAGAGCGGCCGCATTCAGCTTCTATCCCGGAAAGAACCTTGGAGCCTGCGGCGAGGCCGGCGCAATCACGACGAATGATTCCAGCATGGCAGAGAAGATGAAAATGCTGCGCGATCACGGACAAAGCCGAAAATACTACCACGACATCGAGGGCTACAATGGACGGCTGGACGCATTGCAGGCCGGAATTCTTCAAATTAAGCTAGGGCATCTGAAAAACTGGAATGAGCTTCGCCGTGCGAGAGCCCTCGAATACAATCGGCTTCTCGCGGATTGCGATGCCATTCGACTGCCATGGGAGCCATCCTGGTCCCGAGGTGTCTATCATCTCTACGTGATCCGAACCAACGAACGTGAAAATATGATGAAGCATCTGAAGGATGCGGGAATCGGGTCGGCCATTCATTATCCGGTACCGCTGCACATGCAACGCGCTTATTTATCTCTCAACCACAGCGTGGGAGATTTCCCGGTAACGGAGAGCTGTGCCGCAGAAATTGTGTCGCTTCCGATGTACCCTCAACTGACATCCGGACAACAAGAGAAGACGGCTGCGGCGATTATTTCGTTTACGAACTTACAGAAGGATTCGACGGAGGAGCGACTCGGAACGCTCATAACCGCGGACCGATCTGCGTAGCAGCACGAAGATGGTCTCGATATCGGCCCCCCACAATATCCTTCAGTCGTCCAATCAAATTGACATGTCCACGCTTACGAAATACGTCATAGTCACTCCAGCCCGGAACGAGGCGCGATTCATTGAGCTTACGCTTCGGTCTGTCGTGACGCAGACGGTGCTTCCGCTGAGGTGGGTAATTGTCAGTGATGGCTCTACGGACGGAACCGATGAAGTTGTGTCCAGGTATGCAGCAGAGCATCCATGGATCGAGTTGGTACGAATGCCTGAGCGCGTTGAGCGGAATTTTGCAGGCAAGGTGCTGGCATTCAATGCCGGGTACGCGAGAGTCAAGGACCTAGGCTATGAGGTGATTGCGAGTCTCGATGCCGACATCTCCTTCGATCCGGACTATTTCGAATTTCTGCTTAGGAAGCTGTTAGAGAATCCGGCCTTGGGTGTAGTTGGAACGCCATTCCAGGAGTTGTCTGGACAAGTCTACGACTATCGGTTTGTCAGCATCGAACACGTGTCCGGCGCATGCCAGGTGTTTCGCCGCGAGTGTTTCGACGCAATTGGTGGATATAAGCCGATGAAGGGCGGCTCCATCGATCACGTTGCGGTAATCAGCGCGCGGATGCGCGGTTGGCAGACGCGTAGTTTCACCGAGAAGGTATGCACGCATCATCGCGAGATGGGAACGGCACAGCAGGGCATTTTGAAGTCCAGATTCAAGTATGGATTGAAGGATCATCGCATCGGTAATCACCCTCTCTGGGAGATTTTTCGAGTTGTATATCAAATGACCCAGACTCCACGGCTAATCGGCGGACTCGCGCTGGGGATCGGTTACACCTGGGCAGCGGTTCGCGGGCTTGAGCGGCCGGTTCCGCGCGAACTTGTTGAATTCCACCGAAGGGAACAACTGAGCCGATTGAAGAGAAAGGTTGCTCTGCGTGGAGCAGGAGAGCCACACACGATTTCCATGACTGCAAAAGCCGAGTTATCCAAGTCTGACAAGTGATCGAAGACCATGCAGAGAAGCACACAATCAGATCGGAACCGAATTCACTCCGCAAAGGCGTCGAGTAAGGAGCCATACGCTCTTCAGAGCGCTCGTCCACGCGGCTGCGGACTGATCGTGAATGCGGACGACTGGGGACTCAACTGCGAAACTACCGATCGCACTCTTGATTGTGTTCTTTGCGGCGCCGTCTCATCCGTCAGCGCCATGGTGTTCATGGAGGACTCGGAACGCGCGGCCGAGATTGCTCTCGACAATGGGATCGACGTTGGCCTCCACCTCAATTTTACGGCATCCTTCTCGGCGCCCGGGGTCTCACGGAAAATTGCTGAGCATCAGATTCGGTTATCAGAGTACCTGCTTCGAAATCGTTTCGCGCAGGTAATATTCCACCCCGGCCTGAATAGCTCTTTCGAATATATCGTCGCGGCTCAAATCGCAGAATTTGCTCGACTCTATGGGCGGGAACCGGAACGGCTTGACGGGCATCATCACATGCACCTCTGCGCCAATGTTCTCTTCGGCGGACTGCTTCCTTCAGGGACCATGGTTAGAAGGAGTTTCTCATTTCAGCCGGGAGAGAAGAGTATCGTGAATCGCTGGTATCGGAAGGCATTAGATCGCGTCCTCGGCCGACGTCATCGTCTGACCGACTTTTTCTTTTCAATACAGCCGCTCGTGCCCTTGAGCCGTCTTCAGAAGATCGTGGATCTGTCCCGTCACTTTATGGTTGAAATGGAAACTCACCCGCAAGTACCGGCCGAGCACGCGTTTTTAAAGGGTGAGGAATTCCGCAATTTGGTCGGTGATTCTGCGGCTGCACTCGGTTATGCGATTGTCCCCAATCTGACGACGCAGGTTTGATTGTACGAACTACACAGCCGTTGAGGGTTCAGACTTGAAGGTCGGAAACCGGGATTCAAACGACCTTTCTGAGATTGTTTTTAGGCCAACGATTCTCGATTAAGGAAGAAATGACTAGTCAAGCAAGCAATATCTGCGTCTGCATTTGTACGTTCAGACGCCCTGCTCTTCTTGAGCGCTTGCTGAATGATATTCGGCGTCAGGAAACGGGAGGACTCTTCACGTATTCCGTTGTTGTTTGCGATAACGACCAGCTTCGATCAGCGGAACAAACTGTGTCGGAATTCGCAGCCACCTCCAGCATCGGGGTCAAGTACTGCCTGGAGCCTCAGCAGAGCATCGCGCTCGCGCGCAACAAGGTCGTCCAAAACGCGACCGGAGATTATCTCGCTTTCATTGATGATGACGAGTTCCCGGAGAAGAGCTGGCTGCAGTCCCTGTTTCTTGCTTGTCAGAAATATGATGTGGACGGAGTGTTAGGGCCAGTGAAGCCGTCATTTGAAGAGGGAGTTCCGAGTTGGATCGTGAAGGGGAGGTTCTATGACAGGTCCTTCCCGGTCAGTGGTTGCATTCTCACTGCCCAGCAGACTCGGACAGGCAACGCGCTATTGAGAAGGGGCGTATTCTGTGACATGGATGCGCCGTTTCGGCCCGAGTACCGCGCCGGCGAGGACGTGGATTTCTTCAGGAGGGCAATCGAGCGCGGGTTTACATTCGCCTGGTGCGATGAAGCCATAGTTTATGAAACGGTGCCGCCTTCCAGGTGGAAACGCGTGTATCTGTTGCGGAAGGCTCTGCTGCGAGGCGGCTGCGCCGCGTTGAGGCCAACCGTTGGCGTGCTGGATATCACAAAGTCCCTGGTTGCCGTTCTAATCTATGGGCTTGCGCTACCCATTTCGGCGCTCCTCGGACAGCACAGATTCATGGATGTGATGGTACGGCTGTGCGATCACCTCGGAAAGCTCTTAGCGCTCATGGGGATTAAAGCGGTTCGGGAACCGTATGTCTCAGGCTAAGGTGTGATACGACGTACGGCGTTTTCAGGCGAGTAAGGCATTCCTGTTCCCGTAAATAGGAGAGGTCGCTGTTGGCTAAGGCAGTGGCCAGTTCTACCGGCTACGGTGGTTCATTCCATCCGGAGGTTCGAATCCTCCCCTCTCCGCCAATTTCAACAAGCAGGTGTCCTACGTGTTGCGCGAAGAGAGTTTCTTGATCTCTCGCGTGTTTTATCAGCGCGGTGTTTGAATTGTGGGTTCGCGATATGGCAAAGCTCATCAGCGTACGTGACAAAGAAATCCAGATTGACGGCCGTATTCTGCGTATCGCACAGCTTCACGGTGATCGATACCGCTTCATAGACGATCCAGAGCCGATCATTGACGGTCTGCGCAGATCCGGCTCGCGAGTAGACTTGCTTACATTCGCCCAAAGGCTTCCGGAGAGCCAGCCGAAATTCTCCTATGCATTCGAATGGGATAACTATGCAGTCTTATCCATCACAACGTTTGAGAATTGGTGGAAAAACGAGCTAGGCTTCAAGGCCAGGAACAAAGCTAAACAGGCCGAGAAGAATGGTGTCATCCTCCGGGAGGTCCCTTTCGACGACGCATTGGTCGCTGGGATACAGGGAATCTACAATGAATGCCCGATTCGGCAGAGGCGGCGTTTTCCCCATTACGGCAAAGATTTTGAAACCGTGCGTCGCGAAGAAGCCACATTTCTGAATAGCAGCATTTTTATCGGGGCATTCTTCGAGGAAATGCTGATTGGGTTCGTTAAGTTGGTGCCGGACGAGACCTCAACACAAGCCGGGCTCATGAACATTATTTCGATGCTTAAGCATAGGGACAAGGTTCCGCAGAATGCGCTAATCGCGCACGCGGTCCGAGCTTGTGCGGCCCGGGGTATCCGGTATCTCGTGTACTCAAAATTCGACTATGGGAAAAAGGAGCGCGACGGGTTGCGGGATTTCAAAGAGCGAAACGGTTTCCGACGAGTCGATACGCCTCGGTACTACGTACCGCTAACGGCAATCGGTCGGGTGGCGCTTCGTCTGGGCCTGCACCACAATATGTCAGAGCGCATTCCAGAAGGTGTTGCGAGGAGACTTCGCGATTTTCGGGCCGACTGGTACGAGCGACGGTATCGTTCGGTATTGGAGGAAACCTAGTGCCTGGGATCGTAGGACTTATTACTAAGCTCCCCAGGGAGCAAGCCGAACGCGAATTGCTCGCCATGGTGGGCACGCTTCGACACGAGACGTTTTACGTTACAGGAACCTGGATCGCTGAAGATCTGGGTATATATGTCGGTTGGAGCGCCCAGAAGAACTCGTTTGCGGACGAGATGCCACTCACGAACGAAACGGGCAAGGTCGTGCTTGTGTTTGCGGGCCAGGAATTCCCAGAACCCGGAACAACAGCACGATTAGCTGCGCGCGGACACGCACTCGGTTCTAAGGAGGCTTCTTACCTAGTCCATCTGTATGAAGAAGAGCGAAGTTTCCCGGCTTGTTTGAACGGCTTTTTTCATGCGGTGTTAGCCGACAAGACGCGAGGAACTGTCTCACTGATGAACGACCGGTACGGCATGCAGCGCCTCTACTACCACGAGTCAAAGGACGCATTTTACTTTGCTGGGGAAGCTAAGGCGATTCTTGCTGTACATCCCGAACTGCGCGCTGCGGAAATGGCAAGTCTGGGAGAATTGATTGCGCTAGGCGCCGTTCTCGAAAACCGGTCCTTGTTTCAAGGTATCTCGGTGTTGCCGAATGCTTCGTTGTGGACTTTTCGAAATGGTGCTGTTGAACAAAAAGGCACATATTTCCATCCTGAGGAATGGGAATCTCAGACCACGCTCGACCCGGACGAGTTCTACGGCGAGCTGCGAGAAGCGTTCGTCGAGGCCCTGCCGCGCTATTTCACTGGTCGGCAGTCCGTGGCGATGTCACTGACGGGCGGACTAGACACACGAGCTGTGATGGCCTGGTATCGGGGGTCTGCGGGTTCTCTACCGTGCTATACATTTGGCGGCACATATCGCGAATGCCGCGACGTTCTTGTGGCCAGGAGGGTTGCACAGACATGCGGACAACCTCACCAGGTTATTGAAACCGGCGCGGATTTTCTCTCGCGCTTTCCCCAACTTGCAGAACGAACTGTGTACCTCACTGACGGTGGCGCGGATGTAAGTTGCGCCCCACCGCTTTACGTCTGCCAGAAGGCACGCGAGATCGCGCCAGTGAGAATGACGGGAAACTACGGTGACCAGATCATTCGGCGATTCCGGGCATTTAAGCCAAGCATGCCTGCCGCCGGCTTATTCCGTCCGGAATTGATGACGCATGTCAAGGCGGCTTTCCAGACCTACAATCAGATTGCCGATACACACCCGCTATCGTTTTCCGCATTTCGGCAGACCGCATGGCATCATTCAAACCTGCTGGCGTTGGAACAGACCCAACTCACTCAACGTTCGCCGTTCCTCGATAATGGCGTGGTGCGGGCAAGTTTTCGCGCGCCGGCATGCGCAATCGAGAATAATGTCGCCCGACTCCGGTTGATTTCGGACGGAAACCTGGCGCTGAGGCAGATCCGCACCGACATGGGGGTTGGAGGAAAACACGAAAGTTTTCCTGGCTCAATTATTCGGCGTTATCAGGATTTTACGTTCAAAGCCGAGTACGCATACGATCATGGAATGCCGCAATCGGTAGCACAAATCGATCATGCACTCTCGCCGTTTCGCTTGGAGCGGCTCTTTCTTGGGCGTCACAAGTACTACCATTTCCGTGTCTGGTATCGCGACGAGCTCTCCAAATATGTCCAGGAAATGCTGCTGGATCCGTTGACGCTATCTCGACCCTATCTGGATCGCAGGGAAGTGGAAACGATCGTGCATCGCCACGTCAAAGGCGGCCGCAACTACACTACCGAGATTCACAATCTCCTGTCTCTTGAGTTGTTTCACAGGGTCTTCATTGATCATTAGCCAGTTCCCGTACAATCAACACTGCGCTATGTGTGAAATGACTTCGTTTTCGCAGCACCAGCATTGCCAACCCGCTCCGGTGATTCGGTATCTGCATCGTCCTCCGTCAAGAGCTGACGAACTGGAATTCGTGGAAGCAGTTTGGGTACGCCCAGAACGGGTCGTATGTCGACTGCGTTAAGCACGGTCATTTTCGAGATCGGCATCGCAGCGCTATTCTTTCTTGATCGAGAGAGAGAGAAGCGGGTGTCCTGGTCTCTTTGGATTCCGACTGCGTGGTTGTTTTTTTGCTTTTCCCGGTCTGTAACTGAATGGTTGCAAATGACCCCGACCCTCGATAGGGCCAGCAGCTATGTCGAGGGAAGTGCAGTGGATGCTGCTGTTTACGAGGCGCTCGAGATCGTCGCTTTGATTCTCGTGATCAGCAGGTGGCACCGGGTCATCCCTGTTTTGCGCAAGAACTGGGCAATCTGCCTGTTCTTCCTTTACGCAGCAATGAGCATTTCGTGGTCGGACTTTCCATTCGTTACGCTCAAACACTGGATTAAAGGTGTTGGTGACGTGATGATGGTTATGATCATCCTGACCGAGCCGAGTGTTCCCGAGGCTATCAAACGTGTTTTCACGCGACTTGCCTTCGTGCTCGTGCCGATATCAGTCCTTTTCATCAAGTACTACGCTACGCTCGGTCGCAGGTTGACGTTGAGTTGGACAATGGAGCCGATCGGAGTCGCCACCCAGAAGAACGGCTTGGGTGAATTGTGTGATTTCTTCGGCCTTGTGCTTCTCTGGCGCTTCCGTACCATCTATAACGACCCGGAAACACCGAACCGTAGAAACCGGCTAATAGCGCTTAGTGTGGTTTTGGTGATGATCGTCTGGCTGTTGTGGATGTGCAACTCAATGACGTCGATTTGTGCATTGAGCATGGCGACAACTGTGATGTTCCTTTCGACGAGGCCTGCTTTTCGCCGAAAACCCGCACTCGTGCACTTTCTCTTTTCAGGCTTACTTCTTTGTGCTCTGTATGCGCTCTTTTTTCAATCGTCGGGAACTTTAATCGAGAGTTTAGGAAGAAATCCCACTCTGACTGGCCGGACAGATATCTGGCAGATGGTCATCACTGTTCCCACCAATCGGCTGGTTGGCAGCGGATATGAGAGTTTCTGGCTCGGCGACCGGCTCCAGAAGATGTGGCAGGCATTTCCTGGGTTGAAACTCAACGAGTCTCACAACGGCTATGTTGAGATTCTTATTACTCTCGGGTGGATCGGACTGGTGTGCCTCGGTGTCTTGATTGCCAGCGGGTATCGAAACGTGATTCGAACCTTCCGTCGTGACCCTGATTTTGGCAGTCTCAAGCTGGCTTTTTTTCTTGCTTGTATCGTCACGGGCCTGACAGAAGCGGCCTTCAGAGTGATGGGGCCTCCTTGGATCGTGTTTCTGTTGGCGATCATTGCGACGCCCGTATACGCGACACGCAAAATTGGCCAGTGGAATCTCCCGGACAGCCAACCCCCAGCGGTTGATCAGGAGGCTCACGTAATACGCGAGGAAACGCGTCGGCAATTGACTCGAACATAACTTCAAGAATCATCACGCAGGTATAAGCGTGCAGATAAGCGCGACTCCTCCTCCTTAATATCCACGTACAGTGAACGGACGAACCGAACAAGCCACGAGGTTTCACTGGGTGGCACGAATGCCAGTGAACCAGGAGAATTCATGGGTCGCTTAAGTGTTTTGGTCTTGGGACCGGACTGTAATCCGAACGAGGTTAGCGTTCCTTTCGTCACGTATTCTCATGCTGCAGCGCTTGCCAAACTCCATGACGTAACTCTTGTTGCTCGAGCGACCGTTGAGGACACTCTGCGTCGCGCAAACGCGCCGTTCCACGCCATAGAGGTTATTCGAACACCTCGGCTCGATCGCATTTTCGCCTGGGGTTTTCGCAAAATCTTCAGAGGCAACTACGACAGTCAAGCACTAACCGCATTTAGGTATCCATTTTCTGTCGCGTTTGAATGGTATGCCTGGCGGCAGTTGCGGCGCCGTATTCGTTCTGGAGAGTTTGACGTGGTTCTCCGCGTCGTACCGTTGACGGCAGTGTTGCCGAGCCCTTTCGCTTATTTCCTGCGTAAGGGACCGATACCCTTCGTGATCGGTCCACTGAATGGCGGTTTACCCTGGCCTACTGGTTTCTCCCAACTCAAGAAGCAGAAGGAGTGGATCTCCGGTTTGAGGAAAGCGTACCGGCTTCTCCCATTTGCCCGGTCCACATATCGCCATGCCTCAGCGATCATTGCGGCTTCTTCCCAGACATACGCGGAGTTTGCGAAATACCGCGACAAGCTGTTCTTTGTGCCAGAAAACGGAATCGATCCCTCTATCTGTTGCGGCGATTCGCGGCGTTCTCCGGAGCTCGGGGCTCCCCTTGAGTTGATCTTTGTCGGCGGTCTTGTTCCCCGCAAGGCATGTGATCTTGCGCTTCGCGCGGCTGCTCCTCTCTTGCAAAACGATTCGGCACGTTTCACCGTCGTCGGCGATGGACCAGAGCGAGACCGCCTTCAACAGTTGACAGTCTCCCTCGGGATCGAAAAGGCCGTCACTTTCTGCGGGTGGTTGAGCCATACGGAAGCCCTCGGCCGGCTGCAATCTGCCGACGTGCTTGTGTTTCCGTCGGTTCGAGATTTCGGCGGAGGAGTGGTCTTTGAAGCACTGGCAGGGGGGACCGTTCCGATAGTCGTGGACTTCGGCGGACCCGGCGACATCGTCCTTCCGCAGATCGGGTACAAAGTTCCTCTCACGAATGAGGCCGATATGGTGATGCGGATGCAAGAGATACTGGTGGACCTTGCTGCCGATCGGGACCTCCTGAATGGCCTACGACGCGAAGGCATGGCTTACGCAAAGGAACGCCTGACTTGGGATGCAAAAGCACAATGCACAACTCGAGTACTGAATTGGGCAGTGGGACGAGGTCTGAAACCCGATCTTGTGCCACCGAAATTTCTTCATGTGCAGGCTGCGAGATGACTTTGCAACGGCCTGTCGGAAAGGCAATGGTTCACCGATTACTAAGAACTTGCACACGTATACAAAGGAATGTCGGCTGCGACGGAATGAAGGGGCCAAGCGAGCAGCGGTTTTCGCGCGCCGCAAATGGAGTAGGGTCGGACAATGATCCCATTTGACGCTAGCGGCGTATTTCGCCCCGGTGCAGGAAATCACGAACTACGAAGGCTCGCCGTCCGCGGTGCAGCAGCGACCGTATCGGCTTCGGGGCTGGCGCTCGGAGCCCAGGTGATCAGTACGGTGATACTGGCACGGTTACTGACCCCCGCCGATTTCGGCGTAGTCACGATGGTGACGACATTTAGCCTGCTTGTGGTCAGCTTCGGTCTCAATGGATTCACCGAGGCGGTCATTCAGTTTGAAGAAATGGACCATCAGACAGCAAGCAATTTGTTTTGGCTCAATACTGGCGCAGGGTTAGTTCTTGCAATTGCGTTTGCTGCGGCGGGGTCGTTGCTCGCGCGGTTCTACGGAAATCCGCTGGTGGCAGATGTCGCTAAAGGTCTGTCGATCGGGATCTTCATTCAGGCAGGTTCCGTAGTTCACTTGGCTCTTCTGATGCGCGCCATGCGATTCGGCGGAACCTCAACCAACGACGTAGTTGGCCGTGTGGCGAATACAGTTTTTTCGATCCTGTTCGCGCTGCGCGGGTGGGGATATTGGGCGCTAGTGACGGGGATCCTCGCCCAACAGCTTAGCCTCACCGTTGGTGCCTGGTGGCTTTGTCGATGGGTGCCGGGCTTGCCGCGCAGGAATGGCAAGACAGGTGCAGCGGTCCGGTTCGCAGTGAAGGTCTATGGCCAGTTCAGCATCGCCTATTCCACTAGGAATATCGATAACCTGCTGGTTGGTTGGCGATTCAATGCGGTGGCTCTAGGTTTCTACAAGAAAGCTTTTGACTTGTTTGCGCTCTCTGCAAGCCAGCTTACCGCACCGCTTAGCAACGTTGCTTTGGCGGCACTGAGCCGGTTGAATGAGGATCATGCTCGGTTTCGACGTTATCTCGCCAGTTCGCTCGCGATGATTGCTTTCCTCGGCATGGCTGCGAGCGCTGATCTTACGCTGGTCGGTAAGGACGTAGTCAGACTGGTTCTTGGACAGAAATGGGCGGAGGCCGGCAGAATTTTTGAGATATTCGGGCCGGGAATCGGCGCCATGCTGCTATGCACCACCGTTAGCTGGACCCACCTTTCCATCGGGAAGCCGGGACGGTTGCTACGCTGGGGTCTGGTGTCATTAGCGATAACGGTCTCGATGTTTCTGGTGGCACTGCATTGGGGACCCGTGGGAGTCGCCGCTGCATGGAGCATCTCGTCTTGGACCCTTTTGATTCCCGGATTCTGGTATGCCGGGCGACCCATCGGGTTTGGTGTCTCAGATCTGATGAACGCTATCTGGAAGTACGCCGCTGCAGCGCTGCTGGCAGGCCTGGCAGCAGCAGCAATCATCCGACATACACGATTCTGGGTCACCGCCGGAAGTTCAAGCTTCGCGTTCCTGGCAATCATCAGCATTTCGGCGCTGTTCATCACGCTATATTTGGGTGCGGTCATTCTCCTTCATGGAGGGTTCGGCCCGTTCCGGTTGCTTGCCGGCGTTTTGCGCGAGTTGGTCCCGTCTCGGAAAGCAGAAACAGCCGGGGCCGGAGTAGTGGGAGGACCCACGTGAGTAGCCGGCAATCACAGGGTGTGAACTGCCGGCTTTCAATCACAAGTTGAGGGTCACGCCCCCAACGTTGCAGTGGGGGTCAGGACAAGGGTCGCTAGAGCACAGTCGCCGTCAGTCCCGCCGGGGCCGAAGGCGGGCTATTCCCTGCTGAGGAGGACGCGCTGTAGCACTGGTTGGCGTCGAAACTTAGCACACTACCAGATCCATCAGGTACGCCATGCATAACGCCGAGATAACAGTCCTCAGCTGGAATAGATGTTGCATGGTTAGCCCAGGCGCTGGTCAAAGTTCCGCCCGCGCATTGGCTCGAGGACGTGGCCTGCGCCCCGCTATAACTCCCGCTGCACGTACCCAAATTTCCCGAAGTTACATCCGGACCGATGGGGGGCCAAGGCTTGCCCGAAGGCCACCACGAAGGCGTGGAACCGTAATAGAGCGATGCGGGCAGCGTGTGAGTCGCAGGCACGGGATTCGCTTTGACATAAGGAACGGCACCGGGAGATGCTTCGGTTGAGTCCCACTTCACCCCAGCAGTTACGGTGTCGTAGTTGCCCCAGCGCATCAAGGTCGTTCCGCCTAGAGGATCGCATTGCGTAACCGAACCAGATGAACATGCTGCTCCGGTCCCAGCCCATCCGATCGAGTAAATGCTGGTATTCTCTGCCGCTCCTCCGGTTCCTCCCGAAGTCGATGTAGCAATTGCCTGATACTGAGTGCTGTATCCCGGCTGACCCAGCACATTGCCGACAATGTTGAGGCCGCGCACGTAGGCTCTCAGCAGGATTGGAAAAGTCGAAGCGGTTTTGCCGCTCTGCCACCCTGTCAGCATGTTGCGGAAATACGTGTTCTGATCGCTCGCTCCCCAGGCATCATCGCCCCAGATGCCGAAGAAGTCATTGCCTTCAAACAGGTTCATTTCGCTTCCGGCATTGTGCGAGGAGTACGCGCCGTTGCCATAGGTCGGGCAGCCGCCGCCGCAAGAGTAGTTCACGTCGATATTGAAGTTAAAACTGATAACGTGCCCTGATCCCTGCCCGAACATGATTGGCGTAGTGACTTGTTGGAATATGTTGTTTTCGACAAGCGCACCAGAGGATTCCTCGAATTCAATCGCGTAGCTCTCTGAGGCCGAACCCTGCGCTGCATAGAAATAGCTGTCGCGGATCACATCCTGGGCGCTCTGGTACACATCGACATGGTTTCTGCCGCCGTGTTCAGATCGCACGTTCTTCACCCAGCACTGATAGCAGTCGTAGATCCCCACATTGCTATTGACCGATGACCCGTCAAGGGTGATGTTTTCGATCCCGTCGTTCTGGACGAATCCGGGCCACCACGCACCGGGGTTCTGGCTGGACCGGATGTTTGAAAAATAGACGCCGGGAGAAATGGTGACTGTATACGAGCCGCCGCCGAGGGAACTAACGCCAGTCACATAGGCGACCTGCTGTTCAGAATGCGAGACGCCGTTGATAACGCGTCCATTGTTGTTGCCACCCGAGGAGCCTTCATAACCGCAGTTGGCGATGTTGGTGTCACAAATGTAAATCCCGTTTGTGTCCGAAGTGTCATTGGCCTGATCGAGAATAATGGTGTGATTCACAGGAGGAGCGCCACCGCAATTACTAAGGGTAAGGGTAGTCGAGTCCTTGGACAGTCCGCCCGTCCAAGAACATTGCTGCGAACCCCCTGGCAAGACCTCGCCGCTGCCGTCGTAACGGGGGTTGGCGTCAACGGTGCAGATACCCGCGGCCAATCCGCCCGCACAGCCGACTCCGTTCCCAAATATGAAGGTGGTCGAATTCGGGCCCGCACCGCGAAGTACCTGCTTACCCTGCGAACCGAAGTTGAAGCCGTTCACGTAATATGTTCCCGCGGGAATGTTCACCACGTTATGTGTAGCATCGCAGGAGTTCAGTGCATTCTGGATCGCGGAAGCATTCGCCGAGGCGGCACTTGAAGAATTTGCGGTGAGCGAAGGTTGAGTAGCGCAATTCGCCGTATAGTTGGGAATCGTAAATCCGGCTCCCTTCCAATCGATCGCCCTGGAAGAATCGAGAAAAGAAGACCAGTTCTGTGCAGAGGCAGTAAGACTGAATGCCGTGAGCAGGATGAGAAGTCGGGCAGGCCGACGCCAAGCCGCGACTACGCCAACGGTAATAGCACTTAAGATGAGTGCAAATAGCAAAAAGAAAAGTCGGTAGTTCATTAGTGGAGTCTCCTGTTAACGCGATCCGAAGAAGCACGATCAACGATGTCACTCAAACCGTTTTTCTGCATTGGAGCGCTAGTTCTGGGTGTGTCTTTGGAACTCCAGGAAAAGCAGTCGCCGACAACAACTATAGACAGCACTTCGGAGTGCATGCGTCCCCTTAGAGTCGACATCGATTTCATATGGACCAAGTTTATAGAAAATGGGTGATTCGTACATCCCTAGTAATACCCTCACTGGTACTAAAGTGTGAGAGTGCCCATCGGATCTGGATCTTCTACTCAAATCGTGAGCATGACACTGACCAAACTGGGCGCCGGGGTAACCAACTTGGCAGGTCAATGAAATCGTTGGACTTAAATAATCTGAGATTGGATTTTCAACAGGAAGTTGAGCAACCGAACCGCGTAAATATTTCCGATCTGAGTATTATCTACAATGGGAATTTAGCATGGCTACCGTTTGACGCTCGTCACAATTTCGACGCGATTGCGTTTGGCAAACCTCAACGAATTTGGAGAGTGGTCGTACAGATGGCGAAGCACTCTTATGCAAGGTAGAACGATCGGTGCTTTGAAACACGTGAGACCTCTAGTATCGATTCTCGTGCCGGCGTATAACGCTGAGAAGTGGCTTGCGGATACACTTCGCTCCGCGCTAGCGCAGACGTGGGATCGCAAGGAAATTATTGTTGTCGATGACGGCTCCAACGATCAGACGTTGTCTGTGGCACGGTCCTTTGAGTCGGGCATCTTGAGGGTATTCACACAAGCGCATCAAGGTGCAGCTGCGACCAGGAATAATGCCTTGTCAATAAGCCGCGGGGAGTTCATCCAGTGGTTGGATGCCGACGATCTGCTAAGCCCGAACAAAATTGCTTTGCAAATGGAAGCGCTGGAAGATACGCCCAATCCCAGAATTCTGCTTTCTGGAGAATGGGCCAGATTCTTATACCGACCAACGAAGGCGGAGTTTACTCCAACCTGCCTCTGGAGCGATCTTTCCAACGTCGAGTGGCTCATGCGAAAGATGGAGCAGAATGCCAGTATGCAAACTGCGACGTGGTTAGTGAGCCGGGAGCTCACCGAAGCGGCTGGACCGTGGGATACACGATTGTTGTCGGATGATGATGGCGAGTATTTTTGCCGTGTATTGATGGCCAGTCAAGGTGTTTGTTTTGTACCGGGTGCGAGAGTGTATTACCGTTACATTGGTCCGCAAAGCTTGGGCTATATTGGAGCGTGTGACCGCAAGCGCGATGCCTTGTGGCTCTCGATGAAGTTGAATGTGGACTATCTGCTGTCGATTTGTGACAGCCAGAGGGCTCGAGCAGCATGCGTGAGATACCTGCAGAACTGCATAGGGGCTTTCTACCCGGAACGACCGGACCTCTTCACTTTGGCGCAGCTGTTGGCTAGCGACCTGGGGGGACGTCTCGACGCACCTCGATTCCCGTGGAAGTATCGCTGGATCAAGCGAGTTTTTGGTTGGCGCGTTGCCAGGCTAATGGAACGAAACCTCCAGGGGATTAGGTGGTGGTTGCTTCGCGACTGGGACAGGATTTGTCTTTGTCTCAAATCGGACCCGATACTTAGCAAGGAGTTTTCCGTGCCGCCTGCCCCCGATCACCTGTGGTCTTCTGTGGGCTGCGAGAAATCTCCGAAGGCATTCAGCGCGAAAGATCGGTTTCAATAGATAGCAAGAACCTCAATTCCAATCGAACACAATCTACTAGGTTTCCAGCGAGGAGTTCACATTGAACATTAGTGTCTTCGGATTAGGTTACGTGGGAACGGTATCGGCTGGATGTTTGGCAGCCGAAGGGCACCAAGTAGTCGGCGTTGATCCGGTTTCGGATAAGGTTGACCTCATCAATCGAGGCCTTTCACCAATCGTAGAAACGGAGATCGGGGAGATTATAGAGGAGGCTGTGCGGAAAGGCGGCCTCCGGGCAACGCAGGACGCGAATATGGCGGTGCACGAAACAGATATTTCTTTCGTCTGCGTCGGAACACCGAGCCAGCCAAATGGCAACCTGGACCTGCATTACATTCGCCGAATATGCGAACAGATCGGTCGCGCACTGCAAACAAAGTCGGAACGGCATACAGTCGTGATTCGCAGCACAATTTTACCCGGAACCATGAGGGACGTAGTGATTCCCACTTTGGAGGAGTTCTCTGGGAAAAAGGCTGGAGAAGATTTTGGCGTGTGCAACAATCCGGAATTCTTGAGAGAGGGTTCCGCAGTGAAAGACTTCAGGTTTCCGCCGAAGACGGTGATTGGCGAACTGGACCAGGCCAGCGGCGCGTTGCTTGCAACGCTGTACCAAGAATTGGAAGCCCCGTTCATACGGACGGACCTGAATACCGCTGAGATGATCAAGTACGTTGACAACAGCTGGCACGCTCTCAAGATAGGCTTTGCAAACGAGATCGGAAACCTATGTGACGCATTCGGTGTTGACGCGGAGTCTGTAATGGATATTTTTTGCCAGGACAAAAAGCTGAATATCTCGTCTGCCTATTTGAAACCCGGATTCGCTTTCGGCGGTTCATGCCTTCCGAAGGACCTGCGCGCGCTTTCGTATCACGGAAGAATTCACGACTTGCAACTCCCGATTCTAAATGCCGTCCTGCCCAGCAACGAAATGCAGATTGCACGAGGAGTCAAGCTCGTGATGGATAGCGGAAACTCCCGTATCGGAATTCTCGGTTTCAGCTTCAAGGCCGGAACCGACGATCTTCGCGAAAGCCCTGTTATCGAGGTGATCGAACGTCTCATCGGCAAGGGCTACGATCTTCGCATCTACGACAGAAACGTGAATATTGCCGCGCTTGTAGGAGCCAATCGGGATTTCATTCTTAACCGCATTCCACATATCTCGAAGTTGATGGTGGCGAGCGTCGACGATGTGCTGTCTCACGCACAGACGGTCGTGATTGGTAATTATGATCCCGAATTCAGTCAGATTCAGGGTCGATTTCGCGATGATCAGTGCCTTGTTGATTTCGTAAGAATTACTCAGTCAGGAAAATCAAATGTCAAACACCAGCTCTCTTGCGCCTGAATTGCTCTCGGTCAAATCCTCCAGTAACCTTGCAAAGACAGATCTGTTCAATTCCATTCAGCGTCTATCGAGGTGGCTCGAGGAACACGACTATCGAGGTTACGATACGTTCGATGGCTTGAGCGCCAGATTTGTCCGCCCGTTTACATTCAACTCCGCTTTGCTTCGGACGGTTCTTCTTCAGGGCGTGCGGCGCTTTCCGATCAATCTTCGACCGCTGTTGGGTGTCAGGGCGGAGCGCTCCACCAAGGGGATGGGTTTTCTTGCTCGCGGATTCATGCGCCTAAATAAGGCTACCGGGGATCCGGTTTGGAACCAGAAGGCTGAGGCCTCACTACAGTGGCTTATGGGACACCAATCATCCGGCTATACAGGAGCATGCTGGGGCAATCACTTCGACTATCAGTCACGCGCATTCTATCTCCCCAAGGGAGTGCCCACGGTTGTGTGGACCTCTTTGATTGGGCACGCTTTTATCGATGGTTATGAGCACTTCGGTCAGGATCGCTATCTCCAAACCGCTGTGAGCGCCTGCGAGCACATTCTTCACGATCTCGCTGCACTTCCGGATAAATCGGGTGTCTGCATTGCCTATGTCCCAGGCAGGGACAGTAGAGTGCACAACGCCAACACGCTCGGAGCAAGCCTGCTTATCAGGGTGCAAAGCATTACGGGAAATGAGAAGTATCGCGACCTTGCGGAGTCGGCTCTGCGATATACCAGCGAATGCCAGCGGCAGGACGGATCCTGGTACTACGGAGAAAAAGAGAACCTACATTGGGTTGATAACTTTCACACCGGATATGTGCTCGATTGCTTTCAACACTACGAGCGCAGCACCGGCAACAGTCAGTTTCACGAGACGATGATGCGGGGTTATCGATATTGGAAGAGCACATTCTTCCTTCCGGACGGAACTCCGCGGTACTACGATCACAAGACTTTGCCCCTCGATATTCAATGCAGTTCCCAGGCGATCGATACGCTGGTGTTCTTCCGGACGCAAGATCACGATAGTTTACGACTTGCGCAAAAAGTAGCTGAATGGACCATTCGGAACATGCAGGATCGAAGTGGTTACTTTTATTACAGACGCTATTCCCGTCACATTGTGAACAAGACGCCAACTTTGCATTGGGGACAGGCGACGATGCTATGTGCGCTGGCTGGCCTGTTTGAATCCATTTGAGACGAGAACTCAATTGACCGAGAAGAAGAAAAAAGTCCTGATCATTGTTGAGAATCTGCCTGTCCCTTTCGACGGCAGGGTCTGGAAAGAAGCGCGAGCCCTGTATCAACATGGGTTCGAAGTAAGCGTGCTCAGTCCACGTGGCAAGGGATTCCAGAAGGTTCATGAAGTTCTTGAAGGGGTCCACATCTATCGGCATCCTATGCCGAAGGAGGGAAATACTCCATTCGGATACGTGTGGGAATACGGCTGTGCATTGTTGTGGGAGTTCGTGTTTGCATGGTGGATATTTGTCACTCGAGGATTCGATGTCCTGCAAGGGTGTAATCCACCGGATGATATATTTCTGGTTGCTCTCCCGTTCAAGTTGTTCGGGGTGAAATTTATTTTTGATCATCACGACGCCAATCCGGAGCTTTATCTCTCAAAATACGAGAGGAAGGATGCACTCTATCGAGCCCAGGTGTGGTTGGAAGGTCTGACGTATCGTTTCAGTGACGTGGTGATGGCTACCAACGAGAGCTATAAATCGCTAGCGATCTCGCGCGGCAGACGTGATTCTCGGGATGTCTTTGTTGTGCGGAATGGCCCGGATCTGGATACTTTCAGGCTTGTTCCTCCTAAACCCAATCTGAAATATGGCAAGGCATTTTTGATTGGATACGTCGGCACCATGAGCATTCAGGAAGGCCTCGATATCCTGGTCGAAGTTGCAGAAAACATCAGGGGCCGGGGCCGGTCCGATGTTCACTTCACTTGTGTGGGCGGGGGACCTGGTCTGCCTGCGCTGCGGCAATTGGTAGAGGATAAAAACCTCGGGGACATGTTCAACCTCACGGGGCGCGTGTCTGACGAGGAATTGCTTGACGTGCTTTCTACTTCGGATGTTTGCGTAAATCCGGACAAGCCATGCGAGATGAACAACATCTCGACAATGATCAAAATCGCCGAATACATGGCTTTGGGCAAACCCATTGTTCAGTTCAATTTGAAGGAAGGCCGGGTTACGGCAGGGGATGCTTCCCTCTATAGCGCTGGCAATGATTTGGTAACCGACTTTGCAGACAAGATTCTCTGGTTGCTGGATCATCCAGCTGAAAGAGAGAAGATGGGGCAGATTGGTCGGGCGCGAGTCGAACAACACCTCGCCTGGGAACGCTCGGTGGGTAACCTGATTGCTGCTTACAAAAGGGCCTTCGAAAAAAAAGAACGAAGAGGCCAAAATTCTCGAAGTACTTCCGAGGTCAGCCTGGATTCTGCTGCCGGGATAGCGGATATTCAGCAACAAGAATCCGACGAGTATATCTCGGAAGGGGTGGAAAGATAGTGGATCGTATGTAGTGCCTAGTCGGGCCAGCCAATGAAATTGGGCTCATCTCCTCAAGAAGTGTAGGGATCAATGGAAAGCTATCTCTCGACTTACTTCAGATGTCCTGAAGAATATATGCGCCTGATATGCGAGGGAGAGTTCTCTTTCCAAAGCGGGTACTTTCGATTTGGAAATGATACAACTCTTTTTGGACGACTTGCGGGTCATGCGACCGCACCGCGTCCGAGCGCTGAAAACTTTGATGCAGCCGGGGATGTTCGCCTCGAAGATGGATTGGTTCGTCTGCCGTTCGACCTATCCGAGGTCGTGGACAACCTGCATCGGGAAATGTACGTCGAAGAATGGCGCCACGGGGCGCTTTCCAGCTTGTCAAAGCCCTATTACTTCATTCGACCTTTGCTTCCGGTGAGTGTACGCCGACATTTGCAGAAGGTCTATTTGCATGGTTGGAATAAGCTTTCGTTTCCGCGATGGCCGGTCGATTGCTCCATCGATAACTTGCTGGAACGACTCATGGTGTTAACGCTTCAGTCTACAGGCGTTGAGCGAGTCCCTTTCGTCTGGTTCTGGCCCGACGGGCAAACAGGGTGTGCGCTGATGACACACGATGTCGAGACCGAGATCGGTCGGGATTATTGTCGGACGCTGATGGACATCGATGACTCCTATGGCGTCAAAGCCTCCTTCCAGGTTGTGCCGGAAGAACGTTACTCGGTTCCCCCGGAATTCCTGGAAGAAATTCGACAGCGCCGGCATGAGATTGCAATTCACGATCTGAACCATGATGGCCATCTTTACAAGAGTCGGCAGCAGTTTGTTGAAAGAGCCGTGAAAATAAATGCCTACGGCAGGGAATACAAGACAGAAGGGTTTCGCGCGGCAGTCCTCTACAGAAAGCAGGTGTGGTACGACGAACTGAAGTTTGCGTACGATATGTCCGTGCCAAACGTTGCCCACTTAGATCCGCAACGCGGCGGATGTTGCACAGTAATGCCGTACTTCATCGGGAACATTCTCGAACTTCCAGTGACCACCATTCAGGACTACACGCTTTTCAATATCCTCAATGACTTTTCGACTGCCATCTGGATGCAACAGACCGAGATCATCGCCCATAAATTCGGCCTTATGAGCTTCATCATCCACCCTGACTACGTGATCGAGGCACGCAAGCGCGCGATCTATGAGGAATTGCTTCGTCATCTTGTCGACCTGAGAGAGAAGAAGTCGGTGTGGGTGACGACTCCCAGCGAGGTAAATCGGTGGTGGAGACAACGGGCGCGAATGAGGCTCGTTTCGACGCCAGACGGTTGGGTGATTGAGAATCCGGGAGATGGTCGCGGGCGGATAGCATACGCAAGACTGGATGGCGACCGGATCGTCTACGAGATCGAGAGTTGGTCGTCTCCCAAATCCTCTTCTGCCATGGCGCCCTCTTCTGCGGCGTTCGAGATGCGCCACAATCGCCGGGGAGTTCGGGCCTGAAGTCGGATATCACCTCCGCTGTGATTCGACTTGGGACGCTGCGGGCGACACCCTTCCATCAATATCGATCAAGGTGAATAAGGACAGCAAAATGAATTCTTCCAAAGACTGTGATGTAGCAATCATCGGAGCAGGGCCGTATGGCCTTTCCTCCGCTGCTCACTTGAAGGCGTTGGGAATGGATGTTCGTGTTTTCGGAGAGCCCATGGAATTCTGGGCTAATGGGACGCCACGGGGAATGCTCTTGCGTTCTCCACGAGAGGCTTCCACGATCTCCGATCCAACATCGGCTTTCACGCTCGAGCAGTACGAAAAGGCGACCGGAACCCCCCCTGTAAAGCGGCTGCCCAAGGATACGTTTGTGAGTTACGGGAGATGGTTTCAAACCAAACTTGGCCCGATACTAGACCGGCGCAACGTTTCACGCCTGTGCCGCGACGGCGTGGGGTTCAAACTTTTCCTGCCCGATGGCGAAGTAGTCAGCGCCAATCGAGTTGTCGTAGCTCCGGGAATTGCGAAGTTCAAGAGTGTCCCGGCAGCATTTGCGAACCTTCCGATTGAGCGAGTTTCTCACTGTTATGACGGGCGGCCATTTTCGCAAATGGGCAAGCGGGTAGCGGTGATTGGCGCTGGGCAGAGTGCAATCGAGTCTGCCGCTCTGCTTAGCGAAGGTGGAATCTCAGCGGAGTTGATCGCCAAGATCCCAGTGCTGCGCTGGATCGGCATGCATCAGAAACTTCATCAACTAGGCCCAGTGTCGAAGATGCTCTATTCCAGACACGACATTGGCCCAATTGGGATCAGCCGGTTGGTGGCCTATCCAAACCTGATGTACCGCATCCCGATGTGGGCGAAGGATCCGATTCGGAAACGCGCTGTTCGGGCAGCAGGTGCGCCCTGGCTTATTCCCAGACTGCCGGGCGTAACGATTACCACTTCCAGATCGGTTGTTTCTGCCGCTGAAGAAAATGGTGAACTCCAATTGAAGTGGGATGATGGCACGGAAAGACGAGTGGATCACGTCTTGCTGGGAACTGGATATCGCGTCGACATTTCGAAGTACGAGTTTCTATGCGAGAGTCTGCTTAAGGACATCAAGCAAATCGACGGCTATCCCGACGTGTCTGCCGGTCTCTCCACTTCGGTACCAGGCCTGCATTTCACAGGAGCGACGGCTGCGCGAAAATTCGGCCCATTGCTCTATTTCGTTACCGGCACAGATTTCGCCGCCCGGGAACTGGCCTCGTACTTTCGCCGGCATCGCAGCTAGGCGTGGAGAAAGATCACAAAATGCCAACTGCTTCTCAAGAACGGCAAGGTGCAAACGTCGGAGCGCCGGCGAAGAACGGAATTGCAGGCGCGGTCGTCGTTGGCGGGGATCACCCAGGTCTGGGCATCGCTCGAAGTCTGGGGCGGCGCGGGATTCCTGTCTATATCCTGGATGACCAGTACTGCGTTTCCTCGTTCTCGAGATACGTGACCAAGGTCGTGCGGGTGGAAAGTATCCTGGATGAGCGCAAGACTGTTGACGCTGTGCTCGAAGTGGGTCAGCGCTACAATTTGCGAAACTGGATCCTTTTTCCGACCCGCGATGAAAACGTGGCAGCATTTTCGCGATACCGCACGGAACTTGCGAAGTTCTTTCGCGTCACGACTGGAGAATGGGAGAGCATCGAGTGGGCATGGGATAAGAAGAAGACCTACGAACTCGCCGAGAGTCTGGACATCCCGTGTCCGAAAACCTTTAATCCTAAGTCGAAAGAGGAGGTACAGGCACTCTTCCCGCGGTTGCCCTTGGCGATTAAGCCAGCCGTTAAGGAGAATTTTTTTTACGCAACGGGTGCCAAAGCTTGGCGAGCGGACACTGCTGAGGAGTTGGTGTCTCTTTATGAGAAGGCCTCAAGGCAAATCAAGCCTGAAGAAATTCTTATTCAGGAGATCATTCCTGGCGATGGCAATGAGCAATACTCCTACTGTGCATTTGTGCGCAATGGCGTTCCCAGCAGTATCTTGACGGCCCGTCGCGCGCGACAGCACCCGCGGGAATTCGGCCGTTCGGCGACATATGTTGAGACCATTGAGGCGCCGGAGATAGAAGCGTTTTCCGAACTCTTTTTGAAATCGATTAGCTATCACGGAGTCGTCGAGATCGAATACAAGCGCGACCCGCGAGACGGAAAATACAAGCTGCTGGATGTGAATGCCAGGACCTGGGGATTTCACAGTATCGGCTCCGCCTCTGGTGTTGATTTTCCTTATCTGGTCTACGCTGATCAAATGGGCCTGCCAATCGAACCGGTGCGCGCCGTGTCGGGAGTGGGATGGCTCCGACTCGTGAGCGATATTCCAACGGCAATTTCAGATTTTTTTCACGGCAGCCTGAGCGTACGTACATACATAAAATCGCTGCGTGCAACTCGTGTGGAATCAGTCTTCAATTGGCAGGATCCGCTTCCGTCTGTTGCCGAAATTATCATGTTGCCTTACCTCGCTGCGAAAAAGTATCTAAAATCCGATGAATAACACTCCAGTCAGCGTCGCCATGCGGGAGCAGCATTTCAACATGATCTGAATGATGCCGATGTGTTTTTTAGAACGCACAGAACAGTTTTTTGAAGGTAAAGCGGCTGTATGCGATTTTTGAAAACCGAGATTCAAGGTGTGTGGATCATCGAACCGGACTTTCACAAGGACGAGCGCGGACATTTCTTTCGTGCCTGGTGTCTAAGAGAGTTTGAAGAACGCGGCATTCAATTCCATCCTGTCCAGGCGAACATGGGATTCAGTCTGCGAAAGGGCACAGTACGCGGAATGCACTTCCAGGTGGAGCCGGCGCTTGAAGCGAAGCTGATTCGCTGCACACAGGGCGCTATGTTCGATGTCGCACTCGATGTACGTTCTGATTCGCCCACATTTAGAAAGTGGGTAGGTGTGGAACTTACCCCGGAAAACGGCAAGATGTTGTTCGTTCCAGAGCGATGTGCGCACGGATATCAGACACTTCAAGACCACACTGAGATGCACTACATGGCCTCTCAGTTTTTCGCTCCGGCTGCGGCACGCGGCGCTCGGTTCGATGATCCGGCATTTGGCATTCAATGGCCATTGGTTCCTTTAGTGATCTCCACACAAGATCGCAACTGGCCATTGGAAGCAGAATTGCACGAGAATTAGATAGACCTCAACCAGGCGCAGACTCTGATTGAGGCGCGGGCACTGATTTTGAACCGCGAAAAGCTCGTGTCGGAGTCAAGCCATCGCGATCCGGCAAAGGAAGGCCACCTGAAGCCATGACGGCGAAACTTAACAATGACCATCTTATTGAAGCAAAACCGGGCCAACCCCGCACACTGATCTTCTCGCAGCGAAATCTCACCCAAATCCAGCCGTATCGTTGCGCTCATTTTGAGTTCGAAGACATCATCGCTCAGGTCGACAACGCAGTCGTGCTTTCGCCGAGGATCGATCCCTCTACTTGGCGCTTCCCACTTGCCCGGCAGCTCGCCTATCACACTCCGATCAAATTCAATCCAGGGGTGGAGCCCGTGTCTCTCGATTCGGACTTCGATCTGTTCTTCGCTATATGCGGAGATCCGACTGATCTGCTCAGGATTAACGTTATTTCGAACTGGAGAGCCCGCAGCAAGAAGGCAGTTTGCCTAATCGACGAAGCGTGGGCAAGAGAAATCCCGAACTATCGAAACTATTTCCGGATGCTCAAGCAATTCGATCTGGTCGTTCTCTACTATAGCCAGAGCGTCGCACCGGCGAATGAAATCATGGGCGAAAAGAAGTGCATGTTCCTGCCCCCCGGAGTTGATGCAATCCGCTTCTGCCCTTATCCGGATCCGCCGGCCCGTGGAATCCACGTGTACAGCGTTGGCAGGAGATCGGCCATCACCCACAAGTCGTTTCTGCGAATGGCCGCGAATATCGGAACGCTTTATCTGCACGACAGCACCTCGGCAGATCGCGTGCTCGATCCAATCGAGCATCGTGTTCTTGTCGCCAATATCGCGAAGCGAAGCCGATATTTCATTGTGAATCCGGGTCTGATTGACCGACCGGATGTGCGTGGAAATCAGATTGAAATCGGAAACCGCTATTTCGAAGGTGCCGCGGCCGGAAACATTCTTCTGGGTGAACGACCCCAGAATGGCGAATTTGAGCAGTTGTTTGATTGGCCTGACGCACTCATTGATTTGCCCTATAACTCGCCGGACGCGGAGGCGATTATTCGAGCACTCGACGAGGAGCCGGAACGCCAAGCCAGGATACAAAAACTCAATGTTCAGCAGTCGTTGCTCCGGCATGATTGGGCCTACCGTTGGGAGACGATTCTTGGATCGGTTGGCCTAGCTTGTTCTCCGCGCCTTGCCCTAAGAAAAGAAAAGCTACAACGCCTGGCTGACGAGGTAATCGGAGATCAAGCTGTAGCTCCTTACAGCGCGTCCGGGTCTGGAAGGTCGATGAATCGCTAAAGTATCACCGACTCCGTAACGTGAGATTGAATGTCGCATCGCGTTTTTCGAGGGGTGCGAGCCGAACAGCCTTGTTCTGTCTTACGGATCTCCATTCTGCCCGACAGTTACGCCGATTACTCGAATTTCCGACCTGTGGTCGGTTTCCGTGCGGCATTGAGGGAGAATGAGCAGAAATCCTGGAAGGAGTTTTTGAGGTTGACTGATCACCGGAAGAGCTATTGGAAGACAGCTATGGGCGCCGCATTGTTTGTTCTCGTGACGTGTGCTGCTGTCGTCTGGCTCGTAGTTGAGACGCAGATCGCGCAGAGGCCGTGGCCGCGCCCAGGAGCGCTGGTCTGGGGGCTGGGAGGTCTCATATTCTTATGCATAGAGATTGCGAGCGTTCTTGTGTTAGCAGGGGCGCTTGTCAGCTTGCGTCGCGATAGCCTCGAGACGCGTGGAGTTCCATACGTGGGGCGTCCACGCGAATGGCACGGCGGATTCGTTGTGGGGGGCCTTCGTGCGCTTTTGCGTGGCCTGCGTGCCCTTGGGGGCCAGCGGCCAGGACAACTTGACTTACGCGCTGGAGAGCTGGTTGAGATACGCTCTCGCGACGAAATCCTTGCAACGCTGGATTCCAAAGGCGAACTGGATTGTCTGCCGTTCATGCCCGAAATGGAGGCGTGGTTTGGTCGAAGCGCGCGCGTGTTCCGACGCGTTGACAAGATATTCGACTGGATTACTTCAAGTGGCCTGCGGCGGATGAGCGATACGGTTATCCTGGAAGGCTTGCGATGCGACGGGGGCTATCACAGCGGATGTCAAGCCGATTGCCCGATTCTCTGGAAAGAGGCATGGTTGCGTCGTGCCTCGACGAAAGAGAAAGCCGACGACATGCAGGCTGCTGGCTCTCCCACCCAAATCGATCTCCGTCAATTCACAACACGAATCGATGCAGAGACCTCCGAAACACGCTTCGTCTGCCAATTGAGCAGGTTACCCATGGCGAGTACTCCGACGCCCTGGACTTATCCTCCCAACCTTCTCAGGGAGCTTCTCAGCGGAAACGTTCGAATCGGTCCTTTTCTCGCGTTTATCGCGATCTTTGCGTTCAACGGAGTGCAGCGTCGTATTCGAGGTTCGCGTTTCCCGGTTCTGGCCCATTCAAAATCACAGACGACGCCACATACGGTCTTGGATATCCAACCAGGCGAACTTGTTCGAATCAAGACCAAGCATGAAATCGAGCAGACCTTGAATTCGCAATTCAAGAATCGCGGACTTTGGTTCGACAAAGAGATGACGCGCTTCTGCGGTGGGCAGTACAAGGTCCTTGCGCGTGTCAACCGCCAGATAGATGAGAGAACCGGCAAAATGATTACGATCGGGACACCATGCATAACCTTGGAGGGCGTGACCGCAACAGGGGAGTATTTTGAATTTGCCCCGCTGGATGAGCGCATCTATTGGCGAGAGATCTGGCTTGAGCGTGTTGAGACGGAAGGACAACGGGCAGCCGGACCCCGCAAAGCATGCTAAGTCGCATTTCAGCTGCTATTTAAATCAAAAACCTCATCGAAAATCTCAGAAAGTCGGTTAAGATGGAAGGCAGAACTCGGCGAACAAAACGATGCGCCTGCCTGAACTTTTAGCTGGCAATCAAACTTTGTGTGCATTCACATCTGCGACTTTATTGACTATGATCTGCACGAAGTTGGCGATCTCGCGCTAAAGCGGGTACCTGCGCTGACGAACTGCACGACTCGAACTCAGGGCAAGTGACTACCTCACGACGAGGATGCGGAGGGCAATTACATGAAAGTCGTGCTGTTCTGCGGTGGAATGGGCTTGCGTATCAGAGACGCCGCAGATATCCCGAAGCCGCTCGTTCAGATTGGGTACCGGCCGGTTATCTGGCACGTGATGAAGTACTACGCTCACCATGGGCATAAGGACTTTATCTTGTGCCTCGGTTATGGCGCCGATCAGATCAAGAGATACTTTCTTGAATACAGCGAATGCGCCTCCAACGACTTTGTTCTCTCGTGCGGCGGCAAGAAGGTGGAACTCTATAACAGCGACATCCACGACTGGCGGATCACCTTCGCCGATACGGGATTTGCTTCAAACATCGGGCAAAGGCTGAAGTCTGTCGAAAGGTATCTGGACGGCGAAGAGACGTTTCTCGCCAATTACAGCGACGGTCTGACAGATCTCCCGCTTCCCTTGCAGCTCGAAGACTTTCACCGCCAGCAGAAGGTCGCCAGCTTCCTTTGCGTGCTTCCGAACCTGAGCTATCACGTGGTCTCGATGGAGCCTGGTACGAGTCTTGTGTCCGGGGTTAACCCAATCAGAAATGGATCTGTACGCATTAATGGCGGCTATTTTGCGTTTCGAAAAGAGATATTCGATTACATGCGCGAAGGTGAAGAACTGGTCCTTGAGCCATTCCAGAGACTGATCGAGGAGAGACAACTCATCGGGTACACATACGATGGCTTCTGGGCCGGTATGGACACCTTCAAAGACAAACAGGAACTAGAAAGTCTCTGGGGGTCGGGTGCTGCGCCCTGGCACGTGTGGAAGGATAATGGCCATCTCTCCGCCGAGAGCAAGCCACACGCACCGGTTCCGGTGGTGGAGTTTTTGGATCGACGTCATGCAAATGGAAACGGGATAACGATGCCCCGCCAAGCCAGTAAGTAATTCGCCTTTTCCGACGGTGAGTTCGCCTGTCGCCCCACCGCAGGAACTCATCCGATTTAGGCTTCTTCGAGCCTTGTAACTGGAGAAAACCCACTATGAGTGTTGATACGGCACTACAAAAACGTGAATCCTCTGCCAATCCGATTCGTGTTGGAATTATTGGAGCCGGCGCAACAGGGCGAGCGATCGCCTTGCAGCTTGGAACGCCAGTGCCGGGAATGCGGCTTGTCGCCATTGCCAACCGCACGGCCGGGCATGCCGAGAGAGCGCTTCGGGAAGCAGGCTTCCTCAAGTGGGCGCGGGTGAATTCCGCAAGCGAAGCCGAGGAGCAAATCGCGCGTGGCGTACTGGCTTTAACGACTGACCCTGCCGTGCTGACCTCCTGCAGCGCCATTGACATTGTGGTTGAGGTCACGGGCAGCATTGAGCCGGCTGCGAATGTAGTGCTCGATGCGTTGAAGTATCGCAAGCACGTTGTCCTCGTTAATGCGGAGCTGGATTCGCTGATTGGCCCCATCCTCAAAGCAAAAGCCGACGAGGCGGGCGTTGTCATTACGCATACCGACGGCGATGAGCCAGGTGTGGCGATGACACTCCTCCGCTATTTACGCACCTTAGGACTTCGCGTAGTTGCGGCTGGAAACATCAAGGGTATGGTTGACTACTATCGCAATCCCGACACGCAACGAGCTTTCGCTGCGAAGCATGATCAAGATGTCAAGAAAGTGACATCTTTCGCCGATTCCACCAAGCTCTCAATGGAAACCACGGTCTTGGCGAATGCTACGGGTTTTCACGTCGGGCGCAGAGGAATGTACGGTCCAGCCTGTGAGTATGTCCGCCAGGTTGGAGACTTGCTGCCTGCCGACGAAATGCTCTCCACCGGACTTGTGGACTACGCGCTTGGCGCGGCTCCGCATACGGGAGCATTTGCGGTGGTCTACGAAGATGTTCCGCTCAAAAAGACCCAGCTGGCCTATTACAAGCTCGGCGACGGGCCTTTTTATGTCTTCTACACGCCATTCCATCTGCCGCACATTCAGATCGCGTCTACGATCGGCCGCGCGGTCCTGCAGCTGGATGCCACGGTCGCTCCCATTGGCGGACCCGTTTGCGAGGTTGTAGCCGTTGCCAAGCGCGATCTGAAAGCCGGCGAGCGCCTCGACGGAGTCGGCGGCTTCTGCACCTACGGGCTCATTGAGAACAGGTCTGCGGCTCGCGAAATGCGGGCTCTGCCCATCGGTCTGTCAGAAGGCTGCGTGCTTCGCAGGGATGTTGCCAAGGACGACGTTGTCTCCACGGAGGACATCCACCCAGCCGGCGAAACCCTTATCTGGAAATTGTGGCAGGAGCAGAATGATCGATGGCCGGCACAAGTGGAAGCCTTGAGCGCGGCACCTTCGCTTTCGGAGACTCGATGAGGTTGGAGCGCAGTTTCTGGAAAGACCGTCGTGTCTTTCTCACCGGACATACTGGTTTCAAGGGGAGCTGGTTATCGCTATGGCTCTCAACGCTCGGGGCAAAGGTCGTTGGATACGCGCTCGATCCGCCGACGAGCCCCTCGCTCTACGAGCAGGCTGAGGTGGCCGGTGTCCTTCAATCCATTATTGGGGACATTCGCGACTTGCCGCGGTTGAGCGCCGCGATTGCCGAATTCGAGCCGGAAGTCGTCCTCCACCTTGCCGCACAGTCTGTAGTCCGCACGGGCTACGAGAATCCAGTCGACACCTATGCGTCAAACGTAATGGGCACAGTGCACGTGCTTGAAGCTGTGCGCACCCTCAAACGCAAGTGCGTCGTGGTGAATGTGACGAGCGACAAATGTTATGAGAACCGGGAATGGGTCTGGGGCTATCGTGAAGTTGACCGAATGGGCGGTCACGATCCCTATTCAAATTCCAAAGGATGTGCAGAACTCGTCACCTCCGCCTTTCGCGATTCTTACTTTCCGCCCGAGTCTCTACACGAGCATGGCGTTGCGCTGGCCAGTGCTCGGGCCGGCAACGCAATCGGAGGGGGCGACTGGACGGCTTATCAATTGATCCCCGATCTCATGCGGGCATTCATCGCCGGGCAGCCGTGCCTGATTCGAAATCCGCTATCCTACCGCCCTTGGCAGTTCGTCCTTGAACCACTGCGTGGATACCTTCTTATCGCAGAGCGGCTTGCCGATAATGGGGCCGCATTCGCTTCCGGCTGGAACTTCGGCCCAATCGAAGGCGATGCCAAACCCGTCTCCTGGATCGCCGATACGCTTAGCTCAAAATGGGGCAAGGGAGCGTCCTGGATTCAAGACTCAGCCGTCTCCGCAAAGGAAGCGCGCGCACTCAAGCTGGATGCCTCAAAGGCCGGCGCATGCCTCAACTGGCACCCGATTCTCCGCATCGAACAGACGCTCTCCTGGATCGTAGAGTGGTATCAGGCGTTTGAAAGTGGTGGAGACCTGCGGGCTACAACTATTGAGCAAATTCAGCGTTACGAAAGACTGCTCTCAAGTTTTGTCTGAAATGGCACTTTTCTGGCAATCTGGTGCAAATTCAGGATAAGATTGGCTCAATTTCAGACGAATACAAGGATTGTTTTCACTTGGCAGTAGAAGATCCCCCTGGTTTTCAAGGAGTTCCCTCAATGTCTAATCCGAGTTTTGTTGTGATTGGATCCGGAATGGCCGCTTTCGGAGCTGCTTACCGTCTCCATTCGGAAGGTATCAGCCCTGTGATGTTTGACAAGAACTCCTACCACGGAGGGCACACAACTTCATTTAAAAATGAAGGCGGCTTCATTTTTGACATGGGTCCCCACATCTCATACACAAAGGACCCTCGAATTCAGGAGATCTTCGCCGACAGTGTTGACCAGAAATACGAGACGATACAGATCTATCTGAACAACTACTGGCGAGGCCACTGGCCTCAGCATCCTGCGCAGCTCCACCTCCATGGTCTGCCGCATGACATTGTGGTCAAGGTCATCAGTGATTTTGTCGAAGAGAAGAATGCTCCGGAACGCACCGTCCGCAACTATGCGGACTGGTTGTACGCGAGCTTTGGGAAGACTTTCTCAGAAACATTTCCCATGCAGTACACGAAAAAATACCACCTGACCGCGGCTGAAAATCTCAGCACTGACTGGCTTGGGCCGCGCATTTACCGACCCAGCCTTGAGGAGGTACTGCTGGGCGCTTTGTCTCCCACCGCTCCTCACGTCCATTATGTGACGAACTTCCGGTATCCGACTGCCGGCGGATTCGTGCGGTATCTCACTAAATTTGTTCCGCTCGGCAATCTCAAACTCGGCCACGAACTGACTGCGATCGACCCGAATTCGCACGAGCTCTCATTCGCCAATGGCGTAACTGCCCGGTATGACCAACTGGTCTCGTCTGTGCCACTTCCAGAACTGATTCCGATGATCAAGGGAGCGCCTTCCGATGTCGTTGATGCAACCCGGCGCCTGGCCTGCTCCACCTGCGTCCTGGTGAACCTGGGCATCAACCGCGAAGACATTTCCAAGGCTCACATGACGTATTTCTATGATGAGGACATGTGCTTTGCTCGATTGGGCTTCCCGCACATGCTATCTACACAGAATGCTCCTCCGGGAATGGGCAGTATCCAGGCAGAGGTCTACTTCTCTTCAAAGTACAAACCCTTTACCGGAAAGCCTGAAGATTGGATTGAGCCTGTCATTCGCGATCTCCGCCGGTGTGGTCTGCTGCGCGACGAAGATCAGATTATGACCAAGGAAGCGAGACTGCTGAAATATGCCAATATCATCTTCGATCTGGAGCGAGCCGAGGCCGTGAAGACCGTTCACGCCTATCTCGACGACATTGGAATCTCTTATTGCGGCCGCTACGGGGAATGGGGATACCTCTGGACGGACGAAAGCTTCAAGAGCGGAGAGAAGGCCGCCGAGCGCGCGCTGTCTGGCGCACTTACCCAGCGGTAAGGTTCTTCCGTGAGCACCGTAGCTTAAGATAGGACCTGGCCCTCTAACTCATGATCGATTTGAAGTTGAATCTGAAACAGAATCGTCCGCTGACGATTCTCTGCCTCGGCGCGCATTCCGATGACATCGAGATCGGCTGTGGCGGAACCATCCTTCGGCTCATCAGTGACTATCCTGGATGCCGTGTGCACTGGGTTGTCTTCAGTGCGCTCGGGGTTCGAAAAGAAGAGGCGCAACGTGGTGCTGACGCCTTCGCTGGCCGGGAGCAAATTGGATCCTTGCATCTTCACGAGTTTGTCGATGGGTTTATGCCCTACAACGGCGAGAAGGTGAAGGGCATCTTTGAAGAGCTTAAGACAGTGTCACCGGATGTGATTTTCACCCACCGCGGCGAGGATGCGCACCAGGATCATCGTCTTCTCTCTGAATTGACGTGGAACACCTTCCGCAACCACTTCATCCTTGGATACGAGATTCCGAAATACGATGGCGATATGGGTGCTCCGAGCGTCTTCGTACCGCTCGACCAGACAATCTGCGACCGGAAAGTGGATCAGCTCATGAACACATTCCACTCTCAGGCCAACAAGCATTGGTTCGATAGAAGCGTGTTTCTTGGCCTGATGCGCCTGCGCGGGATGGAATGCAATTCTGCCAGCGGCTACGCCGAGGCCTTCTACTGCCGCAAGCTGGTGCTCTGAGTTCAGAGCAGAACCGGGAAAGCCCTCATCGAAAACAGCGCGAACACCATCCCCCAACCATTGCTGGTGAGAGACGGGTTCGCACAGGACCGTATTTACGGAATGGTGACATTCGTTACGTTCGACGGAGGGCTTTCAACACCTGTTGAGTCGACGCTCTTGACGACATAGTCGTACGAGTCTCCGCTCTGGACTGTGCTGTCAGTGTAGCTTGTCGTTGCATCCACAGAGGGATTCAGCAAGTCATAGGCCGAAGCACCTGCTGCTGAACGATAAACGTTATAGCCCACAACAGGAACCTCAGAAGAGGCCGGAGCATTCCAACTCAACTGGACCTTATGCTGCACGGCGGGCGCCGACGAACTTGGTTGAAGTTGAATTGCTTGAGTCTGGGACACACTGCCTGTCGTCGCGGTCAGAGTTACGGTTACCGGTGAGACGACTGACGATGCGATCACACTAAAGCCGGCGACTGCGGAACCGGTGGGTACAGTTACCGAGGCCGGCACCTGCAGTAGAGCGTTACTGCTTGTGAGTGTAACTACCGTTGAACTTGTCGCGGGCGCACTGAGATAAACCGCGCATGTATCGGTTGTCAGGGCAATCAATGTCTGCGTCGTGCACGAAACCTTGCTCAGCGTGGGCGTGACCGCTGCGGTGGGGTAAAGAGTGATCACGTCGGTAAGCGAGACACCACCCGCGGTCGCAGAGAGGGTGGCGTTTTGAGTGGTGCTTACCGCAGACGCCGTTACGCTGAAGGCAGCGGAGTTCGCACCTGTGGCCACGGTCACTGATGCAGGCGCCTGCAGCGCGCCGCTGCTGCTTGAGAGTGTCACTACCATCTGGCTCGTCGCGGCTGCACTCAGAGTCACAGAGCAGGACTTGGTCTGTGCTCCCGTAAGCGATGCCGTCCCACAAGAAAGCCCGCTCAACTTTGCGACGGGTGCAATGACAGGGGCGGGGGACAGAGTGATCACGTCAGTCTGCTTCACTCCACCAGCAATCGCAGTCAGCGTCACCTTTTGAGCAGTGCTTATGGCCGATACCGTCACGCTGAAGGCCGCAGTCGTTTCACCGGCGGCGACATTCACCGAGGCTGGTGTCCGCAGTGCGCTGCTGCTGCTCGAGAGCATCACGGTCGTCTGGCTTGCGGCTGCTGCGCTGAGGTAAACCGCGCACGACTCGGTCGCGGGGCCTGTCAATGTCTGCGAGCCACACGAAACCTTGCTCAACGTGGATACAGGCGCAGGCGCGCCGGCGGGGGCGTATACGAGGATTGACTGGGACTTGGACACGGTGCCCATGGTCGCGGTCAGCGTCGTCTTTTGCGTACTGCTCACGGCTGATGCAGCGACGCTGAAGCTTGCCGACGTCTTACCCGCGGCTACATTTACTGAAGGCGGTGGCTTCAGTGTGTTGCTGCTGCTCGAAAGCATGACCTCTGTCTGGGCAGCGGCGGCAGCGCTCAAATTTACCGAACACGTTATAGTCGCCGGCCCGGTCACCGATTGCGTCGCACACGAAAGATTGCTCAGTGCCACAGGCGCAGGGTCAGGGCCAGCGACTGGGTCGAGCGTGATGACTTCCGTTTCGGTGACGCCACCCGCCTTTGCCGTAATCGTCACGCTCACTGATTTGTTGACGGCTTCGCTAACAGCGTTGAATTCCGCAGTTTTTGCTCCTGCTGCAACTACGACTGACGCCGGGACGACAAGCGCCGGGTTGCTGCTCGACAAAGACACTGAAGTTGCGCTTGTCGCTGCGTCGCTCAGATACACCGAGCAGACTTTTGTTTGCGCTCCGGTCAATGACTGAACGCCACACGAAACCATGGTCAACACGACCGCACTCGGCGTGCTTCCCGAACCTGTCTGCGACGAACTTTTGTTGAAGGTCACGCCTCCGCAGCCGGACAATATTGAGACGACGGAAACGGCCAGAAGGGCCAACGTGCTACTGCGGATGGCTCTCTTTGTAAAAAGAAATAGGATTGGGTAGGAAATGGTAGAAGCAAAAAAACTGTAAACGACTTGATTGCCTTTTCGCTTATCTGCCGGCTGACCGGCAAGTTCGTGGCCGAACACCGGCCAAAATCCAGACTGGTACATCTACTTCTCCTCAGCAGGTGCGTGCGCACCTTTGTTCTAAAAGCCAATGCGCTCGCGGGCGATTTGCCGCCGCAAAATAGAAGAATGATCAATACTGCTTAGCAATAAACGGCGAACGGAAATTTGGCGGAACGGATTGCCTGAAGCGAAGCGAACTTCAGGCGCAAAGGGTTGTTGTCACTCCTCCTTCCTGACCCTCGGCCGCGATCGACGGGCAGAAACACAACCCTCCCGTGCGCGTGTCGCTGGTTCTTTAAGCGGCAAACGGAGACATCCTTCAGTTGCTGAAGCCTTGTTCGTACAGATCGCAGGACAAATGCCAGCTGGCGATCAATACGCTGAACAGTCTTTCTAGCCCAGAGCAGGATGCGAAATACTGCCAGACTCGGCGCACAAATTTACGCGTGTGCTTTGTTGTGGCCCGTGGATTCGAAAATCTCTAGCAGCACTGATGCAAGGCAGCGACCAAAGTGCGAGAGGTACATTACTTTGGTTGCAGACCCAATAAATTCTAGAAGTTGACGTATTTATGGGCGGGTTTTCAACAGGCACTCGATCTTTGGCGATCACTGTGATCGTGTAAATGTTTCATGCTTGAGTAGTATCTACAAAGTAAATCTTGGAGAGTCTGGCTTGGAGAGTCTGGGGCTCTACCGCGCTGAACGGTCAATCAGAAAGCGGAAGGGGCGTATCACGTAGTAAAGCGATTCCAGAGCCTTGGGCAGTTTTACAACCGCCCGATCCTGCTCGTTGGGCCGCAAGAATTCGGGCGACAAAATGACCCCAGCCCGATCCCGGAATCCGAGAAGCTGTATGTTGTACGGAATCCGTCCAACCGGCATACTGCCCGGTGCCACAACAACGTTCTCATCCAGGAACTCGGCAAGCTTTCGAGCCGTCCGATCCCTATCAAACCGCCGCGAGACCGCAGTCGGCACTTCTGCGCCGGCGACGCGCTGGGCCAGCATGACTCCCAGTGCGAGGCATCGCCATAACCCCACGCGGTTTGCTTCCCGTCGCGCCAGTTCCCAGTCCAGTTCCGGTTCGCTCGCAAGCATCTTTGCCACGTCGCAAATCCAGATCAGCCTCGACCATGCGTGCTTGCTGCCGTGCATGCAGAGCATCAGAAGTTCCGAAACCGCGTCGAAATGCGGCACCTCTGCTCCCGCTAGCCTGGCTGTCCTCCGCGCGTTCCAAACCCAGTCCATTCCAAGGTTGTATTTGTATCGAGGCTGGGTCAGCTCGAGTTGCCAGCGCAGTTCCAGCACCATCCCGTCCGCCGCGCGCTCGAAGTGGTATTCGAAGTAGTTTTCCGCAACGGGAGAGCCATCCTCCCGCACCTTTGTAATAACTTCATATCCGCGGTCTTTCAAGATGCGTGTGGCCGGCAGCAGATCGCGATAGTAGATCAGAACGTCCAGATCGCCCGCGGTCCGCGCCGTCATGTCGCCGTAAGCTGAAGCACCCAGCACCACGCCCTTGAAGGGCATTGCGGGAATTCCAGCCAGTTCAAACGCACTGAGAACCTGAAGCAGTTCGGACGCATTCGCGAAGCAGTGAAACGCATTGCGTTCGAACTCGCTTCGGAGAAGCTCCAGCGCCTTTGGTGGAATGGCCGCTCTGTTGGCGGCAAGCGCGGCGTAGAGCATCGGCAAAATGCCGTGGTGCCTTGCGGCCTCGATAGCCACATCCCAACAGGAGATCTGCGTCGCCAGCTTCGCAACCGTCTTTCCACCGGTTGCAGAGTGCGGCTGAACCACTGCCCGCAGCAGGTTGCCGGTGTCGCGATCGAGAACCTTCATTCCCGCCTTCCATAGCACTTACAGTCTGTATAACATGCCTTTACCAATTCTCCCGCGATTAGAGCAACGAGGTCCGGCTTTCCACACTCTCCCCAAATCCAAAGTTTTTGCATGTCCCCGGAAAGTACCATGCTGGGGAGATTACCGAAAGACCTCCGCCATTACTTCGGACAAGCTCGCCAAGCAAGTTAATGTATTGCCCTTTGGCTTGCCTCCGATATTCTGCTCGTGAAGTTGCAGCGATTCCCACATCGCAGTGCGAAACAAGGAGAGTCCCGATGCAAGTTGAACGTGTAAATGCGAAAGATTTGGTTGTCAACTCCATGCCTGACGGTTCTCGCGTCGTACGCAACTCAAACAACGAAACGGTATTCGCGATGAACGCGACTGCTGCAGCTGCCTGGGACGCTTGCTCCTCCGCTATCACCGTCGCCGGAGTGGCTGACGAGATGCGTCGTAGCTTTGATCCCAACGTCACGGACGAACTTGCGGAAGCTTGCATCCTTCAGTTTCAGGAAAAGAATCTCGTGAAGATTTCGGGAGCGTCTCCGAAAGCGACTCGTCGCGAAGTGCTTGCGGGGTTAGGTGCAGTTGCGCTTCCTCTAGTGGTGTCGCTCACCATTGGTGAGCAAAAGGCGCACGCGCAGCATGCCAGCTCGGCCGACTATCACGGTCCGCGTGCCGATGTTCCGAAGAACCACAAACGCAACTTCTGATCAGAGTTTTAGCAAGACTCGATCACTGAACCAGAGAAACGAATTCGTTCGTAGATTCCACAACTTTTTCCCGGATCTGCTGGACATCGTTCCCTGCCTGGGTTGCGGAGCGCGATGCAGTACCTAAAGCCAAAAATGGCGGCCGAGCAGGGCCGCCATTTTTGTTTCCGCGTCAATTACTCTTTTAACCATGGCCTCTCGTGGTAATTTTGTCTTCGGTATTCGCGCTTTCGACTCCTCCATTTTGGTTGAAAGCGCCGACTCCGAAATTCGCGATGCGCTTGACCGCTATATATTCCCACCGTTGCCGCGCAGCGAGCCTGCACCATCCTCTCCGGATATACATCTATTTGTCGACAGGGAAGAGGACCGCTTTCGGGTCGAGGTCGACCAGAAGTTTGCAGTATCCGCCGTCACGCTCCACGATGCCTCCCTTGGCGCCGTAAAGGCACTCGACGACGTGGTAGTCCATCGCATGAAGATGTATCGGGCCATACATGCGGGCGCTGTGCTCATCGAGGGCAGGGCACTGCTGGTTCCGGGCTCCTCGCACGCGGGGAAATCTTCTCTGGTTGCCGAGCTTCTTCGCCGCGGCGCGTCCCATTTTTCCGATGAGTATGCTCTCATCGACGGCCAGGGACGCATCCACTCTTACCCTCGGCCGCTTCTCCTTCGCAAGGGAGGTCTGCTGCAGACGCTTGTTCTACCGGAAGAACTAGACTCCCGCTTTGCCACGAACCCTGCGCCCGTAGGTTGGATTCTGGCCCTCGACTACAGTCCGGGTGCGACGTGGGATGTTCAGGAGATGTCGCAGGGGGAAGCGGTCATGCTTTTGCTGCGTAACACTCCTCATGAAATCGCGAAATCTCCCGAAATGATCGACTTCTTTCTGCGCGTTGCCGACAAAGCGGTTTGTTTTGCAGGAGCGCGCGGCGATGCCGCTGAAGCAGCAACCCAAGTATTCGATCTGATCAGCCACAAATAAACGCGCCGCCCGAGTATGGGCGGCGCGCATGTTCGCTGAAGCGCTTTATGGAATGGTAACAGTGGTCGTGTTTGATGGTGCGCTTTCCATCCCCGATGAGTCCACGCTCGTCACGTAGTACTGATAGGTCTGTCCAGTTTGGACCGATGTATCGACGTATGCAGTTTGAATGTCCATCGAATTTAATACGACGAATGAACTGCCCGTGCCCAATGCGCGATATATGTTGTAACCCGCGACCGGAACGCTGGAATTTGACGGGGGCACCCAGCTTAACTCCACTTCATGCGGATTGCCCGTCCCGCTGAGAGTTATTGCCAATGTTGGATTCGTCGACGAGTTGCTGCCGATGCTCAATTGGCCCGCAGCTGCGCCTACTGCCGACGGGTTGAAAGTTAGCGTTACCGTGATCGCTTGTCCCGGGTTCAGCGTTTTCGGCAGGCTCAGGGGCGAAGCCGAGAAACCGCTGCCGGTTACTGACAACGAATTCACCGTCACTGGCGCCGTGCCAGTTGAATTGAGCGTAATGGTCTGCGTCGTTGAATTGTTCACAACCACCGGGCCAAAGGCGATGCTCGTTGCATTCACGGTCAGTGTCGGGGTCGCGGCGTTTAGCTGCAGGGACACCGCCTTGGAAACGGTTCCTGTCGATGCAGTCACAGTTGCGGACTGTGCGCTGGAAACCGAAGCCACATTTGCTGTGAATGTCGCGCTCGTTGCGGCTGCAGCTACGGATATGGCGCTTGGCACCGTCACTGCGCTGCTGCTGCTGGCGAGCCCAACGCTTACACCTCCGCTTGGCGCAGAACCCGACAAGCTCACCGTGCACGAATCCGCCATGGATCCAGTGATGGTTGTGGTGTTGCAGGTTATGGCGCCGATGGTTGGAGTCACTGTTGTCCCGGCGCCGGTAAGGCTTACCGTAGCTGTGGACGCATTGCTCGAAATCGTCAGCTGTCCGGTTGAGGAGTTGGCTGATGCGGGATTGAACTGAACTGTTACTACAGTCGCCTGTCCGGGATTCAACGTAACAGGGAAACTTCCTCCCGTAACCGAGAATCCCGTTCCGGAAGCCGTGGCGGCGCTGATCGTGACCGCGACCGTGCCGCTCGCGGTGACTGTCACCGATTTCGTGATCGACGTTCCTAAGGAGACGTTGCCGAAGGAGAGAGATGTCGTGCTCAGGCTGAGTCCAGGCGTGGCTGCATTGAGTTGCAAAGCAACTGCCTTGGAAGTGCTCCCCGTCGTCGCGGTTAGGGTTACAGACTGCGTGCCGGTCACGGAGGACACATTTGCAATGAAGGACGTACTTGTCGCCGCTACCGGAACGGTCACCGAACTGGGCACTGAAACGGCGGCGTTACTTGATGCGAGGATGATACTCACGCCGCCTGCCGGCGCAGAACCCGACAGACTCACTGTGCAGGCGTCCGCCATCGACCCTGTGATGGATGTGCTGTTGCAGCTTACGGCGCTGATGGTTGGAGTCAACGTTGTCCCGGTGCCACTAAGGCTTACCGTAGCTGGCGACGCGTTGCTTGAAATCGTCAGTTGCCCGGTTGTCGAGTTCGCTGATGTGGGATCAAACTTGACAGTAAGTACCGTGGCCTGTCCCGGATTCAGCGTGACAGGGAAGCTTCCTCCCGCAAGGGAGAACCCCGTCCCTGACGTCGTAGCGGCGTTGATCGTGACTGCGGCGGTGCCGCTGGAGGTAACTGTCACCGAATTCGCGACTGCGGTACCAACCGGAACATTGCCGAACGAGAGTGATGTCGTACTCAACTTCAGTGCGGATGTGGCTGCATTTAGTTGTAGTGAAATTGCCTTGGCATTACTGCCCGTAGATGCGGTCAGAGTTGCAGATTGCGTGCTGGTCACCGAGACCACACTTGCTATGAAGGACGTACTCGTTGCTGCCGCGGGAACGGTCACTGAACTGGGCACCGAAACCGCGGAGTTACTGGTTGCGAGCACGACGCTCACGCCACCCGCCGGCGCAGAACTCGACAGTGTCACTGTGCAAGAGTCAGCCATCGATCCAGTGATGGAAGTACTGCTGCATTTCACAGCACTCACCCCCGGAGTAACCTCTGTTCCCGTCCCGCTCAGACTGACAGCCACCGAAGGCGCATTGCTCGACAAAGTTAACTGTCCGGTGACTGAACTTGCCTGGGTCGGATCAAATTGAACCGACAGCACCGTAGACTTCCCCGGATTGAGAGTGACAGGGGAGGTCCCTCCCAACATCGAGAAGCCTGTCCCCGTGATTGAGACAGAGTTGATGCTGGCCGGCGCCGTACCGCTCGAGGTGACCGTTACTGACTTTGTGACCGCCGTGCCAAGCGAAACATTGCCGAATGCCAGCGAATTGGCGCTGAGGCTCAGCGCCGGTTTTGTTGCATTCAGTTGCATTACAAAGCTCTTTGAAGAAGCATTCGCACTCGCTGACAACGTCGCTGTCTGCGATGTGCTTACGGAGGCTACATTTGCATTGAATGAGGCCGCAGACGTGCCAGAGGCTACGGACACGGCCGCTGGGACTGTTACCGAACTGCTGCTGCTTGCCACGCTTACGCTAAGACCGGCAGACGGAGCCGCCGAAGTCAAGGAGAGGGTGCATACCGTCGTGGCCGCACCCGTAAACGAACTGCCTGCACATGAGAGTGCGCCGATAGAAGGCGTCAACGGCGCTGCCGAACCACTCAGATTGATCGAAGTTGTCTTTGAGACCTTTCCTAGCTTTGCGGTCAGTGTGACCGTCTGCAAAGCCGTCACGGCCGATGTGTATGCCGCAAAAGTCGAACTCGTGGCGCCGGAGGGGACCACAACTGAGGCCGGAACCGTCACAGAGCCGCTGCTGCTCGCGAGGTTAACCGTAAGTCCGCCCTTCGGAGCCTGCGCACTCAATGACACGGTGCAAGTATCTGTTCCTGCCACGACCATGGTAGTACTCGCGCAACTCAAACCTGTGAGAGTAGCCGAGGACGAACTGGAACCCTTTCCATGCAACTTCACCCAGCCTGCCACGGTTTCATGCTTGGCAGTCATCGCAGTGACGCTCAGTTGGCCGGTTGAGTCAGTCGCCGACGCCGGGGCATAGTTCACCTGTACGCTCATGCTCTTGCCAGCGGGCAGGGGAGCCTGCACCGCAGTTGGATCCACCGTGAAGGCACTGCCCGATATGCTCAACTGCCCGATCTGCACTGAAGTGGCGCCCGAATTCGTGATGGACACGCTCCGAGATACGGGTACCCCGACGCTCACGTCGCCAAAATCGATCGTCGAAGGACTTACGGACAGCACAGACGAGCTTTGGTTTGCCGACGAGAATGCGCCAGAGTTTGAACCACAGCCCGCGAGACCGGCTGTAATTGCCATTGCTGCCAATCCCAGCGCCATGGCCCAGCCCTTTTTTGATCCACTGAAACGGCCTTTTGTCTGGTTGACTGCTGGACGAGCGGTTACAACTTTATCTTCAATAACGGAAAATGAAATATTGCAGAATCTATCCATCGACATCACCTGTTCCAAAGTTCCTGATAATCCCGTCACCGATGCAGAAAGCTCGCTGATCTTGCCGCAGGAGAACCGATGACGCGCACCGGATGACTACATGCAGAATCGCCCTTGGATGGGGTGAGGTACAGGTGACGATGGTCACGGATGTGGTATGTACTGATTACCTTTGTACTCAGTTTGCAACATATTGAGACATTTAAGTTTGAATCAAGTAAGTAACCCGAAGGTGGTACTTAAAATAGGGCTAGATTTCAGATTGTAAAGGCGAAGTAGAGTGACTAGTAACCTCGAAAACAGTTACCCCGTTTGGCTCAAGGAAAGGCGCACGTCCCTCGCGCAAACGACGCATTTTGCGCGAGAAACCTAATCCTCGCCAGGTTTGAGTCAATCCACTCTACGCATCGGCATCCCAGCGATTGACGTTGGCTTATTTCATGTCGATTGGACGCGGCGCGTTCGCGATCGGAATTTCGCCGCTAGCGAACCCATTCCTGAGTGTTGTTCCCAGTGATTATCCGAGTGGATCGCCAGAACAACATTCAAAGGCGCTGAACGCTGTGGCAACTGACAGTGGGAGGACTGTCCTTATCGGGTGACGGATCGGATGATCTGAGATTGGGTTGCGGGACCGTATCAGAAGAGAATGCGTTCCGATTTACACGGGAATCTTGCACACGCCTGCCAATAGACGGCACCGTCGTCATTGCCTTAAAGGCAAAACAAAGGAACAATCATTAACCAGTAGAGGGAAACGAATGCGAGGTGATAAGGGGCACTCGCTCAACGATCACATCAGAGCCCTGCACGTTCGCCTGGATCGGGCGGAGAAAGGGTCGAATTGCATGTTCGATGCAGTCGTTACGAGGCTCCCTTGTTGCGAAACCCCGCAGCAGTGTGCAGGTGCAGCTGCTATCCCAGCTTTTGGTTGCTGCCGGCTATGTCCACCGGGATTTGCACAGTTGTCTGTTGAAAGAGCCATTCAGCATCGCAGCCGAGCACTTGGGCGATTTGTTCCTGCATCTGTTTCCCAGGCGCTCGAACTCCGTTGATAATCCGGCTGAGGTAGGCCTCGTCGATGCCGACGAGTCTTGCCAGGCGATTTTGACGCATGCCGGTTGTATAGACCCTGAGCTTGAGATTGGGGTAGATTGACCGCTCTTTCACGATGGCGGGATTTTCGCTTTTATTCGCATTCTGAGGAAGAACCGCATTCGTTTCCATCGTCACGTTTATGCTCCGCTGCCAACGAAGTAACAGACCTTGACGTTAGGGCACCTGACAAGTAGTTGCCAGACCCATTTGGTAATCCGGCTGGATTTTTGTGGTAATGCCGTGAAGTTACTGATGCTGCTCGCACATCGCCGTAAAGGCCGCTCAACATCGTCGCTGCTTCCGACGCTCATAGATGGCCCCGAGAATTAACCCTCGGGCGATGGCGATCAGAACCAGATTCATGATTTCCTGAACTCTCGCCAGATTTGGACGATTGGAGAGTACGTATGATCGCACAAAGACTTTTCACCAGTTGGGAGCGAGCCATTCTCATTCTCTCGATTGCACCTCTGCTTGGTAGTGGATGCAGCAGGGACCGGGGCAATGCAAAGAGTCCAGCGGCTGTGGTCTCGAGCGATGCGAGAGGCGAGCATTTCTACAGGACATCGTTTCCGCAGATCGAGAATCCAATCAGCGAAAGCGGAGTCTGGGTCGGGGGAAGCAGTGCAGGCGCGAGTATCCGGGCAGGAGGAAGTCTCTGGTCGAGAGGGCGTCTGTGGGGCAATGTACAAACCAATCACAGCGTCGCTTATGGCGTCGATGAGCCTACCGAGTTCGGTGATCCAACTGCAATTCTTGCCGGGTCGTGGGGTCCTACCCAGTCAGTCACGGCAACCGTCCACATCAATAATGTGCCCATGGGCGGCTGCTGCCATGAAGTCGAGCTGAGATTGAGAACAACGATTACGTCCAGGAGCATCACGGGATACGAAGCCTACTGCAGCGTGATGTCTGACAATCAGTATTGTCATATCGCGCGTTGGAATGGCCCCAACGGCAGTTACTGGAATTTCGAGACGGGAAGCAGCGCCACTTATCTCGCTGAAGGCGACGTCATAACAGCTACGGCCACCGGTACAAATCCAACCGTGATTATTCTCTACAAGAATCGCAGGAAAATCCTGGAGGCGAAGGATACTGGTGCGGCGGGGGGCGGATTTGGAGCATTTGGACCCTGGATTTCGGGAGGCCCTGGCATCGGTTTCTATGACAATCACGATCGAAATTGGGAATCCTTTGGATTCTCCTCATTCAGCGCAACCGATAGCAGCCGCCCCGCAATTCTGCGCCAAATGGGACTTCCCTAGGGGGATCCAGAATCTGAACCTGACACCAGTGAACATGTATGAGGAACCAAGCTGATATCCCACCCTCCGCGACCTCGGAAGGGGTCCACTCATTGGTATAATGGTGCTGTGACTATAACCACGCTTGATTCAGTCCCCAACAGCGTCCAGGGCGAGAATTCCCCCAGTCAGAAGCGGGTTCTTCTGCTCAAACCGCGCGGCTTCTGCGCCGGCGTCGTTCGAGCAATCGACATCGTCAAGATCGCTTTGGAAACCTTTGGCGCGCCCATTTACGTCCGGCGCGAGATTGTTCACAACCGCTATGTTGTGAACGAATTGGCCGAGAAGGGTGCGATTTTCGTACACGAGATCGATGATGTTCCGGATGGTCAGCGCGTGATTTACTCGGCTCACGGCGTTTCGCCAGCCGTGCGGGAACGGAGTAAGGGCCGTGGTCTCAAGGTGATAGACGCAACCTGCCCGCTGGTCACGAAGGTTCACATTGAGGCGGTCAAATTTGCAAAGCAGGGCTATTCGCTGGTCCTGATTGGGCATCGTGACCACGATGAGATCGAGGGTACCCTTGGCGAAGCTCCCGATGTGACACAAGTGGTTTCGAATGTGGCCGAAGTTGCGGCTCTCCAAGTCCCGGATCCAAACCGGGTGGCCTATCTGACCCAGACGACACTCTCGCTCGACGAAGCGCGGGACATCATCCACGCTTTGAAAGAGAAATTCCCGAATATTGCGGGACCGCACTCGCAGGACATCTGCTATGCGACGGAAAATCGCCAGGTTGCGGTGCGGAATGTGGCCCACAATGCGGACATGGTGCTGGTGGTTGGGTCGACGAATAGTTCGAACTCCAACCGACTGGTTGAGGTTTCCCGGAATCTTGGAACGATCGGGTACCTGATTGATAACTCCCAGGCAATCAACCCGAAATGGCTTGAGAAGGTGTCGACGGTCGCGGTGACTGCAGGCGCATCGGCCCCGGAAGTGCTCGTGGAGGACGTGGTCAATTATTTGCGTCAAAACGGCTACTCCAACGTCGAAGAGGTTGAGGTAATGCCCGAAAATGTGCGTTTCGGCCTGCCTCCGGAGATCATCCAAGCCATCGGTGGACCGGGCGGTACGCAAGCCGTGCCGGTTCGTTAGGGTGCATAGCCGGACTGTTGGAGACATCAATCCTGCGTACGTGTGTTCCGGGCCATTCATGGTTCGGCAGATCGGCCCCTCTTCGCAAGAAATGACGCATCTAATCGCGTGAATTCCAGGTATTTTTGTTTGATAAAGGATCAGTTATCGCAATGGGTATTCAGCAAGGACAGAGAAAATCCGCGGCACCGAGGTTCGGCCGTCTGGATGCGGCCCTTGCTGATGTGGAATCGGCAATTGATCGCTCACGCGAGTATCTGCTTTCGCTGCAGCACGCCGATGGGTACTGGAGCGGGGAACTTGAAGCGGACGCGATGCTGGAGGCCGATTACATCTTTCTGCACACGCTGCTCGAGTCGGGAGATCCCGAACGCCTGAAACGCGCATGCACCGAAATGATGCGGTATCAGAAAGAAGACGGCAGTTGGAGCCTCTATCCCGGCGGTCCCGGCAACATTTCGCTTACCGTGAAATGTTACTTTTCAGCGAAGCTGATGGAGATTCCGGTGAGCGATCCCCGGCTGGCAAAGTGCCGCGAGTGGATCCTGGCGCACGGCGGAGTGGTGGAATGCAACACCTTTACAAAGATGTATCTTTGTGCGCTCGGGCAATATGACTACGACGCTGTGCCCGCAATTCCACCGGAGATTGTTCTCTTTCCCAACTGGTTCTATTTCAATATCTATGAGATTTCAGCGTGGTCGCGTTCGATTCTGGTGCCGCTCGCGATCATCTACGCGAAGAAACCATTCAAGAAGATTTCGCCCGAGCATAGCATCGATGAGCTCTTTATCGGCGGTCGTGCAAACGCGAGCCTTCGTCTTCGCTGGGATTCGAAGAATCTGATTTCGTGGCGAATTTTTTTTATTGTTATCGATCGCATTACGCATTGGTTTGAAGCGGTGCATATCCGTCCGTTGCGCAAGTTCGCCTTGAAGAAGGCGGAGCAGTGGATGCTGGAACGGCTGGAGATGTCGGACGGCCTCGGCGCCATCTACCCGGCGATGATGAACGCGATTATTGCACTGCGCTGCCTCGGGTATTCGGAAGACGATCCGCAGGTGATTCGCGCGCGCGATGAATTTGAGAAGCTCGGAATTGAAGAACCGGCCAACGACGTGATGCCTGAGCCAACGTTCCGCATGCAGCCGTGTATGTCTCCGGTGTGGGATACGGCGCAGGCGCTGTATGCACTGGGAGAGGCAGGCGTTCCCCGCACCGATCCGCGGATGTTGAAGGCTGCCGATTGGCTTTTGTCGAAGGAAGTGCGGCACAAGGGCGATTGGGCCGTGAAAGCTCCGAAGACCGAGCCGGGCGGTTGGTACTTCGAGTTCAATAACGAGTTCTATCCCGATACAGATGACACGGCGCAGGTTCTGCTCGCGCTGAGCAAGGTCGACAATCCGCGCGAGCGTTATCAGCACCAGGTGGAGCAGCGCGCGATTGAGTGGGAGTTTGCCATGCAATGCCGCAATGGCGGCTGGGGCAGCTTCGACAAAGACAACACCAAGATGATCTTCCAGTACATTCCGTTCGCGGATCATAATGCGATGCTGGATCCGCCGACGGTGGATATTACGGGACGCATGCTGGAGATGCTGGCCTGCTACGGGTATACCCGTGCCGACAAGCGAGTTGAAAAGGCCATCAAGTTCATTCTCAGCGAGCAGGAGCCGGACGGAAGCTGGTTTGGACGCTGGGGGGTTAACTACATCTACGGCACATTTCTGGTGCTTCGCGGGCTGGATGCGATCGGGTTTGAACACAACGAGCCGCAGGTTCAGCAGGCGGCGGAGTGGATTCGCATGGTGCAGAACGCCGATGGCGGATGGGGCGAAACCTGCGGCAGTTATGATGATCCCAATACGCGCGGGGTTGGACCAAGCACACCTTCGCAGACGGCATGGGCGCTCCTTGCGTTGCTGGCAGCCGGTGACGATCGGTCAGACTCAATTGCCAAGGGTGTGCGCTGGTTGCTGGCGCGCCAACTTGCGAATGGAAGTTGGGACGAATCGATGGGTGAAGGCGCAAAGCGCGAGGGCATCATCACGGGAACGGGTTTCCCAAAAGTGTTTTATCTGGCATACACGATGTACCGGCAATACTTCCCACTCATGGCGTTGACGAGCTACGTGCGGACAATCGAGGGCGCTTCTTAGGTTAGGAATTGGTTTCAAGCAACGTTTGGTTGCGCTTCTTGGAAAGAACGAAAACAGAATTGAACGGGGCTACTGCCCCCAAGGGATAAACAAGAATGGCTGTTCCGATCTCACAGATGTGGACGGTTGCCACCTATGTACTGAAGAAGCGCTTCAGCGGCAACAAGCGCTATCCGCTTGTGCTGATGCTCGAGCCGCTTTTCCGCTGCAACCTGGCGTGCGCCGGCTGCGGCAAGGTGCAGTATCCGCCCCATGTGCTGAAGCGCATGCTCACGCCGGAGGAATGCTTCAGCGCGGTGGAAGAGTGCGGTGCGCCAATGGTCTCCATCCCCGGCGGTGAGCCGCTCCTGCATCCGCAGATCGTGGAAATTGTGAATGGACTGATTGCGCGGAAAAAGTACATCTACCTGTGCACGAACGCGCTGGAACTAAAGAGGCGCCTGCCGGAGTTCACTCCATCGAAATACCTGACATTCTCTGTGCATCTCGACGGCGACCGCGAACACCATGACTTCTCAGTTTGTCGCGAGGGCGGATATGACCTGGCGGTCGAAGGAATCAAGGACGCGGTGAAGCGCGGCTTCCGCGTCACGACCAATGCGACGTTCTTTGACGGCACCGATCCGAACAATGTGCGTGGCTTCTTCGACGACGTGATGGCGATGGGCGTCGAGGGTATCGTGCTGTCTCCGGGCTACAGCTACGAGATGGCGCCGGATCAGCAGCGGTTTCTGGGGCGCGCGCGTGTGCGGAGACTGTTCCGGACGATCCTGTCGAACCGGAAGAAGACGTGGAAGTTCAACATGTCGCCGCTGTTTCTGGAGTTCCTGATGGGCGACCGCAAGTACGAGTGCACGCCTTGGGGCTCGCCTGCGTACAACATTTTCGGTTGGCAGCGGCCATGCTACCTGCTACAGGATGGATACGCGGAGACGTTCCAGGAGCTGCTGGAGACGACGAAATGGGAAGAGTATGGCGTCGCATCGGGCAATCCGAAGTGCGCCAACTGCATGGTGAGTTGCGGTTATGAGCCTTCCGCAGTGATCGATGGGTTTGGTTCGCTGCGAGGAATCTGGGGGATGATTCGCGGGACGTTCTCGACTTACAAGGATGAGCACGCGCTGCGGCTGCTGAATGAGCCTGCGCCGCATGGGCCGGCGACTCTGGTGCAGATCGAGCACGGCGCGCGGAGCCTGGAGGAGACGAACGCATGACCGGTGAAGTTGCGAAGTACACGATCGAGCAGATCGAATCACTGGAACTCGCGCCGGGAACCGAACACGAGCGGCTCGAAGGATGGATTCCGGAGCTTGCCAGTGACGATGACCTGCGCAATGCGCTCGAAAAGGCCTTCGACTATCGCGGGGACGTGACAATCACGACCAGGAGCGGCGAGCGGATCGAAGCATACATCTTCAATCGCTCGACCGGAGCGAGTTTAGTCGATTCCTACGTGCAGTACTTTTCGCCGAAGTCTACGGCAAAGTTGAAATTGAGCTACGCCGAGATCGCGCGGCTCGAGTTCTCGGGCAAGGATCGCGCTGCCGGCAAGCACTGGGAAGACTGGCTAAAGGCTTACAACGAGCGCAAGGCGGCGGGGGAAAAGAACATCGCACTGCACCCGGACGCGCTGGAGTAATTGCGCAGGAAACTCAGAAATAGACTCTGGCATCAAGGCTCGGTGTAGTACGCGGTCATGGTGCGTACGTGCAGGTCAGGCCTGTTCACCTTCACTTCGAGCGAGTGCAACTCTACTCCGTTCTGTGCCGGCGGCGGGCTGAACGAAACTGCGTAATACCAGTCGGCGTCGTCGAGTAATTTAGCAAGGTCCGCCGCAATGTCGCTGCTTGTCGCCATCACGCGGCCGCCGGTTTGTTGAGCAAGGACCTGTAATGCGAGGCTGCCCGGCCCGGCATATTCCGGCGATGCAGTTCCTGAAGTCAATTGAGGCAAATTCACACGTGCGATCTCGGATTCGCGCGTCGCATCGCGTGGGCCTACTTGATCGACGGTCACCTGTGCCGCACGCAGATCGTGAAGCACGGATACAGTCTCCGCGAAGAACCCTTTCCGCGCCTTTGGCGATAATTGCTGAAACTCGACATCCGAGAGAAGGGGCCACCCGGGGCCGACCCAGATGAGGATGGTTCTGCCTCCGACGGCGAGCTGCTTTTGCGCAATGCCATCGAGCGCTGAAATCGAGTCCTTGAAGTGCTGCTCGAGGCATGTGGCAACGCCCACCGCGCGATCGCCAATGTTGCTGGAGCCCAGAGCACCGACGCCACCCGCGGTGGCTTGCCCTTCCGAAGCATCCACCGGAGCACAGACATTGGAGTGGAGGTTCTTCGTGATGCCGACGAAGGCGCGGCCCACCGCGTTGCGATCGGTGGTTGCAGCGGTCGCCTTGAGGTGGCCACTCGACAAGAGGACGAATGAGGTTGGGTAGGGGAGCGGACCGTGGGCCCCGGCGAGGAACTTGAAGATGCCGGCCTTCTCCGCTTCGAGCGCAGGGGAGGTGCTGTTGACTGCATCGAGTACGATGACAATTTCGGTGGCATCGTTCATGGCCTGGCCGTCGATGGCGTGGAATGCTGCGAGCTTGCGGGAATGGTGGTTGTCGAGGATTGTGAAGTCCTGTGCGTCGAGGTCGGTGACGGGCTTTCCTGCGGCGTCGGTTACCTGAACGTTGAGCGTGATGCGATGGCTGGCCTGGAATTCGCGTTCGCGCTCTTCCCTGGTGCGCGTCTTGAGCGTCGGCGTCTGGGCGGAGACGATTTGCGCGGTGAGGGCAAGGAACATCAGGCTCGCTGCGGCGGTGCTCCGGCGAGCTTGGAAATGCCTCATTGGTCGAGCAAACCTCATGCGCCTACGATACTCGGACGGTGGTGTTATTTCATGGGTAGCCAGAGCGGCGGGGTGCCTGCGTACTTTGTTGATACTTCGACTACCGTGTCTCCTCCGTGTTGTGTGTTCGTTCTCCGGGATACCCCCACCCCATCTCTGGGAGGAAGTTCGCCTTTTCAGTGGGTTACGGGGTTTAAAACCTGCAAAGTCGTCCAAGCAAAGAAGTTAGATACAGAGTCCTCTGAGCATTGGACTTAGAAGGAGGGTTCGGGCGTCAGGGGTCAGAGATGCTCCCGGAACGTTGTTGCTCTGGGGTCAGTAAGGGCTTCACCGTGTGAAACTGCGTTCGACACCGTTCATCGGCGGTTGGCCAGATAGATTCAGCGTAGGCCAATTGGCGAAATAACCTGCAAACACGGGGAACTTTTTTAGCGTTTGCTTTGAGGGTGTTAGAGGGCAGTGATGGAATTTGGGGCTTGACGTCGAGAAATCGAAATGTCCCAGGAGTTTCGGTCGCCCCCTACTGGATGGATGTCTGCCGCTATCGTCAGCCGCAACTTGCCGCCCGCTCATGCGTCTAAACACTGGTGCGACTTGCCCCGCATCAACTCTGTTTTGAAGAATCCACGAATCGTCTGTAAGATATCGTGCAGACCTTATCGCCGAAGTAGGCCACGATTTCAGAATCTCCCCTGCCGCACGCTGACAGCCGTCTGGCTTCCCCGGAGGTCACATGAACCGCGATTGTAAAGAGGGGCTGCGCCTTCGTCTGCACTTTGAACACACCCTGAAAGAATGGGGGTGGTTCGACGCGTACGAACAGGCTCTCGAACTTATTCCGGTCGGGCTTCCCCAAGTCCACGAGTTCAAAAGAGAAGCACAGCACGCGAACGCGGATCTAATTAAATCCCGTCACGCCTATGTCGAGCACATGGCACGTTGTCTTGTGTGCAGCAGACGGCTTATCACTTCCGACGCCGTGATTTCGATCCGGGAGAAACTGAACACGTCCCAGCTTCAATGATCGGGACGGCGCATCTCCGGGGCTGGATTATTCTCAATGGCTGATTTCCCATGGCTGTCCCTTCAGTTTCGCCTCGGTTTGTCCTGGGCTATTCCCGCTTCGTCCCTACGGGGCATGGGCATCCAACCGATCATTCGCAGCGTATCGCGCTCATGGGCTCAATGCGTGCGGCGCGGAGAGCGGGCAGCAGCGATGCGGCGCAGGCAATCACGGCCAGCGCCAGAAGTGATCCGGCAATCACCCATGGGTCGCGCGTTGAGGTCAGGTAAAGGAAACTGGCGAGCGCGCGGTCAGCCATCAAGGCGGCTGCAAGTCCAAAGATCGTGCCTCCAAGGACCACCCAGAGATTTTGCCCGAAGACCATCTGCGCCACCTGCGCGCGCCGTGCTCCGAGCGCCATGCGGATGCCAATCTCGCTGGTTCTCCGCGCCGTGGCGTAGGCCAGCGTGCCATAGAGGCCAACTGCCGTGACGGCCAGCGCGCAGATGGCGAAGAAAACCGATAACAAGGCCATCATGCGCTCCGACGCAAGCGACTCGTCCACAATGGTCTCCATCGAAGTCATCTCCGGAGCCGGTATTGAGGGCGCCATCTGCGTAACAAGGGTGCGGGCCGCTAAGGCAAGGGGCGCAGCCGATCCGTCGATGCGCACCACAGCCTGATAAGACTGCATGTGTTCCTCGGCCTGCGTCATGGGCACGTACGCGGTGGGAGGCGCTGGGGTGCGCAGATCAGTGTACTTGGCATCTCCCACGACACCCACAACCTGATAGGAAACCAACTTGTCTCCATCGTGGTTTTTGACGGTCCGCCCCAGCACGTTTCCGTCAGGGGCCAGCAGCTTTGCAGCCGACTGGTTGAGGACAATCTTCAGCACCTCAGCCTTGGTGTCATTCCACGTAAAGTCGCGCCCGGCGAAGATGGGAATGCGCATGGTGTCGAAGTAGCGGGGCGCCACGCTGTTCATGTAGATGTCGTGGTCTGCTCCGGCGGGGTCTGGAAAGTTTTCGTCCCACTGATAGCCCGTCAAGGGAACCATTTGCGCGAAGCTCACGCTCTTTACGCCGGGTTGATGTTGCAGCCGGTCGCCCATTTCACGGTAGAAAGCCATCAGCGCATCGTTTTTGAGTCCGAGCTTGTCCATGTTGAAGGCAATATTCTGGACGCCGCGCGGATCGAAGCCCAAGTTGCTGGTGTAAAGCCGCACCAGGCTCGATGCCAGCAGTCCTGCCCCCACCACCAGCATCAAGGCCAGACCCACTTCCACACCCAGCAGCACGCGTGGAAGAATCCCGCGCCGCTCGCGGGTTTGAGTGGCGTGCTGACCATCCTTGATGCGATCGATGAGGGCTCGCGAGGTGGCCTGGATTGCGGGAGCGAGCGCGAAGAGCAACGTGGCCACAATCGCCGCGAGAGCGGCGAAGCCAAACACGCGCACATCCAGCGAGGTGTCGAGAACCATGCCATTACCGCCTGTCAGCAGCATGGCAGCGAGTGATTTGCTGACCACCGGCGCAATCGCCAGGCCGGCCAGCGATCCGATCATGCCCAGCAGCAGGCCCTCCACGAGCAACTGCTGGATGAGCCTGCCGCGAGAGGCTCCCATCGCCATGCGTGTGGCCAGTTCCCGCTGGCGCGCGGTGCCTCGCGCCAGCAGCAGGCTGGCAAGATTGAGGCAAGCCAGCAGCAGAATCCCACCGCACATGGCGAATACTGCGACCAGCGGCTTGCGAAAGCTCATGCGGACGTAGTTGGCTCCTGTCGATCCCGGCTCCGCCGCAAATCGGAAGTGGTACTTCTCGCGGTTCGCGATCCACTTCGCGTCGGGCACCTTCGCACGCATGACGGCACCTGTGATCGCAGCTACCTGCGCATTGGCTTTCTCCAACGTGACTCCGGGCTGCAGGCGACCCATCACGGTGAGCCACCAGGCGTGATATCCATACGCTGTAAGGCTGCGCTCCCGATTGACGACGGGCTCTGTCGCAAGCGGCACAAAGATCTGCGGCCGCTGCAGGGGATCCCCGCCGATGAACCGCCTGGGCATGACCCCGACTACGGTGAAGACCACTCGATCGATTTCGAGCTTGCGCCCGATGACGTCGGGAGCGCGATTGAACCGCGTAATCCAATAGCTTTCGCCGATCACCACGCCGAAACCGTTGGGATTTCCGCCGGTTCGATCGTCTTCCGGTGTCAGCGTTCGCCCCAGGAGAGGCGGAGTTTGTAGTTCGCGGAAGAACGATCCGCTCACGAATTGGCCGGGGACTAGTTCGTTGCCACTTCCGCTCTTCACCTGGAACTTGTCATGATCGAAGGCAAACACATCGGTGAAGGCCTCGTGCCGGGACTCGATCCCACGGAAGATCGATTCGGGGAAGCTGTAGTTTCGCCGGGGGCCGTCTGTGTCCATTCCTATGACGACCAGCCGATCGCTGGCCGGCACCGCGAGCGGCCGGAGAAGCAGGCCATTGATCATAGAAAAGACTGTTGTATTCGCTCCGACGCCGAGCGCGAGAGTGATGATGGCGGTAAATGTGAAGCCGGGCGACTTGCGCAACTGGCGCATCGCATAACGGACATCGTGCATCCACAACTCGAGCCGCAGCCATTTCCACTGGTCGCGTGTTACATCGGCAATCAAGGGAGCATTCCCGAGTTCGCGCATGGCCGATTTGCGTGCATCCGCGGGTGATTGCCCGCGTGCTATCCGGTCTGCGATGGCCAGATTCAGATGGCTCTCGATCTCTTCAATCAGTTCCGATTTGCGCCGCAAAAATGAAAATAGTCTCACGCGCCACCTCACTTGGCCGTCATGATGCCTTCGATTGTCGCGACCATCTTTCCCCAGCGTTCATAATCGGAGGCCAGTTGCTCCTTGCCGAGCTTCGTAATCTTGTAGAACTTCGCGCGCTGATTGCTTTCGCTCTGCTTCCATTCAGCCTTGACCCAGCGTTGGCGCTCCAGCCGATGCAGCGCCGGATAGAGCGAGCCGGTTTCAACCTGCAACACGTCGCCGGAATTCGCGCGAATGGTCTGGCTGATGCCATATCCATGCTGCTCGCCCCACTGGAGGGTCTTGAGGATCAGCATGTCCAGGGTTCCCTGGAGGAGTTCGATTCGATTCTGATAACCGTCTTTCATCGCCATAGGCTGTAGACCTTCTACATCAAAAATGATGTAGATAATCTACCCCCTGATGAGCGAGAGCGCAAGAGCGTTTTTGGGATGTGGTTCGAAGGCGAAGGAAACACAACAGCAAATGCTTCGACTTCGTTATCCGAAGAGGGCGGTGATGATGTGGTTGACGGCGAAGGCGGAGATGTAGGCCAGCACAAGCATGTAGCCGAATTGGATGGCAGGCCACTTCCAACTGTTGGTCTCGCGGCGAACCACGGCCATGGTGGAGGTGCATTGCATGGCGAAGGCGAAGAAGATCATGAGGGCGACTGCGCCGCCGAGGGTCATGTCGTGGTGCAGGGCAGTCTGCAGATGCATGGTCTGCGTTGCAGGATCGGCGCCGTAGAGGGTGCCCATGGTGGAGACCATGACTTCGCGGGCGAGCACGCTGGAGATGAGGCCGATGCCGACCTTCCAGTTGAAGCCGAGGGGAGCGATGACGGGTTCGATGAAGTGGCCGAGCTTTCCAATCACGCTGTCGGCGAGTTCGGGTGCGGCGTAGTGGCCGTTGTGCAAAGGCACGGGCGGAATGTGCGCGAGGAGCCAGAGAGCGAGGGTCACGCAGAGAATGACGGTGCCGGCCTGGCGAAGGAAGACGCTGGCGCGATCGACAAGACGCATGGCCAGCGCGCGGAAGGTGGGCATGCGGTATTGGGGCAACTCGAGAATGAAAGGGGCTTCGCTGGACTTGAGGATTGAGCTTTTGAGCAGGCGGGCCGTGGTCATCGCGGCAACGAATCCGGCGAGGTAGAGCCCGAGCATGACGATGGTGCGAAGACCGAGGAATCCGTGCAGGAAAGCGATGTTGGGAATGAAGGCCGCGATCAAAAGCATGTAGACAGGCAGGCGTGCAGAGCACGTCATGAAGGGCGTGACGAGGATGGTGGCGAGGCGGTCGCGCTTGTTCTCGATGGTGCGGGTGGCCATGATGGCGGGCACGGCGCAGGCATAGGCGGAGAGCAGAGGGATGAAGGCTTTGCCATTGAGGCCGATGGTGCGCATGACGCGGTCGGCGATGAGCGCGGCGCGGGCGAGATAGCCGGAGTCTTCGAGGATTCCGATGAAAAGAAAAAGCAACAGGATCTGCGGGAGGAAGACGAGCACGGAGGAGATGCCCTTCCATGCGCCATCGAGAACAAGCGATTGCAGCCAACCGGCTGGGAGCAACGGGCGGGCCATCGATCCCATTTTTCCGAGGATGTAGCCGAAGCCGTCGCTCATCGGCTGGCCAATGGAGAAGACGACTTCAAAGACGCCGATGACGACGATGAGAAAGAGCAGCGGACCCCAGAAGCGATGGAGAAGGATGTTGTCGAGCTTGCGGCTGTTTTCAGCCGAAAGCGGAGCGCGATAACCAGTGCGGCGGCTTACCTGCGCGGCCCACGTATGGGTGCTGGCGGCATTGCCGAGCACGGGGAGCGAGAGCGGCTTCTGCGCAGCCTGGGGCGAGTCGTGCTGATGGAGGAAGAGCGGCACGGCGTCGAGTCCGGTGCCGTGAACAGCGCTGATCTGAGCGACGGGAGCACCGAGTTCCTTAGCGAGCTTGAGCGGGTCGATCACGCCGCCGCGCGATTCCATCAAGTCGCTCATGTTGAGCAGGACGAGTGTGGGCAATCCGAGAGCGAGGACGGGGGCGGCGAGCATCAACTGGCGCGTGAGGTGCAGGGAATCGAGCACGAGGAGAACGGCATCGGGTTTCGGCGTGCCGGGCATTTTGCCCTTGAGCACGTCAATGGAGACGCGCGCGTCTTCAGAGTACGGAGTAAGCGAATAGACGCCGGGGAGGTCAATGAGGGTGAGGTCGTCGCGGCCCACGCCGGACATCAATCCCGAGCGCTGCTCGACGGTGACGCCGGGGTAGTTGGCAACTTTCTGGCGCAGACCGGTGAGGCGATTGAAGAGCGTGGACTTGCCGGAGTTGGGCGGACCGATGAGGACGACGGTCCTGAGACTCCCAGATATGGGGGCAAGAGGCGCTTCAAACGCCGGCGTCTCGCAGCAGGCATTCATCTGATGGCACCGGCAAATTCGTGAATTTCAGTCTGACGCTCGCGCTGCACTTCGGCAGCGATCTTTTCGAGCTCGGCGTCGAGTTCGCCCCGGGGCGTATCGGTGGTGTTGCGAACGCGGATCGCCTGGGCGGTCTCACGGCGCAGAGCGATCTCCATGCCGTCGATGCCGTAGACCGTGGGATCGCCGGCGGGAGCGTGACGCAGTGCGGTGACGAGGGCGTCGGGGACAAAGCCCATGTGCATGAGGTAGTTCTGTACGGAGTCGGGGAGTTCGAGGGAGACCAGGGTGGCGGTTTCGCCGATGCGCAGATCCGTCAACACAGTCACTTGGCGAACTCCCACGGATTGCCGAAAACGCAGCAACCGATAACTACGACCAGAATGGTCTGAGTTCAGTATACGACCATTTTGGTCGGAATCGCAAACGCTAGTCCGGATTGGTGCTTTTCGGGGGAATCCCATGGACCGACCTCCTGGAAGGAGTGCTTGTGCATCGTGCCGCTACGTGCTTTATCGACCCCTTCAGAACGCGTATCATAGCAAGCTGAAATTGAGACTATTCTTATCCGTAGGAGCCGTCGGAAGATGTGATTTAGGTCACTTAACGGATGAAAAGAACGAACAGGATACGAGGAGATGGGGAGGGCGATGCGATGAAGGCGATTCAGTTCCGTGAAAGCACCAGGCAACAGATTCCGCCGGAGGATTTGTCGGCACCGCTGGCGGCGCTGTGGTGGGATGCGAAGGGCGACTGGACGCAGGCGCACGGCCTTGTGGATGAGTTGGAGACGAAGGACGGCATGGCGGTGCATGCCTATCTGCATCGCAAAGAGGGTTCGCTCGCAAACGCGGACTACTGGTATGCACGTGCGGGGCGCGAGTTTCATCGTCCGGAGCTGGACGACGAGTGGGAAGCACTGGTGGCGGAGTTGCTGGCGAAGTAGAGATGTGATGTGAACGCGGGGTGTGATTCTCGCTGGCTTAATCGGCGAAAGGCATGCGGGGCTGGCCGATCCAGAAGCGGTTGCTGCGTTGCGTGAGGAAGCGGGGGGCTCGATGGGCGAGGCGCGCTTGTGCTTCGCGCCAGGGGCCGACGTAGCGCAGGGGCGCGGGTAGTTTTGCGTAGATGCGCGGGAGATTGTGGAGGGCTTTCTTTGCGCGCGATTGTTCAGTGGAATCGAAGGGCAGGGCAAACTCCTGGCGGAAGCGCGGCGGCAGCCACTGGGCAGTGAGCGCCTGATACCAGCGGGGAATGGGAATCCAGGAGCCTGCGCCGGTCATGATGCGGTGCGCCACGGCGCGAGAGCGATCATCGACGCCGAGGGCCTGCGATGTGGACATCTCGCCGATGTAAATCTGGAAGGCCAGCCAGTCGGCGGGAAGGGCTTCGGGCGGGAGTCCGAAGAGGCCGGCGAGGATTTTCGATTCGGCATAGTAGGCGGCGAGTTCCGCGTCTTTGAGCGGCGGAAGAACGGAGTGGTATGCGGTGATGGCGCTGTCAATGAGGGTGGCGTAGACCCAGAGCAGTGCGGGAATGTGCAGCGCCTGGTAGCGAGAGTCTTTTGCATAGGCGGCAACGCTGGCGGGAAGTTCGCCGGTGATGGCGGTGTGCAGTTGATAAAGCGAGCGTGCGGCGAGAAAGGCCTGCGGCGCGGAGCCGAAGATCATGGTGAAGACAACGCGGAAGGTGTTGTGAAAGCGCGCGACGGGTTTGGCGAGCAGGGAGGAATGCTGATCGAGCGCAACGGCGACCCATGGGTGCGCAAGCTGCAGGAGGGCGGCGCGTCCGGCTCCGAGGAACAGCGCGGCTTCACGATTGATGCGCCAGGTGAGGGAGTCGGGGCCGAAAATTCCGGCGACGGGATTCTTTACGCGTGCTTGCGCGGCTGCGATGCAAAGTTCGAGATCGTGGCGCGAGACGGTGGTAGCGGAATCGGCTGTGACGGGGGACGGCATCGGTTGATTAGATGATCGCCTGAGCGGGACGAAATGTCACCGCGGTGTCAGGAGTCGTGTTTGGCGTCTTTGGAGACCCACCAGAGGACTTCGCCGAAGATCTTCCACTTGGTGGCGTTGCTGACATCGAGAGGAAGGTACTTGGGATTTGCGGATACGAGAAGATCGGAGCCGGCTAGGCGCTGCAGGCGCGCGACTTTGAAGCCGAGGTCACGATGAGCAACGACGACGAGCTTTTCATTGAGATGGCTGCGCTCAGTAACGGCGGTGTCGACGAAGAGGATGGATCCGGAAGGGATGACGGGAAACATGGAGTCGCCAGCGACATGCATGCTGAGCATGTTTTCAGGGTGCGGGCACCAGGAGAGCGGAGCGAGAAGCACATCTTCGACTTTGGCCTGGGAGAGGCGCACGTTTTCGTGCGGGGGAACGCGGTCGCCGAAAGCGGTGACGTTCATGAGGGGAATGGCGACCGCATTGGCATTGCCGCTGAGGTGCTGCGAGACTTTTTTAGTCGTGATGAGGTTGAAGTCTTCGAGGGAAGCGCGGATGGAGGAGAGGGTCTGGCGCAGGCTGGCGTCGGGGAGTTCGGAGGTGTCAATGCCGGCCCGCTCCCAGAAGTAGGCGCCGTCAGGTCTGCCGGCGAGATTGCCGAGCGCGACGTAGGTCTCGGCGGTAGGTTCGTTTTTTCCCGCGAGCCAGCGCGAGACGGTTGCGGGGGAAACGCCGAGGCGGTCTGCGAGGCCGGCCTGGGTGAGTTTCAGTTCGTTCAACAGTCGCCGAATGCGGTCGGACCATTCGCGGGTTGTGGGTTCAAGTTCAGCCATCAGAGGGGTTTCTGCGCGCTCGGCCGCTCAATTTCATCGGTGCAATTGCTCTAATGAAATCAACGATTTATCGTCATCCGAGGTATACTAGCAGGCTTTTCTGCGCATCGTAAGCCAGCATGGGGAGCAGGGTTATACAACCGGGTTCCGCGGCAAAGATGAGCAAAATGGGCGCGGAAACGGGGAACGATGGCCTGGGGGGCACTGGGCAACGCAGCGAGACTTCGCTCCCTGATTCTGACGCATCGGGATCGGTTTCGTCCAACGGCGCACATGGATCAACGATGCAGGATTGGGGCAGCGTGCATGGACTGTCGGAGGTAAAGGGTCGGCGGCGCATTCTGATCGTCGATGACGAATTGGCGATTGCCGATACATTGCAATTGATCTTCAAGTTGCAACGTTATGACGCGCGCGTGGCCTACTCGGCCGAACGTGCCGTGGAGTTGATTGCGCAGTGGCAACCGGAACTGGCGATCCTGGATGTGATTTTGTCGGAGATGAACGGGATAGATCTGGCAATCGTGATCAAGGCAAATCATCCGAAGTGCCATGTGATTCTCTTCTCGGGGCATACGAATACTGCGATGCTGCTGGAAGAGGCGGTCAGAAAAGGGCACAACTTCGAGGTGCTGGCGAAGCCCGTGATGCCGGAATTGATACTGGAGCGGGCGTCTGAACTTTTGAGCTTGCCCGATGAACCGGCATACGACTGATCTGAATTCGCTGCCAAGATGGGAATGGCGCCGGCCTAGAGGGCGGACCGGCGGCCTGAGAAGAGCTGGATGACCAGCACGATCAGCGCCAACAAGAGCACGATGTGAATGTAGGCTCCGAGCGCGTGGAAACCGACCCAGCCAAGCAGCCACAGTACGAGAAGAATTACAAAAATTGTCCAGAGCATTCTTTACTCCTGCAAATTAGCGTTCTGCTGCCGAGTGGGATGAAGCAGCCTCTGCGCCGGTTGCATGCGTGTTGAAGATAGGCGAAGCGACGGCAGCAACCAGGCTTCTCAGCCTTTGGCAGCGCGCATGATTTTGGCGGTGAGACGCTGTTTGATGCGCGGCATCGCGGCCCAGGGATCGGTAGAGAGGCGCGCTTTCCATTCGCTGAAGTCGGCTACGTGGAACGCGGGGCGCGATTTTGCATTGAGGTCTTTCCAGTCGAGGGGAAGAGCAACAGGCGCGCCGGGGCGGGCACGCGTCGAAAAGGGAGCGATGGCGGTGGAACCACGATCGTTCCGGAGATAATCGAGATAGATGCGGTTCGTGCGGATCGCCTTAGTCATCTTGGTGACATAGAGGCCGGGATTCTTTCGTTCGATTCCCAGAACAATGTTGTGTGCAAATTCCTTGATAGCGGGCCATTCGTTTTCGGGGCGGATAGGAGCCAGGACATGCAGTCCCTTGCCGCCGGTGGTCTTAAGGAAACTTTCAAGACCAAGGTCTTCGAGGCGTGAACGCAATTCCTTTGCGGTCGCGCCAAGCGTCTTCCAGTCGATGGATTCGTCGGGATCAAGGTCGAAGATGATGCGGTCTGGCTTTTCGAGGGAATCGTTTTTCGAGCCCCACGGATGGATTTCGAGCACACCCATTTGAGCGAGGCCGACGAGGCCTTCGGCGGAGTTGAGGGTGATGTACTGCTCGGTTGATGCGTTCTTTTTGTTGGGGACGGGAACACTGCCGATGCCGGGAGGAAGGCCCATGCCGATGTGCTTTTGAAAGAAGCACGGTTTGCCGGCGCCCTCGGGGCAGCGAAGGATGCTGAGCGGTCGGTCGGCGATATGGGGCAACATGTGATCGGCCACCGCGATGAGGTAGTTGGCCAGCATCAGCTTGGTCATCCCGGATTCAGGGTCGAGGATTTTGTCGGGATGGGTGATGGGCAGATCGGTCCTGGTTCTACCTGTTGAACTGGCTGCGGCTTTATGCGTGGCTCGGCCCGCTTTTGATTGCGGGGACTTGGGGGGATCGGACTTCATAGCTGCCGCGGATCCTGGCGGCTCGGCTCTTTCGCGGACGACTTCGTTGGCAGGTTTGTCTTCGCGGAGTCCTTTGAATGCTGCCTGGCGGACGAGATTGTCGCGGGTCCAGTTAGAGAAGGAGATTTGCGCGACCAGTTCCGGTTTGACCCAATGCACTCCGCGTGAGACGCCTTTCGGCACGTCGGTGAATGGCGATTTGGATTGCACGAGCTTGCCGAGTTGTTTGTGCAGGGTTTGCTGGGTCTTTTGCGTGAAGCCAGTGCCGGATCGGCCGGCGTAATGCAATTTGCCGTTTGCGAAATATCCGATGATTAAAGCGCCGATACCGGTACTGCCATTGGATGGATCGGTGAAGCCGCCGATTACGAATTCCTGTTCCTGGAAGCATTTCGATTTGATCCATGAATTGCCGCGGGTGGAAGAGTAAGGAGCCGACGCGAGCTTGGAGACGATGCCTTCTGCGCCGAGTTTGCAGGCTTCGTTGAAGACCTTTTTGCCGTCTGCTGCGAAGTGTTCGCTGAAGCGGATGAGCGCGTCGTCATCGAGGCCGGCGAGAAGTTTCGCGAGAAGCTCTTTGCGTTTGAGGAGCGGCAATGCGCGGAGGTTGTGGCCGTCGAGATGAAGCAGGTCGAAGGCGAAGTAGGTGAGGTTGGACTTTGTGCCTTCCTGAAATGCGATTTGCAGGTCGGCAAAGCTGGTGGCGCCTTTTTCATCGAGGACGACGGCTTCTCCGTCGAGGATGGCGCTGTCGCAGGGGAGTTGTTCGACGGCACGCGCGAGAGTCGGCATGCGATGTGTCCAGTCGAGGCCTTTGCGGGTCAGAAGCGAGACGCGCTTTTTGCGGGAATCGCCGGCGGGACGCACCTGGATTTGAATGCGGTAGCCGTCGAGCTTGAGTTCATGGACCCAGCCTTCGCCTGAGGGTGGAGCGGTGGAGGCTTTGGCCAATTGGGGAGCGATGAAGGCCGGGAACTTTTCGGTTGGAGCGGATTTCAGCGATGCCGTGAAGGAAGGTTTGGACTTCGTTTTCTTTCGAGGAGCGGGCGGCTTCGTTGCTTCGGGTTGCTGGTCAGGCGGCCGATTGCTGTGCCACACGCGGTCGCTATCCTTGCCGATCTCCTCGATGGTGCGGTTGCTGATAGCGCTGTCAGGCATACGATCGGTGATGGATGGTTGATCTTCGGTGCGGGCGAATTCGTCGCGGTCTTTGATGAGGAGCCACTTCGGTTTGCCGGGACGTGCGTCGAGCGTTTTCATGCGCACAAGCGCCCAGCGGCCATTCATCTTCTGGCCTTTGAGATTGAATTTGAGGTGGCCTTCGGCGAGAGCGCGATCGACGTCGTCGTAATCCTTGACGGCTTCCCATTCGCCGAAGTCCCACAGCATGACGGATCCGCCGCCGTACTGGCCCTTGGGGATAGTGCCTTCGAAGTTGCCGTATTCAAGGGGATGATCTTCCACCTGGACGGCGAGGCGCTTGTCGGCGGGGAGGTCGCTGGGGCCCTTGGCGACGGCCCAGCTTTTGAGCACGCCGTTCCACGCAAGGCGGAAATCATAGTGAAGGCGCGTGGCCGCGTGTTTCTGGACGACGAAGGGGAGCGCGCCGCCTTGGGTGGCAGCCTGGATTGCGCCTTTGTTTCCGCGGGGCTCAGCGGTGACTTTGAAATCCCGCATCTCCCGGTACCGCTTGAGCTGGTCTTCCAGCACGCCGGCTGGATCGTTCTTGCGAGAGGCGGTCTTTGCCTTTGGCATGGTTATGCGGCCTTACGAGAGCGTTTGCGAGACTTGACCAGTGTAGGGCCATTTTTCGACGGGCGCGAGGTCGCGGGTCTGGGATGCTTAGGGGCGTTCTCCGTTTCGCTCACGCTGCGTTTCAGCGCGTCCATGAGACTGACGACCTTTGCACGCGGTTTGGCCTCGGCGACTGGCAGGGGCGACTTGGTGCGCCTGGCCTCAATGAGTTCGTGGAGCGCGGCTTCGTAGTCGTCTTTGAAATCGTCGAGATGAAACGGCGCGGATTGGGCCCGGATGAGATCGTTGGCGAGGGCCAGCTGCTTTTTGTCGACGGCATGTTCTTTAATGCTGTCGAAATATTCTTTGGGATCGCGCAGCTCTTCGGCATAGCGCAGGGTGTAGGCCATCAGGCCGCGCGCGTTTTTCTGCGGCGCGGGGGCAATAGCGACGAGGTGCTCGCGGCCGCCGAACGCGACTTCGCCGATGGCGACTTTGTCGGCCTGCTGCATGGCGGTACGAACGACCGCGAACGCCTCGATGGAGCCTTTGGGGTCGGGAACGACGAAGTAGGGTTTTTCGAAAAGGGTAGGGAGCAATTCCCTGGCGTCGACAAATTGCGCAACGTCGATCGTATTCTGCGTTTCGAGGCGGAGCTTTTTTACCTCTTCGGGCTCGACAATCACATATTTGCCTTTGCTGTACTCGTAGCCTTTGACGATGTCGTCGTTGTCGACCGGCTCGTCGCCATTGATGACGTTGAGATGGTGGACGCGCTGATGGGTCTTGCGATCAATCTGATGGAAGGAGATTTCGGATGCGGCGCTGGTGGCAGGAAAGAGTTGAATGCCGAAGGATACGAGCGAAATGCGAAGTTGCCCAGACCAGAATGGACGGCCAGCCATGCCTGCCTCCTTGGGGAGTCGGGGCGCGCGCACGGGTAGGAATCGCGTGTGGTGCCCGCTCTCGCAGCCCCAGTCGTTCGATGTAGCGATTATGGGGCAAGTTGTCCCTGGAGGGGTGCTGACTGGATCAGGCAGCGTGTGTTCAGGCAGCGGCATCACAGGGGCATGATTCGCAAACTCAAATCCGGAGAATATCGGTTGTATTCGAAGAAGAAGGATGCTTCGACTGGGAAGCGGCGCAACCTTGGAACATTTTCAACGCTGGAGAAGGCGAAGAAACACGAGCGCGATGTTCAGTATTTCAAGAGGCACTAGGAGCGCGGATTGAAAACGAAGGCAGAGAAGCGTGGGTCTGGAACTGGCTCGAAGCGGAAGTGGGTGAGCAAGGTCAAGACGCTTTCGACGTACCCGCCGGAGGGGCTGTTTACCAAAGATGCGGCGACGATCGCGCGGCAACTGGCGTCGAAGAAGGTTTCGCCGAAGAGGCCGGGATCGGGAATGCGGGTGCTGACCTACTTTATCAATCGCGCGGGAAAGGGGCTGAGCAAGTCGCGCAGGGCAAAACTGGAAAAAGCGAAGAAGCTGCTTTCGAAGCGCGTGAAGGCCGCACGGGAAAAGACTAAAGCGAGCGCCGGTTAGAAAGGCTAGATCGACTGCTGTTGACGCGAAACGCGGGTGCGATGCTTTACCATGCGCTTGTACGTGCCGAATGAATCCCCAACGACGGTAACGAATTTACTGAATGGCTCGGTGCTTGTGCTGATCCAGTTTGACGTGTGCGAAGAACTGCGCCTGGATCAGCTGAGGAACGTGAAGGAGCGGACTGTTCAGCAGCAGCCGAGCATGAAGCACGGTGCTCCTGCGTATGTGCGCTATGAGCGGCCGCCGGTGGTGGAACCGCTGGAGGCGCTGCAACTCGACAGCGGAGAACGGCTGGAAGGCGTAATCAAGTACTACGACTACGGGGTGGTCAGCGTTGTGTTTCAGCTGCCGTTTTCAGGCGGGTGGGACAACCTGGTGCAGCTGGCGAGCCGGTGGGTGTGGGATATCGATTTTGCTTCGCGGGCCGAACCACTGGTGAGGGCGAGGCTGGATCAATATGCGGATGCGATGATTCGGCCGGCAGCGCGGTGGCTGAGCGAAGACTACTTCATTTTTCACGTGAGCGAGGGGCCGGAAGGCCCGGCGGCTGCGGATCTGATTCTGGATCACGGGCCCGAAATCGCACAAGTGGTTCGCGGAGACAGGATGCGGCTGTCCCAGGGGGAATGCAATGAGGTTCTGCACTCGCAGATTTCGTATTACGCAAATGACCTGACGGTGATCGGCTGGAATGCGGCGTTTCTTTACGACAGCACGGCAGGCGCGGAGACCGCGATTCAACTGCTGGAGTATGCGAATTCGCAGCTGCTGGAGTTTCGGCATTACGACGAATTGCTGACGGCAATTCTGGACAAGGCATACGCGCTGCTGGAGCAGAGGACGGGAGTGTTCGCGCGGTGGAGGATGGCGAAGTCGGCGCGCACACTGCACACGACGCTGCTGGATGTGGCGGAGCTGACGGAGCGCGCGGATAATGCGATCAAGTTCTTGAGCGATATGTTTGCGGCGAGGCTTTACAGGCTGGCAGCGGCCAAGGTGGGCGTTCCGGATTACAAGGAACTTGTTTCGCGCAAGGTGAAGACGGCCGAAGACCTGTACAACTATATGGTGGATCAGTTCGATCAGAGCCGGGCGTTTTTCCTGGAGTTTACGGTCGTGCTGATCCTGCTGATCGAATTGTTTTATCTGTTCAGGGGGAAACCGTTGTGAGGGAGCGAATAGCTGAAGCGTTTACGGGAAAGCGTCTGGGACTCGGCCAAAGAAAACGTCCCTCAGCGGCTAAAGCCGCCAAGGGGCTTGTGCCACTTTCGGCACGGCTATAGCCGTGCCCTTTCAAAGCAACGGGTTTCACATTTTTTCTATGGCATTGTTGACGTTTACTGCACTTCTTTTTGTTGGTGCGCTGCTTGCAGGGCTGCTGGGGGCGCTTACAGGACTCGGCGGCGGCGTTGTGCTGGTGCCGCTGCTGACGCTGGGATTTCATGTAGACATTCGCTATGCCATCGGGGTGTCGCTGATCTCAGTGATTGCGACTTCGTCGGGGGCGGCGGCGGCGTACGTGCGCGAGGGATTTTCGAGCGTGCGGATCGGGATGTTTCTGGAGGTGGCGACGACGCTGGGGGCGATTCTGGGCGCATACCTGGCGACGGTAGTCCACACGCAGGCGCTGGCGATCATCTTTGGCGTTGTGCTGCTGTATTCGTCGTTTCTCTCCTGGCAGCAGGCGCGGAATCCGGTTCCTGAACTGAAGAAGGGTAGTCCGTGGTCGGGCAGGCTGAGGTTATCGGGAGACTATCCGGCGAAGGACGGATCGCGCTGCAAATATGAAGTTGAGAATATTCCGGGCGGGTTCGGGATGATGTTTGTTGCGGGGGCGCTGTCGGGATTGCTGGGCATCGGATCGGGCGCGGTGAAGGTGCTGGCGATGGACCGGATCATGAAGGTTCCCTTCAAGGTTTCGACGACGACAAGCAACTTCATGATCGGCGTGACGGCGGCGGCGAGTGCGGGAATCTTTCTGCATCGTGGCCTGATCGCGCCGGGACTCGCGTTTCCGGTAATGCTGGGGGTACTGAGCGGATCGCTGATCGGCGCGCGGTACCTGGTGCGGGCGCATGTTGGGGTGCTACGGATCGTGTTCACGTTCGTGGTGCTGGCGCTGGGAGTCGAGATGATTGTCAACGGGGTGAAGCAATGGTTCTGAGGGAGAAGCCGATGCCGGAGGGGCACGAAGAGCATTTCGACGACCGCGAGATGGAGTCGATCATGGGGCGTTTGCTCCAGGTCGGCGTGCTGCTGGCGTCGTTTGTAATGCTGGTGGGTGGAATCCTTTACGTGCGGGCCCATCATGCGGCGATACCGGATTACCGGGTTTTCAAGAGCGAACCGCAGGCGTTGAGGCGCATCGGCGGAGTGATGCGGGGTGCAGCGAAGGGTGACTCCGAGGCGGTGATTCAACTGGCAGTGCTGCTGCTGATTGCTACCCCGGTAGCCCGGGTGGTGTTTGCTCTGATTGCGTTCGGAATCGAGCGGGACAAGCTCTATATTGCGGTCAGCGCCGTGGTGCTGGCGGTGCTGCTGTTTGGGTTTTTTCGGTCGCAGTGACCGGGGTCGTGCGGTCTGTTGAGCCTGAGAAGTTTCAGGGCTCCGACTCCGGAATCGCTGGGTTTTGATGCGCCTTCCTTCTGATCATGCATCTAATGCAAAGTACAGACATTCTTTCTCTTTTTGGGGGAGCGATGAAGCGTTTTGAGGGGAAGGTCGCGATCGTTACCGGCGCCGGATCGGGGATTGGACAGGGAATTGCGAAGCGGCTTGGCTGCGAGGGCGCCAAGGTGATCGTGGATTATGTGGGCAATCCCGATGGAGCGCAGGAGACCGAAGCTGCAATTGAAAAGGCCGGCGGGCAGGGGAGCATCGTGCGGGCTGACGTGACGCGGATGAATGATGTGAAGTGGTTGGTTGACTCTGCGTGGGAGCAGTTTGGATCGGCGGACATCCTGGTGAACAATGCGGGGATGGAGAAGAAGTCGGAGTTCTGGGATACTCCGGAGAGCGATTATGACCAGGTGATGGCGGTGAATCTGCGCGGGCCGTTCTTTCTGACCCAGACGTTTGTGCGGCGATTGCGGGACGCGAAGAAAACGGGGCGCGTGATCAACATCAGTTCGGTGCATGAGGACATGGTGTTTCCGGGGTTCGACTCGTATTGCTGCAGCAAAGGCGGATTGCGCATGTTGATGCGGAATCTTGCGGTGGAACTAGGACCGCTGGGCATTACGGTGAACAATGTGGCGCCTGGGGCTATCGCGACGCCGATCAACAAGGCGCTGCTTGAGGACAAGCCGAAGCTGGATGCGCTGCTCAAGAATATTCCGCTGGGGCGGATGGGGACGCCGGAGGATGTGGCGGGCGTTGTGGCTTTTCTGGCGTCGGACGACGCGGCTTATGTGACGGGCTCGACGTTCGTGGTGGACGGCGGGCTGATGCGCAATTATCGAGAACAATAAAGCGAGATATGGCTGCGAAGATTGAAGACTACGCATTGATTGGCGATTGCCAGACGGCCGCGCTGGTGGACAGGGGCGGGTCGATTGACTGGCTCTGCTGGCCGACGTTTGCCTCAGAGGCGTGCTTTGCGAAGCTGCTGGGCAAGGAAGAGAACGGCTATTGGCGAATTGCGCCGTGCGAGGGCGACTCGAAGACAACGAGACAGTATCGCGAGCACACGCTAATCGTGGAGACGGTGTTTGAATGCGCGGAGGGCGCGGTGCGCCTTCTGGACTTTATGCCGGTGCGGAATGCACACTCGCATGTGGTGAGGATCGTCGAGGGTTTGCGCGGAAGCGTGCGGATGGGCATGGAGTTGTGTCTCCGGTTTGATTATGGGCGCACGGTGCCCTGGGTGACGCGGCTGGAGAACGGAGTTCGCGCTGTAGCCGGACCGAACCTGGCTATTCTGCATGCGTCGGTGCAGACCCGCGGCGAGAATCTGAAGACGCTGGCGGAGTTTGAGGTCGCGGCCGGGAAGCGCGCTTGGTTCTCGCTTGCTTATGGACTCTCTTACCAGGACGATCCGGACGGCAAGAATGTTGACGAAGCCCTGCGGGAGACGGAGGCGTTCTGGCAAGAGTGGACGGAGGTTCTGAAATACGACGGCAAGTATCGCGAGATCGTGGAGCGGTCGCTCATTACTCTGAAGGCGTTGACGTATATGCCCACGGGGGGAATTGTGGCGGCGGTGACGACGTCGTTGCCGGAGCGCGTTGGCGGGGTGCGGAACTGGGACTATCGCTACTGCTGGCTGAGGGACACGACATTTACGCTGCTGGCACTCTCGAATGCAGGCTACGTGGATGAGGCGGTGGCGTGGCAGGACTGGCTGCTGCGGGCGCTGGCGGGAAGTCCGGACCAGGTGCAGATCATGTACGGTCTGCGCGGCGAGCGGCAACTGATGGAGTGGGAATTGGATTGGCTGCCGGGATACGAAAATTCAAAGCCGGTGAGGATCGGCAATGCGGCGTCGATGCAGGTGCAACTGGATATCTACGGAGAAGTGCTGGATTGCTTTTTCCATGCACAGCGCCAGATGGGACAGCATACGGAGGATGATTTCCGAGTGCTGGTGCTGCTTCTGAAACATCTGGAGACGATCTGGCACGAGCCGGATGAAGGCATATGGGAGACACGAGGCGGGGCACAGCAGTTCACATATTCAAAGCTGATGGCGTGGGTGGCGTTTGATCGTGCGGTGCAGCTTGCGGAGCAGATGAATTACAAGGCGCCGATTGAGCAGTGGAAGACGATCCGGGGTGAGATTCGCGCGCAGATCTGCGAAAGAGGGTTTAACGCGAAGAGAGACTGTTTTGTGCAGGCGTACGGTTCGGATGAACTGGACGCATCTCTGTTGTTGATGCCGCTGGTGGGATTTCTGCCGGGGAGCGATCGGCGAGTGCAGAACACGGTGGAGGCGATCAGGCGCGAACTGATGCAAGACGGGCTGGTGATGCGCTACAGCACTTCGAAGTCGCCGGATGGATTGCCGCCGGGCGAAGGAGTCTTTCTAGCGTGCAGCTTTTGGATGGTGAGCAGCCTGAAGGCGGTGGGGCGCGAGCCGGAGGGGAGGAAGCTGTTTGAAGATTTGCTGAAACTGACGAATGACCTCGGATTGCTTTCAGAGGAATACGACACAAAAGGGAAGCGGCTGGTAGGAAACTTTCCGCAGGCGTTTTCGCATATTGCGCTGGTGAACGCTGCGTTTGATCTCGAAGATGGAGTGGGCGTGCGCGATCGTGCGGGACGGCAGGGCAAGCCTTGAGTTCTGCGTGGAATCTGATTGCGGCAGTGTGCTGCGTTTCTGACGTCTTCTTGCTGAAGACGGCTTTGAACAGCCATGCGGTAAAGGGAAGCGGCGCTCACAGGCTGGGATGGCTGATGAATCTCGGCGGTGTCGGACTGTTCGGGCTGGCGGTGATTGACTCGTCGATGATTCCGGTATCGCTGCCGGGAAGCACCGACCTGGTGCTTTTCCTGCTTGCGGTGTTCCGGTCGAAGTCGATTGCATCGCCTGTCTTTTTTGGATCGTGCGCCTTCGCCGGATCGGTGACGGGCGGCTACATGACGTGGGCGACCGGAAAAAAGGGAGGAGAAGCGGCGCTCGAGAAGTTGGGAAAAGGCCGCCTGGTGCGGCGCGTGCAGGGATGGGTGAAGCGGAATGGGGTGGTTTCTGTGGCGATCGCCGCGCTTTTGCCGCCGCCCGTGCCGTTGATGCCCTTTCTGTTTGCAGCCGGGGCGATGGGGCTTTCGCGTGCGCGCTTTTTTTTCGCATACGGCGGTGGCCGCGCGGTGCGGTATGGCCTTGTGGCCTGGGTGGGCTACACCTATGGGCGGGTGGTCATCAACTTCTGGCAGAAGGATCTGAAGGGTTGGAGTACGCCTATCCTCGTCGCGTACATTTCGCTGCTGGTGCTTGGGGTGCTGTACGGGGTGTGGCAGTATCGGCGGGGGAAAAGCAAGGGAAAGTAGCTGGAACATAGAATGCCGAGTGGACCAGCATTCTATGTCCGTTGTTGTCTCGCGGAGGGCGGTTCAGATTTGAGCCAGCGGGATGTTGGGACAAGGCCGCGGGCTTCGTGTCGCTCTCGCGGTGTGAGGAGGAGAGGCAACTGCAGGTTCCTCCACTCCCTTTGGTCAGTCGGAATGACAGCGTTAACAGCTACGCTCGCGCGTGCCTGGGCATGGGCGCAGTCGTCTCCTTCGTGGCGAGGTAGTTGTCGACTGCGGCTGCAGCCTTGCGACCTTCGGCGATAGCCCAGACTACGAGTGACTGACCGCGGCGCATGTCGCCGGCGGCGAAGATGCCATCGACGGAGGTCATGTACTCCGCATTGGTGGCGATGTTGCCGCGCTGGTCGAGAGCGACGCCGAGTTGCTCGATCATGCCGCCTTTGACGGGGCCGAGGAAGCCCATGGCGAGAAGGACGAGGTCGACGTCGAGCGTAAACTCGGAGCCGGCGATGGCTTCGAACTTTGGCGGCGGACCTACGCGAACCGCATGGACCTGCTTCACGTTGCCGTTTTCGTCGCCCGTGAACTTGATGCTGTTGATGGCCCAGTCGCGAATGCCGCCTTCTTCGTGCGCGCCTTCGGTACGCAGTTGCAGCGGCCAGAGCGGCCAGGGCGTTGATGCTGCGCGGGTCTCGGGCGGCTTGGGCATGATTTCAATCTGGTGTACGCTCTTTGCGCCCTGGCGATGGGTGGTGCCGAGGCAGTCCGCGCCGGTGTCGCCGCCGCCAATGATGAGCACGCGCTTGCCCGCTGCGCTGATGGAGATGGCAGGGTCAACGGTGTCGCCTTCGTTACGGCGGTTCTGCTGGGGCAGGAACTCCATGGCAAAGTGAATGCCCTTGAGTTCGCGGCCGGGAATCTTGAGGTCGCGGGGATGTTCTGAGCCGCCGGCGAGCAGAATGGCGTCGTAGTGTCCGGTGAGAGATTCGATGGGGACGTTTCCGCCGACGTGCGCGTTGGTGAGGAAGGTGACGCCTTCGGCGCGCATCTGCTGGAGACGGCGATCGAGGACATGCTTTTCAAGCTTGAAGTTGGGAATGCCATAGCGGAGCAGGCCGCCGATGCGGTCGTTCTTTTCGTAGACAGAGACGGAGTGTCCGGCGCGGCGGAGTTGCTGCGCGGCGGCGAGACCCGCGGGACCACTGCCGACGACCGCAACGCGTTTGCCGGTGTTGTGCTCGGGCGGCTCTGGATGGATCCAGCCTTCGTCCCACGCGCGCTCGACGATGCTCCGCTCGATGAGCTTGATGGAAACCGCGGGCGCATTGATGCCGAGCACGCAGGAAGCCTCGCAGGGCGCGGGGCAGACGCGACCGGTGAACTCGGGGAAGTTGTTGGTGGCGTGGAGACGGCGGATCGCGTTTTGCCAGCGGCCGTTGTAGGCGAGGTCGTTCCAGTCGGGGATGAGGTTGTTGACGGGGCAGCCGGTGTGGCAGAAGGGAACGCCGCAATCCATACAGCGGGCGCTTTGTTCTTTTTGTTTCTCCTCCGGGAACGGTTGATAGATTTCGAACCAGTCCTGGACGCGTTCTTCTACGCTGCGGCGTGTTGCCTGTTCGCGTTCGATTTCGAGAAACCCTGTGATCTTACCCATGCTGCACCTCGGCGGCTGCTGCCTCGACCTGAGGCGCTGCGGTAGTTGGCGGACAGTAGATGGTGTCGACGCGTTCGACGCCGAGCACGCGCTTGTACTCGTGCGGGAAGACCTTGATGAACTTCGGCTGCGCGTCGGCCCAGTGCTCGAGGATCCATGCGGCGCGCGGGCTGCCGGTGTAGTCGCGATGGCGCTCGAGAAGGGCGCGGACCTCCGCGATGTCGGCTTCGGTTTCGAGAGGTTCGAGATCGACGCTGGACTTGTTGCAGCGGCGTGTGGAGAAGTCGCCGTGGTCGTCGAAGACGAATGCGCGGCCTCCGCTCATGCCGGCGGCGAAGTTGCGCCCGGTGGTGCCGAGTACGACGACGGTGCCGTTGGTCATGTATTCGCAGCCGTGATCGCCCACGCCTTCAACGACGGCGGTAGCACCGGAGTTGCGGACTGCGAAGCGTTCGCCGGCGATGCCGTTGAGGAAGACTTCGCCGCTGGTGGCGCCGTAGAGGACGACGTTGCCGACGAGGATGCTTTCTTCGGGAAGGAAGAAAGAAGTTTTGGGTGGGTAGGCGATGACGCGTCCGCCGGAGAGCCCTTTGCCGAGGTAGTCGTTGCTGTCGCCTTCAAGTTCCAAAGTGACGCCGTTGGGAACAAATGCGCCGAAGCTCTGGCCGGCGGAGCCTTCGAATTTGAAGTGGATGGTGTTGTCAGGCAATCCAGCAGATCCGTAGCGGCGGGCGATCTCGCCGCCCAGCATGCCGCCGACGGTGCGGTGGACGTTGCGGATGGCGAAGTTGCCGGTGACCGGAGTTTTGGATTCGAGTGCTGGGGCGGCCTTGGTGATGAGCGCGTGGTCGAGAGCCTGATCGAGGCCGTGATCCTGCGCTTGTATCTTGCGGCGCGCGACGCGGGAGGGAACGGTGGGCGCGTAGAGGATGGAGGAGAGATCGATGCCCTTCGCTTTCCAGTGAGCGTCGGCGAGGGAGGCTTCGATCTTGTCTACGCGGCCAATCATTTCGTCCATCGTTCGGAAGCCGAGTTTAGCCATGTGCTGGCGGATCTGCTCGGCGATGAAGAAGAAGAAATTGACGACGTGCTCGGGCTGTCCGGTGAAGCGCGCGCGGAGGACGGGGTCCTGTGTGGCAATGCCGACGGAGCAGGTGTTGAGATGGCACTTGCGCATCATGATGCAGCCCATGGTGATGAGCGGTGTGGTGGCAAAGCCGAATTCCTCAGCGCCGAGAAGCGCGGCTATGACGACGTCGCGGCCGGTCTGCAGCTTGCCGTCGGTTTGTACCTTGATGCGTCCGCGGAGATCGTTGAGCAGCAGCACCTGCTGGGTTTCGGCGAGGCCGAGTTCCCACGGAAGGCCGGCGTGCTTGATGGAACTGAGCGGGGATGCGCCGGTTCCGCCGTTATCGCCGGAGATGAGTACGACGTCGGCATGAGCTTTCGATACGCCGGCGGCGACGGTGCCGACGCCGACTTCAGAGACGAGCTTCACGGCGACGCGCGCTTTTGGATTGACATTCTTCAGATCGTAGATCAGCTGCGCGAGATCTTCGATGGAGTAGATGTCGTGATGCGGCGGCGGTGAGATGAGTCCAACGCCGGGGATGGAGTGGCGGGTTCTGGCGATGACATCGTCGACTTTGTGTCCGGGGAGCTGGCCGCCCTCGCCGGGCTTTGCGCCCTGCGCCATCTTGATCTGCAACTCGTCGGCGTTCACGAGGTAGTTGGTGGTGACGCCGAAGCGGCCGCTGGCGACTTGTTTGACGGCGCTGCGGCGGGAGTCACCGTTGGCATCGGGTGTGAAGCGCGCTTCCTCTTCGCCGCCTTCGCCGGTGTTTGACATGCCGCCGAGGCGATTCATGGCAATGGCGAGAGTTTCGTGGGCTTCCTTGCTGATGGAGCCGAAGCTCATGGCGCCGGTGGTGAAACGCTTGACGATTTCCTTGGCGGGCTCGACTTCTTCGATGGGGATCGGGGTGTCAGCGTACTTGAGCTTGAGCAGACCGCGCAGGGTGCAAAGAGTGCGGTTCTGCTGATCGAGGAGGTCGGTGTACTCCTGGAACGTGGTCGCGCTGTTGGCTTGAACCGCATGCTGGAGTTTGCTGATGGTGAGGGGATTGAGGATGTGATATTCGCCGCCTTCGCGGTATTGATAGTGGCCGCCGACGACCAATTCGGTTTCAGAGTCGGTGAGGGGCTGGAAGGCATGAGCGTGCTTCATCTGCGCTTCGCGGGCGAGCACGTCAAGGCCGATACCCTCAATACGCGACGCGGTGCGGGGAAAGTAGGTCTGGATGAGGTTGTCGTTGAGGCCGATGGCTTCAAAGACCTGCGCGCCGCGATAGCTTTGCAGTGTACTGATGCCCATCTTGGAGAAAGTCTTCAGCAGGCCTTTGTTGATGGCCTTGATGAAGCTCTTTTCGGCGTGGCTTGCGGAGACGTTATGCGGCAGCAAGCCGCGGCGCTTGAGGTCGTGCAGCGTTTCAATGGCGAGATAAGGGTTGATGGCGCTGGCACCGTATCCGATGAGGAGGGCGAAGTGCATGACCTCGCGGGGCTCGCCGCTCTCGATGATTAGCGCGACCTGGGTGCGGGTCTTCTCCTTGACGAGGCGATTGTGCACGGCGGCCATGGCGAGGAGGCTGGGGATCGGCGCATACGTGGGATCGACCCCGCGGTCGGAGATGATGAGCAACGTGTATCCCGAGGCGACGGCGTGTGCGGCGCGGGCGCTGAGTTCTTCAAGCGAATGACGAAGGCCGGGCTCGCCATCCTCGGCGCGGAAGAGCGCGGGAAGCGTAGTGGCGAGCAGGTCGCCGGAGGAGACGCGGCGTAACTTCTCAAGATCGCGATTCGAGAGGATCGGATGCGGGAGTTTGAGAGTGTGGCAGTTCTCCGGCGTTTCGTCGAGGATGTTGCGCTCGGTGCCGATGTAGCTGATGAGCGACATAACGAGTTCTTCGCGGATGGGATCGATGGGCGGATTGGTGACCTGGGCGAAGAGCTGCTTGAAGTAATTGAATAGCGGCTGCGGGCGGTCAGACAGGCAGGCGAGCGGCGTGTCGGTGCCCATGGAGCCGACGGGCTCTTCGCCGCGTGCGCCCATGGGGCCGAGCAGGAGGCGGAGGTCTTCTTCGCTGTAGCCATAGGCCCGCTGGCGTCGCAGAAGAGTTTCAGGATTCGAGGCGATGACGCGGGACGGCTCGGGCAGGGCATCGACCAAGACTTGCTGCTCTTTTAACCAATCAGCGTAGGGCTGGCGCGCGGCGAGGCTCTTCTTGATTTCGGTGTCGGAGATGATGCGCTTCTGCACGGTGTCGACGAGGAACATGCGACCGGGCTGTAGGCGGCCCTTCTTGCGGATGTCTTCGGCAGGAACGTCGAGAACGCCGGCTTCAGAGGCGAGGACCACGAGATCATCTTTGGTGACGATGTAGCGGCCGGGGCGCAGGCCGTTGCGGTCGAGCGTGGCTCCGACGATGCGTCCGTCGGTGAAGGCGATGGCGGCGGGGCCATCCCAGGGCTCCATGAGAGAGGCGTGGTACTCGTAGAAGGCGCGCTTGTCCTCGTCCATGTCGGGATTGCCGGCCCATGCTTCGGGGATCAGCATGGCCATGACGTGAGGAAGGGATCGGCCGGACTGGAAGAGGAATTCGACGGCGTTGTCGAGCGAGGCGGAGTCGCTGCCCTCGGGCATGATGACGGGGAAGAGATCCTTGATTTTTTCGCCGTGGACCGGGTTGTCGAGGATGGACTGGCGGGCGGTCATCCAACTGACGTTGCCGCGGATGGTGTTGATTTCGCCGTTGTGGGCGACGTAGCGGTAGGGATGGGCCAGCTTCCAACTTGGGAACGTGTTGGTTGAGAAGCGCTGGTGGACGAGGCAAAGCGCGCTGGTGACGAGGGGATTGGCGAGCTCGAAGTAGAACTTCTCGATCTGCGGGGCCAGCATGAGGCCCTTGTAAATAATGGTGCGGCAAGAGAAGGAGGGGACGTAAAAGTCGTCCTTGCCTTCGATGTCGGACAGAGCCATCTCGTTTTCAGTGCGGCGGCGAACGAGGTAGAGCGCTCGCTCGAAGGTATCCTCTTCCATGCCGTCGGGGCGCGCCACAAAGAATTGTTCGATATAAGGTTGCGAGGCGCGGGCTTCGCGGCCGATGGCGTCACCGTTGACGGGTGTGTCGCGCCAGCCGAGAACTTTGAGACCTTCAGCGGCGGCAATGCGCTCGAAGACGCCTTCGCACTGGAGGCGGCTGTGTTTGTCGACGGGAAGGAAGACCATGGCAACGCCGTATGCGCCGGGGCCGGGCAGCTGGATGCCGAGTTCGCCGCACTCACGCGCGAAAAAGACATGAGGGATCTGGATGAGAATGCCGGCGCCGTCGCCGGTCTCGGGATCGCAGCCCGCAGCTCCGCGATGGGTTAGGTTGATGAGCACCTCGAGGCCCTTGCGGATAATGTCGTGGCTTTTTTCGCCCTTGATGCTGGCTACGAGGCCCATACCGCAGGCATCGTGTTCATTGCGCGGGTGATAGAGACCCTGGGGTGCCGGAAGGCGATGGCGATAATCCGATGTCTGCATTGGTACCTTCGCTTATGGAATAAGGTCGTTCTACAAATTCAGTTGAGGTGAACGTCAAAGACACAATCGGCGAAGCGAGTCCCAGTGGAGTTCGCCTGGGGTGTTTCAATAGCCTGTCGTGGCAGGCCCGTTCACACGGGGACAGTGCTGAACTTTTTATGATAGCTGAAAATTCGTCATGCTTATCCCGAATTGCAAGATTAGTGAATTTCAGCCTGATCTTTCAGGCTGTGATGCACGCATACTGCGTGATCTCGACGTGAATTGATCATAGTTTGCAAATGAGCAATTCGCGCTCATAGATCATTTCGGGTGGGAGATGATCGTGGAGCTCGATGAACAGTTCTTCGTGGGCAATGACTTCCTTGCGCCAGGCCGCGCGATCGACGGTCATGAGGGCGTCGAAGGCTTCCCGCGAAAAATCGAGGCCGATCCAGTCGATGTCTTCATAGCGCGGAACCCAGCCGATCGAGGTTTCGCGTCCGTGGCCTTGGCCCTGGACGCGTTCGATGATCCAGCGGAGGACGCGCATGTTTTCGCTGAAGCCGGGCCAGAGGAATTTGCCATCGTCGTCCTTACGGAACCAGTTGACGTTGAAGATGCGGGGCGTGACGTCGAGGCCGCGCTGCATCTTGATCCAATGACGAAAGTAGTCGCCCATGTGATAGCCGCAGAAGGGGAGCATGGCCATGGGATCGCGACGGACCTTGCCCACTGTGCCGGCTGCTGCCGCGGTTGTCTCTGAACCCATGGTGGCGCCGATGTAGACGCCGCTGGACCAGTTGAATGCCTGATAAACCAGCGGAAGAGTATGAGAGCGGCGGCCGCCGAAGATGATGGCGCTGATAGGCACTCCCTCGGGAGACTCCCAATCGGGATCCATGGTGGGACACTGGGAAGCGGGTGCGGTGAAGCGTCCATTGGGGTGCGCGGCGGTGGTGCCGTTCTTTTTGCCGATGGCGGGCGTCCAATGCTGGCCGCGCCAATCGAGACATTCTGCGGGCGGCTTGTCGGTCATGCCCTCCCACCAGACTCCGCCGTCGGGAGTGAGTGCAACATTGGTGAAGATGGCGTTGCGTGAGAGTGCCGCCATGGCCGACGGGTTCGTTTTCACGCTCGTTCCGGGAGCGACTCCAAAGAACCCGTATTCAGGATTGATGGCTCTTAAGTGGCCACGGGTGTCCGGCCTGATCCACGCGATGTCGTCGCCGACGGTCCACACCTTCCAGCCGTGCATGGACTTGGGCGGGATGAGCATGGCGAAGTTGGTTTTGCCGCAGGCGGATGGAAAGGCGGCGGCGACGTAGGTCTTTTCGGCATCGGGACTTTCGACGCCGAGGATGAGCATATGTTCGGCCATCCAGCCTTCGTCGCGGGCGATGTTGGAGGCGATGCGAAGAGCAAAACACTTCTTGCTGAGCAGGGCGTTGCCGCCGTATCCGGAACCGTAGGACCAGATCTCGCGGGTTTCAGGAAAGTGGACGATGTACTTGGTGTCGTTGCAGGGCCAGGGTACATCCTGCTGGCCGGGCTTGAGCGGCACACCTAGCGTGTGCATGCAGGGAACGACGCGCTTTTCGTCCTTATCGATCTCGGCGAAAACGGGCGCACCGATGCGCGCCATGATGCGCATGTTGACGACGACGTAGGGTGAGTCAGTGAGTTGTACGCCAATGCCGGACATGGCCGATCCGACGGGGCCCATGCTGAAGGGCAGCACGTACATGGTGCGGCCCTGCATGCAGCCCTTGAAGAGCTGCTTCAGACGGCGGCGCATGACGTATGGATCTTCCCAGTTATTGGTGGGGCCGGCGGCGTCGCGCGAGAGAGAACAGATAAACGTGCGGTCTTCGACGCGGGCAACGTCATTCGGTGTAGAGCGGGCGTAGTAGCATCCGGGCCATTTTTTCTGATCGAGGCGGGTGAAGGTTCCGGCATCAATGAGGCGATCGCAGAGGAAGTCGTATTCCGCCCGGGAGCCATCGACCCAGTGGATGGAATCGGGGCGGCAAAGCTCCGCCATTTTTTCGACCCATCGAATCAGGTGTTTGTTGGTGGTTGGCGGAGTCTGGAGGTCGGCCGGCTCGTGGTTGAGAACGGATTGCTTCATTTTTCTATGGTTCTCCTGCGCTGCCTGTCCCTTACAGGCTACAGAAACTGTCGCTCGAGTGAAAGTGGAAGAATCCAGATGTTTTGGACGCAGCAGTTTATCGCAGCGCACGCCCCGGAATTCGTGATCTAAAACTCGTGATGCCGATCGATGACTTCGGCGATCGTGTTGGGCCCGGGATTGGCGGCTTCAGCCTGGTCGCGCACCTTGGCGACAGCGAGCCAGTTGTCCTTGTGGGGATGCTCGGTCATCCAGGGTGGAAGCGGCATGCAGAGATGCTCGCTGAGCGACGCGGCATAACCTTCGTACAGGGCGCGAAGATCGCGGAGACGCTCGTAGGACGCTCCATCGCGGCACACGCTGACGCCGCTCTGGCAGAGCAGTTGATAGAGCTGCTCGTACCGCTCGCGCGGAAGTCGGTCGGGAAGGTTCTGCCGGGGTTTGAGTGAGAAGACCTGGGCCAGATCGACCATGGCGTGACGAGCCATGGCGAAGGTGAGCTGCGCCTGGCGAGCTTCGTGTCCTTGAACGCCCGCGATAAGCAGGGCGGATGTGTCGAGAATGGCGGTAAGGGCGCCGATCCAGCTTTGATTGGTGTGCTGCGAGCGGAAGTAGCAGAGCAGGGTGTAGGAGATATGGCTCTCGAGCAATTCGGCGGACCAGCGCTCCCACTCGGAGAGGAGAGATGCGAGGGCGTTTTCTGCTCCGTCGAAGGAGTGACGGCGCATGAGTTCGGCAGCGGTCGGTGGTGAGCCTGCGCGGGCATCGAGGAGCGAGATGCTGACCTCGCGTCGCGAGAATGCTCCGTAGAGCACGGGAAAGTAACCCATGACGATGGCGAGAAAGCCGAAGCCTGTACCGGCTTCACAGATGGTGAGGACGCGCGCAACCAATGCGTGAGGGGTTACGTCGCCGAGACCGAGGGTGAAGAAATTGGTGCCGCTGACGTAGAGATCGGTCAAGTAGCCTATGCGGCGGGATACGTCGGTGAACGGAGTGCCGAGGGCGTAGTAAATAAGTGAGAAGCCAAAGATCATCCCGCAAGCCCAGACGACGAGAAGAAAGATGAGCGATAGCGGTCCGTAGAAGCTGAGGGCGGTTTCGCGCTTGCGGGGGTGGTGGATGCGGACGGCAACGAATCTCCAGGGAATCCAGGTAAGGATGTAGAAGATGCGCGTGAGCCGGAGGCGCCCTGCTGCCCGGCGTGGCAGGATGACGGTTTGAAAGGCATCCAGCAGGACGACCATCAAACAGAGAATGCCCGACAGCATGGTGAAGACTTGCATTGACCCCCTTCGACGGCGCTTCGTGCGGATGCGTGAATTGCGCCGCCCCGATTACCGTATCCTAGCTGAAATAGCCGCCTGGGAGCCCAATTGCTGACCTTGGGAAAATGTTGCTCGGTCTAGGACTGCTGCTGATTGCGATCGGAGCGGTGCTAATGATTGCGGCACGCTTTGGATGGCCTCTGGGACTGCTGCCTGGCGATGTGTCCTACCACGGGAAGAACGCCACCGTCTTCCTTCCGCTTGGAACCTCGATTCTGATCAGCGTGGCGCTCTCCATCCTCCTCTACCTGGTCTCTCGATTCCGTCGCTGAGGGGTCGCTCCGCGTGAGAATTTGAAGCGACGGCTGGCGGGGTCACCGCCAGCGGCATGGTATTGAAATATATCGAGTAAACGCTATCTCCTGATGAGATGGGAGCATTGGGCCTTGTCCTTTTTCTAAAAGTGCTCAATCCAAACTCTCTTCCTGTGATCAGTGACGATCATCACGCCATCTCCTTGCCGCCTGCTATAGCGTGGTTGACGGTCTACTGAAACGATTTAGGCAGGCATTTCCTTGAGCCTTAGCCATTGAGCCTTACCGCAGAGAGTATTTTGCGGAGGCAATTTGACACGTATGAAATTGCATCGCTTTTGTGTGCGGGTAGCCGACCAATGGCATGAGCTCAGGAAACGAGCTTGAAAGCCAATCGCCAGTAAGGGCCAAGCGGCACCGACGAGAGCGCAACTCGAACGAAGAGCAGTTTCAAAATCGGCGAAGCGCCGAGCCTTCGGATCGAGCGGAATCAGAAGACCCTCTCACGGGCAGCAATTAACAAGCAGTATCACTTTGGAATAGGAGAGTCATATGGAAGTGAACATCAGAAAAACGAGCTGCAGGATTCTTCTGCTGTCGTTGCTGTTTGTGCTGACCTGCGCGGGTGCATTTGCGCAGGCGAACTCAAATATCACCGGCATCGTTTCGGACCAGACGGGCGCAGTCGTCGCGGGAGCGAAGATTGTTCTCGTTGATCCAGCCACAGGTGCAACGAAAACTACAGAGAGCGGCGAAACCGGATTGTATTCAATTGCCGGTTTGAATGCCGCAAACTACAACATGACGGTCACGGCGAAAGGATTCCAGACATTCGAGCAAAATGGAATCGTAGTCAACGTATCCAATACGTTCCGTGTCGACCCCAAGTTGACGGTCGGTTCGGAGTCGACGACAGTAACTGTGAACGCAGATGCGCTGACGGTGCAGGGCGACTCAAACGTGGTGAGCACCCTGATCAATGAGCAGCAGATCACCGAACTCGCGACCAACGGCCGCAACATTGTGGCGCTCGCTACGCTCGGTCTCGGCGTTAGCGGGAATCTTCCCGACTCCAACACGCCGACCTCGGTCGGTTCGAGCTTTGCCATCAGTTTCAACGGTCTGAACCAGGCGCACAACCTCTGGCTGATCGACGGCGGCGAAGCTTATGATCGCGGTTCCGGCGGCAAATCGTCCATGATGCCTTCACAGGATGCTCTTGGCGAGTTCCAAGTGATGGCCAGCAACTATCCCCCTGACTACGGTATCTCTTCGGGCGGCACGATCTCGATGTCGATCAAGAGAGGCACGCAGGGGTTTCATGGAGAAATGTGGGAGTTCGTCCGCAACGACGCACTTCAGGCGCATAACTACTTTGACAAGCCCGGTGCCACCAAGCCAGAGCTCCGTTTGAACATCTATGGCGGCAATATTGGCGGTCCGGTCTACATTCCGCACGTTTACAACGAGAACAAGCAACGGACATTCTTCTTCTACAACGAAGAGTGGCGCAAGATCGTCCAGGGCAGCGCTCCGGCGGGCATTCACACGATTCCGGCCGCCGACTATATCACTGCACCGCAGGATCTGACGTTTGTTCTTCCGGCGTACGCTCCCAGTGCTCAGAAGAGCGTCTATGTGCCGGTGGTCGATCCTACGACACCGTTGGGAAAGGCGATCGCTAGTCACGCCAACCTGGTTCCGGGACAGCCGTTCCCGAATAACCTCATTCCGCAAGACCTATTTGTGGATAATGCAGCATTCCAGCTGATGTCTGTCGGGGCAATCCCCAAGGCAAACACTGCTGGCGATCTTACCTCCGTATCGAGCAAACAGCCGACCAACGTGCGGGAAGACCTCTTCCGCATCGACCACAACATCAATGACAAATGGCAGCTGCTCGGCCACTATATTGGCGACTCCGTCGGACAGACGTATGCCACTTCAATTTGGAGCGGCGACAACTATCCGACAGTAGGATCGAACTTCAGCAATCCATCGTGGAGTTCAGTGATCAAGCTGACAGGTTCATTAACGCCGAATGTGCTGCTTGAGGCCGCGTTTAACTTTGACGGCAACAAGATCAGCATTCAGCCTTCAGGACCGGCCTTCACGAAGCCATCCGGTTGGACGGGGCAGTCTTTCTTTGCGCAGTCTGCCGACGCACTCAACCGTCTGCCCAGCGTGAATCTCGGCTCGTATGGAACAGCATTCGACCCGTGGTCACAGCCCTGGAAAAATGCAGCGTTTGATTACGCGGAAGTATTCGGCCTGTCGGTTACGCACGGGAAACACGCGATGAAGTTCGGCGGCGGCTATAACCGCTACATCAAGAACCAGCAGCTGTTCGGCAGTACGAACGGCTACTTCAACTTCAGCGACGGCGGAGACAAGACGACCGGTGCTCCGACAACCGCTAACCTGACAGGCGATTCGTACCTGGACTTCCTGTTTGGACTGAGCACCAACTACTCTCAGTTGCAGAATCAGGATATTCGCCACTATGTAAACCAGACGGTTTCTGCGTATGCCGAAGACAACTGGCATCTCTCGAATCGCCTGAGCCTGCAGTACGGCATCCGTTATGACGCACTGCCGCACGCATGGGAGCGGAACAATCGGCTGGCGAGCTTTGATCCTGCGCAGTATCAGGCAGGTCTCGCTCCGACAATCGATATGACCACGGGCGCTTTCTGCACGGCCGTTTCGGCAAATTGTCCGAACGTCAGCGCAGGATTGCAGACCTTCGAGGGTGCGCAGTTCTACTTGAACGGCGTCACCATTGCGGGACAGGGCGGCACGCCACGCGGCATGACGAAGAACTTCTACAAGACGTACATGCCCCGCGTCGGATTCTCGTATGATCTCACCGGAAGCGGCAAAACCGTGCTTCGTGGCGGCTTTGGCACGTTCTTTGAGCGTATGCAAGGGAACGACGTGTACAACATTGCGACGGCGGCACCGTTCTCGAATACGCCTAGCCTGAACAATGTTACATTTGGCAATCCGTTCCTGAGCTGGCAGACGGGTGCTACTTTGTCTTCTGCCCAACTTCCTGTCGTGCCGCAAGGCCCGACATCGATCGCTCCACGTTATGCCGCTCCGGGTGTTGCGCAGTACAGCCTGGGCGTGCAGCGTGAGATCGTTCCATCTCTCATCCTGATGTCGCAGTATGTCGGCAATGTGGCGTGGCATCAGAATGTCGAATTGCCGATCAACACGTTCCCGCTGAGCACACCGATGTCAGAGCGTGCGCTGGCTGGTGCAGGCAAACTCACAAGCGCGCAAACGACGTTGGACCGGACGTTCCCTGGTTTCAATCAGATTACCGAGGAAACGAATATCGCTACCGGCACCTACAATAGCTTCCAGGCAGGACTTCGGCAGCAGAGCCGGCATGGCCTGAGCTTCGAAGTCGATTACACTTGGGCACATGAGATCGACTCACAGCTGGGAAGCGCCGATCTTACGGGTGTAAGTAATCCATTCAACCTCAGGTATGACAAGGGTTCAGGGAACCTGGACCGTCGTCAGATCTTGAACATGAATTACGTGTACCAGATTCCGCTGTTTGCACACTCGAATGGTTTGACGCACAGCATTCTTGGTGGCTGGGAAATCTCCGGAACGGTGATTTCAGAAACTGGCTTGCCTTGGGCTGGCGTAAACGCGCCAGGCAATGGCGGATCTGACACCGTGGGTCTTGGCGGCAACTACACCAACCGTGCAGACTTCACAGGCAAGGTGAAGTATCCGAAGACGAGAGACTCCAAGGGTATTTACCAGTGGGTCTCCCCGACCGGCTTCTCGCAGCCGGTGGCAGCTTGGAACGGCGGCCCGAACCTGGGCTTCGGCAATGCGCACAGGGACGTCGTTGTAGGTCCCGGTCGCACCAACTTCGGCACGAACGTCTACAAGTCGTTTGCGTTCACTGAGAGCACACGCTTTGAGTTCCGTGCTGAGTCGTTCAATACCTTCAATCACACCCAGTTCAACGGGTTCCACAACAACGTCAGCGGCGGTGACTTCGGTGAAGTCAGCGGCGTGCAGGATCCGAGAACATTCGAACTCGCAGGCAAATTGATCTTCTAGTTCGAAACTGAACTTAGGCGCGGGGGCTTTAGCCGCCGCGCCCTTTTCTTTTGAGCCCAAGGATCACCGGCAATTGGCGACGCTTGCTCGATGGTGCGTCTGAGTGGCCGACTCAACGTCTGAGTGAAAGACGGAAGCAGGTTTTCGAGGGAACGGAAGGCGGACAATTACTCCGGATATGGTTCGCCGGCGTGTACTACGCGAATGTAATGGTCGGTAAACTGTGCATGGCCGCCGGGTAAATCCACCTTGGGCATATGGCAGCTTGTGCAGTTTTCCTTAGCTACCGGGCAGGTCTTCGCGTTGGGAGGCGTCGACGCAGTTTTGGCCCCAGCATGACAGGCGAGGCATTTCACATCGTAAGAGATCGCGGTGTGGTTTACCGGCTGATGCGGATTGTGGCAGGCGAGGCAACTGATTCGCGGGTCATTGCCGATAAAGCACTTGCTGATTTCAAGGCGGTACGGCTGAAAGCGCACGAAGGCCGGGCCGTGCCACTTATTGCGCATCACGGTGTCCCAGGTGCGATGACACTGCCCGCAGAAGTCGGAGATCTGTTCTGAGTCGAGACGCTTGAGAGATTTTGGGAGGCTCTTGAAGTTCTCCTGCACTGCGTCGGCCATGTGCTGCCGGGAACCGGCATGGCACCGCTCGCAATCCAGGCCCGGTGTGACCTTGGCCGGGACGAGCTTTTCGCCGGGAGTGACGCCACTTCCGTGACAGTTGAAGCAGGTGCGTGTCTCCCAGATGGGAAGTCGGCGGCCCATCGCCTCGGTCAGGTTGTGGGGCGTGATCTTCTGGTCTCCGGGCGTAATGGCGAGACCGTTGGCGCGCGGAAAGTAGCTGACGAGGCTCTCGTAGTAGTGGCCGTCCTTCTCAAGCACCCACGTCTGCGAGTGCTGCCCAAAGATCCACTGGATCGGGAGAGTAAGCGCGCCGGTTCCATCTGAGACCGTGTATGTGCTTTGGCCATTTCTCGTCTTTACTGTGTACGTATAGCCACCGATCTGGGCGGTTAAATCGGGATGCGCGTTCATCGCCGGGTCTGCGCCCTGGGGTTCCATGGCATGCCGCATGGGCGCGGTTGCGTAGGAAGTGGCGACGCCATTGTGGCAGGTCGCGCAGGTGACGGGAGCAGCCGATGGCTTGAAGTGCTGGGCGACGGCGACGCGCGGCGCAGACAGTGACCATGCACAGAGCAAAGCTGCCGCGGTTGAAGCGCTGGCGATGATCGTTTTCAGTCGAGCGCTATTTTGCCAGATCACGGCAGACCTTTCGCTCGCGGGCGGCATCTTCGCGGTTTCCGCTCTGGGAGTAAATGGAGACGAGCCCGAGGTGGGCTTCGAGGTTATTGGGATCGCGTTGGATAACCTGATTCAGCAGTTCCTGGCCACGCTTCATGTCGCCGGTTTCGGCGAGCGATCGGCCGAGTGCGAGCTGAGCCATTTCCATGTCGGGCGCGTTCGCGTAAGCGCGCTGCGCCGGAGCGAGAGCGTCTGAGAAGCGGCCGGCGATGACGAGGGTCAAAGCGAGCAGAGCGTTGTCGGTTTCGTTGGTGGGATTGACAGCCAGTTCGCTGTGAAACTGATCGATGGCGAGCGAGGGATCGTGCGGAAAGAGCAGGAATCCATAGAAGTAGTGAAGATTCGGCGTGGAAGGATAGAGGTTGAAGAGCTGCGCAAAGAGATCGTCGGCCTGTTCATTGTCGCCGGAAAGAAAAACGTATCCTGCGTCGCCGGCAGCCTGATAGAGCGCCCGGTCCTGCGCGGGAACATCATCTGGAAATGAGGCGACGCGCATTCCGGCGATGGCGATTCCGATTTTCAAGTCAGGAGCGTCGGCGTGGTGTTCGGCGAAGAAGCTGTACTGGTCGAGCGCTTCCTGGAAGCGGCTGGCGCGGGTGAGCAGGAGCGCCAAGTGGTAGCGAATGATCTGCTCGTTGCGCGGCTGATTCAGGGCTCCATGGGCGACGGCCTGCTCGAGGTCGCGGAGCGAGTCGTCGTAAGCGGCGGTTTCAAATTCGCAGAGACCGCGCAGCGCCATAGCGGGGACGGCAGTCGGGGCAAGCTGGAGGAGATGGGTAAAGGCATCGATGGCGCCTGGGTACTGATTGGAGCTGTACTGCAGGTTGCCGAGATACCACCAGCCCTCCTGCCAGTCGGGCTTGAGCTGCTCGGCCTGGGAGTAGAGCTGGATGGCAAGAGCGACGTTCTGCGCGTCGCGGGCGGCCGCGGCACGGGCCGCGATTTCGTCGAATTGAGCAGGCAACTGCTGGGGAGAGGGTGTTTCCTGTGCGCCGGAGATCGCACGCGTGACGGAAAGCGTGGGAATCAAGAGGAAGAACAAGAGGCCGCGGGCGGCCACGATGGGGAAGACGGAGATTGCCACGTTCTGCCTGGGATGCCGTGCAAAGTCTGTGATATAGGACGAATCCGGCGTCAAAACATCGCCGGCCGAATTCGGTAGAATTCACTTCCGGCGCGAGGAGTTTCACACCATGAAGGACATGGTAGCAGGTGACGAAGCCGGCACGGTATGGCGACGCGACGACTAAAATGGGGGGATGCGCCCGGAATGTGAGGTGCTAGATGCGGAAATTGGCTGCAAATGATTGAAATCTAAGCTACTGTACCAGGTTTTCGCCGGAGATTGTGCGGAAATGGAGCACCGTTTTGGACTATGAAGGTAGTCCAAAGATGCAAACGGCATAGATCAAACGGTGTATTGGCTTTTTGTGGATCGGACCTAGCCTACAGATAGAGCAAGTGCTTTGCCTTTCGGCTTTGAGTGGCGCTTCGCGGCGTCACCTGCTTTGTTTGAAGCAAGAGTCGTTGATTGAACCAGTTCGACAGCCCGCTTACCGGCGGGCTTTCGTTTTTTGCACCAACTTGCCGTCCCCCTATGGAGTCACGCCGGAAGTCGAACGCACTCCCCCTGTTCCTCAAAGAATTAAGTGAGTGAGTCGTCTAAATTTCATTGGCTTAGGGTGAAAGTGCGGTGCAAAGGGCTACCAGCCCATCTGGCGCATCCGTTCCAGGATGAGGGCGCTGTAGCGATTCATGCGGTCCGGACGTCGTTTCAGGGGCGCCGGCAGGATTGCGGCGAGGCGTGCGGCCTGTTCCCGTCCGATGCTGCGAGGCGGGGTTCCATCGTACGCGCGGCACGCCGCATCGGCACCATATATCCCAGAGCCCCATTCAACGACGTTGAGGTACAACTCGAGGATGCGCTGCTTGCCGAGAACGAGTTCGGCTACGGGCACGAGCGTAAATTCCGCGCCTTTGCGGAGGATGGAGCGACTGGTGCCGAGTAGGAGATTCTTTACGAGTTGCTGCGTAATCGTGGACGCTCCCCGCATGCGGCCGCCTTCCATATCGTCTTCGGCGGCGATTTGAATCTGGTGCCAATCGAAGCCATGATGCTGGTAGAAGCGAGCGTCCTCTGCGGCGACGACAGCGTGCTGGAGGTTCGGCGAGATCTGGCTGAGTGGAACGAACCTGTAGCGTTCGTGATAGGGCGTGCGATGAATCCACGCCTGCAGGCGGCGCTCGATGTGCACGGCGGTGGTGGGCGGATCGATCCACCGGGCGGCGAGAAGGACCAATACCGCGAGCGACCAGAGGGCCGCGAAACCGAGAACGCACAGGAGCACGAAGGACCGGAGAAAGCGATTCCGTGCCAAGGATTTGCTGCGCAAGTCGGGCTGTTCGGGCACGCTTCAGGATAATTGGCGGAGTTGAATTGGCGCTCGAGCAGCAGCGGTATAGGCTGATTGCCTGGGTTGCCTCTCGAAACGCTCCGGATGCTAACCTGTTGATTGTTCGTCTATCATCAGTGGCCCCGTAGCTCAGATGGATAGAGCATCGGTTTCCTAAACCGCAGGTCGGCTGTTCGAATCAGCCCGGGGTCACCACTGTCCGCCAGATTCCTCTTATACCTGATCAGGACTGCCAGCCGCCGCCAAGTGCGCTGTAAAGCTGGACGAGCGCAAGGGCTTCGCTTTGTTGGGCGCTCACCAGGTTCAGTTGGGCGGCATAGAGGTTTGAATCGGTGGTCAACACCTCAAGGTATCCAGTCGATCCGCCCTGGTAACGAATGCGAGCGAGGCGTGTTGCATCTTTTGCGGCTTCAACGAGCTTTTCCTGCTGTTCGCGATAATCGCGCTGCTTGTTGAGAGCGATCAGGGCATTGGAGACATCGCGGAACGCGCCGGAGATCGTCTTCTCATAGTTGAGGACCATCTCCTCCTTGGTCTGTTGTGAAAGCTGGAGCTGACCGCGCAGCTTTCCGCCCTCGAACAGCGGTTGCGTGAGGGTACCGATGCCGTAGATGGTTTTTCCGGCTGGGTCAAAGATGCTTGAAAGACTGTCGCCCCCAACGCCTCCAGAGCCGCTGATGGATAAGTTGGGGAAGAACTGCGCGCGCGCAACGCCGATTTGTGCATTGGCGGCGATGAGGGTTTCTTCGGCCTGTTGAATATCGGGGCGCCGCTCAAGCAGGCGCGATGGCAAACCGGCGGGAAGATTCTGTGGGGGTGGCGCCAGCGCATTGGGATCGGTGTGAGCGATGGGGCCGGGGTTCTCTCCCAGCAGAAACGCGATCGCATTTTCCTGCTGCTGAATCTGCTCTTCAAGTTGAGGTACCTCTGACGTCGCAGCGTAGAGCAGTTGTTCTGCCTGACGCACGTCGGAGAGCGGGACCGATCCTCCGCTTTCAAGTGTCTTGGTGAGTGCAACCGAGTCCTGCCGAACCTTGATGGTTTCCTTCGTGATCTCGAGTTGAGCGTCGAGCGCGCGAATCTGCAGATATGCCGTCGCAACCTGCTCTACCAGCGTCATCTGCACCGCGCGCTTGGCCCAGACCTGCGCCAGCAACTGCGCACGGGCCGCCTCAGTCTGCCTGCGGTAGAGACCCCAGAAATCCGGCGTCCACGCGGCCGACACGTTGAACGAACCGTTTACAAGGGGGCTCGGAATTTGCGTACCGAGGGAGGACGGCAACGTTGCGCCGATGGCGGTGCCTCCCACGGTAGCAGTGGGAAACTGCTGCGAGCGCGTGATCCTGACCTGAGCCTCCTGCTCCAGGATTCGCCGGGCAGCAATGCGGACGTCGTAGTTGTTGGCGAGAGCTTTGCGAATCAGTTCCTGAAGTTCAGGCTCGCGATAGACAGCGGCCCACTGTTCGTCGCCGAGGGATTCTTTGGCGTCGGTTGCAACCGCGGCGTTGTCGGCGCCTCGATAGGCGGGTGGCGCTGTGACGTTCGGCCGCACGTATTTGGGACCCACGTTGCATGCAGCAAGGAGGAAAGCCAGAGCGGCGACTAAACCTAGTTTTGTCAGCGTTGAGAATGCCTTCATGCCTGGCCTCCTTCGGTGCGCTGCGCCGCGCCGATGGGAACCGGTTCATTCGAAGTGCTGCCGGGGCCGCAGATCGAGTCCATCGTGGTTCCCTGACCGCCTCGAACGAAGCGATGCGAAAGAAACTCGACGACCGCAAACGTCACGGGGATGAAGATGAGGCCGAGGGCGGTGGAGAGCGTCATGCCTCCGACGACGACGGTACCGAGGATCCGACGGGAAGCAGCACCTGATCCGCTTGCAGCCCATAGGGGGAGACAGCCGACGATGAAGGCTAGAGCGGTCATGACGATGGGTCGGAAGCGAAGGCGTGCGGCATCGAGCGCTGCGTCGCAGATGCTCTCGCCGCGCTCGTAGTTCATTTTGGCGAACTCCACGATGAGGATGGCGTTCTTCGCGGAGAGTCCAATGAGCATCACGAGACCGATGGTTGCGAAGATGTCGTTCTCGAAGTGCCGCGCGTGCAGCGCCAGATACGCGCCCAGAATCGCGACAGGCGTGCTGAGCAGAACGCTGAAGGGCAATGTCCAGCTCTCATACAATGCGGCAAGAATGAGGAAGACGAAGATGAGCGAGAGACCGAACACGGCCCACGATGGCACTCCATGTTCGGCTTGTTGCTCCTGAAACGACATGCCGGAATAGTCGAAGCCCGCGCCGGGCGGCATGGTTTGCTTGAAGACTTCTTCGAGAGCCTTGCGCACCTGTCCAGAACTGTATCCGGGGGCGCCGGTAATGTTCAGCTGCGCCGCGTTGAATTCGTTGAACCGGTAGATAAACTCTGGGCCGGTAATTTGCTTGACCTTCACCAGCGAACTAAGCGGTACCTGGCTGCCGTTGGCGCTTCGCACATAGAACTGATCGATGTTCGCGATATTTGTTCGAGATGTACCATCTGCCTCGACATACGTTTGCCACTGGCGGCCGAAGCGGTTGAAGTAGTTGACGAGGTATCCGCCCATGAAGGTCTGCATGGTTGTGTAGATGTTGGAGAGATCGACCTGCTGCTGGAGCGCCTTCTCCTTGTCGACGTCCACAAAGAGCTGCGGCACCGCCGGCTGATAGGACGGGATGGCAGCGGCGATCTCAGGGCGTTTAGAAATCGCGCCAAGAAATGTGAAGACATTCTTCGTGAGCGTCGTTGGATCGTCCGATCCGGAACGATCTTCAAGGATCATGGTGACGCCGCCGGATGTTCCGATGCCAGGGATGGAAGGCGGCGGGAAAGCGAAGGCGATGCCATCGGGATTTGCGGCAAGCTGCTTTTGCAGATTGCTCTGAATGTATTCGAGCTGCTCCGTTTTGCTTTTGCGGACGGCCCAGGGCTTGAGACTGACAAAGAAGAAGCCCGCGTTGGTGCTTTGAACCTGAGTAAGAAGCGAAAAATCGTTGACGGCAATGACGCCCTCGACGCCGGGAGTCTTGAGCAGGGCGGCACTGATCTTCTGCTCGGCAGCATCGGTGCGCTGCGCAGAGGCGCTGTCAGGGAGTTGCAAAGCGAGGAACATGTATCCCTGATCTTCCGTGGGAATGAATCCGCCGGGGAGGGTGCTGCCTAGATAAACAGCCGCAATGCCGACCAGGACAAGGGCGACCATGGCGATTGCAGATTTGTGAATGAGAACACGGGATGTGCCGACGAAGGCATCGGTGTTGCGGCGAAAGAATCGATTGAAAAGCGCGAATCCTCTGCCGAGGAGTCCTGGCCTGCGGCCTTCGTCTCGAGGTTTGAGGAGAAGCGAGGCCAGCGCGGGAGACAAGGTGAGCGCGTTGAATGCTGAGATCAAAACCGAAATCGCGATGGTTACCGCAAACTGCTGATACATACGGCCGGTGATGCCGGGAATGGCGGCAGTTGGAATGAAGACAGCCGCGAGGATGAGGGCAATGGCGACTACGGGGCCGCCCACCTCTTCCATGGCACGTTCAGTTGCGGTTTTTGGATCCATGCCTTCGTCGATGTGGTGCTCAACGGCCTCAACCACGATGATGGCGTCGTCAACCACGAGACCGATGGCGAGCACGAGGCCGAAGAGCGAGAGAGTGTTGATGGAGAAGCCGAGTGCCGGAAAAATGATGAAGGTGCCGATGAGCGAGACGGGGACCGCCAGCAAGGGGATGAGAGTCGCGCGCCATCCCTGGAGAAAGATAAAGACAACGATCACGACGAGGCCGAGCGCTTCAAGCAGCGTATACACGATCTCGCGAATGCCGGCAGTGACGGCCTTGGTGGTGTCGAGCGGAACGCTGTACGTGATGCTTGGCGGGAATGTTGCGGAAAGCTCTTTGATGCGTTTATTCACGGCCGCCGCAGTTTCAACGGCATTGGAGCCGGGAAGCTGGTAGATAGCCATCACACCGGATGGCGCCTGGTTGTAGCGCGCCGAGACTCCATACGCCTGATCTCCGAGTTCGATGCGGGCGACATCTTTCAGGTGAAGAATGGAGCCATCGGGATTGGCACGGAGAATGATGTTGCCAAACTCCTCGGGCTTGATGAGCCGGCCCTGGGTGCGCACCGTGTAGGTGAACTCCTGTCCATGCGGAATAGGCTCTCCGCCAATCTGGCCAGCAGGATTGACGTTATTCTGCGTTCGGATGGCTGCAATCACATCCGTCGCGGTGACACCCAATTTGGCGAGTTTGTCGGGCTGTACCCAGACGCGCAGCGCATACTGGCCGCCGAAGACCTGCACGCGGGAAACGCCCTTCACGCGCGCGATCTGGTCCTGCAGATTGATGATGGCGTAATTGGTGAGAAAGTCCTGGCTCAACTTCCCACCCGGCGAATTGATGGCAATGAGCATCAGCGGAGAAGTGAGCGCCTTCTGCACCGTGAGGCCGGCGGTCGTCACCTGCGCGGGAAGTTGCGACTGGGCCTGGTCGACGCGAAGTTGCGCAAGCACCTGGTCGATATTGGGATCCGTCTTGACGTCGAAGTCCACGAATAACTGAACCACGCCGTTGTTGGCGCTGACGGAGTTCATGTAGATCATGTTGTCGACGCCGTTCATCTGCTGCTCGATGGGCGTGGACACAGCCTGGCTGACGGTCTTGGCGTCGGCGCCAGGGTAGGTGGCCGTGACGAGAATCTCGGGCGGAACGATGTTGGGGTACTGCGAGATCGGCAGCGTGAGCATCGAGACGATGCCGATGACGACCGTAAGGATAGCGATGACGATCGCCACGATCGGGCGACGGATGAAGAATTTTGACATGAGTTACCTGCCGGACGGTTGCGGCGGTGCTGATGCGCCGGCTTGGGTCTGTGAAGTTTGCGGATTGATCGGCGCACCTTCGCGAAGTTTCTGAAGATTGTCGACAACGACGAGTGAACCAGCAGGGATGCCGTCTTCAATCACCCAACTGTCGCCGTATTGCGGGCCAAGCTTTACGTTGTTCACGTGAACCTTGTTGTTCGCGGCGACGGTATAGACCTGTTCCTGGCCTTGAAACTCAGTCACGGCCACCTGCGGAACGAGAATCGCATTGTGAAGCATTTCGGTTTCGGCTCTCACGCGGCCAAACTGGCCCGGACGAAGGATGTTGCCTGGATTCGGAAAAGAAGCCGCAATGCGAATCGCACCTGTTTGCGAATTGACCTGCCGATCGACAAACACAACGCGACCCTTGTGCGGATAGACCTCGCCATTGGAGAGCGTGAGCGTGAGCGGGATTTTTGAAGCGCCATGAAGCAGGTCGCCTCCGTCGATGCCGGCACGCTTGGTAAGCGCGAGATACTCGCTGTCGCTGATTGAGAAGTAGACCTTGATCGGATCAAGCTGCGAGACCGAGGTGAGGATTGACTGGGTGCTGACGAGATTGCCGACCTGGGTTGTCGCCTGGCCTGCAACTCCGGTGATCAGGGATCGCACCTTGGTGAATCCAAGATTGAGATTCGCGGTCGCCACGGCGGCTTCCGCCGTTTTCACGGCTGCCTGCGCCTGGGCCTGCTGTTGAATCTCGTTGTCGAGTTGGCTCCGGGCAATTGCGCGAGCGTCCGCCAGGGGAGTGTCTCGCTTCACGTTGATCTCGGCGAGAGCAAGCTGTGCCTGCGCCTGTCCGAGTTGCCCTTGCGCCTGCTCCAGTGCAGCTTCAAAGGGACGGGGGTCGATTTCGAAGAGGACCTGACCCTGCTGGACCTGAGAGCCTTCGCGGTAATCCTGACGAATCAAATAGCCGTTCGCCTGCGGCTGAATCTGGGCATTCACATAGCCATCGAGAGTGCCGACCCACTCGCCGGTCACCGGCACGTCAGTCCGCTGCGCCTTCGCAACCATAACTTTCATGGCCGGCGGAACACCGGTGGATGCGGCGCTCGCATCCTTATCGCAACCTGCAAGCAGGCCCGTGCCAATGAGAAGCATGCCCAGAACTGTTAATCCAATTACAGAAGATATTGAGGTTTCGTCGGTGCTGCGGCGTTGCCACACGGTCATACTTAGACTCCGTTCACGTTTGAAATGTGCTCAGCGATGGGTCGTTCACGTCGCATCGGTACGTATGCGTGTTCAACTTTGATGAAGCTATCGCGACGGCGGATTCACAAAGGTGGGCGGATTGGAATTTGCGTCGATCTGCGGGGCTTCGCCGGTTAATCGATTGAGATTTCTGGAGAATTTATTTGCACCGGGGCAGCAGTGCGCCGCATCGACGCCGGGCGAGCAAAGCTTACGCATCGCCATGCACGAAAGTGAAGATGTCGTCCTTCGACGTTCGCGGCTGCCGCGTGCCGGGTCGCCGCGCTGTTGAAGGAAGTGTCTTTTTCTCGCAAGAGAGAAGTTTTTGACTTCGTGCCCTGACACGTTTATAAAAGTTGATGTCATCGAAACTGTATTCGTGACATCATCATTAGGGCCCCATCGTGGGGCTCTGTAGTCCACAACCGCAATCGTCAGGATGCTCGGGAAGACGGTGAAATTCCGCCACTGCCCCGCAACTGTGAGCGCCCCTGGTTCACCACCCCAACGACGAGTACCTATCGTTGAGAACGCCGGTGGTCGAACGAGGAAGTCGGCTAGAGTCAATTTGCCCAAGCGGACAGTGACTCTCAAGACACCACTGGAGCATGGCTCCGGGAAGGTGGCCGAATGCCACCCCAACGACGAAGATCTGTCGTTCGGGGCCCGGCGAGGCGCAAGTCAGGAGACCGGTCCTGTGCGCTCAACCCGCTTGCGTTCCGAGGGGAACGGAGGAGCCATCATGTCGTTTCGTACGCTTCAGCGCTTATTTTCCGGCCGACAATTTACCCTGCACGTCGGGGCAATGATTCTCTTTGCCTGTTTTGCCGTTGCGAGTTATGCAGCTTCGATTCGGGGTGTGGTGACCGACGCGTCTGGCGCCAGGGTCACCGGGGCCACGGTGGATCTGATTTCAAACGGACACGTCGTGGGGTCCGCGGTTTCCGGGGCCGATGGAAGTTTTCAGATTATGACTGGCCTGCGCGGCCGGTTCTTTCTGGTGGTTTCAGCTACGAAATTTCGCCAGCTTGAGACGCCGGGATTCTACGCCGGGCAGTTAGACAATATCGAGCGCAATCTTGTGCTGGAGCCGGAGTGGGTGCGCGAATCGATCGTGGTGACCGCGACTGGAACTCCGACGCCGCAGCCGCAGACCGGTGCGGCAACAAGCGTGATCGGCCCGAACGAACTGGAGCTGAGCGAGGACCTGGTGAGCTCCCTCAGGCTGATGCCGGGAACATTTGTTGCACAGGCGGGTCAGCGCGGCGCGCAGAGTTCGCTGTTTGTGCGCGGTGGGGACTCGGACGACAACCTCGTGCTGGTCGATGGTGTGAATGCCGGGGATCTGGGTGGCCGATTCGATTTCGGCCCGCTGTCGACGACGGGCGTGGAGCGGAGCGAGGTCTATCGCGGTCCGAATTCGAGTCTGTACGGAGCGGATGCGGAGAGCGGCGTGGTGAGTGTGACGACTCCGCATGGGACTACGAGTTTTCCTTCGCTGATTTTTCATGGGGACTGGGGAAATTTCGTAAGCTCGCGGGAACAACTGGAAGCGGCGGGAACTTACGGCAAGCTCGATTACCTGGGCGCTTATAGCTGGCTACAAACGGCGAATGATTTGCGGCACGACGAATATCACCTGGGAACGGTGGCGGCGAATGTGGGATTCCAGCCGACGGGCTCGACGCAACTTCGCGGCACGCTGCATTACGGCGTGGATGGAACCGGTGTTCCGGGCACGTGGGAATTTCATCACCTCGCAGATAATGCAACGGAGAAAGATCAGGACCTGTACATCAGCGGGTCGATTGATAACCAGACCACTGCGGACTTCCACAACATGGTGCGCTATGGCTCGACTCGGAAGCGCGAGCAGTACAACCTGTGGGAGCAGACGGGCGCCGGCGTCTTCGATGCCTTCGGCGACAGCTTTGGCGACCTGGCGACGATTACGGGGGCAAACGGATACGCGGTTACGGGGCGTGCGCTGATGGATTTTGCGGGCACCTATCCGCAGGGGTACCAACTAGTGTCGAATCGCGATGCGCTGGTGTACCAGGGCGACTACACGGTCACGCCGCACTTGACCGCGCAGATCGGGTTCCAGTACGAAGACGAACGCGGGTCGGAGCCGGGAAGCGCGTACTACCCGCCGGTGGAGCGGAGGAACTACGACTATCGAGCGGCGGTGCACGGAGACTTCAAGAATCGGCTGTTCTACACGCTGGGCGGGGACCTGGAGCACTATTCGCTGTTTGGCGTGCAGACTACGCCGCGAGCGGGTGTTTCGCTGTATGTGTTCCGGCCGAAGAAGGGCGTGCTGAGCGGAACGCGGCTGATGTTCAACTATGGCGATGCGGTGCATGAGCCTTCGCTGACCGATCAGTTTTATTCGCTCTATAGTTTTCTCGCGCAGAATGGCGGACAATCGACGATTCAGCAATTGCACATTACGCCGATCGGCGCGCCGACCGCGCGGACCTATGAAGGGGGATTGGAGCAGGCATTCTTCAGCGAGCGGCTGATTTTCAGGACGAGCTTCTTCCATAATGAATTTGGGCGGCAGATTGAATATGTGGGACTGGACCTGATACCGGCGTTGCTGCCCAACCTGACGCCCGCGCAACAAAATCTACTGGAGCAGCAGTTGCAGGCGGATGGGGCGTTCGAGCTGACGCTGAATACCGAAGCGTACCGTGCGATGGGTCTCGAAACCACGATGGAAAGCGGAATAGGGCGGTCGGTTTTTCTGCGCGGCGGATATACGTACCTTGATGCGGTGATCCAGCACTCGTACACGAACGGCGATGTCGATTTGCTGGGGCCGGTGCCGACTTATAACGGCATTCCGGTTGGCCCGGATTCGCCGCTGGTGGGAGCGCGGCCATTCCGGCGGCCTCCGCACACGGGGTTCTTTACAGCGAGCTACTCGCATAGCTGGCTGACTGTCTTGTTCAACTCCGCGTTCGCGAGCCGGTCCGACGATTCGGATTTTCTTGGCGGTTTTGACATCGACGGCGGCAACAGCCTGCTGCTGCCCAATCGCAACCTCGACCACGGGTACGCAAAGCTTGATTTTGGAGGCAGCATTCGGCTACGGGATTGGGTCGGCTTCTATGCGGTGGCAGAGAACCTGACCAACAATCAGCACATTGCACCGATCGGCTACGTAAGCCTGCCGACAAGTGTGCGGGTAGGGTTGAAGTTCCAATGGGGCAGGGAAAAAGCGAACGTGACCCCCTCAGCGCAGAGGTAAACTGGGCGGTTCCCGAGAGCCTCAGATTTCGCTATGCGCTCCACCGCATCGGCTGGGTCTATAAATCGCCAATTGTCGAGTGTTTTGCGTGGATTTTCCACAGGGGCGCATCTGAATCTGCGGATGTCACAGGAATTTCTCTTGGGAAAAACGGGGGAGATGTCACAAACTATTCCTAATCTGATCTTTTCCCCCAGGCTTTAAAACACAAATTCAATTTTTGCATCGGGCCCGCTTCGGCGGCTTCGCCGCCGTTTTCCCATCAATGGCCGAACACAAACCCTATTTTGCCGTGAGGAGCATATGAATCGACCTTTTTGGAGGAGTGTCGCTCAGTATGGTCTGTTGTGTCTGACCGTGCTGTTTTGTACTTTGCAAGGACTAAGCCAACAGACATTAGGTTCTTTGAACGGAACCGTCGTCGACTCTTCGGGGGCGGCGGTTCCGGGAGCAACCGTGACCGTGACGAATTCGGCCATCAATTACTCAACGACGACCATGACGCAAGGCACCGGGTTTTTCCAGGTCTTCAACTTGCCCATCGGTACCTACACAGTGAAGGTGAGCCACGAGGGATTTGACACCGCAAGCCTGAAAGGCATTCCGGTCCAGGAAGCTCGCGCGACCACCGTAAACCCGACTCTGAAGGTCGGGCAGGTGTCGACCTCGGTCGAGGTGACGTCGACGCCGCTGCTGAATGCGACCGATACGACCAACGGCTATACGCTGGATAGCGCGCAGATCGACCTGACCCCGCTGGCGACCGGCAGCTTTACGCAGATTGCCGTTCTGTCGCCGGGCGTACATGCGGAGTTGTTGTCGAATCTCGATTCGAATGCTGGACTCGGCAATCAGAACATCCAGGCCAATGGACAGCGTGCTACATCGAATACTTTCCAGGTCAATGGTGTTGATTCGACCAACCTGTTCAATGGCATGACTTCTTCCGGAGACAGCTCGCAGCGTTACAACTTCAACATTGGAAGTGCACCGACTGTGGGCGGAGCGTACTCGGTGGGCACGTCGGTTTATGGATCGAACGGCAACAGCCTGCCTTCTCCTCCGCCGCAGTTCACCCAGGAATTGCGCGTGAATACCTCCATGTATGACGCGCAGCAGGGCGCAACGGCGGGCGCGCAGATTGACGTGAACACGACTACGGGTACCAATAACTGGCATGGACAGCTCTACGGGGCGTACGCGAATAACCTGATGAATGCCTCGCCATTTTTCTTCAACCAGGACTATCAACTGGCCCAGCAGGGAGTCGGAGTCTTTCCACAGTCGCTGGTCAACCCCTGGCTGCGCCGCTGGACTGCTGGAGTCACGGCAGGCGGTCCAATCATCAAGGACAGACTCTTCTTTTTCGCTGGGTACCAACGTAGTTTCAACGAAGATCAGGCAACCGGCGTCTCGGAGGTCAACGTTCCGAGCGGCTTGACGGACGATAGGAGCGTTGCCGGTCTACAGGCTGCGGACGCAACCTGGCTGCTGCCGGGCAAAACGCCGCCCGCCACGATCGATCCGGTTGCGCTCGCGATCATGCAGGCAAAGCTTCCAGACGGCCAGCTTCTGATTCCTTCGGCTCAGTCCAATGCACCCTATAATCCCAATGTCCCGAATGGGTACCTGATTGGAACCTCCCGCTTGAGGACAGATCAGGCAACGATCTCGCTGGACTACGACGCAACCAAGCGGGATCGTGTGGAAGGAAAGTACTTCTTCCAAAATGCCCCGGTAACCCGACCCTTTGGCTTTTCGAACACGGCCGGGTTCCCGGTAACCGCGCATAACGGCGCCCAGGTGTTTTCGCTTGGCAACACCATTGCAGTCAATCCGAGATTCAATTGGGAGCAGCGCCTCGGATTCGTGCGGGAAGGGACCTTCAGCGACTATAAACAGAGGTTCGCTGGTGGCAACCTCGGCCTATCGGCTGCGCAGCCAGATAACCTGGTCGCCGGAGTCCTGCCCGGGTTGCAGATCAACAACTTTGCTAACAACGATCAGTATTCACCTCGGCTTTATCTGGGTCCGGCCGGAGTGCCGGGGGCCTTCGTGGACATGGGCTATTTCCAGAGTCGCGTAAACCCCTCGACAAATGTGATCTTCACGGCGGGCAAGCACACCATCGTTGCTGGTGGTGGATACAGCTATACGCAATTGAACATCACCAATAACCGCACCGGTCATGCCCAGGTAATCGTCAATGGATTTGACAGCTTCTTGAAGGGTGAAGTGCGCAGCTCGAGCGTGGTGGAGAGTATCGATCCCACGACGAAACGTAATAACGCGGATCGCTACTATCGCACCAACGAGCTAAACGGCTATGCACAGGACAAATGGCAGGTACTCACGAACCTCAGCATTACTGCCGGTGTTCGCTATGACTACCACGGGGGCATGACCGAGAAATACGGCAACATGTTCAACTTCGATCCGACGCTGTACGACGTGACCGGCACTACGACAACGGGATTCGACGTCATCAATGCCGGGTTCGTTATTGCCGGCAACAATAAAGAGAACCCCACCAAGGGTGTTTCTGCATCAACCCTGAACGGGCGCCAGTGGGGTATTTCGCCGCGTGTCGGCTTCGCATGGTCTCCGAAGAGCGGCCACAGCAATCTTGTGATCAGCGGCGGGGGCGGCATCTATTACGATCGTGGCGAGCTGTTTACGTACCTTTCGCAACCGGCCGGCAGCTCGATCGGTGGGCCGTTTGGCGTTTCGGAATCCTCGCCGCTGGTTAGCCTTGCCAACGGTAATTCGGATTCGGGCCTCACGCTGGAAAATCCGATGGGGAACCTGGCGTTCTCGTCGGCTCCAGCGGGCAGCTACGTTCCGCCGAGTTCCAACCCGGGCGTGATTACACAGGCATTGCAGGCCCAGTTGAACGAGATGACGGGGGCACCCACTTCGGGCTACTACGCGCAGTACGGCAAGAACTGCAGCGGCCTTCAGGCACAGGAAGGATACTTCCTCTGCACGACGCCGTTGAACTTCGGCATTTATGACAAGAGCAACGTGCTGCCCTACACCATGAACTACACGCTGAATGTGCAGTGGCAGCCGCGGAACGATCTAGCTGTCAGTCTTGGTTACACAGGCAATCGGGGACGTCACGCGGTGATTCCGATTCCGATCAATGAGCCTGGCATTGCAACGCCGACCAACCCGATCTGGGGCGAAACTTCGAGCTATGGCATGGAAGTCATGAATCAGAACGAGGATGGTGGTCCTCCGGACTATGACTATCTTCCAATTGCGGTTGAGCCATGGGCTACGTTTGACGCGGGTAATACCGACTTCAGAACGCCGTATGTCGGGTTCAGCCCGAATGCCGCAGACTTTAAGAGTGTCGGTGTTTCGGCCTATGACGCACTGGAAGCGCACGTGGAGAAGCGGCTTTCGCACCACTTCCAGTTCGGCGCGAGCTACACGTGGAGCCATTCCCTCGATGAACAAAGCGACATCGGCCTGTTCTTCACCGGCAACGACCCGAAGCACCTGCGCAACTCGTGGGCGTCCTCGGACTTTGACCGTACCCATGTATTTACGGCGAACTTCCAGGTGGATTTGCCGAACGCGATCAAGGAACACAACTTCGCGTCGTACTTCACCAACGACTGGCATGTAACCGGAATAGGAACATTGCAGAGTGGGGAACCGTGGTCGCTCTATGAGTTCTACGGTGCGGTGGGAAGCATTAACTTCGGCAACTTCCCGACCTTGATGAACCCGGTTCTTGGTATCAAGGATCCGAAGCATCCAAAGACAGCACTGACAGGCAACCCGGGGCGCTTTCGCGCTTCGTCCGGCAACTACATCCCCTACGTCGATCCGTCGCAGATCGCCATCACCTACCTCCAGCCGGGAGACGAGGGCATTCCGGTTTCAACGGGCTCTGATCCATCAGATGTCTATGAGACGGCGTTCAATTCTGGACAACGTAACATCTTCCGCCAGGATCCGCAGAAGCGCCTTGATCTTTCGCTGCGCAAGGGTTTCAGGATTACGGAAAAGATCAGGGCGGAGTATGAACTCAACGTCTTCAACCTGACCAACACGACAAGCCCGGACGTTCCACAGGACCAGGCGCAGATTCGGCAAAACAACGGATGCTCGACAACGGCCATTGCTAGTTTTGGAGGCGATAATAACTGCGGCACATTCCGGAGCTACCTCGGCTACGGCCAGATTGTGACGTCGGCCGATCCTGGGGATCAACAGAGCGCGAGGACGAACCTCGACCAGATTCCGTTCTCATCCGGAACGGGAAAAGCGACCCAGCTACCGATAGCGCTGGGCAATGGCGACTCCTATTGCAACCCGAATCTCTACATCACGAATACCAGCGTCTGTCCGAATAATGCAGCGAACTTCGGGTCGGTAACGGGGGCGATTGGGGGTTCCAGGGCATTCACCATGGGTTTTCACATCACCTACTAACCCCGACCACGCAGGACGGGTGCTGATCGGGAGCCTTCGGGCTCCCGATTTGTTTTGGGCTGATCGAAGATGGGGCGGATCCGATCCGGGTGTGCGAAGACGTCCTGGCCGACGGTCGGAGGGCTCTAACTCAAAGTCCCGATGAAAACCCTGCCAAAAGTTTCATCCCCTGCACTATTTTTGTTGCTCTTTGATTCGGGCCCGGATTAAAGTTGGTTTTTCCACAGGTCAAATAATTTCTGGAGTCTCAAATGTTCTGTCCCAAGTGCAAGTCGGGAGCCCTCTCGACGGTCCCCGCTGAGATTCGGCTCTATCGCAACGCTCCCCGCACGATGAGCCATCCGCCCATGTCCCCTCAGCCCGATGTCCAGATTTGCCTGGACTGCGGATTTTCGGAGTTCGTCGTTCCGGAGAAATGGCTCTCGGCTGGATGGCTTCAGTCGGCGCGGCCCAAGGCAGCTCCGGTGGGTGTTCCGACGCCGATCAACGAAGTGCGCCGCCAGATCGCCTGAGGAAAGGGAGCGCCAGATGGCAGCCCCGGCTGCCAGGAAGCTCTTTGCAGCTCGAATCCGGAAGAAAAATGGCCCCCAGCCGAAGCTGGAGGCCTTTTCTATGCTTTTGAGCGGGAATGCCGGGGAGCGGGTTTGTTACTCACTATTCCCTAGTCCCTACTCCCTGTTTTAGTACATGCCGTCCATGCCGCCGCCGTGGCCGCCGCCTGCCGGGGCAGACTTGGGCTCCGGAATTTCGACAACCAGGGCTTCCGTGGTGAGCAGAAGGCCAGCGATGGACGCTGCATTCTGCAGGGCAGTCCGCGTGACTTTGGTGGGGTCAATGACGCCGGCCTTCACCAGGTCTTCGAAGACGCCGGTCGCAGCGTTGTAGCCGAAGTGCTGGTCCTTGGACTCGAGCACCTTGGCAACCACGACCGCGCCCTCTTCGCCGGCATTGGCAACAATCTGCCGCAGCGGCTCTTCAAGCGAGCGGAGCACAATCTGCGCACCGATCTTTTCGTCGCCTTCCAGGGTCTTGATGAGCGCCTGCACCGCGGGAGTGGCACGAACCAGGGCGACGCCGCCGCCCGGGACAATGCCTTCCTCGACGGCCGCACGAGTCGCGTGGAGAGCGTCTTCAACGCGAGCCTTCTTCTCCTTCAGCTCGGTCTCAGTGGCTGCGCCAACCTTGATGATGGCAACGCCGCCAACCAGCTTGGCCAACCGCTCCTGCAGCTTTTCCTTGTCGTAATCGGAGGTGGTCTTCTCGATCTGGGAACGGATCTCCTTGACGCGGCCTTCGATGTCGGTGGACTTGCCGGCGCCGTCGACGATGGTGGTGTTGTCCTTGTCGATGGTGATGCGCTTTGCCTTGCCCAGGTCCTCGAGCTTCACGCCTTCGAGCTTGATGCCGAGATCCTCGGTGATCGCCTTGCCACCGGTGAGGATGGCGATGTCGCCCAGGATTGCCTTGCGGCGATCGCCGAAGCCGGGAGCCTTGACCGCCGCGACATTCAGCGTGCCACGAAGCTTGTTGACCACAAGGGTGGCCAGAGCTTCACCCTCAACATCCTCAGCAATGATCAGGAGGGGCTTGCCGCCACGAGCAACCTGCTCGAGAAGAGGAAGCAGGTCCTTCATCGCGCTGATCTTCTTTTCGTAAATCAGAATGTACGGATCTTCCAACACCACTTCCAGCCGCTCCGCATCGGTGACGAAGTAGGGGCTGAGATAGCCGCGGTCAAACTGCATGCCGTCGACGGTCTCGAGGCCGGTGTGCATGGTCTTGGACTCTTCGATCGTGATGACGCCATCCTTGCCGACAACCTTGACGGCGTGAGCAATAATGTCGCCGATTTCCTGGTCGCCATTGGCCGAGATTGCGCCGACCTGGGCAACGGAACCCTCGTCCACGGGCTTTGAGAGCTTGCCGAGCGCGCCGTGGTCAATGAACTTTCCGTCCTTGTCACGGGTGCCGATGATGACGGTGACCGCCTTATCGATGCCGCGCTTCAGAGCGGTGGGATTGGCGCCCGCGGCAACAGTCTTCACGCCTTCGCGGAAGATCGCCTGGGCCAGAACGGTCGCGGTTGTGGTGCCATCGCCGGCAACGTCAGAGGTCTTGGAGGCCACTTCGCGAACGAGCTGCGCGCCGACGTTCTCCATTGGATCCTTGAGGTCGATTTCCTTGGCAACCGTTACGCCGTCCTTGGTGATGGTGGGGGAACCAAACTTCTTCTCAATTACGACGTTGCGGCCTTTGGGACCAAGCGTCGCCTTCACGGCGTCTGCCAGCGTGTTGACGCCGCGCAAGATCGCCTGACGGGAATCTTCACCGTGCAGAATCTGCTTTGACATGCTTCTCTCCTAAGTACAGTTGTCAGTTCACAATTGCCAGTTGTCAGTCAATTCCGTCTCGTGTCAGCTTTGCGGGTTGTACGCAACTGGTACTGACAACTGAAGACTGAAAACTGACAACTCGCGCTTAAAGCGCGCCTACTTCTTGATGATGCCGAGGACTTCTTCTTCACGCATGATAAGGAACTCCTCACCGTCGATCTTGATCTCGGTGCCGGAGTACTTGCCAAAGAGAATCTTGTCGCCGGCCTTGACGTCGAGAGGGAATACCTTGCCCTCGTCGTTCGACTTGCCTTTGCCCACGGAGATAACTTCGCCCTCCTGGGGCTTCTCTTTTGCACTGTCGGGAATGATGATGCCCCCGCGGACCGTTTCTCCCTCTTCCACACGGCGGACGAGGATACGATCGTGGAGCGGGGTGAAGGTGGTGGTAACCGATGTTGCTGCCATTGCTTCGCTTCTCCTTCACACGCGGACCAGCAGATGCCGGCCGCGGAATGGTTTTAAGTTGGGTGTAAAAGCTTCTGGGAAACAGGTCTCCGACGGGAGGCCGAACTGCGAGATAAGCACTGCTGCAAGCCTTGTGCTAGCACTCACTGCTTCCAATTGCTAAAGATAGGGTCGGAGCCTGGCATCTGTCAAGTGGAGATCGTTAAATCTGAGTGAAAGTCGCTCAGATACGGTTCCACGCGATCAGTGGGAAGCTTTGGAGGTTTGACGATAGAGAGGGAGAGCCGTTTGAAATCCCCAAACGGCGAAATAAGAAAGGCCTAGGGCAATTCCGGCCAGAACAATCCAGGGGGATGAAATTTGTCGGCGGAATGCTAGTACGACACAAGTGCCGGAAACCATGATTGCGGTTGGCAATCCAAGGCCGCGCAGCATCTCAGACGCAAGAAGCCAAAAGGAAATGTGGGTGTATTTGCAGGCCTCGAATGTGAACCAGGTGCACATAAATGGGACCTGAACCGCTGCCATTGAAAACGCCATGCCGGCTGCCCCATATCGAGGTACCAGGACAAGTGCGATTGCGAGAGCGATTATCCCGCCAGATGCGGAAATCAGAGCGGCCTTTCGGTAATTGCTGGATGCGTAGAGAAGCAGATCAGACGTATACTGGACGCAGGATGTACTCAAGCACGCCGGTCGCGACAATCAAGTCAAAGGTTCCGTTAATTGGATCACGGCGGACGTCCCATTCGGCGAATTCGATATTGCTTCGATCACTGCACCGTTGCTTTGCACGCTGGAGGGCTATCGCGGATAGGTCTACCGCAAGAAGCGTTCCACAGCGCTCAGCCAGCATCCTTGTGAACATACCTTCTGCGCAACCCACCCCCAGGACACTTGGAAAGACACCATCCGGCTTTGCCAAACGCAGGAACTCCAATGCGCGCTGAAAGCGAAACTGCTCGAGGTCCCGAGCAAAGCCATAGGGATCAGGTTCCTGGAAATTCTCTTCCACCGCGGCGCGATTCCGTTCGCTGCTGTCAACCACGGTGCTCTTGATTTCCAGCATGTAGCCGATCGCCGTTCGGAAAAGCGGGACTTTCTCCAGGACCTTTCGTGTACTGCGATATGTAGAATAGAGGGCCCCCTGCTTCCTCAAATTAGCTCCTTTGATCGCAACGTGACCACACAATAGGGTAAATTGAATTCTCTCAAACGCCAATTGCTGTGTGTTGCAGGAAACGAAACAGGCGGCGGCAAAGGGAGGACGCTCAACAGCGGGCACTCGCTCGTCCAGAAGTCCACCCGCGCCGATGTTTCGTTCAATCCTGACGTACCTATGTGTCTCTTCCTTTCGGAGTGCGAAGAAAGAGCCAAAGACCTTCGACTGAGGCTTTGAGGAGAATGCGCCATCCGCTGGTCATAATCTCTCCCGGCTCCTGCGGGTCGCGAGGCCAGTCGAGCGGCTTGCCGCGCAAACGTCGAATGAGGAACCGAACAAGGTCCATTCGCTGCGCAGGAAATTCTGAAAACAACAGGAGCCAATAGGTAATCGAGTTTCGAGCTTCGTTTTCAATAGTGTCTCTGCTCAAAGACGGATGAAATACGACTGCGGCGGGAAGGTAAACGGCTTTGTATCCGTTCGAGAGCAGGCTGGCAAAGGCGTAGGATTCTTCGCCTATTTGAAATGGGGCACCGCGGCCGAGGCGAACGTCGAACACGTCGGGGGTAAGACATGCACTTTTGCGCAAGGCCATGTTGCTGCCAAGGCCCATTCCGCCAAAAGTAGTGATTTCGAACCAGTGTGGATCGCTCCTGCTGAGGATGCGCGGACCGTCCGTCCTGTTGCCGCCCAGGGAGATCGGAGTGACCACCTTTCCGGTGGAGGCCGCCGTCCTCTCGTCGGCAAATGGCTCCATCAGGATGCCGAGCCAGTCGGGTGCCGGAACGGCGTCGTCGTCGAGAAAGGCCACAATCTCTGTGTCGCACTCTGCCAGTCCGCGGTTGCGTGCGCGGCTCAAGCCCGGCACCGGCTCGATCACATAGCGGGTGCCGAATTCGTGCGAGAGGTTCTCGGTTTCCTGATTGCCTTGCGTGTTGTCAACGACCAGAATCTGGTTGGGCATCGGGTCCAACCGGGCAATGGCGCTGAGGCACTCCCTCAGATTGGCGGGACGGTTTCTTGTGCAAATGACGACAGATACGCTCAGAGTTGTTTCCTCGCAACCGGAATTCAAGATGATTTGCGCGAGGCCACTGGCCGAAACATTCAATGCACAGACCTCAATTTCATATTCCAAGCGCTCGTCGAAAATCTCCAGGAGACACTCTTAAAAAACGGGTGATAAAAGTTGAAACTTCGCCACTTCAATTATCTCAAAGATCATGAGCGGATCAGTGCAATCTAAGCCTCGCTGAAAGAATCGAGTTAAAACTCCTCCGGATTCGGCTCCAGAGCCGCTACTTTCGAGATGCAGCCCACTGAAGGCTGTTTGGATCAGACTGCCAGCGAGGCGAGAAGGGCGAATCCCAGCCCTGCGAAGGAGATGATGGTTTCGCAGATGGACCACGACTTCAAGGTTTCGGTAACGCTAAGGTTCAGGTATTCCTTCACCAGCCAGAAGCCGCCGTCGTTGACGTGCGAAAAGATGAGGGAACCGGCGCCGGTGGCGATGGCCAGCAGTTCCGGGGAAACTCCGGGAGTCTGCAGAGCAATAGGCGCCACAATACCTGCGGCGGTAGTCATCGCAACGGTCGCGGATCCTGTTGCGAGACGCATGAGAGCGGCCAGGGTCCAGGCAAGCAGAAGCAGCGGCAGGTGCCGCTGCATGGCGATCTGAATCATGGCGTGGGAGACGCCGCTGTCCTGCAGTACGCGTCCGAATCCACCGCCGGCGCCGACCAGCAGGGTAATGGTGGCAGTGGGAGCCAGGCACTCATTGCTGAAGCGGAGTATGGTTTCGCGCGAGACGCCGCGCATCGCGCCAAGCGTAATGAAGCTGATGAGGACTCCGATGAGAAGGGCAATGTCGTCGTTGCCGGCGAGATGAAGGGCTTCGTTGGCGACAGTGCCCTTGGGCGCGAAGGAGTCGGCCCAGCTACCGATGAGCATGAGGGCGACAGGAAGCAGGATGCTGCCGATGGTAAGCCAGAAGCCCGGTAGGCTGCGGTTGGGATTGTGATCGGCAAAATCGTCGGCCATGGGATTTTCGGCGGGAACCTTGATCCAGGGCGCAATGATTTTTGCAAAAAGCGGGCCAGCAAGCGCAGCGGTCGGAATGGCGATCAGCAGCGCGTAGAAGATCGTTCGGCCAACGTCGGCGTGGTAGATGTTAACTGCGAGCAGAGCGGCCGGATGTGGGGGGACAAGGCCGTGATCGACAGAAAGCGCTGCGACCAGCGGAAGGGCGACGCGAATGAGGGGGGTTCCCGTGCGGCGCGAAACAGTAAAAGCAATGGGGATGAGGAGTACGAAGCCGACTTCGAAAAATGCGGGCAGGCCCACGATGAGGCCGATGACCATCATGGCCCAGGGCAGGTGTTTTTCGCCAAAGATGCGGATCAGGGTAAGCGCGATGGAGTCGGCGCCGCCGGATTCAGCCATCATTTTGCCGAGCATGGTGCCCAGGGCGACCACGATGGCGATATGGCCGAGGGTGCCGCCCACGCCGGCTTCGAAGGAGTGAATCACGCTTGCCATCGGCATCCCGGAGACAATGGCCAGGGCGAGAGAAGCGAGCAGGAGACTGAGAAACGGGTTGAGCTTGAGGACCGTGACGAGCAGGATGATTCCGATAACGGCGCCGAGCGCGCTGAGCAACAGAAAGATGCTGTGGGGATCGATCATCGGCTGGCCGGTTTCAGGAAGATGACTGCGCGGTTCATTGGAGCCACTCGGTTTTGGCGCGAGGAAGGAAGCGGCCTGCGCGGTCTCCGGTGAGTCCTTGAGAAGTGTACGACAAGGTGCCATTGACCCAGATCTTCTCGATGCCGCGGGCGGGACGGATGGGGTCGGCGAAAGTCGCGCTGTCTTCGATGGTGTGGGGATTGAATAGAACGAGGTCCGCCCAGTAGTCTTCGGCAATCGCTCCGCGCTGTGCCAAACCGAAGCGCCGGGCGGGCATGGTGGTCATCTTGTGAATCGCCTGCGGAAGCGAGAACAGCTTTTGATCGCGGCAATAGCGGCCAAGCACGCGCGGGAATGCGCCCCAGAGGCGAGGATGGGGGTGCTGGTCCCAAGGCAAACCATCCGACCCGATCATCGTGGCGGGATGCGCGAGAATGCGACGCATGTCGTCCTCATCAATGCTGTGATAGATCGCGCCGGCGGGCTGAAGACGCCTTGCCGCATCGAGTTGGGTGAGGTTCCAGTCCGTGGCGATGTCGGTGAGCGTCCGGCCTGCGGCTGTGGGGAAGGGAGTGCTCCAGGTGATTTCGATCCGAACGCGCGGGTCGACCTGCCCGAGGTCCAGTGTGCTGGACCCAGCGGCGTAGGGATAGCAGTCGCAGCCGATGTGTTGAGAGGCACGCGCCCGCTCGAGCGCGTCGAGGACTTCGCTGCTGCGACCCCAATTGGCAATGCCCGCGCATTTGAGATGCGAGATGACGACGGGCGACTCGCCATAGCGGCCGATGCGGAAGGATTCGTCCATCGCGTAGAGGATGGCGTCGGTCTCGGTCCGCATGTGCGTAACGTAAATGCTGCGAGCGCCGATCAGTGTGCTTGCGAGCGCCATTACTTCGTCGGTGCCGGCGGCATTGGCGGACGCGTATGCCAGCCCGGAACTGAGGCCGAGGGCGCCCGACGCGAGGGCTGCGGCAAGTTCGGCGCGCATCCGCTGAACCTCTTCCTCGTTGGCAGTGCGGTCAAGGCGATCCATGTGATTGTTGCGCAGCGAGGTGTGGCCGATGAGGGCCGCAACGTTGACCGACGGGCGCGCGGCAGCGAGCGCAGAGACGTAGTGGTCGAAAGTCGGGTAGCGGAAGTATTCGCGCTTCCCCAGCAGGTTCATCGGATCGGGCGGGTCGGCCTTGAGCCTGACCGGCGAAGCGCTGATGCCGCAGTTGCCGACGATGACGGTGGTGACGCCCTGCGAGATTTTGGGCAGCATCGCGGGTGTTTCAATGACGCTGGTATCGTCGTGGGTGTGTACGTCGATGAAGCCGGGCGCGAGGCAGAGACCGTCGGCTTCAATGATGTCCGCTGTGCTGCAATGGAGGGATGCGCCGATTTCAACAATGCGGCCATTGTGAACGGCGACGTCAAGCAACTGCGCGTCGTTTCCGCTGCCGTCAAGCACCGTTGCGTTGCGTATGAGTGTGTCGCAATTCAGCATCTGGACTGACTCAGAATATAGACTATGGTCGCGGGTGCGGGTTCGAGATGTCGCTGGCGGAAGGGGTGAGAATCATTCGCGAAAACAACACGCAAATGCAGGCGGGACGGCAGATTGGCTGCTTGAACAAGGGGCTGGGCTCGATCCCCGGGGATTCGTCGGCCGAACAAATTGTTCAACTGGGATGGAATCTGTTACGCGAAGATCTGAGCTTGCCGACAGCGGTGCTGTATCGCGATCGGCTGGAGCACAATCTCGGCTGGATGCAGCGCTTCATGGATGCATACAGGGTTCGGCTGGCGCCGCATGGCAAAACAACGATGGCGCCACGGCTGTTCCAGATGCAACTCGAAAGCGGCGCATGGGGCATCACCCTGGCCAGCGCACACCAGACGATGGTGGCGCATGCGCACGGAGTGCATCGCGTGCTGATGGCCAACGAGCTTGTAGGGCGGCAGAACATGCAGATGATTGCAAACCTCCTCAGAGATCCGGAGTTCGAGTTCTATTGCCTGGTGGATTCGGCGGCTGGTGTGGAACTGCTGGGGAGATTTTTCTCCGTGCTCGGGCTGCGGCTGAACGTGTTGCTCGAACTTGGGGTGATCGGCGGACGCTGCGGAGTTCGCGACGATGTGCAGTTGGAGCAGGTGCTGAGTGCGCTGGCTAAATGGAACAACGCGATTCAACTTTGCGGCGTGGAGCTCTACGAAGGCGTGCTGAAGGAGGAGAAGGACATTCGCGCGTTTATGCAACGCGCATGCGACGTAACCCGCACCCTGCTTGAGCGGAACGCCTTCGCCCGTAAGCCGGCTCTGCTTTCCGGCGCGGGATCGGCATGGTACGACGTGGTGGCCGAAGAGTTTGCTGCGGCGGAATTCGGCGATGCGGTGGAGATTGTGCTGCGGCCCGGCTGTTACCTGACGCACGATGTGGGCAACTACGAGACACAACAGAGGCGCATACTTGCGTCGAATCCGATTGCGCGGGAGACGCGTTCCGGCCTCGTGCCGGCGTTGCATATATGGGCGTACGTCCAATCCGTTCCAGAGGACGAACTGGCCGTTGTGACCATGGGGCGGCGCGATGCGGCATTCGATTCCGGACTGCCGACGCCGGCGCTACACGTTCGGCCTGGAAGCTCCGAGCCGAAGCCATGTTTGGCACACTGGGAGACCACGAAGTTGATGGACCAGCACGCCTACCTGAAGATTGCAGCCGGAGACAATGTGCGCGTTGGAGACATGATCGGCTTCAACATTTCGCACCCGTGCCTCACATTCGACAAGTGGAGGACGATCCCAATTCTCGACGAGGCATACAACGTTGTCGATGTGGTGCAGACGTACTTCTAGAATTAACCGCTTATCTTCTGGTCCGATTCAAATTGCCTCCGGTCGGGACCGAAACATCGCGATTGTCGGTCACTCGGCTTCTCGGGCAGTTAGAATCGTCGACCGCTGGATCAACACTCGCAATGAACAAAGAAAAATGAGCAGTCAGGAGATGGCGTGGAGGTTCTGGCGCAGCCCGTTCCAATCGACGCCGGGAGCAAGCTGTTCGATCTCTTCGTGGGTGCGTTGCCAGACAGGCAACGCACGGGCCAGCAGGCTGCGCCCTTTCGCGGTCAGGATGAGGATACGGCTGCGCCGGTCAGACGCGTCGGAAGCGATCCTAACCAGGCCACGCCGCTCCAACGGCTTCAGGGCCGCTGTAAGAGTGGTTCGATCCATCGCCAGCAGGGTGGCGACCGGCCCCATGGGCGGAGGTGCAGGGCGATTGAGCGACATGAGCAAGGAAAACTGCCCATTGGTCAGGTCGAAGGGACGCAACTCCTCGTCGAATCGACGGCCGAGTGCGCGCGCCGCACGCTGCACATGGAGGCAAAGACATCGATCCTTGACCAGCAGCGTTGTCTCGAAGGGTAGCGCATTTGTGCTTGACACGAGATGAGAATAGTTGATATCAACATATTCGTCAAGTGTTGGGCTTACACTGGTTCCGTACGATTCCAACCGATTCCCCTCGGAGGTCGCCCGTCATGTCATTTTTTCGTGATCTGAGGATTGCTGTTCGCTCGCTGGGGCGCGTTCGCGCCCTGTGGTTCACCGTGGCTCTTACCCTGGCCCTGGGGATCGGCGCCAACGCCGCCATCTTCAGCGTGGTGCGCGCGGTGCTGCTGCGGCCGCTTGCGAATCGCGATGAAGACCGCCTGCTCTACGTGCGCCAGAGCGCACCGGGAATCGGAGTGACGAATGCGACATTTTCGATTCCCGAGATCAGCGACATCGGAAGCAAACTGAAGACGATTCAGGAACTCGGCACATTTTCAGAGATCGACTTTACGGTGGTAGGGCTGGGCACGCCCCGCGAGATCCCGGCGGGCGTTGTCGACGGACACTACTTCGATGTGATGGGGCTCAAACCGATCCTTGGGCGTCTGCTTGGCCCGAATGACGACGGACAGAACGCGGCAGGCGCTGTTGTACTGACGTATCACTTCTGGAAATCTTCGCTTCACTCCGACCCCAGCGTATTGGGCAAACAAGTGCGGCTCGAAAGCATCATGGGCGCGCGTTCGGCGACGGTGGTGGGAGTGCTGGAGCCGTCGGTGCCGTATCCGGTGGCGACCGAGATGATTGCCAACGTGGTGACGAGTCCGCATCACCTCTCGGCAACGATGGTGACCGGCCGCGAGCATCGCATGACGGAGGTCTTTGCGCGGCTCGCTCCGGGAGCGACAGTGGAAGCGGCGCGCGCGGAGTTGCGCGCAGTGTACGCGGCAATGACTGCTGCCCACCCCGAAGTCTACAAACCCGAGGATCACTACCAGATCGAAGTGACGCGGATGCACGAACAGATCAATGCCCGCGCGAATGCGATTTTGTGGATATTGTTTGCGGCTTCAGGACTGCTGTTTGTGATTGCGAGTTCAAATGTCGCCAACCTCGTACTGGCGCGGACAGTACGGCGTGAATCGGAATTAGCGGTTCGCCTGGCGCTGGGCGCAAGCACGCGCGCCATCCGGCGATCGCTTCTGGCCGAGGGGCTGGTGCTATGCGGCAGCGGTGCGATTGCGGCCGTTCTGCTCGCGATTCCGATGGTGAACGTGCTGGGCCGGTACGCTGCGCGATTCTCGGTGCGCGCCAATGACCTGACACTCGATTTCAGCCTGGTGTGGTTTGGAATTGCGCTGGCACTGGTGGCGGCAGTTTTTCTGGCGTACGTGCCGCGGCTGCCTTCGCCTAATGGCGCGCAGGGCGGCCTGTCTGCGCGCGGGGTGCGGGCGGCGGCGGGTGGAAGCAGCCGGAGGCTTCGCATTTTCGCCGTCACGCAAATCACCGCATCGTTTTTGCTGCTGGCAGGGGCGTGTGTTCTGATGAAGACCCTCTTCGTGCTCGAGGAAACGCGGCCGCCGTTCGATTCCGCCAATGTGCTGGCCGTGAATCTGCCCGTGCTGTCGTATGGCAAGACGCCGGAGCAGGTGGAGCAGTTCTATCGCGAAGTGCTGCGCCGGGTCGGTGTATTGCCGGGCGTCGAGCATGTTTCCTCCGGCTTCAGCGCGCCATGGCGCGACGACCAGGGACTGAACATCGCCTTCACCTTTGCCGCGCAGGGAGCGCGGCGCAATGACGGGCAGGACTACCGCGCCAAGTTTCGGACCGTATCGCCTGGATTCTTTGCGACGTTCGGCGTGCCGATTGTTTCGGGTCGCGACTTCAATGACGGCGACAAGCAAGGGTCGGAGCGCGTGGTGATCATCAGCCAGAGCCTTGCCAATCTGCTCTATCCGGGCCAGAATCCGCTGAACCGCAAGCTATGGTGGACGGATGGCGTGATGAAGTTCATCGGCATCAGCACGGAGCCGCGCCGCATCGTCGCCGTCGTGCCGGACTTCGATGACGAGAACATCATTCCGGCCCCCACAATGACCGTGTACCAGCCGATCGAGCAGGAGGGCTGGAACGGCCGACTCTTTGTGCGCGCTCATAACGATCCCTATGTGCTGCTGCCTGCGATCAGCCGCACCATTCACGAGATGTCTTCAGACCAACCGGTGGAGAAGGCAAGCACGCTGGGCGATGTTCGCGCAGAAGTGCTTTCGCCCGACAAACTGAATGCGATTGTGTTTGGCGGATTCGCAGCAGTTGCGTTGCTGATTTCGGTGGTGGGCGTTGCCGGTGTGCTGGCGTTCTCGGTGAGCAGCCGCACGCGTGAATTCGGAATCCGCATGGCGCTCGGCGCCCAGCGACGCAATATTCTCACCGATGTACTGGTCGACGGGCTGGCGATCGCCGCGATTGGGGTAATGGCTGGCGTGGTGCTTGGTTTCGGTCTTTCAGCGATTGCGGGAAAATATGTGGCGGAGATCCACCAACCGGGCGCAGTGGCATTTGTAGCGTCGGCGTTCACCATTCTGGCCGCGGCTGTGATTGCCTCCGCAGTGCCTGCCGCGCGCGCCGCAAGCGTCAACGCGGTTGAGGCGCTGCGGGCGGAATAGTGCGTGCGGCCGTTGGGGCTTTTGCATCCCAACGGCCGGCGCTGCGCTCATGGATTCCTGATTCGTTTGCCAAACGCGAGTTTGATCGAACTCAACCGCGAGAGTGGCGGGTTGCTTCAAACAGGAACCAGCCGCGGCGCTGTCCCTGGTCAATCCAGTTTTCCAGCAGGCTCGCAGTGGCCACATCTCCCTCGTCATCGCAGAGGGTGTGAACCGCGCGCATGCTGAGAACCAGCGCCTTCTCGTCTTCGCGCAACTCGGCCAGCATGTCCTCTGGAGTGACGTAGTCTGCGTCATTGTCGCGAATGCGCTGCAGTCGCGCGATGTGGCCGATGGAGCGGATCGTTGTACCGCCAATCTTGCGGACGCGCTCGGCGATATCGTCCGTCATGGCAAACAACTGGTCTCCATGGTCGTCCAGCAACAGGTGATAATCACGGAAGTGCGGCCCGCTCATGTGCCAATGAAAGTTCTTGGTCTTGAGGTACAGGCCGAACACATCGGCAAGCAGCGCGTTGAGTGCGCCGGTGATATCTTCAACTGCTTTCGGTTCAATGTCGGAAGGGGTGGTAAGCGGAGCCTTCTGGTGCTCCACAAGTGCGGATCTTGACGGCATCTTCAATTTCTCCTTCTAGGCTTCAGATGTTTGGCATGGCGTGAAGGGTTCATCAGCCTGAACGGCAGTTTTCAACAATCCCGCATCTTAGAGAGGCAACGTGACGCTACGATAAATTCGGCGTATGACAGCTCTTCGTGCGTGGAAATGTTCAGGAGGTTTTAGATGACGCAGCCTTTTGACGCGATCATTGTCGGCGCGGGCCAGGCGGGACCGTCGCTGGCCGCGCGTTTGGCGAAGGTAGGGCGAAAGGTGGCGCTGATCGAGCGGCATCTGCTGGGTGGAACGTGCGTGAACACGGGGTGTACTCCGACCAAAGCGCTTGTAGCCAGCGCCCACGCGGCGCATCTCGCGAGGCGCGGCGTGGATTTCGGCGTCACCACGGGCCCTGTGAGCGTAAATATGCGTGCGGTAAAGGCGCGCATGGATGCGATTGTGAACAAGTCGCGGTCCGGGCTGGAGAAATGGCTCGGAAGTACACAGAATTGCACCGTAATCCGGGAACAGGCGCGATTCACCGGGCCACACGCGATGCGCGCGGGCCAAGAGGACTACGAGGCAGAGCAGATATTTCTTAACGTCGGCGCACGTCCCATGGTGCAGAAGATGCCGGGCGCCGATACGGTCCCGTTTCTGACCAGCACAAGCATTCTCTCGCTCGACGAATTGCCGGAGCACCTGGTCGTAGTCGGCGGCGGATATGTTGGCCTGGAGTTTGCGCAGATCTTTCGGCGGTTTGGGTGCCAGGTCACGATCGTAGAAAAGAGCTCGAGGCTGGCGAGTCGCGAGGATGAGGACGCATCCAGGGTCATTCACGAAATCTTTGCCGGGGAGGGAATTGATATTCGGCTCAACGCCAATTGCATTCACCTGGAGCAACGTGATCGCGGTGTCTCCGTCGGACTGGAGTGCGATGAGGGTGCTCCCCACGTGGATGGTTCGCACGTTCTGTTGGCGGTGGGCCGCGTGCCGAATACCGGCGATCTGAATCTTGCGGCGGCTGGAATCGATGCGGATGAACACGGGTACATTCGCGTCGATGAGGGGTTGCAGACCAATGTCCCAGGCATCTTCGCGCTGGGCGACTGCAATGGATGCGGCGCCTTTACGCATACCTCGTACAACGACTATGAGATTGTGGCCGACAACCTGCTGGGGGGCGCCACGCGGAAGGTGAGCGACCGGATTCCGGCATCGGCGATCTATATCGACCCACCACTGGCGCGTGTGGGTATGTCGGAAGCCGAGGTGCGTAAGAGCGGAAAGCCGGCTTTGATGGGGGTCCGCCCAATGACGCGTGTGAGCCGCGCGATTGAAAAAGGGGAGACCGCCGGCTTTATCAAGGTGCTGGTGGACGCGGAATCAAAACAGATTCTCGGGGCGACGGTATTTGGGGTCGGAGGCGACGAAGCTGTCCACTGCATCCTCACCGCGATGTATGCCCGCCAGCCAGCGTCGCTGCTGACACACTCGGTGCATATTCATCCCACGGTGGCGGAACTGATTCCGACGACGTTTGGGGAACTGAAACCGCTTGCGTGAACCTTTCGCGCCTTGAATGAGTCTGAAGGAGCGGTTGGTTGAACCGAAATCTCCGGGGCATATCGACGTCCGTGCCAGAATCCGCCGAAGCGATGACCATTCAATTACATTGCGTTTCTCCAACCGCTCTATGTGCCGAGCCTGGGAGGCTTGATGAACAACGCTTTTCAATTAAGCTTGCCGGGCGCGCATTGATTTGCGATGATGGTTGCCCGGTTGCGCGGCTCCTCTCCTGCCGCTTGAGATTCCCAAGCGACTGGCGCTGATCGGATTCGAAGTTTCGTTCTTTGTGAAATACGCTATTTGATGAATGTGTTGCGGTTGTGCCGTTCGAGTTCCAAGGGTATTTCCGGCAAATGGAGCCTGGTTGACGCTCCAGTCAATGCCTCTCGTGGTTTGAAGGGGTGTTTCGATGAGTCTCTCTCATCCCCGGTCTATTTGTATATCCGGTTTGTTCTGTCTGGCGATCTGCTGCCCTTCTTATCTGTGTTCGCAAGCGAGTTCGCAGACCTCGCGGGCGCACTCTGATTCCCGTCCCAATGAGCTGCAATCGGTTCCAACGGATTCGATCGTGATCCCTGGCCCGTTGCGACCTTTTCTCCGCATGGCGGGTATCAGCCAGGAGGTAACTCCTGAAGATGTATTGCCGATGCTTGCACGCAATGTGGTGCTATATGGCTTCGACACAGACGGGGAAAAGGAGTACCTGATTCTGGTAGACAGGTATGTCCACCAGGCTCGCGACCTCGAGCGACTTTCGGCGACGGATGGCAAGATTCACATCGGCGGTTGCGGCGATGCGGCCGAGTTACTGAGCGTGCTGGGATATAAGTTTCAGGGACTGTGCGGCCACAGAAATACCGCGCTGGTGACGGGGAATGCAGAACGAGCGTTTCTAACCATCGATTCAGGTTTCCCGCTTACCGCGCTTGAGCAAGCCTTGCAGAAGAATGGACCGTTCACGTATTCGTTTCCAGCGACCAGAGTGCCGATCATTTTCACTGAGAAAGAGTGGCTTGCAGCCGCCGGTTCAAAACGTAAAACGGATAACACGTTACTTGAACTGTTGTTGCACAATCACGAAGCTGACCGCCTTTACGCGGCAATGGCCAAATATGACCTGGAAACGCGGCTATCTTTGAATCAATCGCCGGGACTGAAAAAGCTGATGTCCGTGGCGACAGTCATTGATTTGTATGGAAGCCAAATTCGTGTCGAATCGGGGCGAGTGATCGTACCCGGCGATAACGACAAAGCGTGGGAGGACCTGATAGGAGAAAGCCCGCGCGCTCCCGGACCGTTTGTGGCCAAACTCTTGACAAGAGATAGCGGTTGGCTGGCTGCGTATTTCGATGTTTTGGCTCGTCTCAATCATGCCCAACAGGAACATCTGACCGAAGGGAATCGCCTCAAGCGTTTCTACGAAGTTTATAGAGCACCCGTTGCCTACGTCGGCGCGACGAAGGGAATATTTCCTAGAAATGGCGACCTCTTCATTTTATTGACCTCGTTAAAGTGGAAGGCAGACGGCGACTTTGCGATTCCTGGAGATGTTTTTGTATGGGAGGAAATCCTCTCGCAGATGGCCAAATTCAGGCAAATGAGGTCTTGGTTAGGGCGGAGTCACGACTGGAATACCTCGGGGCGACTGCTGGAAACGTTGATTGCGTCGTCGAACCTTCAATCTGACACGGGCCCAGTCCAGGTTTTTCTTTTGCTGAATGCAATGAATTCCCTGAGACCGCCGGAACGCCAGCTGTCCGGTGAGACGGACAAACTGGTGGCACGCCGCTTTGCACAGTTTCACCATTGGTTCGCTATCTTTGCCGAATTTCCGGGTCTTGATGATAGCGCGATCGCGCAGTTTGTAGATGCGTCAGATCGAATCGACAGCATCCCGAATTTGGCTCTTCGTTCGAATGCGTTGGGAGCGTTTCAGGCCGACATTGGAATTTGGCAAATCCTTGCCCGGCAGGGCCAGATACCCCTCGACAAGCTGAATTCGTCGTGGCACGAAGTGGTGCAGCCGTTCATAGGGAGCCGTTCCTCCGTGCAACTCTTCGAAGCGGCCCAAAGTTCGTTGCAGGGGGCGCTGCAGGCGGCGAGCGGCAACCGAAACCTCTCTCAGGATGAGATCATCGACCTTCTTGCGGGACCGGTTCACGATGACCATGACAGCCAACGCGTTCACCAAGAAATGGCCGAGAGGCTTCGTTCTGTTCTGGATGATCAACGCCTGGTCTCTCTCGATACCTTATTCGGCCTCTACGATGGAATGACCGAAATGGCGCGCGGATCCGCGACCGGGAATGCGTTGCTGCCCCTTGCTGAGAATCTCCGTGAGTTCGAGATGCCGCGGCCCATCTTTACGGGAAACGAGAAGAGCGCCTGGGCGCCAGTTGTATACACAAGCAGGCATGCGGAATTGCAGGTGAGAACGGACCTGACGAAGATCCTCAAAACTTCGGTAACGCCGTCGCAGATTGAGGCCGGCCGAGGTCAGCTCACTCCGTTCCTGAGAGACACGCTGGTTGGATTGAACTATGCGTACTACGAGCCACCCGGTGCCGAGGTTCTCCATAACAATCCGCTGTTCGTCCGTTCCCATGATTTCTCCTCCATCTCGGTTCAGGGGACTGTCGAGATATGGGGAGTTCCCCGGCTGATAGGAATTGGCGCAACGGCCGGTGGGGGAGCCTACTTGCTGGGTTCTCTGGCAGATTTACCTTATGCGCTGGCGTCGGCGGAAGAAGATTTCATCGTCCCAAAGAACATTCAGGCCTTGATCTGGAAGGATATCGTTCCCGACCTCCTGGTAAGCGCCACCTTGCCGCGCTGGTGGAATGTGAGCCAAAACGAATTGCACCTTGCAGCGATGTATCAACGAGCGGGCGAAGAACTGCTAAATGCAGCCGCGGGCAATGCGGACCTTCGGGAGAAAGTGATCGCCATCCTCGCGGATCGAATGATGCCGGGTCAGGTGGAAAAGACCGCAAAGGCTCTTATGGGTCCGGAGGGCGCCGCGATCGTGATCGGACAAACGCCGCCTGCGGATGTCTTTTATCTTGCGATGGAGTTCCGGAGGAGATATCCCAATCCGGCATCGATGGCGGGACCAGTGGGGCGGGAATTGGATGAGCTTGCTCAGAAATACCCTTCAGAGGCTGGCATGGAGCGATTGTCGGCTGATTTCGGCGTGCCCCATCCGGGTCTGATGATCACGGCTTCTTCCGCCCTGCTCAACATAAAGTCGATTTCAACGTTTGGCGGAGACGCCGGCAGACTGTTTGCAGAATCATGGGATTCCAACAATCTTTACTGGGCCAGACTTGCAGACGAGATGGGCTATACCCCAGCCGAACTTAATCTTCTGGTGCCCGAGCTAACCCGCAACATGGTGGCCAATATCTTCGCCAGCAACATCGACGACTCGCCCGCATTGCTTCGAGCGATGCAGCAAACGGGAGACGAATTTCGAAAGGGCAAGATTACGCTCCAGGCCGTTACGACGTTCCAGCATTAAGAGCATGCGAGAACCGCATAAAGGGGTCTAACTTCGATGAGAAGGAAAACTCTAGGCTGTTACATCACGCTTTCGTGCCTCGTTTTGCAGAGCACGGGATCGCAATCTCCTGCTCAGGATCCAATGAAACTGCGTGTAAACGTTGTATTGGTGCAACTCAACATCGCAGTAATGGATAGCAAGGGGAACTACGTGACGGACCTTCGTCCTGAAGATTTTGCGATCACCGAGGACAAGATACCGCAGAAGATCTCCACCTTCGAAGAAAGCCGGGAATCGGCGCCCAGTTCCAGGGAGGTTACTCGGCCGGGTCAGGTTTCCGCGTCGGAAGCCGCGCGCCAGGTTTCGGAGCCCGATCCGTCGCCGCAGATTGATCCACCGGCAGACGGCCCGCATTTGAATGAAGCCACAGTGTTTGTTCTGTTCGACACCAGCAACTACATGTACCGAAGTTTTGTGTTCGCGCAGGACGCGATCACCGATTTTGTCCGCTCGATGGATGATGCGAGCAGGATCGCGTTTTATTCGTATTGCCGGGATCTCTCTCGCGGGATTCAATTGACTTCCGATCGCTTCCGCTTGATCAACGGGGTACGGAGTACGGTCGCCGGTGATGATGCCGCACTCTACAACAGTCTCTTGTTGACGGTGAAAGATGCTGCGCCGCTCAAGGGTCGCAAAGCGGTCGTGGTGTTTTCAAACGGTCCCGACAATGCCAGTTCGATTCCCCCGGAGGATGTGGCTGAGTTGGCACAATCGACGGGTACGATCATTTACATCATCAGCACCCGGCAGGCCCAGGAGGATCCTGTTTCTGCTGCTGCATTTGAGCGCATGAGCAAGGTTTCGGGCGGCAAGGCTTACTTTGCGAAGAACTGGCGCGAAGAAAAGCAGGCGTTCGCCTCAATCCGGGAGGACTTGGTCCACCTCTATACACTGAGTTATTATCCTCAGGCGAATCCCAATCGCGGCTGGCGTTCAATCAAGGTGAGCCTGGAAGGTAAGGCGCTGCAGAAATATCGCGTTCGCACCCGGGATGGCTACCGACTCATTGGGCAAAGGTAGAAGATATCTTCGCTCGAACTCCGCGAAGTTATTGGAATCTTCCGAATTCGCATTGTTCGGTGAGAAGAACGATTTCAACCTCCGGCCCCTGCTGGTCCCAACAGGTGCCCAGCAAACTATGGCTTCCGCTGGAAGGGAGTGGACAGGCTCATGGTTGAACCTGCCTGGACACTGCTGGTAGGCGTTCTGGCGGAGAGGGGGGGATTCGAACTCCCGGAGCCCGTAAAGGCTCACTCGCTTTCGAGGCGAGCGCAATCGACCACTCTGCCACCTCTCCGCTTTGATTGGAACACATCTCGAGCGAAGCGCTGGGGCCCGGCGGCCGGCGATCCATGGCGAGAAGTGGCAGCAATCGCGGTCGTTCGCGGCCGGATCTCGCAGACTGGGATACTTCCCCAGCAGCAAAGTTGAGGCTGCGATGCGATTGCGCATCCTAAGTTTACCGGTCTCGATGCCGCTATGGCAATTCCGAAGGCGGCGGCTTTCGATTCCGCGCTGAGGAGGTCTGGGCTGGCCGCGGGTTTTGCGCGGGTGCCGGGCAGCCGGTTGGGGGATGCCTTGCGTGCCGCAATGAGTGGGATAGGTTTACGCGACTGACAGAAGCAGTCGGTCGCCGCGAGGTGTTACTTTACTCTCTGGCCTGGTTTGTCGCAGCGGGATGGCTCGAATATCGACGAAAACAACAGCCTGTGGGAATTCACATTCCACGTCTTGCACGCTGTTTGCAGGGGAGCTGAAACTCAGATGATGGAGTTCCACATCTCGCGAAAGGCCCGGGAACGCTACAGGTTCGCGGAGTCGCTTTTTTCCTACAATGGCAACGTGGTTTTCGCCAACGTGGCGGCCTGCCGCGCCTTTGCGCACCAGATGAATCTCGTGCGCGAGGCCGACAAGAACCCCGACCTGGCCGTGCACGCCGGGCAGTTATTCGCCATGGGCCTGATCGACGAGGCGAGCCACGTGCTGATGGCCCGCTACCGCGAGCAGTTTGACCCCGAGGTGATGACCTCGGCGCTGGACTGGTTTGCGGGGCGCGTGGGAACGCGCGAACTCGACACCATGCTGCTCACGTTCGTGGAGCATTTTCCCGGCCAGAGCGTGATGCGGGGCGAGGAGACTCCGCGGCAATGGCTGAACGGCAAGACCGGCAAAACGACGCATCGCGAGGCGGCGCTCGAAGAGCTGCTCCTGTTGTGGTCGGCCAATCGCAACGAGGCTTTCAAAAAATTCGAAGAACTATTTGAAGACAAGCCACTGGCAGAAAAGACGGTCTACAAGCAGGTGACGCAGGAGCTTCCCCAGTATTTTGCTACGCGTCCGCTGATCCCTGTTGAAGGAGCGACGGCGATCAGCCTCTTCGACCTGCTGCGAGCGCCTGTGAGTGGTGCGCCTGCCTCGCTCAGCGAGCAACTGGCCCTGATCCGCAAACTGTGGCGCCCGCTGCTGGGTGACTCGATGGATCGTCTTCTGATGATGGGCGGCGAGGTTCTGCATGAGGAAGAGCTGGCCATCTGGATGCAATTCAATCCCGATGCTGCCCGCGCTCGCGCTGCCGCCGAAGAGGCCGCGCGCCGGCGCCGCGAGCAGGGAACGCAGCAATGGCCGTCCATCGTAAGCGAATCGCAGGTACCCACATTTGGCGATCCTGCGAACGAGTACGAAAAGTTCAGCCCCGACACTGCGTGGATGCCGAATACCGTTCTGATCGCGAAGAGCACCTACGTGTGGCTGGCGCAGTTGAGCAAACAGTACGGCCGGCACTTTCACCGGCTCGATCAGATCCCCGAAGAGGAACTGGCCACGCTGGCCCATCGCGGCATCAACTCGCTGTGGCTGATCGGCGTGTGGGAACGCAGCCGCGCTTCGAAAACCATCAAGCAGCTTTGCGGCAATCAGGATGCGGTGGCCTCGGCTTATTCGCTCTTTGACTACAAGATTGCCGAAGACCTGGGCGGGGAATCGGCATACATCACGCTGCGCGACCGCTGCTATCACAAGGGTATTCGTCTCGCCAGCGACATGGTACCGAACCACATGGGCATCGATTCGCCGTGGGTAATCGAACATCCCGAGTGGTTTATCTCGCGCAATGAGTCGCCCTATCCGGCATACAGCTTCAACGGACCGGACCTCTCGCACGACAGCCGCGTGGAGATCAAAATCGAAGATCACTACTTCGAACAGACTGACGCGGCAGTGGTCTTTCGCCGCCGCGACAAGTGGACCGGCGATACGCGCTTTATCTATCACGGCAACGACGGTACCAGCTTTCCGTGGAACGACACCGCGCAACTGGACTATCTGAATGCCGCCGTACGCGAACAGGTGATCCAGACCATCCTTTATGTCGCGCGCCTCTTTCCCGTGATTCGATTTGATGCTGCGATGACGCTGGCCAAGCGTCACTTTCATCGGCTCTGGTTTCCGGGGCCCGGATCTAGCGGCGCCATTCCGTCGCGTGCCGAGTACAGCATGAGCCAGGCGGAATTTAACCGGCACATGCCGCACGAATTCTGGCGCGAGGTTGTCGATCGCGTGGCCGCTGAGGTGCCCGGCACACTGCTGCTGGCCGAGGCTTTCTGGCTGATGGAGGGCTACTTCGTCCGCACTCTTGGCATGCATCGGGTTTACAACAGCGCCTTCATGAACATGCTGCGCGACGAGAAGAATGCCGAATACCGTTCCGTCATCAAGAACACCCTGGAATTCGATCCGGACATCATGAAGCGTTACGTTAACTTCATGAGTAATCCCGATGAAAGAACAGCAATTGACCAGTTTGGTAAGGGCGATAAATGCTTCGGGGTGACCGCCCTCATGGCCACGCTGCCGGGATTGCCGATGTTTGGGCACGGCCAGATCGAAGGTTTCACCGAAAAGTACGGGATGGAGTACCAGCGCCCTCGTTACGACGAGACGCCGGACCACTGGCTCGTTGAGCGCCACGAGCGAGAGATTGCGCCGCTGCTGAAACGCCGCTGGGTTTTCGCGGAGAGCCACAACTTCCTCCTCTACGACTTCTTTGAAGCATCCGGTTCGGTCGACGAGAATGTCTTCGCCTACTCCAACCGCACCGGCAACGAGCGCGCGCTCATTGTCTACAACAATCGTTACGGCGAGGCGCACGGAACCATCCACAACTCCGCCGCCTACGCCGACAAGGGCAACGCGCAACTGCGCCAGCGGCGAATTGGCGATGGGCTTGGATTCGCGGGAGATTCCGGCGCAATTCTCGCCTACCGCGACGTGCTTACAGGTCTCGAATACCTGCGCCGCGCGAATGAATTCTCGGACCGCGGCCTAACTTTCCACCTGCATGCCTATCAATGCCATGTCCTTATGGATTGGCACGAGAAGTGGTCTTCGGCAGAGTATCCGTGGGACCGGCTGTGCGATCAGCTCAACGGCCGCGGTGTGCGCAGCCTCGACGATGCGCTCATCGACATGGAATTGCAGCCGATGTACCACGCGCTGCGGTCACTTCTCGATCAGGACACGATTCGCCTTTTGTCAGATCTCGCCGAACATCCGCGCACCGCCGCCGGAAACGGCAGCGTGAGCGCCGCCATCGATCGCAAGGCGAATCGCAAGCGCAGCGAACTGTTCAATTTCGCGTGGAAGCGCTGTGAAGCCTTTGTGCGCATCGCGCAGCAGGCATGGCGCACGCGCACCGGTGGGCAGGGTGAGTTGACGATGCCGGGATTGCTTGGCCCAGCGTTCCGCGAACGGCTTACCGCCGCCATGCGGATTCCAGTGGTGGAAGCGCTGTTCCCGCAGCCATGGACCGCGGCCGCCCGTCGCGTGCTGCCCAGCCCCAGCCCGCAGTTGACTGCGACCGCCATGTGGGCTCCCATCATCGCGTGGTGCGCGCTGGAGACGCTGGCCGAATCGATCAACGCGAATAAACCGGAACAGATCGCGCTCGAAGCATTTGATCGTTTGCGCCTGCGTCAGCCACTTGGTGAATCCTTCAACGCGCTCGGATTTGAAGGGGAAGCGGGTTGGCGTGCCGCCGCGCGGATCAAGGTCGTACTTCTGGCACAGGCAGAGATAGCCAGGGCAAAGACCGTTGAGAAAGCAAAGTTGCCTGCGACGCCGGCGGAAATCGATTCGAAACCAATCGCCGAGCCGAAGGTGGAGCAGGACCTAGATCGTCCGGCAACGCCCGCTGTGCCGGCAATTCCGGAGCCCATCGTATGCGGCATTCCGCGCGAACTCTGGTCCGACCCCGATGTGCGCTGGCTGACAGGAGTGCACGACGCGGGAGACAGTACCTACGTGGTCTGCGAGCCCTATGAAGAACTGCTGTGGTGGCTGCAGATGCCGGAGTTGCTGAGCATCGCCGGCCAGCCCTCGCCGAACAAGTCCGAAGTCCGCGCACTGAATGCGAAGGTGCATGAAGCCTCGGCCGCAGCGGATAAGGCCGGCTATCGCCTGCAGACAATGCTGGGCGTCGATGCGAAGAAACCCGGAACGCCCGCGACTCCGACTGAGAAAGAGGCAGGATCCGGAAGGGAAGCGGCGCAGACGGAGGATGACTCGGCATCGGCCGCTCGCGTGGCTAACTCGCGGAAGGCTTCAGAAGAATTGCCGGTCAAGCCGAACAAATAGGCCGCACGATTCTTATCGAAAACCACGAAATCAAGCTATTGACAAACTGAACTAAACCGTTCAGTATTGAATCTCGCGCCCCGGGAGGTCGCTCGCTTTGATCAGGGTGCAAAACCTCGTAAAGACATTCGGCACGTTCACCGCCGTCAACGATGTCTCCTTTGACGTTGCGGCCGGCGAGATATTCGCCTTCCTTGGCCCCAATGGAGCAGGGAAGACCACCACCATCAAAATGCTCACCACGCTCTTGCGCCCCACCAGCGGCGCCATCGAACTCGACGGCCTCGATCCGCAGACGCATCAGAACGAAGTTCGCCAGCGCTTCGGTATCGTCTTTCAAGACCCGAGCTTGGACGGCGACCTCACCGCATGGGAGAACATGGAAATCCACGGTGTGCTCTATCATGTTCCGCACAAGACGCGCCATCATCGCTCCGAAGAACTCCTGAAACTGTTCGAACTCTGGGAGCGCCGCAACGACCAGGTGAAGAAATTTTCCGGCGGCATGAAGCGGCGTCTCGAAATCGCCCGTGGCTTTCTGCATACGCCGAAGATTTTGTTTCTCGATGAACCAACGCTCGGCCTTGACCCGCAGAGTCGCAACCAGCTCTGGAATCACGTGAAGCGTGTCAACGAATCTGAGAACGTGACTGTCATGCTCACCACGCACTATATGGATGAGGCGGACCGCGTCGCGCATCGCATCGGCATTATCGATCACGGCAAACTGGTCACCCAGGGAACTCCGGCGCAGATCAAGGAGCAGACCGGCACCGCGACGCTCGAAGACGCATTTCTCAAACTGACCGGCTCGACCATCCGCGACGAGAGCGCCAACTCAACTGACCAGATGCGTCAGTTCGCCAAAATGTGGCAGCAGCAAAGGAGGTAGTCGATGAGTGCCATCTATATTCTCTGGCTGCGCGAGCTCAAGCGGTACACGCGCTCGCGCGCGCAGATCGTTGCATCCCTGGGGCAGCCTATGCTCTACCTGCTTGTACTGGGGTTTGGCCTCAATCCCGTGTTCAAGCGTGCAGGCTATGGTAGCTATTTCCAATTCATCGCTCCAGGAGTAATTGGAATGTCGGTGCTCTTTTCTTCAATCTTCTCCGGCCTCGGCCTGCTGTGGGACCGCCAGTTTGGCTTTCTTAAAGAGACACTGGTGGCTCCGGTGCCGCGCATCCAGATCATGATCGGCCGCACCCTCGGTGGCTGCACGGTAGCTGTCATTCAGGGGCTGCTCGTTTTGACGATCTGTCTCATCTCCGGCTTCCGTCCGGCAAACTGGTTTGCCATTCCAGTGGCCATCGGATTCATGGTGCTTATCGCTTTACTCTTCGCCGCGCTGGGAGTGATCTTCGGTTCCAGCCTTCAGGACATGCAGGGATTTCAGCTCATCATGAACTTCCTGGTCCTTCCCATCTACTTTCTCTCCGGAGCCATGTTCCCGCTCACCAACCAGGGCAAAATCCTCGGTTTCATCACCGCCCTCGATCCGCTTTCCTACGGCATCGACGGTATGCGTTCGGTGCTCCTCAGCGCGGCCTCCTTCCGTCCGGCGTTCGGTATCAGCATCGATCTCGCCGTACTCATTGTGGTCGGCACGATTCTCCTGATCGTCGGTGCCTGGCGCTTCTCGAAGATCGAAGCCTAGCCGTGGCCCGCACGCGCAGTATCGAAGCACACGAAAAGGTTCTCAATGCCGCGCTCGGTCTGTTTGCCGAGCGTGGCATCGAGGCCACCAGCATGGACGCCATCGCGCAGGCCTCGGGCGTAAGCAAGGCGACCATCTACAACCACTGGGTCGACAAGGAAGCGTTGCTGCTGGAAGTGATGCTGATGTTGAACGGCCTTGATCGGGAGCCGGAAGACGTCGACACCGGCGACCTGCAGCGTGACCTGACGACCGTGCTCACGCGCAAGCTTCCCGACAAATTCGACGACGCGCGCAATCGCATGATGCCCACGCTCATCGCCTATTCCGCCGTTCATCCAGAGTTCGGAAAGGCATGGCGGCATCGTGTCATGGAGCCGCCGCGGCAGTGTCTGAAGCGCGTGCTGAGGCGCGGCATCGCGCGGGGCCTGCTGCCTGGCAATCTGGATCTCGAGGCCGCTATGGCGCTGCTGCTAGGTCCCATGCTCTACGCGCACGTCTTCCACAAAGAGCAGCACCCGCATGCGCCTGACCTTGGACCGGTGACTGCTCACGCCTTCTGGCGCGCATACAGCAAGGCCCGCGAGCAAAAGATCGAAAGGGCCGGGATCAAAAAGCGCGCGCCTCAGCCGGGAAGCGGCTCGAGGAAACCTCGGTAGCCCGAGGTTCGGGCTGAAAGCTGAGAGCTGACGGCTATATTATTCAGAACCCCGCCGGCCGTTCCCCCGCAACTCCGAAGGCTCTCTCCAGCGCGATTCCCGCTTCGCACAAAGTCCCCTCATCGAAAAGCCTGCCGATCAGCGTCACCCCATGTGGCACCCTGCGTGGCGGCGAAAACTTCGGCAACGGATGCTGCGGATCGGGAGCCCAGTCGCTGCGTGCCTCTGACACTTCGACGAATCCGGCGCGCAATGTAAGCGAGGGATGCCCAGTGTTGTTGGTGATGACCAGAATCTCGTCGCGCAGTGACGGCACCAGCAACAAATCAACCTGAGAGAACACGCGCACCATTTCCATGGCAACCTTGCGTCGCATGCGGTCGGCCTGGACAAAATCCACCGCCGAAAGGAAGCGCGACTGGCGAAAAGTATTCGGCCACGCATCGGGTACCTGCGCTTTTAATTCGGCCTCCTTGTGCGCGAGCGTCAGCTCCTCGAAGGCCGCGGCGCCTTCCGCAAAGAGAATGAGGTTGAGTGAGTCGTAAGGCCAGTCGGGAAGAGAAACTTCTACCAGTTCCATGCCGAGTTTCTTGACCACATCCAGCGCTGCGCGATCCACATCCGTCGCTGGCGTCTCCTTCATCCAGGCAGGGAAGTAGCCGACCCGCAGGCCGGCAACCTTGGCATTCGCATCGAAGGCCAGGGTACTCGGAACGCTTGCGACATCACCCGCATCCGGCCCGGAGATTGCGTTAAGCACAACGATGGTATCTTCCACGTACCGCGCCATCGGCCCCAGTTTGTCCAGCGACCAGCACAGCGTCATTGCACCGGTACGCGCAACGCGTCCATAGGTCGGCCGCAGTCCGGTAACGCCGCAGCGCATCGAAGGGCTCACGATGCTGCCACCGGTCTCGCTGCCAATGGCGAATCCAACCAGCCCTGCCGCCGTTGCCGCGCCCGGCCCGGCGCTCGATCCGGATGCGCCTTCTTCGGGCAGCCACGGATTCATTGTCTGTCCGCCGAACCAGATGTCGTTCAAGGCCAGCGCACCGAGGCTCAGCTTTGCCACCAGTACAGCACCTGCCGCATTCAACCGCTCCACCACCGCGCTGTCTTTTTTCGGAACGCGATCACGGTAGGGCTCTGCACCATACGTCGTCGGAATGCCGGCTGTGTCCAGCAGGTCCTTCGCCCCCCATGGAATTCCGTGCAGAGGTCCGCGATATTTCCCCGCCGCAATCTCCGCGTCCGCCTGCCGCGCCTGCTCCAGCGCGTGATCGCGCGTCAGCGTAATCACGCAGTGCAGCTTCGGATTGAACTTTTCGAGCCTGCCTAGATAAATCTGCGTCAATCGCTCCGATGTAATGACGCGCGACTTGATCCATCGGCCAAGTTGGGGAACGGATGCGTAGGCGATGTTCTCCTCGTTGGCGGGCAAGGGAACGTGCACCCCTTCGCCGATTACGAAATGGTTTCCTGCCGTGCCGGATTTTCCGGCCTGCACGCCGGGCAGCATCGGGTTCCAGACCGTCGCCGGCGCAAGGCCTTCCTCCAGTGCCAACGTGCGCGGGCCGGTTCGGCGTTCATAGAGCCGCGCCATCGCTTGGCGCCAGTTGCCCGCGGCCTCCGAGCGGTCGGCCGGCGACATCTCGATCTGCACCAGCTTCTCCGCTTCGGCAAACGTGTCAGCGGTCACTTCGGGTCCAACTGGCGGCGCGGTGCCGGATGCGGTTGGCGCTCCTGGGGTCTGCTGATTGGCGGGTAACGCGGGAGTCTGTGCGCTGCTCTGGGCATCAAGCGGAAGCGCTGCGCCCAAAGCTCCAAGCGCGCTGGCGGCGAGGAAATCTCTGCGTGTCTGGGTCATTTTGCCTTCGTTCGAAGCATGTGAATTGAGGAGTGCGGCAAGACTAGAAGCAATATACTCTGCGCATCGGAGGGTGGCGGCGTGCATGTTCGGCCGTCAATCTAACCTTTTGATTCCAGCAAGGATTTGTCCAACGCAGCGCCGCCCCGTAGAATCACTAGGAGCAGCATGCGGGGCAGGAGGGTCGCTCGTGTCCCAGCCGCTGCCGACTAGCGATGAGCGAACAACCATCAGGTTCCACTGACGTCCCGCAGCCGGTTTCACCTGCGTGGAAGAGAATTGAGACGGCACGCCATCCTCAGCGGCCCTATCCCATGGACTTTATCGAGCGAATCTTCACGGATTTCAGCGAGATTCACGGGGATCGCGCTTTTGGCGACGATGCCGCAATAGCTTGCGGCATGGCGCGCCTCGGCGACGATGAGGTGCTGGCGATCGCCAACCGCAAAGGCGGCTCTACCAAGGAGCGTGTCAAGCGCAACTTCGGCATGCCGCATCCCGAAGGCTATCGCAAGGCGCTGCGCTGCATGAAAATCGCGGAGAAATTCAACCGCCCCGTCATCAGCCTGATCGATCTTCCGGGCGCTTATCCAGGACTGGGCGCGGAGGAGCGCGGCCAGGCCGAAGCCATCGCTCGCAACATCCGCGAGATGGCGCGGCTGCGGGTGCCCACAATTTCCATTATCAGCGGCGAAGGCGGATCGGGCGGGGCCTTGGCTCTGGCCGTCAGCGATCGCGTGCTGATTCTCGAAAATGCGCTCTACTTCGTGATTACGCCGGAGTCTTGCGCGGCCATCATGTGGCGCGACGCGGCGCACAAACAGCAAGCCGCCGAGGCCATGCGCATCTCTGCGCCGGAGGTTGCCGCGCTTGGTTGCGTAGACGAGATCATTAGCGAACCGCCCGGCGGCGTACATACCGATCATCCCGTAGGAGCCGGACTGGTGGGCGCTGCGATCCAAAAGCACCTCGCCGAGTTGAAATCCATGTCTGTCGATGCGCTTATCGCAGCGCGGCAGTTGAAGTTCCGCAACATCGCCCAGTGCTACACAGAAAGTTAGTGCGCGTGCCGTTCCGAGAAGCCATCGAGCACGGCCGCTCGCACGATAGTCGCCGATCCCCAATGTCCATCGTCAACACATATGCGCTAGTTCACGGGAGACCGCGATGAGTGCGCCTGTACGCGCCGGCAAGATGCGCGCCTATCTCGAATTCGTCGCCGCGGTCCTCTATTTCTTCGTGGCGCGGTCCTTCGCCCACGGGGCCGCTATCCGCATTCAGCACGTTGCCTGGGAACCTCTGATCGAGCAGTTTCTATTGGCAACGTTCCTCATTCTCGGTTACGCCGCCTTTGGCTCCCTCTTCGACCGGCAGTCGGGGTCGATCGCTGCGCAGGGCCTGCCTCTTCGCACCGGCTGGACACGCGAGGCCGGCGTTGGCATGGCAGTGGGCTGGGGCGCAGTGGTCGTCTGCGTTCTCGCCATGGTCGTCATCGGCGGCATTGCCGTCGTCGTCACCACCCAGCCATCCGCGTGGCCATGGCTGGTTGCAGACGCAGCCTACTTCGCGCTCCTCGCGCTTGGCGAAGAAGTCGCTTTTCGAGGTTACGGCTTTCAACGTTTTGCTGCCGTGGTCGGGTCATCGGGTGCGGCGTTTGGCTTCGCCCTGTTTTATGCCATCGTCCACGCCTTGCAGCCGGGATCGACGAATGCCAGCATCGCCATCTCTGTCGTCTTCAGCTTTCTGCTCACGACGGCTTATCTGCGGACGCGTGCCCTGTGGGTGAGTTGGGGACTCAACTTTGGCTGGAAGGCCTCGCAGGCACTTATCTTCGGGCTGACGGTCAGCGGCGTCAGCAGCCACTCTCCGATTATTGAGGGAAACCCGATGGGGCCGTTCTGGCTTACCGGCGGCGGCTTCGGCCTCGACGAAAGCTGGTTCGCTTGCCTCGTCCTTCTTGTCGCATTTCACGTGGTTTACAGCGTTACGCGCGATCTCGATTTTCGCTTTAACGCACCAGTCGTCATTCCCGGCGGTATCGCGGTCGATCTGGATGCCGCTGCCCGCCGCCAGCACGAGACGGCTTTGGGCCCTGCCGCTGAACCGCCGGCGCCCTCCCTGGTCCAGATTCTTCCGGTAGCCGCGCCACCCGCGCCTGCCCAGCCCGCATCCGAGCCTCCAGCAGCCGACCCCGAAGATACTCGCTGAATGCGCCCGGCTCATAGACCCCCTGCTCCGGTTCATATCTTCGATTTGACCTTTGTGGTTGATTAGAACTACTGTTGGCACAACACTACGCGCGGCCATGGGAGGACGCCCATGATCAGGCCAATGCCCACCATCCCTTCTCCGGTAGTTATCCCTCGCCATTTTGCTGGAATTTGCCGCCACGGCGTAGCGGGCGCTTGTGTGCTGACTTTGGCCTTCGCCGGCGTCCTGGCAGCGGCACAAGCCATCACAATCGATACGCATAGCGGAGCAAACCACGGAAGTCTAGGTGGCACCGTCGACCGGCGTTATGCCCAGATCAAGCCCACCAATGTTCCCCTCACCCAGTCTGAACTGGATGCGAAGACCAGGAGCGAACTGATCCGTGTGCTGCAGGCCGAACAGGGATTTGCCATGCGTCCCTTTCCCATGGGTCACAAGGGCCTGAAACTGGAGGCAAACGGCAAGCTAATCCCCGCCGGTGAGCCCTATCTCGACATGGTCACGGAATTCGGAATCTGCGCAAAGCCCGGCGACCGCGTGGTGCTTACCGACATCAAGTTTGACCACAACAAAATCATCTTCGAGCTGAACGGCGGCCCCGACCTGAAACATCGCTTTCTGCGCCACATCGAGCTGGGCGGCGGCGGCATGATGAATCCCGTCGTGCAGGACGACGGCAACCCCGCCACGGGCGCCCGTCTCACACTGGAGTTCAAAGGCCACGTCCCGGAACTCACCGGTACAGAGGTTGAAGCGCTTCTCGCTCCCCTGATCTCCTTCGGCGTCAAGACGCCCATCGAGGCGTTCACTGATACGCTTCCGGCCAAGCTCAAGAGCGCAATTCTGAGCCACGACGTGATGGTTGGCATGACTACCGACATGGTGCTCTTTGCCCTTGGCCAGCCCGAACGCAAGGTGCGCGAGATCGAAGGACAGATGCCCTTCGAAGAGTGGATATATGGCTCGCCTCCCAAGCCTGTTGAGTTCGTCCGCATCAACGGGAATCGCGTTATTCGCGTTGAGATCGCCAAAGTAGGCGAAGAACCCGTTGTCTTTACCAAAGATGAAGTTGAAGGCATGATGCGCACAGACGGCTCGCCCCTCGTCGCTTCAGATGCCGCGGCCCACACGGTCAAAATGGGCGATGTCCAGCGCGATCCTGATACGCAGGCCCCCGCGCCTCCGCCCACGCTCACGGCACCAGGAGAGAAACTGCCCGACTACGCGGGGCAGAATCAGCCTGGCGCCATGAAGCCGGTCGAGTTTCCCAAGCAGAAGCCGGATGACTATCCCGATGTCGAAGCGGCCCGGCGCGCCGACCAGGCCAGGGCGGCTGAGGCAGCCGACAAGGCGAAAGATACGCAGCCGGATGCCTCCAGGGACAAGCCTGCAAACGGCAGCACAGGCACGCAAGAGCCCTCCGGTGGCCAGGGAAGCAGTTCGTCGCAATCTCCCGCAAGTGCGCCCTCCTCCACCCCAGCGCCTCCGTCGGCTGACGCGACCCCGCCGCACTGAGTCCTGATGTAAACTAGGAGGCAGCGAGTCCGGCTGCCTCCCGCAAACAAAATTGCAAGCAGGGGTGAGTTCATCGACCGCGCCGTTGAAGCCGCGTGCAGCAATCTTGCGCGTGTGTGCAGAGACACTCTTCAAAGGAGAAACACCCGACCCATGGCCAAAATTGCCAAAACCGGCGACCGCAAGAAAGCAATGGACACGACGAAGTCCACCGACTGCCCCAAGTGCAGCAAACCGACGCGCATCGTCAAGCGCGTAAAGGATCGCGAGCGCGGCGTACCGGGCGGAGTCTATATCTCCTGCTCAGCCTGCGACTTCTACGAAAAACTTTAAGTCCTGGAATAACTCTCAGCTGATGGGAAAGCCCGGCATACCGCCGGGCTTTTCTTTCTATATCGCTCTTTACTTCGCTGGAAGATAGGCTTCAACCCCACTCAGGGCATCGACGCCGCCGTGATGGCATGTATCGGATGGATGGTCTGCATCAGGGTAGGACTTCAATCATGTCAAAAGCTTGACCCAAGAAGGTGCGGGCTTTACAGGCTGCGGAGAAACTCGTTGCTTTGAAAGGGCACGGCTTCAGCCGTGCGGTAAGAGGCACCATAATCAACGTCGGCTTAGCCGCGGAGGGAGGTTCTTTCGACGATTCGCCATTTCATTCCGGTTTTTCCGCAGCCTGCTTTATCCCCCGAGGGATGTTTTTCTAACCTTCGAGACCGTTCGGAAGCCTCCCCTGCATGCCGCCGCATCGAGCACAGGTGGCGCTACATCGCTTCCGCCATCTCTTCCAGAATGGCCTTGGCCGCTTCTACCGGGTTTGGCGCCTGGGTTATCGGCCGTCCGACGACCAGGTAGCTGGCGCCCAGTCGCAACGCTTCGGCAGGCCCCGCAACACGTTTCTGATCGCCGAGCGCAGCTCCCGCCGGCCGAATCCCGGGGATGACCAACACACCCTCAGGCCCGGTCAGGGATCGAACCGCCGCCACCTCCTGCGGCGAGCAAACAAAGCCGCGAATGCCCGCGCCGATTCCCATCTTCGCCAGCGTCTCGACTTGTAAAGAAGGCATGCAATCGACGCCAACCGCATGCAACTGGTCCGCATCCATGCTTGTCAGAACTGTGACAGCTAGTAATTCCGGCGGATTCGTAACCCCAGCCAACGCATTCTTTGCCGCGGCCAGCATGGCCGGACCACCGCCCGCATGTACGGTCAGCATGCGCACGCCAAGCCCTGCCGCCGAGCGAACAGCCCCTGCAACCGTGTTGGGAATATCGTGCAGTTTGAGATCGAGAAACACATTGTGCCCGCGCGCAACGATTGGTTCCAGAACTGCCGGGCCGGCTGCAACAAAAAGCTCCAACCCGACCTTGAACCATCTGCAGGTACCTTCGAGTTCCGCGACAAGGCGCATGGCCGACCGTGCATCGGGAACATCGAGCGCAACAATCAGGCGTTGGCGGGCAAGCTCGATCGGGTCATTCATGACGGCTTTGGCGACCTCGGCGGGGACGGCAGCGGTCTCAGAGTGGGACATACCTCAATCGTACCCCGGTTCCTTGCGCGGCGATTGGCGTTCCGTTTGCCATTTTGCATCTGAGAATCCCTGGTGGAGACCGATTTCTGGCAGTCGCGGTCCAGCAATGCACTGTGAAGTGGCATGCGTCACACAGGGATATCTTTCCACACATCCCATAAGTCCTGCAGTTGTGACAACTATCACTGCCAGCGGATGCGCAAAGAGAGTCTTCTCAAAGGTGCAATCCCCGCCAGAGTTTTCCGAAGAAGCGGAGAAATCTGCTATGGGGAAGCCATGTGCGCAAATGCAACTGCTCACGCACCATGGAGGAAGATACGGCCGCATGACCAAAGCCGCACGCATTGTTTCGTTCTTCATTGCTATTGTTGTGGGCACAGCCGACTGGTTTTTCGGCTTGTTCCAGACCGCTCGACGGCATCGGGCCGCGACGCTCGGCTTCCTGGCCCTGTTCCTGCTCGCTATGCCGCACCGGCTGGCCGCGCAAGCGGATTGCCTGGCTTGTCATGGCGACAAGACCATGCAGGACGCAGCCGGTCACAGCATCGCCGTCGATGGCGACAAGTTCAGCGCCAGCATGCACGGAAGCCTGCAATGCAACAACTGCCATGCCGACATCAAGCAATACCCGCATCCTGATCACATTGCCAAGGTCGACTGCAAAACCTGCCACGCTGAAGAAGCTTCGAAGCTCACCGCCAGCGTGCACTCGTCTTCAAAGGATCATCCCTGCACGAGCTGCCACGGCAACGCGCATGAGATATTTCCCAAGACCGACGCCCGCTCCGCCGTCTACCCGCTCAACGTGCCCAAGACCTGCGGCCAGTGCCACAGCGATGGCGCCATGGCGAACAAGAAGGGTTTGTCAAGCGTCTATCCGCACTACATGGATTCGATCCATGGCTTTGCGCTTAGCAAAGAAGGCCTGCTTGTTGCAGCCAACTGCCAGAGCTGCCACGGATCGCATGGGATTCTTAGTCACAACAATCCAGCCAGTTCGACCTACAAGGCGAACATCCCCAAAACTTGCGGCACATGCCACGCCAAAATCAACGACGACTACCAGGGCGGCGCCCATGGCCACGCTGTCGCTTCGGGCAATTTGAAGGCGCCTGTCTGTACCGATTGCCACACTGCGCACGCGATCCTGCAGCCGACAGAATCCGAATTCCGGATGCAGTCGACGCCGATCTGCGGATCCTGCCACAAAGAGAAACTCTCCACTTACCGCGACACGTTCCACTCGCAGCTTGGTTCGCTCGGCGGCTACGTGGAAACAGCGCGCTGCTGGGACTGCCACGGAGCGCACGAGATTTACCCCGCATCAGATCCACGCTCGCCCGTCAACAAGGCCAACCTGGTAAAGACCTGCGGCCGCTGCCACGCCGGCGCGAATCTGAGCTTCGTGCAATATCAGCCGCACGCCAATGCGCATGACCGGCACCTCAATCCGGCTCTCTACTTCGTGCGCCTGTTTATGAACCTGCTGCTGGTCAGCGTGCTTACGTTCTTCGTGATTCACACCATTCTGTGGCTGATTCGTTCCCGATTCGACCAGGTCAGGAAAAAGTCGGCAAATGGAGGCAAAGATGCCTGATCTTGAACTGGCGCCGGCTGAAGACCAGGCGCAAATAACGACCGCGGGCCGCTTTTTCAACCGCTTCACCCGCGAGCAGCGCTACCTTCATCTCGTGCTGTTCAGCACGTTCCTGGGCCTCGCTGGGACGGGACTGCCCCTGCGCTTCAGCGAAAGCATCTGGGCGCGCGGTTTGGCCGGCGCTGTCGGCGGTTTCGGAGCCATCCTCTTCTTTCATAAATTCTGTGCCCTCGTACTCACCATTGCATTTCTAATTCACGTGAAAGAGATCTTCACCCGCGGCCTCCTGCACCGCGAAAAGGGCATCTTCTGGGGCGCGACTTCGATGGTCGCCAACTGGAAAGATGCGAAAGACATGTTCAACCATATGCGCTGGATGGTCGGCCTGGGCCCCAAGCCGCAATTCGAGCGCTACGCTTACTGGGAAAAATTCGACTACTGGGCGGTCTTCTGGGGAATGATCGTGATCGGCTTCTCCGGCTACGCGATGTGGTTCGCGCCGTTCTTTGCACGCTTCCTTCCCGGCTGGGCGCTCAACGCCGCCCTTGTCATTCATAGCGAAGAGGGCCTGCTCGCCATTCTCTTCATCTTTTCCATTCACTTCGTCAACACGCACCTGCGTCCAGACAGCTTTCCGATGGACATGGTGATCTTTACGGGCGTCGAGAGCGAAGAAGAATTCAAGCACAAGCGCCCCCAGGAATACGCACGCATGGTCCGCGAAGGCAAACTTGAGCAGCGCCTCGGCACAGCGCCGGCTCTGTGGTTCGTCAACGGCTCGCGCATCGTCGGATTTACGGCGATATTCATCGGCCTCACCCTCCTGGTCCTGACGCTGACTGCGTATTTCGAATAATCAGGGAGCGGATCATATCAGGGCATGCCTTCAGTCATGCCCTCCCCATCACGCCGGGACTATTTGCTGTGATGCGTCTCCTATCGACTTGTGACTCCTGTCACGGCACGCGCATCGCCGCAGGCGTCTCCTCAATAGCGTGAAAGTTTCCAGCAGAATCCTGCTCTGTACGCTCGCATTCTTTCTGCTGGGCTCGGCCCTCCCCATTCGCGCCCAACACAAGCTGAAAGATGAAGATTGCCTGACCTGCCACGGCGATCCGACGCTCACGACCGACATCAACGGCAAGTCAGTCTCTCTGTTTGTCGACGCAAAAAAGCTCAAGCGCTCCATCCACAACTCCATGAAGCTGGCGTGCGTCGACTGCCACAAGGACGTGAAGAGCCTGGCGCACGACACGCCGCCGCAAAAGGTCCTCTGCGCCGGTTGCCATGCCGACGCAAAGGACGCTTACGCGCACAGCACCCATGCGAAGATCACCGCCGCCGGCAAAAGCGCGGCCAATTGCCAGGATTGTCACGGGAACGCGCACCAGGTGTTGGCCGGCGGCGATCCCGATTCGCCGGTGAATCACGCCAACATTCCCTATACCTGCGGACGCTGCCACGGTCAGAAATTCCTGATGGAGTCAAACGGCGAAACCACGCAGCCATTCCTCTCATACCAGGACAGCGTGCACGGCCGTGCCACTGAAAAAGGCTCAACCAAAGCTGCCGTCTGTACCGACTGCCATGGCGCGCATGCCATCAGCCCCGCGAACGACGCCGAGTCCCCCATCTCGAAATTCAATGTCCCCGCCACCTGCGGCAAGTGCCACGCCGAGATCACGCAGGCCTTCAATCAAAGCATTCACGGCCAGGCCATCGCGCGGGGAAACAACCTCTCGCCTGTCTGCACAGATTGCCACGGCATTCATTCCATCAAGGCGCATACCGATCCTAATTCACCCGTGTCCGAGAAGAATCTCTCGCGGGACACCTGCGCCCGGTGTCACGAAGGAGTACGTCTCTCCAGCGAGTTCGGCCTTCCGGGCAATCGCGTCTCCACGTATATGGATAGCTACCACGGTCTCGCGGCAGAAGGCGGCTCCGTGGTCGCTGCAAACTGCTCGAGTTGCCATGGCGTCCACAACATTCTGCCCTCGAGCGATCCACACTCTACCATCAACAAGGCCAACCTCGGCGCCACCTGCGGCAGGTGTCACAAGGGCGTTACGCAGAAGTTCACTCTCACACCCGTACACATGGCCGACGGCGTTCACCCCAAAGACATCGGGTCGGTCATCACGCGCTGGGTGCGCATCTTCTACATTGTTCTCATCCTCGCCGTCATTGGCGCCATGTTTGTACACAACTTCATCATCTGGCGCAGCAAGGCCGCCGCTCGGCGACACATGCAGAACCCCATGATGCAGCGCATGAGCACCAACCAGCGCTGGCAGCATCTGATCCTTCTCAGCAGTTTCATCATCCTGGTCATGACCGGGTTTGCGCTCAAGTTCCCCGATTCCTGGTTTGCCGAACTCCTCGGCATGGGCGAACACCTGCGCAGCATCGTCCATCGCATTGCCGGAGTCGTGCTCATTGCCGCCGGCTTCTATCACGTCTTCTATCTCGCCATCGCGCAGGAAGGGCGCAGGATGCTCCGCGACATTGCGCCGCGCCCGAAAGATGGAAAGGATGCTCTCGGCGCCATGCTCTATTACCTCGGCCTCAGCAAGAAGAAGCCGCAATTCGGCCGCTTCACGTATGGCGAAAAGGCCGAGTACTGGGCGCTCGTATGGGGCACCGCCCTGATGGGCATCACCGGCATCATGATGTGGGCCAAGGTGTGGGTCGGCAACCTGCTGGCCCGCTGGTGGGTCGATGTGGCCACTGCCGTGCACTTTTACGAGGCTATCCTCGCGACCCTTGCGATTCTCGTCTGGCACTTCTACCAGGTCTTCTTCGATCCCGATATTTACCCGATGAACTGGGCCTGGTGGGACGGCAAGATGCCGGTAGAACACTACCGCGAGGAGCACGCGCTCGATTCGGAATCGCTACGTGGCGCAGACTCACCCGACACAACGCACGGAAGCGATTCAGGAGCCCCGAAGCAGTGAAGCGGTGTCGTCACTCTTTCGGCGCCGGCGATTGGCTGTCGTAATGAATCGTCGATTCCACGGCAAACTTGTGGTAGTTCTTGAATTCGATCTCGTTTACGTAGAGGCGCGTGCTGTCTTTCACGCGCACCTCGGAGAGGCTGGGTAGGTTGTAGGCTTTGCCGGCAATTTCAACGGGCCTGTACGTGACCTCAATTGTTGCCATCTTGATCGGGAAATCGACCGGCAGTTCCAGCGCTGAACTGATGCGCGCAACTTCGAACGTTTTGCTGTCCACGAAAAGCCGTCCCGAGGATGCCACCAGGATCTTCTGGTCCGATTCCCGGTGCATTACGATCGTGCCGTTCTGGCTGGGCACGTAAAACTTGAAGACGTTCACGCTGCGGCCGTTCAAGCTCGTCGCCTTTTCCCATGAAAAATCCGCGCGCGAGCGCGGATCGTAGAGGTTCCGCAGCGCGCTGCCAAATTCGCCCGCGCTGATGGCGCCCGCAAAGTCCATGTGCTTTTGCCCCGCTGCTTTCTTGCCATTCACCGCGACCACTTCGTAGTGCTCCATCTGATCGAAGAATGTCAGCCGCTCTTCGATCACGTCATGCATGGCTGTCTGGGAATGGGGCGCGCCGGCCAACCCGGTTCCGCCTCGTGAAGAACTCGCGCCATTGAGCGACATGCCGAAGTTGATCTGGTCCTGGGCTTCGCGCTGGGTGATCTGGGTGCAGATGAAGTTGGGAAGATTCTGCGTGTATGCAAGCGCCAGTACACGCACGCTCTCAAGCACGCGAACCTGGTCGGCGGTTAACCCGGGATTTTCGGCAGGTAATCCGGTCGCCGGCCATGCCAACAAGAGAGCCGCGATTATCTTGAACGCCTTCACCCAGTTGCCTCCGAAGCACCGTCCGTCATGAGCAAATCATAGCGCCCGCGATTCGCGGCTTTCAGTGAGACGTAGCAGGGAATCAAGACCTTCGTCGAGATCGCAGAGCGTGAGGCCATCAAGCTTGACTACGGTTTCGCGCAGATACAGGCACAAAAGAAAGTTGCCATCACTCACTACGCGCCCATCAAGGAAACCATTGCCGGTGAGCCCGAACCCATCTTCGCGTTTCTAGGGAGTTCGCTCCTCGCGCGCGTACTTGAGGCACACAGGCCTGTGCTGGCTCTTCACGGACACGCGCACAAAGGCACCTTCTCCGCCGAAACCAAATCAGGAATCCGCGTCTGCAATGTTGCGCTGCCCATCGTGCGTCGGCGTGGAGAAGAGCATCCCTTCGCGCTCTTTAATCTCTGAGTTTTTTTGAATTTTCGTCTCTCTGCGGCCGAATTGAGGCGGCTAAACCCCAGATCACTCGCGCGATGCCGTGGGAACCTGGAACGCCAGTCCGCGTGCGCGGTTAGTCTGCTCGGTTCCCTCGATGTCGATCTGATCCAGCGGAATCTGCTCGTAATGCTGCTGGTCCAGATCGGTCAGCGTCCTGCTGTTCATCAGGTAGTTCTGGATTGTCTCCGGAGCGCGACCGTTTTTGAAGATTACTGCGATCGCCTGCACCGGCTCCGGAGCAGCGGTCGACATCCCGACATACGCGGGCCGCGGCATCCCGGCGTCTGCGACCGGTGGTTGAGCATAACTCGGCTCCTGTATCGGCTCAGGCCCAGCCTCATAGCCGCCATTCGGAGTTGCGTCCGCGTAGCCTGCTGCTGCGCTGTCAGATCCATATCCTGAATCGCTGGAATCGCCCCAGTTGTAAAAACCCGGATCGATCACATAAGGGTACGGGTACCCAACGAATCCCGGATAACCATAGCCATACGAACCGGCGATCCATGAGCCGCGTCTGCGATCGTGGTCCCGATGCGGATTCCAACGTCGTGAGCGATCTCCATAGGCGGGGCGATACAGAGGTCGACGCGCTGCGAATCCCGGTCCGCGATAGGGAACTCGCGTTCCCGCAAACGCTGGCGCGCCCAATCGCCCAAAGGCTGGTCTAGCAAAACCGCGTTGTCCAGAGAAAGGCGCAGACCGCGAAATTCCGCGAGCACCCGTGAAACCGGAGTGCCCGGCAAAGCCTGCGTGACCGGCGAATCCTCCGTGCCCCGAGAATCCGCCACGCGCTGCGCCATGCTGCGCATACACTGGCAACGCCAGCGCAAGGGCCATCACGGCGGCTGCGTTCCTCAACCTCATGAACTGTATTTTACGCCGAATCGCTTTGCCCGCTCGGGGTGCGATGTCACGCTGGGGATCGACGCTTGCCGGCGTTTGCGACTTCATACCCGCCACTCGTCCGCTCGCCAGTTCTTGATCCGCTCCTTGATCTGCTTGCGATTTAGGTTGTGTTCAAGCGCTTGCTTGGCAAGCTCCACCACTTCATCGTCGCAGGCAAAGCGCAGCGCAATCAACTGGCCTTCGTTGAGCTTGTAAATCTGGGCGTGCCATTGCGGCGGAGCCAGCGCCTGCAGCCGCAGCCGCTCCTCCAGCCGTATCACGCGGTCCTGCACCTTCAGCGGATAAGCACGCAGCTTTACAATCGGCACGATTGCAGCCAGTGACAGCACAAGGTACCAGCCCGAGGAGAGACTCGGCTGCCGGTGGAGGTGGAAACCCGCATACACCAGGTTCAGGAGGTACAGCGCGAAAATGAATATGTGAAATAAAGGGTCAAGGCGAGCGTGATTCTTCAGGCTCTGGGTCTTACTCATGCGTGGCCACAATTTCTTTCAGGCCGGAGTTGGCTGTCGCTGCGGAAGGTATCTCCGCCCTGTCGCCGGCAGCAGCAGCGCTGTGGACCTGGGCACTGGCGCTCAGGCGATTCTCAGTGGATGTACCGGATGATGTCAACGCTTCAAGATCGTCGGGCCCCAGCTTTGCCAGGTCATTCGGAATAAGGTGATAACGTCCGCGCACGACATAATCCACGAACAGGCCGCCGGCGAGGTAAGGATTCACAATCGCAATCGGCACCGCATACGCGGTCGTAATCAGCGACTCTGAAATGCTCTTGTTCGACCGGCTCATCCGGCGATACCCAGGAATCTGCGGGATTTCAAAGATTCCCAGGTGAATCTCAGGATGCTTGCGCGCGTAACGCTCCAGCTTGTAGGCGATCTGTTTCGGCGTGGTCATCCCCGCGTCCGGAAAGATGTTGCGCCTGAACTTCCGCGGAAAATACTGGTTCAGCACTCCGCGCGAAAAGCCGGAGCAGTTGTTAAACAGCAACTGAAAATTAGACTCGTTCTTCCTGCTGTTCATGCGCGCAATGAATGCATCGTCCTGCGCTTCGGTCGTATCGAAGCGGAAGGCATACATGCGCCTTTCGTACGACACGCCAACCAGTTCCGTCCAGCCTCCGTGCCAGAAGCTACCCTTCGGCACTTTCTCGCCCAGGCCGAGCAGATGCGCCTCGTGATACTCATCGCGTAGCCGATTCACCATGGCGCGATCCACCTGCTCAGGTACCTGGAAAATGTCTTCCACCGAGTACAGGTAGGGGATCAGCGGAATCGCCACCCAGTCATAATCGTTTACGTTGCTGTAGCGGGAGATTACTGCGCCCATCTCACCCGGTTGGCATCGGCGCAGTTTCGTTGGTGTCTCGGCGCAGATATGCGCAAAATAAACCGCGGTATGTCCAGTTGGGTTGACAGTCCCGAAGAAGCCATACGGCTCCTCCATTAACAACGCAGCCTGTGCGGTAGAGCGAGCCGGCAGTGATAACTGGAATGAAAGCGCCACGAGAATAAATGCAAATGTGCGTGAAGCGCGCATCGAGGGCATTTTGACTCCTGGTCGGGTTGTCTTCCTTTCAAGTATGTCTCAATCCGGAGAAAAATGAAGCCGCTTGTGTCAGATTGTGATTCTGTCCCAATCGTCGGTAACCGACTTGTTTCGTGTGTATTAACGCCAACTCCAACTCAGCAACAAACAGACGCACCAATCAGGCCGATTACTTAGACACCGGTTGTGCTGGAATGTCGCGCAGAGCATTGCCTTTTAGCGAACACCGGCTGGCTCTGTTAACGTTCTCTTTCCGAAAAAAGTGAGCATCGGTATGCTCCGAACTTCGGTCAATCTGCACGGTGTGAGGCTTCTGTGAGCATTTCGGTCATTCCTGTGTTTCTTTTGCTATCGTCCGTAGCTGTACCGGCACAAGTGACTTTGCCCCGCGTTCTCTCCAGTCATATGGTCATCCAGCGTGATCTTCCCGTGCATGTATGGGGCAACGCGGCCCCGGGAGAGCCTGTCACCGTTTCCTTCCGCGGCGAGGCGCGCGGAACCGAGACAGATCCGCTCGGCCACTGGAGCATCTACCTCAAGCCCGGCCCCGCCGGCGGACCGTTTCAACTCACCTTCAAGGGAATTCCCGGCGCCGAAGCCAGTGCCGCTCCTGAGCAGCCCATCACCCTCGACGACATCATGGTCGGCGATGTCTGGGTCGCATCCGGCCAGTCCAATATGGAGTTTCCCCTGAGTCGCGCCGCCACTGCCGCGCAGGATTTACCCAAAGCGGCAAATCCGCAGATCCGCCTGCTGATGATCCGCAAACGCAGCTCCGACTACGCTATGCCCGACGCCGATACCGACGGCTGGACCATCTCCACTCCCGAGACCGCGAAAGACTTCTCCGCCGTTGCCTGGTACTTTGCCCGCGACATCGCCGCTCGTGAGCATGTCAGCGTCGGCATCATCGATGCAACGTGGGGCGGCACGGTTGGTGAATCCTGGGTGCGCCTCACAGCACTCGGCGAAGATGCTTCGCTTGCGCCCATCTTCGTCGCGCGTGGCAAAATGACCGATACCGCAGCCGATACTGTCGCCGATGAAAAGGACGAGCAGCGCCAGATTGCCGAAGCCAAGGCCGCGGGCAAGCCCGTTCCGCAGTTCCCATGGCATCCGCCGCTCAACAGTTGGGGGCCGGGTCTGCTGTGGAACGGCATGATCGCGCCGCTCACGCCGCTTCCGATTCGCGGAGTCATCTGGTACCAGGGCGAGAGCAACAGCGCCCTTGCGCGCGTCCACTCGTACGACCGCATCATGCGCACGCTGATTGAAGACTGGCGTCGGCAATGGGATGTGGGCGACTTTCCGTTTCTCTACGTGCAGATCTCCAACTTCACCTCAACGCCGCTCGAAGACTGGGCGGAACTGCGCGAGCAGCAGGTGCGCACACTCGCCATGCGCAATACCGCGATGGCCGTCACCATCGACATCGGCAACCCCACCGACGTCCATCCCACTGACAAGCTCGACGTCGGTTTGCGCCTGGCGCGAGCGGCTCGCGCCTTAAGCTACGGCGAGGCAGTCGAGTATTCCGGACCAATGTTTCGCGAGGCGACCCCCGAAGGCGGATCGATTCGCGCATACTTCGATCACGCTCAAGGCCTCACGGCAAAAGGTGGCGCGATCACCGGTTTTGAGGTCGCCGGCAGAGACGGCCACTACGCTCCCGCCACCGCAACGATCGATGGGGGGACGGTTGTAGCCTCCAGTCCCGACGTGCCCGTTCCAGTACGGGTCCGCTATGGGTGGGCCAACAGCCCGGAGTGCAATCTCTTCAACAGCGAAGGTCTGCCCGCCTCGCCCTTCACCTCGGAACGGTAGCGAGATCGGCTCTGACGATCGAAAATACAGCCGACCAAACGCAGGAAGACCCGGCTCAAAGCCGGGCCCTCCTGCGCATCAAATGAACTCTGAACTAAGAACTAAGAACTGAACTAAGAACTGCCATTTAACCCACAATCGGCGGCGCCTGGATGAGCGAGAAGATCCCTCCGAATACCTGTTTCAGTTCACCGATCGACATCGGCCCTTTGTGCCCCGGCGCGCATTGCAGTTCGCCTACCGTGGCGTCCTCCTCAAACTCGAGGACGTCGCCATAAAAGTTGACGCTCGCGTTGTTCTGCCGAGTCCCCGTAATGACGATCTTCCGGCCCGGCACCAGGCGCCGTACCACGGGGCTCTCAACGGTCGAAAGCCGGCAGCTCGGCGCCTTCTTGTCGAGTTGCTCCCATGTCGTAATCGCGCCGTTCTGGAAGTAGATCGTTCCCTGGTTTGCAGGCAGTATCACCTCGGAATTCACCGCAACGGTCGATCCCGCCCCAATGGTGGCAATCGGAGCGCTATCCGGCAAGTCCGCGCTCTGGCCTCCCAAACGCAGCGAGGAACCGAACACAACTGCGGCAACTGCAATCAATACAGACAGGTGGCGAAGAGAGCGCATCTCCGTTAACCCCTTTCGGTGCAATAACGATTTGCGGTGAATTCTAGCACCCTCCCTCTTCAGGAAAAACAGAATTCCGCCGTTTCGGAAGGCCGCACACGTTACCAAGTGGTTGCATAAAGGCTCCAAAGTGCGCCAAATCTACAGTTGAATGTATTGAACCCCGGCTCTCATCCCTGTTCCCCAATCCCTGTTCCCTAATCCCTGATCCCTGTTCCCTAATCCCTTTTCCCCGATCCCCGTTCCTTAGTACACTCAACCCAAGCCTATGCGGACTCGTGCTTTGCTTGCCTCCCTGGTGGTCGCACTTCCGGCCATGTTGTGCGCTCAAACCGCGCCCAAGACTTCCTCGAAAATGACAACAAAACTTTCTCCCGAACAAGTCGAACGCTCCGCCATCGTCATCGACACCCATGCTGACACGCCGCAGCGTTTTGTCGATGAGAACTACGACCTCGCAGATCCTCTCAACGGCGGCAACTGGAATCTGGAATCCGCCAGGAAGGGAAACCTCGGCGCCGAGTTTTTCTCCATCTGGGTAGATCCTGTGCCGAACCAGGGCCACTTCGCGCGCCGTACGCTCATCCTGATTGACGCCGTCAAGCAGCAGGTCGCGAAGCACCAGGACAAGATGATGTTCGTGACGTCACCGGAGGGGATCGAACTCGCGCACCGCGAGCATAAAATCGCTGCGCTCATGGGCATTGAAGGCGGCCACTCCATCGAAGACTCGCTCGCGCTGCTGCGCCAGTATTACGCGCTCGGCGTGCGCTACATGACGCTCACCTGGTCCAACTCCAATGGCTGGGCCGACTCCTCGGGCGACATCAACGACACTTCGGTCCCTCATACGAAAGAGGGCCTCAGCGAATTCGGCAAAGACGTCGTTTACGAGATGAACCGACTCGGCATGATCGTCGACATCTCCCACGTCTCCGATCACACTTTCTATCGCACACTCATCATCACGCGCGCCCCGGTCATTGCTTCGCACTCGGCCGCTCGTGCTCTCTGTGACGCACCGCGGAATATGACCGACGACATGCTCCGCGCTGTCGCCAACTCCGGCGGCCCCGGTTCCAAGGGCGGCGTGGTGCAGGTCAACTTTTATTCTGCCTTCATCTCGCAGAAATATCGCGACGCGCAAAAAGCCCAGCAGCCCGAAGTCGACAAAGCCGTGCAGGCGCTCAAGGATAAATACAAAGCGGAAGGGAAGGAAGCGCCATCGGACGAGATTGAGAAGCTGCAGCGCCAGTTTGCCGATCGCATTCCGCGCCCACCGCTTTCCGATCTCATCGACCACATCGACCACATCGCCAAAGTTGCCGGCGTCGATCACGTGGGATTAGGCTCGGATTTCGACGGCGTCGACGGCCAGCTCCCCGAAGGCATCGACTCGCCCGCCGACATTCCCAAAATCACCGCGGCGCTGATCGAGCGAGGCTACTCGCCAGAAGACTGCCGCAAGATCCTGGGCGGTAATCTCCTCCGCGTCTTCCACGAAGTTGAGCAGGTGAGCAAACAACTGCAGGCGGAAAATCGTCCGCGCATCACCGACAAGCAGCCATTCGACAAGCCGCAAAAGTAGGAACGCGCAATGGCTCTTTGCGACGACTGCCACTGATCGACCGAATCGACGGGCTACTTTTCCGAGAGCACCTTAAAGCGCACGTCCGGAGCGTTCCAGGACTTCGCTAGTCGCGGGCGCACTCGATGTAGGATATGTTTTTTGCTTTTGCCGAAGAGCTACTTACCGGCGCTTGTGCGCGCGCTCTTGCCAGAGCCAGATGAACTCTCCGAGACAGATTGGTCTTTCGCCTCAAACGAGTGAGTCATCCCTTGATAGCTGCTCTTGTCGGCGGACGCGCTCGATGCATTCGGCTTTTGGGTGTGCCGGGCCGCAGGCTTCTTTCGCGAGCGCTTCGCGTGACTGGAGTGCGTTGTCTTGGCACTCTGCGTCTGTTGCGCTTCCGGCACGATCAGCGGATCGCGCCGCTCCGTGGCGTGTGAGGATAGGGAGGCAACGAAGAGAACCAAGGCAACTGCTGCGGCAAGATAAAAGCAAATCCGTGATTTCATGAACTTCTCCCCGGAACGACCTGTGCACTACGAGCGGTGACGAGAGGCTGACCATGCGTGCCGCCCCTGCTATTTGGTGTTAGTACACCGCACGCACAGGCCACCGTAAATACAACCTGTGCCGCTCTGTCTCCCACGAAGGTGCAAGGGTGCATAAACGCTTTGGTTAGAACTTATTGGGTGCAGGAAAGCCGAACGCCGGACCAGGTTGTTTTCCGGTCCGGCGCATATTATTTAGGTCGGGCTCGACGATCCTATTTGCCGGCTGGGGTGGTGGCGGAGCCCACGGATGGCTTCAGCTTCGATGTCTTGTTGTTGCCTGGACGGTAGCGGGTGGTCATATCTTCGGGATCCTTGTACTCGACAACCTCATGGTCCACGCCAGGACTGGAGGCTGCCTGCCTGTCCTTCGATTCATAGAACGGATTGTCGTCCGCGTTTTGGTTGTCTTTCTACATCGGATTCGTCGATGCGTTTTGCATCTGGCCGCCCTTGGCTTTGTCTGCTTGCGTGGGAGCGGCAAGCGGCTCTAGGGCGTGCGCGGAACCCAGCGATTTGTTGGTGGCCATCACCACCTGTTCGTACTGGCGACGTCCGCTTGCCATGCCGCTGGAGGCTTCCCGGACCCTGGCATGACCGCTGGCGGCTTCACGATCAAGCACAATCACGCTGCCCAATTTGCGGTTGGTGGTTTGCCTGTCACCCAGCGTAAATTCTGATACCGACGGCGAACTCGATTCGCGATCGGCCGATTGTCCTGCGGCCGCCGGTTTGGCAGGTTTCCTCGACGTTTGTGCCGCGGCAACTGTGGCCAGAAGAACCAGAATCGCAATCCCGTGGAAAATAATGCGTGCCTTCATCCAGGACCTCTCTTCACGTTCAATTCGTTCGAGGCCGTGGCAGAAGGGGAATCCATCCGGATCTAAAAACACCGAGCCACAGAACCTCTGGCTGACCGCATCAGTACACGCTTTTCGACATTCACCGTAAATACAACTTCGCGACCTCCGCATACAACCTAGGTACCCGAAATCCAGATGCCACGCATCACGGGCAAGGGAAGCAGACTCCCACGGGATTACTTCAGGCGGGTGTGCGGTCGCGAGGTGTATGGGGCTTTTGCTTGCCCGAGGATTAGAGTTCCAGAACGTTGTCTTCGATAGCCAGGCGCACATTTCCGTCGGATTTGGCAAGGCGGCGAACAGCTTCAGGCTTGTCGACTTTGGCTTTCAGCATCACCAGGGCGACCGGAACGCTGCGGCCGGCGCTCTTGATGGTCTGCACGGCAGTTTCGCGATCGATTGTGCAGGCGCTCATCAGGATGCGTATGCCACGCTCCACCAATTTCGAGTTCTGCATGTGCACGTTGACCATCAGGTTCTCGTACACGTAGCCAAGCCGCGTCATTGCGCCGGTGGTGATCATATTCAGGATCATCTTTTGCGAGCTGGCAGCCTTCATGCGGGTTGAGCCGGAGATCACTTCGGCACCCACCTCCGCAACGATGGCGATATCGGCGGCTTCTGCCACCGGCGTGCCCTGGTTGCAGGTCACCGCAGCCGTGTATGCGCCGCGCGCACGGGCATATGCCGTGGCGGCAACTACATATGGTGTGCGGCCCGATGCGGAGACACCGATCACAACGTCCTTGCGGGTGGGGCGCCGACGGGCAATGTCGCGCTGGCCGAGTTCCTCGGAGTCTTCGTTCACTTCAACGGCGGAAGCCAGGGCCTTGGGGCCGCCGGCCATGATGTATTGAACTTGTCCGGGAGCCGTGGAGTAGGTGGGGGGACATTCAGAGGCATCGAGAGCGGCAATGCGGCCGCTGGACCCGGCGCCGATATAGATCAGGCGGCCACCATCGCGCAGGCTGCGCGCAACGTGGTCGATAACCTCTGCGATTTCAGGGATAGCCTTCTTGACGGCCGCGGCGATCTTGGCGTCTTCGTGGTTGATGATGCGGGCTATCTCCAGCGCCGACTTGGTGTCAAAGCCTTGCGATGCTTCATTTTGGCTTTCTGTAGTCAGGTACTGGAGGAGGGAAGCCGGGTCTGCCTTGGTTTCCTCTTTCCCGTGAGCGCCGGCGCCTTCATGCGTCGTCGTACTGGTTAACATCAAAGTCTGTCCCCAGAATCTATTGTATCTGCAATTCGGGCAAGTCCACCCAGAATTCTGGAGAGATCGATGTCACTTGAATGTCATTGAATCGCACAAATCAGAGGGCTTGCCCCACACCAGACAACCCCAATCGGACAGCATCGTGAAATGAAGGACGAACTTCCTTGATGAACTGACACTGACGGTCGGGCCACGTGCGGTTGGTCAGAAGCACTGCCGCCACCGCGGCATCGAGGTCAATCCAGAGCGAACAGCCGCTGAATCCAAGATGGCCGATGGAATGGCGGGAAAAGTAAGGCCCGGCAGAGGACTCCTGCGAAGGTGTGTCCCAACCAAGAGCCCTGGAACTGCCTTCGGGCCCTTGCCGCGCGGCGAAGCACTCGATGGTTCCGCGATCGAACAGTGGTGCATGGTCCCGCCGATCGCTGGAGCCGAATGCCGACAGAATCTCACCTGCGAACCGAAGAAGATCACCTACGTTGGAGAAGAGGCCTGCGTGGCCGGCAGCGCCATTCAGAATCCACGCATTCTCGTCCTGCACTTCGCCCTGGATGATCCGGTGCCGGAAGATACTGTCGATTTCGGTTGGCGGGATCAACGCTCTTTGCTCAACGGGAGGAGTGAAGCGCGTCGCGGTGAGGCCCAGCGGATCGAATACTTCCTTCTGTGCCCAGACCGCGAGATTCTCCCCCGTCAATACCTCCAGAGCCTTGCCCAGCAGGATGAATCCCGGATCGGAGTACTCGCTGCGCTCACCGGGCGCCGCTTCAACCGGGAGTTCCAGGCATGCTCGATACAGCTCCGCGGGAGTGGCGGCCGCGCGGAAGAACTCGACGTAGCCCGGCAGGCCGGAGTTATGCGCCAGCAGATGACGAAGCGTGACGCGGCGTGCGAGCTTTGCGCTCTCGCGGCCAACAACGAAACCGGGCAGCAGTTCTCCCAGGGGCGTTTCCAGGTCGAGCAGCCCGCGCTGGGAGAGCAGCATGGCAGTCGCCGTCGTCGAAACCACCTTCGTAATGCTGGCCACGTCAAACACGGTATGCGGTTCGACCGATGAGGCGTCGGAATCGTAGGTGAACCGGCCCAGAGCGTCTACAAGAACGGGTTCACCGGCGGCAAACACCCCGAATGCGCAGCCCGGAAAAGCATGCCCCGCGATGGCATCCTGGAGTACCGTGTAAACGCCTGCAAAACGCTCAGATTGCTCAGGCATATCGGCGACGCTCGAATGAGAATGTGCGCTCTCGGCATCCATGGTTCTCATCTCCAATGCTCACGAATTTAGCGTACTCTGAATTAGGGCTCATGGAAAAAAGTTTGGTCAGCTATCTTTGCGGCGAAATGGTCCGTCTATCTCTATAAGAGCACTCGGGAGGAATAAATGCGTCTCGGAAGCAAGAGATTGACAGCGACGCTTTTATCGGCCGCGGCCATCCAATTCGGCGTCGTGGGAACGTCGCTGGCTCAAACGTCCGCGCCCGCCGACAGTGTGCAGGCCGCCGCTTCACAACCCGCGGCAGCCGATGCTGCCCCCGCGGCGCCTTCCAACGCAAATCTCACAACTGCACCAAAGAAGACGTACATGGTTCCGGCCGGAACCAAGGTCCTGCTGCAGCTCCGCAGTTCGTTGAATTCTAAAAGCGCCAGGCCCGGCGATGGTGTTTACCTGGCGTCTGCGTTTCCCGTCGTTGTGGGAAACCGGGTGATGATTCCAGCCGGCGTCTTTGTGCAGGGCGTCGTCGACCGCGTGACACGCGCAGGCCGTGTGAAGGGACGGTCGCAGCTCGACATGCACTTCACCTCCATCATCTTTCCCAACGGCTCGGTGGTTGAGATTCCCGGAGTCGTCAGTGGCCTGCCCGGTGCCAGCAAGCAACAAGTGAAAGACGGCGAAGGCACGATCGAACAGGACACGGACAAGACCCGCAACGCCGGCAAAACCGCGGAGATTGCTCTGCCCACAGGCGCCACCGTCGGCTCGATTGCCGGTCTCGGCGGTGGGCACCCCCTTGCCGGCAGCTTTGGGGGTCTAGGCGCGGGACTTGCAGCCGTCGGCCTGGTTTCGCTCTTCACGCGGGGAGCCGACGTCAATATCGAGGCTGGCACGCAAGTCGAAATGGTGTTGCAGAGACCGCTGATCCTGGAAGATGAGAATCTTGCCGAAGGAACCACGCCGGGGGCGGCGCCGTCGATGGTTCCTTCTCCGGGACAGCCAAAGCCGATGCAGAAGCCAGGGCATCCGCAACTGATATGCCCGCCCGGAGGCCTGGGTTGCAGTTAGACTCCATAGGATTTAATAATTCGAGATAGAGAATAGAAATGTCGACAAACATTCAAGGACCCACTGTAACCGAGCTTTCTTCCCCAACTGCAACGCCTGGAGCGCCAGCGCAACCGGTTGCCGTACCGCAGAGCGCCGGCCTGGGCCTCGGCCTGTGGCTTCGCGATCTGCTGATCTCCGCCGGCGTTTCGGTTCTCATCATCCTCTTTCTCTATCAGCCCGTGCGCGTCGAAGGCACCAGCATGCTTCCGCGGCTCGAGGATCACGACCGGCTCTTCATCAACAAGTTTGTCTACCACATCTCGTCCATCGAACGCGGCGATGTGGTGGTGTTTCATTATCCGCGCGATCCGGAAAAAAGCTACATCAAGCGAGTCATTGCGCTGCCCGGCGACAGCCTCCGCATCGATCACGGACAGGTATGGGTGAATGGCAAGGCGCTCGCCGAAAAGTACGTTCCCCCGAGGTACCGCGATACGCGCTCGTATATGGCGACGGTGATTCCCGACGATTGCTATTTCGTGATGGGCGACCACCGCTCAATTTCATCGGACAGCAGGGAATTCGGCGTGGTGGAGCGCGACCTGATTTACGGGAAAGCCGTGTTTGTCTATTGGCCTGCGCGCGATGTCGGCGAAGTGAAATAGCGTCGCGTTTTCCACCCCCGGCGCCGCACGGCGAAACCTGCTAAAATCGATTGAATCCACTCCTCGGAGAGGCGATGCAGGCGATCCTTGCGCTCGAAGACGGGCGCATCTTCCGCGGCGAGGGCTACGGACACCCGGGCGAATGCCAGGGCGAAGTGGTCTTCAACACTTCCCTAACCGGCTATCAGGAAATCGCTACCGATCCCTCCTATGCCGGTCAAATCGTCGTTCTTACCAATCCCCAGATCGGCAACTACGGTACAAACCAGGCAGACAACGAGTCGGCCAGACCCTACATCGAGGGACTGATTGTGCGCGAATTCTCCGCGATCGGCTCCAACTGGCGCTCCGAGCAGGTGACCGACGAGTATATGGAGCGCTATTCCGTGCCGGTGCTGGCAGAGATCGATACGCGCGCGCTGGTGCGGCATCTCCGCACACATGGCGTGATGCGCGGAGTGATGTCGACGGAAGTCTCGGATGCCGATGTTCTCGTCCAAAGGACCAGAAAAATTCGCAAGATGGATGGGACTGACCTCGCGAAAATGGTTTCGACAAAGGCTTCTTACACCTTCGACGCAACTGACCCGCGTTATCAGGGTGATGATCCGCTGTTGCCGTCCGCGGTAGACAAGCCCACGCTCCACGTCGTTGCGTACGACTTCGGCATCAAGCAGAATATTCTGCGCATGCTCGCGCGCGAAGGTTGCCGCGTTACGGTGGTCCCGGCGCAGACGACGGCGGCCGAAGTGAGGTCGCTGAAGCCGGACGGAGTGTTTCTCTCGAACGGACCGGGCGACCCGGAGCCGGTCGATTACGCCGTGCAGGCCATCCGCGACATGATGGGACGCGTGCCTGTGTTCGGCATCTGCCTTGGGCATCAGCTCTGCGGACTGGCGCTCGGCGGCAAAACCTACAAGCTGAAGTTCGGACATCATGGCGGGAATCACCCAGTGCGCAACAACGCGACAGGAAAAGTCGAGATTACGGCGCACAATCACAACTTCGCCGTCGATCCCGACTCAATCAACGCCAACGATGTCGAATTGACCCACGTTGATTTGAACGACAACACCCTCGAAGGACTGCGGCACAAGACGCTGCCGCTCTTCAGCGTGCAATATCACCCTGAGGCCGCGCCGGGACCGCACGACTCGCATTACCTGTTCCGCGACTTCCGCATCATGATGGAGGAGTGGAAGGGATGAAGCGAAGGGCGATTTCATCGGAGATTTCGGCAAGACCAGCGGGGCCGTGGCTCCGCTGTTTTTTGAGCGCGGCATTCTGGATGCTTGTGTGTGTGGCCGTTGCCCGAACATCTTTTGCGCAGGTCGATATTCCCGGACCGGAGCGGCTGAGTCACGTCGAAGGATACGTCGTAAATCCAGTAGGCCATCCGGCAGCAGATGTAGGGGTCACGCTGTCGCGCGATGGGAAAGTCGCATTTCAAATAAGAACCAATAAGGACGGATGGTTCCGCTTCGACCACGTGAAGGGGCCGTTCACACTTCAAGTGGCGCGCACTGAGTATGCGCCCGCAGCACGCGACATTATTGTCACCGATGAAGTCGTAACAGCCCTTGAGCGAAAGAAACTTTACATAATTCTGGGCCCCGGCGCCTGTCAGGATGCCTGCTCGTCGGTGTTAACAAGCAAGCGCGATTTTGATCGGGAGATTCGTCAACGAAACAAACATTAGGTCAGGGAAGCGAAGAAAAGAATGCCACGCAGAAATGACATTCAGAAGATTCTCGTAATCGGCTCGGGCCCGATCGTGATCGGCCAGTCCGCCGAGTTCGATTACTCCGGCACGCAGGCTTGCAAGGCCCTCAAGCAGGAGGGCTACGAGGTGGTGCTCGTCAATTCGAACCCGGCCACCATCATGACCGATCCCGAATTGGCCGATCGCACGTACATCGAGCCGCTGACACGCGAGTATGTCGAAGAGATTATCCGCATTGAGGCGGCAATGCTCGGCGAAGGCTCCGGCACGTTCGCGCTGCTTCCCACCGTGGGCGGACAGACGGCGCTGAACCTCGCCGTCGATCTGGCCGACGCTGGCATTCTCGATCGCTACAACGTGGAGCTGATCGGCGCCAAGCTTGAGGCTATCAAGAAAGCCGAAGACCGGCTGCTCTTTAAAGACGCCATGTTGCGCATCGGGCTCGACGTTTCAAAGTCCGCGCTGGTCAACAATCTTCGCGACGGGCTCGACTTCGCAAGCAAGATCGGCTTTCCGGTTCTTATCCGGCCAAGCTTTACGCTGGGCGGCTCAGGCGGCGGCATTGCCTACAACCGCGAAGAGCTGATGGAGATTCTTGCCCGCGGTCTCGATCTCTCTCCCGTGCACGAGTGCCTCATCGAGGAAAGCGTTCTTGGCTGGAAGGAATACGAGCTTGAAGTAATGCGCGACCTCGCCGACAACGTCATCATCATCTGTTCCATTGAAAACTTCGATCCGATGGGCGTGCACACGGGCGACTCCATCACCGTGGCGCCCGCGCAGACACTCACCGATCGCGAGTATCAGAAGATGCGCGATGCGGCCATCGCCGTCATGCGCGAAATCGGCGTCGAGACCGGCGGCTCCAACGTCCAGTTCGCCGTCAATCCGGCCAACGGGCGCATGACCGTCATCGAAATGAATCCCCGCGTCTCGCGTTCTTCCGCGCTGGCGTCGAAAGCTACGGGCTTTCCAATTGCGAAGATCGCGGCGAAGCTTGCCGTTGGTTATACGCTGGATGAGATTCCCAACGACATCACACGCAAGACGCCTGCCTGTTTCGAGCCGACCATCGATTATGTTGTCGTCAAAATCCCGAAGTGGCAGTTCGAGAAGTTTCCCGGCGCCGACGACACCCTGGGGCCGCAGATGAAGTCCGTCGGCGAAGTGATGGCGATGGGCCGCACCTTCAAGGAAGCGCTGATGAAGGCCTGGCGAGCACTTGAGACCGGCAAGAAGACCGGCACCGAAGTGCTCGAGCCTCGGCGCCTGACGCAGATGCTGGTGACGCCTCGGCCGGAACGGCTTGGCTATATCCGCTTCGCCTTTGAACGCGGCATGAGCGTGCGCGAGGTTGCACGGTTTACCGGAATGGACCCGTGGTTCCTGCATCAGATTCGGGAAATAACGCTGGCCCAGGGTTCGCTCAAGGAAATCACGCCTGAGAAAATCAGCGCCGAACAGCTTCTGAAGTTGAAGCGCTTCGGGCTGAGCGACGAGCGCATCGCTACGGAGTGGAAACTCGAAGGTCACGACGGCATCAAGCAGGTAAGGGAACTGCGCGAAGGCAGGGGCATTCGTCCCGTTTTCAAGCTGGTAGACACCTGCGCCGCCGAATTCGAATCGATGACGCCCTATCTCTACTCGACCTACGATGAAGAAGACGAAGCGCCGCCGACCGACAAGCCGAAGATCATCATCCTTGGCTCGGGACCGAATCGCATCGGGCAGGGCATCGAGTTCGACTACTGTTGCTGCCATGCGGCGTTTGCATTGAGGGACAATGGCTACGAAACCATCATGGTGAATTGCAATCCCGAGACTGTCTCGACAGACTACGACACCAGCGACCGGCTCTACTTCGAACCCCTGGTGCTGGAGGATGTCCTCGCCGTCTACAACCACGAGGCACAGTCGGGCGCGAAGATCGGAATGATCGTGCAGTTTGGCGGCCAGACTCCACTCAATCTCGCGCAACGCCTCCTTGCCGCTGGCGTCCCAATTATTGGCACGTCGCCCGCGTCCATCGATCTGGCTGAAGACCGAAAGCAATTCGGAAAGCTGCTCGAAGACCTCGATATTCCGCAACCCGCCGGCGGCACCGCTACCAGTGTCGATCAGGCGCTTGTCGTCGCCGAACGCATCGGCTACCCCGTGCTCGTGCGTCCGAGCTACGTGCTTGGCGGGCGCGCGATGGTGATTGCCTACGACGCACAGGCTGTGGCCGAATACATGAAGCAGGCGGTGGAGTACTCGCAGGACCGGCCCGTCCTTGTGGATCACTTTCTGGAGAATGCTGTTGAGGTGGATGTCGATGCACTCTGCGACTCTGAAGATGTGATCATTGCGGGCATCATGCAGCATATCGAAGAGGCAGGCATTCACTCCGGCGACTCGTCGTGTGTGCTTCCCTCGGTGAGCATTCGCGAGGAGACGCTGGAGACGATTCGCCAATACACGCGCAAGCTTGCTCTCGCGCTCAAAGTGGTGGGGCTGGTGAATCTGCAGTTCGCCATTCAGCGCGACGCCGACGGGAATGACCATGTCTACGTGATTGAGGTAAATCCGCGGGCTTCGCGCACGGTGCCGTACGTTTCTAAGGCGACCGGGATTCCCCTTGCCAAGATCGGCGCGCGTCTCATGACTGGGCGCAAACTGCGCGAGTTGCTGCCGGAACAACTGGCTTCAAAAAAGGATTTGGAAACCGGAACGCACTATTATGTGAAGTCGCCTGTGTTCCCGTGGTCAAAGTTCGCCGGCGTTGACACCGTCTTAGGGCCGGAGATGAAGTCGACCGGCGAAGTAATGGGCGTGGCCGCGACCTTCGGTGAAGCCTTTGCCAAGGCGCAGCTTTCCGCCGGGCAGCTTCTTCCGGCTCACGGCACTGTCTTCTTCACCGTCAACGATCACGACAAACCTGCGGCAATCGATCTTGCCCGCCGATTTGCCCATCTCGGCTTTCACATGGTTGCCACCGAGGGCACGGCCAACGTGCTTGAGCGCGCCGGACTGAGCGTTGAACGCGTCTTCAAGGTGAAAGAGGGACGGCCCAATGTCGTCGACCTCATCAAAGGCGATCGCATCCAGCTGATTATCAATACGCCGCGAGGGCAGGACACCTTCTTCGACGAGAAGGCCATCCGCCGCGCCGCGGTGCTGGCGCGCGTGCCGACCATTACAACCATCGCCGCAGCGCAGGCCGCGGTGGAAGGCATCGCTGCGATGCAGCAGCGCAATATCACCGTCTATGCGCTGCAAACCCTGCACGCCATGAAGGTCGACTGAATCTGGAGAGGGAAGCAAGAAGGGAATTGACTCGCCTCCCCTAAAATAGAGACATGCTGATCGAAGGTGTTTTTGCCGCCGTAACCACGCCGTTTTATCCCGACGAGCGGGTCTACTACCGCAAGCTTGAGGCCAATGTCGCCCGCTATTCGCGGAGCCAGCTTGCGGGGATGGTGGTCCTTGGATCCACGGGCGAGGCGCCTGCGCTTGATGACGTCGAGACCCGCGACGTCCTGCGCACCGCAGCGGAGGCAGCTGCACCGGAGAAGGTGCTGATTGCCGGCGTGAATCGCGAAAGCCTGCACGCGGTGCTCGAACTGGCGCACACGGCTGCCCAGTTTCACTACGACGCCGTGCTGGTGCGGACGCCAACGTATTACTCCACGCAGATGACGCCGTCCGTGGTTGCCAATTATTTCCGGGCAGTTGCGGACCGCTCGCCGCTGCCGGTCGTGCTCTACAACATTCCGCGCTGCGTGCCGTACCAGATCCCGGTCGAGATGGTGGCCGAGCTCGCGCACCACCCCAACATCATCGCCATCAAGGACTCGAGCGGAAGCCTCGACCGCATCAAGGGAATCGTTGAATCCACCCGCGGAATGGCCAAGCGCACCGTCACAGTCACCCCGGTCTTCGAGGCTGTAACCTCCCGTATGCAGAATGCGGTTTCGACGCTGTCGGCCACGTTCGTGCAGGCGAGCGACCTTGCCGGCGGCCCCGCACTTGCCGTGGCTCCTCCTGCGGCGCCGATAAAAACGCGGACCAGGGAAGTTGGCTTTCAAGTCCTCACCGGCTCAGCCGCAAACATCCTGCCGTCGCTCGAGGCAGGCGCCTCCGGAGCCATTCTCGGATTCGCAGCCTGCGCACCCGAGGCGTGCTACGAGGTCTACTTCGCCTGGAAGGATCGCGATGCAAAACTTGCCGCTGACAAGCAGGCAAGTATCGCCATGCCCAACCAGCGCATCGTTGCAGAGTTCGGAATCGCCGGCGTCAAGTATGCCTGCGACTTCAACGGATACTATGGCGGATATCCGCGCCAGCCTCTGCTGCCGCTCACTGTGGAACAGAAGGCTGAAGTCGAGCAGATGCTGGCGGAGATCCGGAACTAAGCCCGCACCCCTCGGCTTCGATTACGTTGTTCAGGCGGCAACTGCGTTCCGGACACCCGCACACCCACCCTCTGGTTGATGCGATCTCAGCCCCAGCAGCGGGGGGGGTATTTATCCCGTCTCTTTAGGGAAATTGTTGTTTTCAGTGCTTTAGCGAGGCAACAAGACGGTAGACGCACATGTTTATTCGGGTGGGACCGGGCACTCAATGGGGCTAACAGTTGGCGGTTTCGGAAGAGGTTTTATCTCTGGGCGATTAAGATATTCGCTCTCTGCTTGGTTATATTTGGCACAAGTTATCTCTTGTTGAGTGGTCTTTCCTGTTGTGCTGCCGACATTAACCAAAAGGAACGGGGCGCAGAACGAAAGCTTGTATCGACCCCAATAGTCTCTGTAGGTCATCTCCCCGAAAACCATGATTTCCGACTGGGTGTCGTAATAGCTTTGCGCCGCTTCGGATGGGTATGGAATGGGGTTTCCGTTGATATCTTGTACCGGGATGAAGTAGGTAAGAGGACGAAGTCCGCCCTCTTCTTTCTGAGGAAACTGTTCCCCGGCAGCGATAGAACCATACATCCTTTGTTTAATGCGCTGCTCTGGACTATATCTAATTACAAATTTGTCGGTGCTTCTATGCTGCAAAAGGATTGCCGCAAAGTGGACGTCATATTTGACCGCCGTAGTTTTTCCGATGTTTTTAACGACATAAGGCACACCAAAGCGAGCAATGGACACCGGATCATTAGGGTCCTTTACCAAGAACTTCCCTTGCTCTGGAGGTCGCGCATCGAACCACAATCGCGCTCTCTCGGCCTCGATTTGTGCAGCGACTTGTTGAATTGCAGAAACAGCTATTGTGCTTATAGGTATTAGCACCCCCTTTGTACTCATCATCCGAGCGCATTTCGGTGATTTGCCGCCCTATTGCTGGACCATGCGCTCTGCTGTTCTATCTTGGCGGCGTCTATGGCGCTTTTGTTATCTTGAAGGGCATTTTTAATCTCGCTCGACTCGGAGCGGACAGCATCGGTAATCTTCTCGAACCAACGTTGAAACCAATACATGCCGGAATCCATTGTTTAGGAGGGATACTAAAGAAAGATGAAACACGAATATCACGAAGCCCCAAGGCGGGCGAGAGATTTACGAAACTAGCAACGGCGGTCCTTCAAAAGCCAAAGAAATCTGTGGCTCCCGCGAAACCGCCGAAGGCGAAACCTGCTGGCAAGTAACAGGACTATTGTTGGGTTTGGGTGGGGATGGGAAGTAACCGGGGTTGACAGGCACGGCGGCAGGGAAGTCGCACGGAGGATTGTATCGATATCCCCGGTCCCCAAATGCGAGGGACCGGGGGCACCCTCGACGTTAAAGCCTATTGCGCAAGGGCGGGTTTCTGCGTACAAGTAGATCACCTAGAATCCCCCACATTTCCAGCGACGATTTGGACATGCGCCAATGGAGGCTTCATGAAACCCGCAGGTGCGACTGCACTGATCTTCAGCGCCGTTCTGCAAATTTCGCTTTTCGCCCCGGCTGCGACCACGCAATCTGCCCCTTCCAAGAACCGACGCCAGCCTCCCGCTCCCGCGCTATCCGTGGAACCGAGCACTGGCCAAGCGCCGATGGAGATATGGTTTTTCGACAGGATGCAGGGGGACGATGAGATTGCCTATGTGAACGAGCTCATGCAGGCAGTTGACGCTGCCGCGAAAGGTGATCAGGTGGCGCGCGTGCAACGGTTCTTCAAAGATAAGCAGCCAGGCGAAACCATTTCAGGCCTGGGCCAGTTTGAACTGAAAATAGCGCAAGCACGCGTCAAGGATATGGAGCTTGTTGCAAAGAATCCGAAAGCGCCGAGAGCCCGCGTGGACGACGTGATGGATGCGGTCCTGGAACAGAATGGCTTTACCCTCACACCCAAGCCGATAGTCCGGAACTTCCAACGCAGATTTGCAAACCTGCGGGATCCCTTGACCATGGCCGGCGCTCAAAAGGAGCTGGAGGATGTTCGCGCATACGTTCGCAGGAATACCGGAACACCGACCGACGCGGAACTGGAGAATCCTCCCGATGCCACGTGGACGGATCGTCTGGACTTTGAAGAACCGCGCATTATGCGGGCGCTGTATACCGGGGATTTTGTCTTTGTGCAGCACTACCGAGCCCAGGTTTTGACGTATATAGGGGCGATGAATGACTATCTTGCGTCCCGCTGTCCCAACAAATTTGACCAGCGCATCAGCGAGCAGGCCAATGTCGAGAATGGCCTCCGATACCAGTTGCATTTGCCGACGGATATGCCGGCGGGCAATCCTCTGGGACAGAGGCCGTCAGGGAACCCATTGGATTTGCGGAGACAGATTCAACAGACACTGGAAGATACCGACGATGGCAAGAAGGATGCTGAAATTCTGTACAACCACGCACCGTTCAAGTGCGACACGGGAATCGTAGTGAAGATTCACAAGAACATGGCAGCGTTTGTGGGTGCCAGGTGATGACGGGCTGCCAACCTTCTGAGAACCTTCTCGCACTGGCACAGAATCTAACCGGCAAGGGTCGGTTTCCATCCTCAGGGGTTGGCAGGACCAGTGAATTCAAGAGATCAGCAATGTCCGATAACAGATATTCTGTATACTGCAACTTTCGCATGGGGAGTCCAGCTAACTCCTCCTGAAAATAGTCATGTTATCGTCTCCGCATGAATCGCTTCCCTGCGCCCCATGTGTCGAAAACCCTGATCGAGTCTGCGCGACGAGCTGAGCGCTTCGGGAGAGATGTCAATATCCGGACCTGGAAAATTGCCCCATCTCCCTGATTCCATTGCGAAGAAATCTTCTGGAATTTTGCAGGTTAATTCTCCGCACTTCCTATACTCGTCTTAGTGGCGAAAAAGCGACAAAGTTCAGCACCCGGACAACGTCACGCCGGGTCCGGCCAATTCTGTCGGACCGTCGATCTTGGCGATTGTGCGCCACATTGTGGGACATGCTGCCCCAAAAACGATGCAAACGGGCGGAACCGCGCAGTAAGTTATTATTCATGAATACTTTACGTCTTAACTCGTTTGTTTTTAAGCGGATACGAGACCCCCAAAGAAGGCTAACTCGCCTGAAATCAGGACTTTGACTGAAAACGACATTTTTCTTGCAATCCAGGCCGCCGGTCCCGAACGCCAATCTGCAAATAGAGTTCTGCCCTACATCTTGTAGCGGCCGAGGTCCTCGTCGTTCAAGCCTTCAAGCCAGCCTCGCAGTTCTTCCGCCGTCGGCCCTTCGGGCGGGCCTGCCATGTTCAGCTTGGCCGACAGCATCACCTGCTCCGAAACGAAAATCGGACAGTCGGAGCGCAGCGCTAACGCAATCGCATCGGAGGGGCGGGCGTCGATCGTTATCAGGTCGTTTCCCTGCCGAATCCACAGGACCGCGAAGAATGTATCGTCTCTAAGTTCTGTAATTACAATCTTATCCAGCTGTCCGTTCATGTGACGCATGAGATTCCTGGCGAGATCGTGCGTCATGGGCCGAGCTGCAGACACTTTCTCGATCTCGATGGCGATGGCGTTGGCCTCGAAGATGCCAACCCAGATGGGCATGACGGTATCGGAGCCGACATCCTTCAGTACGACGATCGGCATATTCGTGGATGGGTCCATCATCAAACCGCGGATTCGAACTTCGATGTCCATGACTTCCCCCTTCGCTGGATGCTTAGACGGCTTCACCGACCAGGCTGTTCGGAAAAGTATTTGTGATTATCACCTTCACATACGAACCGGGAGCGGGGGAAATTGGAACGGACGTAGTGAAGTTGACCGGCTTGTTCTGCGTGCTTCGGCCTGCAATCTGGCCGCGCGCGGGATGGCTCCCCTCAACCATTACTTCCATCTCTTCACCTACATGCCTGGCATAATTAATTCTTTGAATCTCGCGCTGGCGATCGAGCGCGTGCTGAAGCCGCTTTGCCTTTTCGATATCAGGGATCGAATCGATCATGGTCAGCGCCGGCGTGTTCGGCCTCCCGGAGTACTTGAAACCGAAGACGCAATCGTACTGGACCTTTTGGAGCAAGTCCATTGTCTCAATGAAATCGTCGGCTGTCTCTCCTGGAAAGCCGACGATGATGTCGGTAGAAATCGAGATGTTCCGCTTCGCCGCCTTGATCCAACTGATGCGCTCGAGGTACCAGTCGGCCGTGTATTCGCGGGCCATCATTTTGAGCACGCGCGAGGAGCCGGACTGAACAGGCAGATGCACGTGATCGCAGAGCGTCGGGTACGCGTCGATAGCCTCAACAATGTCGCGGGTGAAATCGCGAGGATGGCTGGTGGTGAAGCGAACGCGGCGGATGCCGGACACCTGGCCAACAGCAGCGAGCAATTCGGCGAAGCTCAACTTCCCTTCCGGATCGCGGTAGCTATTGACGTTCTGGCCGAGGAGTTGGATCTCGGAGTATCCCTGGTCGACGATGCGGCGCGCCTCCGCGAGCACGGAGGCCGATCCACGGCTGCGCTCTTTGCCGCGCGTGTATGGAACAACACAGTAGGCACAGAACTTGTCGCAGCCTTCGATGATGGTGATGTAACTGCGGTAGGGATTCTGGCGCGAAGTGAATTCCGTCTCGAAGGTCTCGTCAGTCTGCCGGTCGTCGAGGCCCGTAATGCGATTCTCGCCGGCTTCGAGACGGCTGAGCATCTCCGGCAGCTTTCGATAGGAGGCAGAGCCGGAGACGAGCGAGACGTACGGCGCGCGCTCGAAGATCTTCTCGCCTTCCTGCTGTGCCACGCAACCGAGCACGCCGAAGCGCTTTCCGGCTTTGTGCAGCTTCTTGTAGTCGTTAAGGCGGTTGAAGACTTTTTGTTCGGCTTTGTCGCGGATGGAGCAGGTGTTGTAGAGGATCAGGCCGGCTTCCTCTTCGGTTTCGACCTGGCTGTAGCCCTCATGAAGCAATGTGCCGATGACCTTCTCGGAGTCATGGGCATTCATCTGGCACCCGAAAGTCTCGAGGTAGAAGGTCTTTTCGGAAGCCATGGCAAGTCTGAGTATAAGGCATTTCCAAGTCGCGAATCTGGCAGCCGTCTGTGAGTAGCGAGCCTGCCCCGCCGCTGGCAGACCGTCCAATTCTGAACACCGTGCGGTAGAAACGCACGATGATTCCGACGGCTACTCATCCTTCGGAACATTGAATCAACGACTTGCGTAAGCTCACAAGTGGACTCGCGCGTGCATTCCTGCAGGCGAAGCCCCAGTCTGCGCGACCGCGCAGTGTTCCCGGAGGTTGTTTGCCATGGCGATAGAAGTCAAGGGTGTCACTCCGATGGTGCAGGTGTTCAACATGCCCCGATCGATCCGGTTTTATCGCGATGTGCTTGGATTCAAGGTCATGTCCAGTTCGAAGGCAATGTCAGCCGATCCCGATGACGTGAACTGGGTGCTCCTGCAGCTTTCCAATGCGGAGATCATGCTGAACACCGCATACGACCCTGACGATGTCCCCGAAACCCCTGAGCTTGGTCGCTGGTCGGGTCACCAGGACACCTGCCTTTACTTCGGCTGCCCTGACGTGGACGCAGCCTATCGCCATCTTGTTTCGCTGGGTCTCGCGATCGACCCTCCCAAGGTGGCCTGGTACGGAATGAAACAGTTGTATCTCAAAGATCCAGACGGTTTTGGTATTTGCTTTCAGTGGTCCGCCTGACGGTATTGCATTGAAGGAGTTCGCATGAAGACGGTGTACCAGGATATTCGTTTCGGATTTCGGCAGCTGATCAAGATACCCGGATTCACGCTGACGGCGATGATCTCGTTGGCGCTGGGCATCGGGGCCACCACGGCGGTCTTTAGCGTGGTTTACGCCATCCTGATGGATCCCTATCCGTACAAGGCGCCAGATCGGATGATCCACATGCGGCTCACCATGCCGTCGGGCGATCTGAATGGCTTTGGCGTGACCGGAACGCAATGGCAGGAGCTGCGCAAATCGCCGGTTGTGGAAGATACATTTCTCGAAGATGACTGGAATCCCTCCATCACCGGCGGCGATCTTCCGGAGGACGTTCAAGGCGTTTATCTGAGCTCCAATGGATTCAACTTCCTTGGCGTGCCGACTGCGCTTGGCCGCGGCCTTCAACCTTCCGATGCGACCGACGGTCAGGATCCTCAACCGGTTGTCGTGCTCGGATACAAGTTCTGGCAGCGGCACTACAACGCTGATTCATCTGTGATCGGCAAGACGATCCAGCTGATGCGCAAGAACTACACGATTGTCGGCGTTGCGGGATCGCGGTTTACATGGGGCGACGGGGATGTATATCTTCCCCTGAAAATTACCGGCGACCAAATCAAGGGCTTCTATGCCGGCGTTCGCCTCAAGCCGGGTGTTACGCACGCACAGGCAAATGCAGCCCTTGAGCCGCTGATTCGACAATTCGCAAAGGAGTCGCCGAAGCACTTCCCTCCCAACTTTCGGAATCTGCACGTGGTGGGGCTCAACGAAGATTTCATCAAGCAGCTTGGCGGCACGCTCTATCTTCTCTTCGGATCTGTTGCGCTGCTGCTGTTAATCGGTTGCGGCAATGTTTCCATTCTGTTGCTGGCGCGCGCCACGGCGCGGCAACATGAGTTTGCAGTTCGGTCGGCGATTGGCGCGAGCCAGTCGCGGATTGTCCGCCAGCTTCTCACCGAGTCGGTGATGCTCAGCTTGACGGGCGCCGGACTTGGACTGCTGCTGGCCTACAAGACAATCGCAGTGATTGTTGCCAACCTGCCCGAATACTCCTTCCCGCACGAAGCAGCCATCCAGATGAATCTGCCAGTACTCATTTTCTGCGTGGTCGTGGCGGTCTCCACCGGCATCCTGTTCGGGTTGTGGCCGGCATGGCAGCTTTCGCGTCCTGAAGTCAGTCAGGTCATGCAGGCCAATACTCGAAAAACGACAGGAGATGTGAAGGGCCGCAGAACCCATGCTGTGCTCATCGGCGGCCAAATCGCGCTCACGCTTCTGATGATGGCCGGCGCGGGAGCGGCTATCGAAGGCTTTCTGAAAGTCGCACGAACGCCCCTCGGATACGATCCCCATAACGTCATGTCGGTCGGCATTCCTATCCACGACGGAACCTACAAAACCTGGCCGGAGCGCTCCGCATATTTTGAACGGCTGTTCCAAAAGGTGGCCGAAGTCCCAGGCGTGAAGCTGGCTGCCGTTTCAAGCAACGCCACGCCTCCGTCAAACGGCTTCAACGCCCACCTTGAGATTGTCGGCAAGCCTGCCAATGCTGAACAGACCTTTCGCGTAAACATGGTCAGCAAGGAATATTTTTCGGTGCTTCGCATCCCGCTGGTGCAAGGAAGAATCTGGGATGAAGCGGAGACGCAGCGCGGCGCGGCGGTCGTCGTTGTGAATCAGGTTTTCGCCACGAGATACTTCCCTGCCGGCGACGCCATCGGGCACACCATCAAGGTTACTGAGATGAAGCCGCAGCCGCCCTATCTTCTGATCGCTCCCGGAGCCGAAAACGGCCTGCTCATTGTCGGTGTAGTGGCAAACAAACTGGACGATGGCCTTTCCAAGCCGATTTTGCCCGAGATGTTTTTGCCCTACACACTGGCCATGGGGATGTACACGCAGGTTCTCGTCCGATCGGATGTGCCGCCCCTCAGCCTTCTCCATTCCGTCCGAATTGCGGTAAATTCCATCGACCCTGACCAGCAGACAAACAACGACGTGCGCGATCTTGAGCATTGGATAACACGTGAGCCGGAATGGGCGCGCGGTCAGCTTGTGGCGTGGCTCTTCGGCGCATTTGCGGCCCTGGCGCTGGCCCTGGCTTCGGTGGGACTGTACAGCGTCGTAGCCTACACGGCCGTCCAGCGCACCAACGAATTCGGCATCCGGATCGCGTTGGGCGCAAACCGCGGGCATGTCCTCGGAATTGTGTTTCGATCGACGGTGGTCAGCGTTGGCGCAGGAATATTGTCAGGGGTAGCGCTTACGCTGGCACTTAATCGAGTCATGGCCGCCTGGGCAGCGGAGAGCTCACGCGATCCCCTTCTGCTGCTCGGGGCGACGTGCGTACTTTCGCTTGTGGCCACGATCGCATGCTTGATCCCGGCATGGCGTGCGGCAGGCGTCAATCCGATGAAAGCGATTCGCTACGAGTGAGGCGGGGCAAGCGCAGGCTGAATCCATACGCTCAACGTAGGCCGGTGTGCAGGTACGCGAGCAGCGCTGACATCTGCTCCTCGTTGAACCGGCCGTTGAACGATGGCATCATGCCCTTGCCCGCAAGAACCACATGCCGCACCTCGGCGTCGGTTGCCGGAGAGCCGCTTGGGAGTGTGGCGCCTTTGAATACGCCATGCAGATCGGGCGGAACTTTCTTGAGAGCCAGATCGTTGTCCCGATGACAATGCGCACAGCGCACCTCGTAGAGATGCTTCCCTTCCGCCTGCTGTGGTGTCAGCGGCTGAGAACTGTGACATGCCGTGAATGTGACTGCGATGCCGGCGGATAAAGAGAGAATTGGAAGAAAGCTCTGACGAATCATCCCATCCCATTTTAAGGCGCGACGTTCGATATGCTTGAGCCATGACGCTACCCTCTTTGGAGCAGATTCGTGAGGCTCAGGATGTCCTCTACCGTTACATGCCGCCCACTCCGCAGTACAGTTGGCCGCTGATCAATCGCCGGCTGGGCGCGGAGGTGTGGGTGAAGCACGAGAATCATACCCCGGTCGGCGCATTCAAAATTCGCGGCGCCTTGCTGTACATGGAATGGCTCACGCGGACGCAGCCGCAACTGCAGGGAGTGATTGCAGCCACGCGTGGCAATCACGGACAGGGCGTTGCCATGGCGGCCCGGCTGCATGGAGTGAAATGCATCATCGTTGTTCCGCATGGCAACAGCGTCGAGAAGAATCGTGCCATGGTCGCACAGGGCGCGGAACTGGTAGAGCACGGTCAGGATTTTCAGGAGTCGCTCGAATATGCGCGCGTGCTCGCAGCCGATCGCGGATTCGTCATGGTCGACTCCTTCCACGAACGCCTGGTGATGGGGACGGCGACGTATGCGCTTGAGTTCCTGCAATCGGCTCCGGAGCTGGCCCGGGTGTATGTGCCGATTGGGCTCGGATCGTCCATTTGCGGCGTATCGGCTGCGCGCAACGCGCTGGGATTGGCAACAGAGATCGTTGGAGTAGTAGCTTCGGAATCTCCCTCCTACGCGCTCAGCTTTTTCCAGCGGAAGGTCGTTGAGTCTCCTTCGCGAACGGTGATAGCGGACGGCCTGGCATGCCGCACGCCGAATCCATCCGCCATGGAAGTTATTTGGCAGAACGTGGCGCGCATCATCGAGGTTTCCGATGCAGACATTGAAGAGGCGATGCGAGCTCTTTATCAGGACACGCACAACGTGGCGGAAGGCGCAGCTGCCGCGGCGCTGGCTGGAGCGCTGAAGGAACAGGGTGTGAATCGCGGTAAGCGCATCGGCATCGTGCTGACCGGGGGCAATGTGGATGCCGGCGTTTTCGCGCGCGTGCTTGCGGAAGAAACGGCGAAACGATGAAACCGCATTTCGACAACCTCACGCCTCTCGCGCATGCCGCGCAAAATCGCTGCTTTGGCTGCGGCGAAGCCAATCCGCACGGTCTTCAACTGGAATTTCTCCTGGCGGAGGACGGGACCGTGGTCTGCCCGGCCGTCATTCCGGAAGGATTCGAAGGGCATCCAGGATTCCTTCATGGCGGGATCATCGCCACGTTGCTCGATGAGACGATGAGCAAGGCGGTTCGCGCTCGCGGGCTCACGGCCATGACACGCCATCTCGAAGTCGATTACAAACGGCCTGTTCCATCATGCGCGAAGATTCGCATGGAGGGACGCGTTGTTAAAGATGAAGGGCGCAAGCATTGGGCTGAAGCGACAATCTTCGGCAGCGACGGTCATGCTCTTGCACAGGGCAAAGGATTGTTTATTGAAGTGCGACCCAGCGTGTCTCGATCTGCATAGGCAATTCCCCTCCGATGCGATCAGCTACCGCCATGTTGTTATTCGGCGCCGTGAATCGTCGGTAGCCCAAAGTCAATGTCGTCCGCGGTCAGTACCGGCTCCTCGTCCGCAAGAATGGTTGCGCGTTCGAGAACGTGCTCCACTTCGCGCACATTTCCAGGCCACGAATGCGCCTTCAGCTTGGCCATTGCCGACCCGTCTATGCTCTTGACCGGCCGGTCGCGGCCCATCCGCTCCAGGAAGTGATCCACCAGGAGGGGCAGGTCCTCAATATGATCCGCAAGAGCGGGCGTGTGGATGAGGAAGACTGCCAACCTGTAGTACAGGTCGGCGCGGAAACTTCCCGCCTGGGTGTGCTGAGCAAGCGGCTGGTGCGTGGCGGCAATAATCCGCACGTCGACCTTCGCGGTGTCGTTATCTCCGACGCGTTGCAACTCCCCACACTCAACGAAACGCAGCAGCTTGGACTGCAGGCTCAGAGGTATTTCTCCGATCTCGTCAAGAAACAGGGTTCCTCCGTCGGCGGCTTCGATGCGTCCGATGCGCCCGTGCACCGCGCCTGTGAATGCGCCCCGCGTGTGGCCGAAGAGTTCGGCTTCGATCGGGCAGCCATGAGTCCACGATGATCGCCTCGGGAAGTGCGTCGATTGCCTCTCCCCAGGCCTCAGCGCCGCCCTTTGCCTCGCGCACTTGCCATCGCAATCCTGTCAGTACCTCGCTGAGCCGCTGCCGAAAACTGCCGTCGGCACTCGCCACCAATGCGGTGCGGGCGCGCATGCGTGAACGTGCCGGTGATATAAATGCCGCTGTTGATGCCATTTCCAATCCCCCTGGATAGAGAATTTCAATCCATTGCTCATGCTTGCGCGGCTGCCAATCGGGGCACATCCGCTGCGCTCAAGAATGCCGCGCCGCCTGCGGCGATCTCTGCCTCAAAAGAAATCATGTATCCCTGGCCTCGAACCGTTCGGATCAGGAGCCCCGGCGGCACGTCGTCCAGCTTTCTGCGCAGATAGTTCACGTAGACATCGACGATGTTGGTCGTTTGCACGGGCTCCATCTTCCAGACGCCTTCAAGCAGTTCCTCGCGCGATGCGCAGCGGCCGCGATTGAGCATGAGATGCTCGAGAAGCGCGAACTCCTTATTCGTGAGGTTTAAAACCCTCCCGGCTCGCCGCACGGTGTGATCCAGGCGGCTGATCTCCACATCGCCCGCGCGCAATACAGACTTCCCTTCCCGCTTGCGGCGCAGCAACGCCCGGCAGCGCGCTCGTAATTCGGAAAGGCTGAACGGTTTCGTCATCAAGTCATTGGCTCCGCTGTCGAGACAGCGGACGCGCGTATCCACTTCCAGCCGCCCGGTAAGCACCAGCACGGGCAAGTCCGCATTCAGTTGGCGCATCTCAACGAGCGCGGTTTCCCCATCCTTGACGGGCAAATTCAGGTCGAGAATCGTCAGATCGGGCAATTCGTCGCGGAAGAATGCAACAGCCCTGGCGCCATCGTGAACCGTGTGCACTCGATAGCCTTCGCTCTCGAGTCCTCTTCTCAGAAACAGACTCAACGCCGTATCATCCTCGGCGATCAAAAGCCTCATCTTCGCTTCTCCCGGCCTTTTGCTCTCTACATTCGCCGCGCCGACTGACTTAGAAGGCGCTAATCCGCGGAAAATCTCTACGTTCGCGCGAAGTGAGAGAGAACTCAAGATTCGGATGAGGTGAGTGTCGTGAGGGGGTTCAGAACGGAGTGGGAGGCCATGAGATTCCCGAGAGAGGATTATGAACGTTGACTAGTGATGGCGGATACAGAGACGTCTACACGGCACACAGCGCGGCATCTGCGCGCTCCAGAACTCTCTGCACAGTGTCGCCTCTGCGAACTTCGGCACATCCGAGCCCGCCCCGTGCGCGTCCTTTGGTGGGCAAATCTGCGAGAGATTCAGAGAGAATCCGTTACGGTCCATCATCGGCCGAGGAGAGGAAATTCTTGAGATTCGAAGAAGAAAGGCTCAAATCACCCTATGCCACAGGAAGCCAAATTCTGGCTTTTCGTGCCACAAGAGGCTCCATGGAGAACAAAGGACAAAAACTTTCGTTGCAATTCGCTTTTTGTTCGCTATAATCCGCCCATGGCTGTCACTCGAAGGCAAAAAGAGATCATCGATTTCCTGGAATCGTTCGTGTCCCGCAATGGCTATTCCCCTTCTTTTGAGGAAATTGCACGGGGAATGAACCTGAAGAGCCTGGCCACGGTGCATAAGCACGTGACGAATCTCGAAAAGAAGGGACTGCTCGACCGCGTCCACAATCGCAGCCGCTCCATCGATCTGCTGCCGCCCGGGGCGCGCAATCGGACGAGCGATCGCCTTCCACTCGCCGGCCGCATTGCCGCCGGGCTGCCGGTGGAGACGTCGGAGAATCCCGAGACCATCTCGCTTCACGACGTCGTCGGCAATCGAGATGTTTTCGCACTCGAAGTCCGCGGGGATTCGATGCGCGATGAGCACATCATCAATGGCGACTATGTCCTCGTGGAGCGGACTCGCACGGCGCGGCAAGGGGAGATTGTGGTTGCGCTGGTCCATGGCTCAGAAACAACGCTCAAGCGCTTCTACGCCGAAGGTCAGATGATTCGGCTGCAGCCCGCAAATGTCGACATGGATCCGATTTATGTTCCCGCCGCGCATGTGGCCATCCAGGGCCGGGTACTCGGGGTTCTGCGCAAATACCGATAAAAAGCGGGCGATCCAAAGAGAAAAGTCCGGCAAATTGCCGGACTTTTCTCTGAAATCAGGGGCCAACTATGCCAAAAGACGTTGTACTTTTTCTTCAATTACATTTTGCGGAGCGTATCCCACAACCTGGTCAGCCACTTTCCCGCCTTTGAAAAACAAGAGCGCCGGAATTCCCCTGATTCCATAGCGCGACGGCGTGGCTGCATTGCGATCCACGTCCACTTTTGCCACCTTAAGCTTGCCGGCATATGCCTGCGCAACGCCATCCACGATAGGCGCGATCGCCCGGCATGGACCGCACCATACCGCCCAGAAATCTACTAGAACGGGTTGCTCGCTCTGGAGCACTTCCTGCTCAAATGTCGCATCACTTACTTCCAATACACCCACACCTGCCATGGTTCTCCTTGTTGTGCCCGCTATCCCTCTAGATTAACGGAAACTCTGCCCTAATAGGATGCTCCAGTGGGATATAAAGTCGCAATCCGACCCAGGGCGGCCAACCGGACGAACGGAGCATGAAACTGCTGGCCCCCGCAGACATGTCCGTCATTCGGCTGACGAGGCCAATCGTTTTATCTCAAATCAAAATAGAAGCGCCCGGATCCGCTATCGGATCACGGGCGCTAGAGCAGCCCTCCCCCAGAACTGCCCACGGTGCGAATTTAGGTGGTCTGGAGTTCAATATCAAGGAAACTTAGGTAATCGGCTCGGTAATCTTTAATAGGTGATTTACCTCACAGTAATCTCCAAACTGCGACAGTAACTCCTCAGTGAACAAGCTTTAGCTTCAAGGTTACGCGGAAATCAACCTTCAAGATTCAGCGAGTGCCTGGCGCCCGACGCGTCAAAACAGCAGGGTTGCAACCTCGGCTCGGGAAGGCCCCCCATCGCGCGAAGGATCGCTTCCGACGCTCGAGAGAACATTGCCTCACACTCGACGATAACCAGAACCGACGGGCCCGCGCCGCTCAGGCCGACCCCGAGAACTCCGCTGTTTCCGGCGAGCGGGAGCAGTCTTGGCAGCATCGGACACATTTCTGCGCGATATGGCTGGTGAATCCGATCCTGCATTGCCACCTTGAGCAGGTCTCCGCGTTCCTGCGCGAATGCCAGTCCCAGCATCGAAACGGCCTGAATGTTGGCCACGACATCCGCGCTCGCGTAACTCGCTGGAAGTACCGCTCTGGCTTTGCTGGTTGCAAGCGAGTCCGGCGGAAGCACGACAATGGCGCGCCACGCTGCGGGCGGTTCAACGCGAGCGACAAGAACCCTTCTGCCAACATTTGCAGCCGCGACAAATCCGCCAAGCCAGCAGGCAGCGGCGTTATCCGGATGCCCTTCCAACTCGCATGCTTCTTCCAGGATCTGTTCGTGGCACCAGCCAAGCTCGCCGAAGTGGACGGCAAGAGCGACTGCGGCAAGCCTTCCGGCAGCCGAGGACCCGCATCCCATTCCCAGCGGGATCTCATTGTGCATTCGGATCGCGAGCGGCGGTACCGGCTTTGCGTTTGCTACAAGAATGCGCCTGTAGATTCCAAGGATGAGATTGTTCTCGATCCGCGAACATTGATCGCTATCCTGCCCGGTCGCTTCAATGGAGAATTCCTTCGCCGCCTCTGCTTCAACTTGAAGGGAAAAACTCAGTGCAATCGCAGCGGCATCGAATCCCGAACCGAGATTAGCCGAGGTTGCCGGCAACCGCATTCTGAAGGTCCTAGCAATGCCGCTCATCCAGCCATCCCCTTCAGCGTTGCGAGCACTGCGGAGGGTGTGGCATCGACAACCACCGCGTTGCGCTGTAATGCCGCAATCTCCGGCTGGAGACCCGAGGTCTCCTCGTCATTGAGCAATGTTCCGCGATGGAAGTTGATGGTGTAATCCGCGTCTTTCAACGTGTGCCCCGTAAGCAGCAGCACCACCGTGTCGCTGGCAGCCACCTTACTCTCGGCGCGAAGCTTCTTTAGTCCGGCCAGTGTTACAGCGGAGGCCGGTTCACAGCCCAGGCCCTCCGCTCCAAGTTCAGCTTTGGCAATAGCGATCTCTACCTCGCTCACATCCAGGCACCAGCCCCCCGTCTCCTTGATGACGCGGGCAGCCTTGCGCCACGATGCCGGATTCCCGATGCGAATGGCCGTCGCGCGCGTATGTGCTTCCACCGGATCCATGCGCTCGCCGTCGTTTTGGGCGAAGCTTCGGACCAGCGGATTTGCACCGTCAGCCTGAATGACCGAAATCCGCGGTACGCGCGCAACCAGGCCAAGTTCACGCATCTCCCTGAACCCTTTTCCGAGAGCCGAACTGTTGGCAAGATTTCCGCCGGGCACGATGAGGTGATCAGGCACAGCCCAGTCGAAGGCTTCGGCAATTTCGAATGCAGGCGTCTTCTGTCCCTCGAGCCGATATGGGTTTACGGAATTCAGCAGGTAGATCGGCGCTTCCTTCACGATCTGCGTGAGGACCCGCACACAGCCATCGAAGTCCGACTTGAGCTGGCAGGTGATTGCCCCATAATCCATGGCCTGCGAAAGCTTGCCCCAGGCAATCTTGCCCTCGGGAATCAACACCAGGCTGCGCAGCCCAGCGCGCGCCGCATAGGCTGCCATAGCCGCAGAAGTATTTCCCGTCGATGCGCACGCCACCCACGTGAACCCGCGCTCACGGGCAACGCTCAGCGCCGCAGTCATGCCCGTATCTTTGAACGATCCGGTTGGGTTCATGCCCTGATGCTTGGCAAACAGTTGGTCGATCCCCAGAGCACTGGCTGCGCGTTTCAACTTGTAGAGCGGGGTGTTGCCTTCGTGCAGGCTGACTGCGTTGCCGAAGTTGTCGAGGATCGGCAGCAACTCGCGAAACCGCCAGACGCCACTCTGGTCCAGCGTTTCGCTGGAGCAGCGCCGTTCGCGCCAAAGCCACTTCAACGCTCCGGGATTGGGCCGGTCGTGCCCTTGCCGATGACCCCAGCCCGCATACTCCACTTCAAACAGATCGCCGCACTCCGCGCACCGGAAGTCGGGTCGAGCGTCCGGACCGGCGATGCGCGCACTGCATCCGAAACAACGTAAAGTGTGCAGATTGTCGTTCATGCCTTGGTGTTAGCGTAACAGAGCGTCGGCTGACACTAGCGGACATGCCCCACGGCTCATTGCAGCATCCTGCAAAGCTGGAGAGATTCGAAAAATCAGGACTTATCAAAGCCCAGCATCACGGGTTCCATCTGGAGTTGAATTCCAAATTTACCCTCAACGGCATCTCGGATCTTGTCGGCAAGTAGCAACATTTCCGCCGCCGTTGCGCCGCCGCGATTCACCAGCGCGAGCGTGTGTTTGCTTGAGATTCCCGCGGAACCGAGCGCATAGCCCTTTGTAAATCCGGCGTTTTCGATCAGCCAGGCTGCAGGTAACTTCACGCAGCCATCGTTGCCAGGACCGGCGGGAAAATGCGGTGGTTCAACACCGGCCGCCGACGTCACCTCACCGACCCGCTCAGCACTCACGATCGGATTCTTGAAAAAGCTGCCGGCGCTGTGGCAGTCCGAATCGCCATCGTCGATCAGCATGCCTTTTGACCTGCGGATGCCACGAACCGCCTCGGCGACCTCGCGCAGGGTGGGCATGGAGTTGGTCGCAAAAGCTCTCTGCAAGTCTATGTATTTCAGGGTGGCGTGGCCATGCTCTTTGAGGCAATATTGGACGCTTGTCACCGCATACCGTCCGCGCTCCGTGGTATTGAACCGGCTGTGCCGATATGCGAAGGCGCAGTCGGTGGCGCTGAACTCCTCAAAGATATGCTCGTGCAGATCGAAGGCGCGCACGCGATCAATCACACTGGAAACTTCCTGGCCGTAGGCGCCGACGTTCTGCACCGGCGTTCCACCGACGGTGCCGGGGATGCCGGCCAGGCACTCAAGCCCCGCGCAATCATCATCCACGGTTCGCTGTACAAAATGATCCCACTCTTCACCGGCTGCCACCTGGTAGACACGCTCATTAGAACTAGCGACCCCCTCCTGAATGCGAATTCCCTTGAGCGCCATGTGCAGCACCAGGCCGTGGAATCCCGCATCCGCAACAAGGAGATTGCTTCCGCCGCCGAGCACGAAAAGAGGTACACCTGCATCGCGCGCCCATGCGGCTGCTTCCGGGATATCAGCCTCGGACTCGGCCGAGACAAACCACCGCGCCGAGCCGCCAATGCCCAGCGTCGTGAGCGGCGCAAGTTGCTTGTTCTCTTCAATGCGCATCGATGCAAGGCTACACCAGTGCGCATATCGCCGGGTTCAAGTACGGTCTTCTGTAGAATAGAGACAGGCAATCGGCTACAAGCCCCAAGACCCCTTGCCGGAGGTTACATGTACCCAGAAATCATGGTCATCCCGATGCGCGAAGAGCTTACCCGCGCTGGAATCAACGAAGCCCGCGCCGCTGAAGACGTGGACGCAGCTCTCGCGCAGCCCGGAACAACTCTGCTGGTCGTCAATTCGATCTGCGGATGCGCCGCAGGCAAGATGCGTCCCGGCGTGCGGCTCGCGCTCTCCAACACGCAGAATGGGCCCGACCACAAAATCACCGTCTTTGCCGGCCAGGACCGCGAAGCCACAGAAAAGGCGCGCAGTTATTTTGAAGGCCATCCGCCGACCTCACCGGCTATCGCCATTCTGCGCGACGGCAAGCTGGTTTACCTGATGCAGCGCTTTGTTATCGAGCAGGCCACAGCGCAGCAGATTGCCGGCGAACTGGTCCGCGCATTCGACGAGTTCTGTGCCAAAACTTCGGCGTGATCGATCGTCACACTTTGCGAATCGGACCGGGGTAGCGAGCGATCGTTTGGTCAGCCGTCAACAGAGTGATCCCTTCGACCATCACCTGCGCAATCAGAATGCGGTCGAATGGATCTTTGTGTAGGGGCGGAAGATTTTGGATCGCCAAGACATGCCGCCCGGTGACGTCCAGCTCTGTATATCCGTTCTGAAGAGCCGAATCACGAATGAGCCCAGGGTTAGCTTGAAAGCTGGGGAAGCCTTTCGCATGCTTGATCGCGATCTCCCAGATGCTTGCGACACTGAAGATTAATTCATTCGCGGAATCGGCAATCAGTTTTCTGGCGGTCGCCGACAGATGAGAAGGCCCTTCGCTCGCCCAGAGCAGAAGGTGGGTGTCAAGAAGGAGTTTCACTCTTCACCGTAGAACATCTTCTCGATCTCATCGGCAAACGGCGTCTTGATATCGTCCGGAACCTTAATCTTTCCCTTCAAGAATCCTATTCGCTTCTTCGGCCTGGTTTTCGCTGCATCGATCCGCACTACCTTCACCTTTGGCTTTCCCGCCTTGGCAATAATGAAGGGCTCCCCCTTTTCCGCTTCATCGACGAGGCGGGAGAGATGCGTCTTTGCTTCGTGAATATTGAAGGTCCGCATGGGCGCTCCAGGTAAACTAAGTCCACTTAGTTTAGTTCAATAGGCAGCCGCTATGCAAGTTGAAATCCCAGTTTCAGCTCAAAGCAGAACGGCCTCCCGTAAAGGAGGCCGTTCGTATTTCCCTTTCCTATCGCTGACCGTCTCTGGATCAATCTCCTGCGATTGCCTTCTCGGGCAGCGACTGCTGCACCTTGCTGTGGTGGCGACTGTAGCCGAAGTAGATGAACAGGCCGAAGACAAGCCAGCTTCCGAAGCCGATCCATGCCGGCGCATCGAGCGACAACATCAGCGACAAGGAGACAACGACTCCGAGGATCGGCACCAAGGGCACCAGCGGGGTACGAAACGGCCGCGGCATCTCTGGATGTTTTGCGCGCATCACCAGGATTCCGATGCTGACGATGCTGAATGCAAGCAGAGTGCCGAGGCTCACCAGTTCCCCGAGAAGCGTGATGGGGAAGAATGCAGCGAGAGTTGCGGCAAAGATGCCCACAATGATGGAGGTCTTATACGGCGTGCAAAACTTCGGATGCAACTGCCCCACCCACTTCGGCAGCAGGCCGTCGCGGGACATGGTGTAAAGCACGCGCGATTGGCCGAGCATCATGACCATCATGACCGACGCGAGGCCGGCAATTGCGCCGAGGTCGATAAGAACTACCGCCCAGCCCACGCCGATGACATGGGCAGCATCGGCTACCGGCGCCGCAACATTGAGGTCCTTGAAGTTGATTAACCCAGTCAGCAGCCCGGCCACCAGTATGTACAACCCTGTGCAGATCACGAGCGATCCGAGAATACCGAAGGGCATGTCTTTTTGCGGATTGCGGGCTTCCTGCGCGGCGGTTGATACCGCGTCGAACCCGATATAGGCAAAGAACACTACCCCCGCGCCGCGCATGATGCCCGACCATCCAAATTGGCCGAAGTGTCCTAAGTTCGGGGGGATGAACGGATGCCAGTTGGCCTTCATATGCGGCCAGTGTCCGAAGGCAAACATGCACGCCAGGCCGATGAAGATCAGCACGACAGAGACTTTGATCATGACCGCCGCGCTGTTGAAGTTGGCCGACTCCTTGACGCCGACGACAAGAATGATGGTGATGATCACGAGCGCTGACAACGCGAAGATGTCCACCTGCCCAGCGAGCGCATGACCAAAGAGCGAAACAGCGAACTTGGGGTTGGGGTTAAACGGCAAGGCTACACCGAAAAAACTCACCAGGTTGCTGACGAATCCGCTCCAGCCAACGGCTACGGTCGCCGCGCCGAAGGCGTATTCCAGCACCAGGGCCCAGCCGATGATCCAGGCCACAAGTTCGCCCATGGTGGCGTATCCGTAGGTGTACGCACTGCCGGCGATGGGAAGCATTGAAGCGAACTCGGCGTAGCAGAGGCCGGCGAAGACGCACCCGATGCCCGCAATGATGTAGGAGATCACGATGGCGGGGCCGGCGAACTGCGCTGCGGCGGTGCCGGTCAGAACGAAGATCCCCGCACCGATAATCGCGCCGATTCCGAGGGTGATGAGATTGATGGGCCCGAGCGCCCGTTTCAGAGACTGGCCGTGTTCGCCGCCTCCGGCTGCTTCCGCCATGATTTGATTGATGGGCTTAGTGGCGAATAACCGGTTAGCCATGCATCTCCTCCGCAACGCAATGGCGCTCTTCAGAGCGAAGCGCCGAGTTCCTGTGATTGCAACAAAGAATGAACATGAGTGAGAGAAATCCTCCGGGACGACTTTAGGTACGGTTTGTTATTCCTGCGTTCGGGGTTGAGAACGCCGCGACCAGAAGAGATACACCGGGATCCCTAGCAAAACGAGAACAAGGCCCGGCCATGTGTATTGGGGCTTGTACCGCAATAATACGATACATATCCACGAAGCCATGACGATATAGAGCGCGGGCAGCACGGGGTATCCGAGCGCCTTGTACGGCCGACTGGCATTCGGCTGCTTCACACGTAGAACAAACAGCCCGAGAATCGTAAGGATATAGAACACCAGCACGGCAAAGATGATGTAGTCGAGCAACTGGCTGTAGGAGCCCGACAAGCACAACAGCGCTGTCCAGCACGCCTGCACAAAAAGCCCCACCGACGGCGTCTTGTATTTCTCGCTCAACTTGCCGACGGACTTGAAGAAGAGGCCGTCCTGGCTCATGGCGTAGTAGACACGCGCGCCAGCCAGCGATAGACCGTTGGCGCATCCGAAGGTTGAGATGAGGATGGCTGCCGCCATCAGGTAAGCTCCGGCGGAATGAAAGACCACCGCGAGCGCTGCCGTTCCCACGCGATCTTCCGCGGCATATTGCAGGCCACGCGCCATTGCAGTCGCACCATGCGGGTCGCCATGCATCGGCAGTACCATCAGGTATCCGAGTGTGGCAAGAAAGTACACCGTCACCACGAATCCTGTGCCCATGATGAGCGAGAGCGGAATGTTGCGACGCGGATTCTTCACTTCCCCTGCGGTGAAGGTGATGTTGTTCCACGCGTCTGCGGAAAAAAGCGAGCCAACCTGCACCACCGCGAGAATCACGAGCAGATTTACGAACACGGTGGGTCCGCCAATTCCGACCTGCACGGGATGCATGTCGCTCCATCCGGCGTTCTTCCAGAATTCGCTCCATCCCTGGCCGAAGTTGGCGGCCATTGCTGTCGCGTTGCGCCCGATGGTAAGCGTCAGCAGCGCCAGAGCTGCGAGCGACAAAGCTTTAGCAGAGGTGAACACGTTCTGGATCATCGCGCCGAGCCTCAGGCCAAACATATTCACGAAGGCCAGGAAGAACACGATCACAATGCCAGTGAGATTCGCGGTGTTAACACCGATGTCCATGTTGCCCAGAACCATGGGACCGATCTTGATGGGCGGAACATGTGCAATATGCCATAGCCAGTGCATGGTTGATATGGTCGGGAAGAAGACGCCAAGGAATTTGCCGAACGCAACGCAGACGGCGGCAATCGTTCCTGTTTGAATCACCAGAAAAAGCGTCCAGCCGTAGAGAAATCCCCAAAGCGGCCCCAGCGATTCGCGCAAGTAGACGTACTGTCCACCGGCCTTGGGCATCATCGCGGCAAGTTCGCCGTAACTCAGAGCGCCGATCATCGTCAGGATGCCGGTAACGACCCAGGCCCCGAGGACGAGCGCGGGCGAGTTGGCGGTGCGGGCAATGTCCGCGTCAACCAGAAAGATGCCGGAGCCGATCATCGAGCCGGCAACGAGCGCGGTGGAGCTGAAAAGCCCCAGCGTCTGCACCATCTTGGGCGCTACGTGGGTCGCCGCGGCGGAGTCTTCAGTTGAGGTGAGTTTGGGAGTTGCCACTTGGCTTGTTTTATCTGAATTTAAAAGAATTGTCTTGCGTAATTTTTGACCAAATAGCGGGCGCTCAGGCATCAGGGCTCACCCAAGCAGATCAATCCAACGCTGGAACTCGGCGGCCGGTGTCTGCGCACGAAAGATTGCTTCCGATACGGCGACCATGCTTGCGCCCGCGCTGAGCACAGCTTTTGCTGTCTCGAGAGTGATTCCGGCAGCAGCACTTAGAACGGCATTGGGTCCGGCTTGTTCGCGGAGTCGACGAACGCCCTCGATGCCGATGGGCGGCTTCTCTGTATGCTTGGTCCGCGTGGGAAAGACCGGACCGATCGCAAAATAGTCCGCCGGTTCTTTCAGGATTCCAGGCAGCAGCCCATCGCTTCCGCCGAAGACGCCGACAATTCTGTCTGGCCCGAGCAATCGGCGGGTCGCGACGGGTGCCATATCACCTGCATCGACATGTACGCCATCAAATTCAACTGCATCAACCAAATCAACCCTGTCATCGAGAATCAGCTTTACTTTCTCGGGCGGCAGCACCGTGCGCAAAATCCGTGCGTCGGCAACGATCTCGTCGTCTGTGCCGTTCTTATTGCGGTATTCGAGCAGGGTCACGCCGGCAAGGGCCAGAGAAGACCCAAGTTCGTTCAGGAACTCGGCTCGGCGCGCGGACGGAATGATCGAGGAATCAAGAATGGGATAGACCTTCGGAAAGACAAACTTCATGCGTCAAGCATAAAGCGGCGTAGCCAAATACCCAGGAAGTGATGAAATGGCCGGCGATTCATCAAAATCCTCGCTGCGCGAGAAGTCGAATCCCGGCCCGTTTCTCCCTGTTCCCCGCTCCCTTGTATTCCTGTTCTCTCGGTCCCTTTTTCCCTGCTCTTCTCACATTTCATCAGCCGACGGGCCGTACATCCCGGGAACCTTCTTATCCAGCAAGCGCAGGTACACGCCGAGTTGCGCGCGATGGTGCACGAGGTGATTCAGCACCCACGTGCGCCAGACGTTGTACTTGGTGTCGTCAATCCAGGTTTGATCGCCGGCAACAAACTTCCAGTTTGAATCCCACTTGGCTGGGGTCATCGCGGCCAGGGCGGACTTGGCCTCAGCTACTTGCTTGTCAAAGCGCGCCAGCAAATCCTTCTTGTTGGTTGGATCTTTCGGGTTCATCTCCGGAGTCCATTCCAGCCGATCATGGGCGATGGTGTGAATGGCCCAGTCGCCATTGGTATCGCTCACGTGGGACGCAAGGCGTCCGAGGGCCATCGACTTGGCATGGGGCTTCCAGGCGAAGTCGGCGTCCTCTGGGATAGCTTCGAGGGTCTTCCGCGTGCGGTCAGTCTCGCGGTCGTATTCAGCAATAAGTTCCTTTTGAAAGTCCATGATGCAACCTCCACGTTGCGAAGGCCAGCATACAACGAATTCCTGTGAAAGGGCGAAGAAAAAGCGATAATTGTTTCAACTGGTTCGCTGCCACAAGGAACCGGTTTCTAGAGCGGTTGCACTCCTTCCGACACAACTGGCAATCCAGCCGCGTCCCATGCCGCCAGACCGCCAGCGATCTCGATGAGATTGGTGATGCCGTGCTGATGCAGGATGCTCACCGCGATAGACGATCGGTAGCCACCCGCACAGTGCACCGCGATGCGGCGGTCGCGTGGCACCTCATCGATGCGCTCCTGGAGGTGATTGAGCGGCACATTGATGCTGCCCTTGATGTGTTTCATTCCCCACTCTCCCGGTCCTCGGACGTCAAGCAGAAAAGGTGGGCTACTCGTTTCCAACTCTTCAGCAGCGATCAAAACACCGGTCCTCTCCGTTGGCCAAACGAGATCGGGCCGGTCGGCTAGCGCGGCCATGCCGCCACGCAGGTAGCCCATGATGTGATCGAAGCCGATGCGGCCGAGGCGCACGGCGGCTTCCTGTTCGTGGCCTGGCTCCGCAACGATCAGGATCGGCTTGGCGCGATCGAGGACCGTACCTGCCCACGTGGCGTATTGCCCGCCGAGACCGATGTTGATGCTGCCCGCAAGATGGCCCTTGGCATATTCGGCAGGATCGCGCACGTCTAGAATCTGCGCACCTTTGTCGCCGAGTTGAAGAACCTCGTCGAGTTCGACGGGCTTCAGAACTTCTTCGAGATTCTTATCGAGTGTGGCGCGTTCGCGTGTGTTCAGAATCGCGTCATACGTAAAGTAGGGCGGCGCGTCCGGCTGATCCGCGGTCACGAGGCGCACGAATTCGTCTTTGCTCATCGGCTTGAGCGCGTAGTTGAAGCGGCGCTGATCGCCGAGCGTCGACACGGTGTCAGACGAAAGCTTTTTGCCGCAGAGAGAACCTGCTCCGTGGGCGGGGCAGACCAGAACTTCGTCGGGCAGTGGGAGCAGCTTGGTGTGCAATGAGTCGTAGAGATGGCCGCCCAGTTCGTTCGCCGTCCAACCGAGGGAGGCACGCAAGTCGGGCCGTCCTACGTCGCCGATGAAAAGCGTGTCGCCGGTGAGCACCGCGAAGGGCTTCGATTTGTCTTTGGCGAGATCGAAGACCAGGATCGAGATGGACTCGATGGTATGGCCGGGTGTGTGCAGAACCTGCAAACGCATGCCGGAAAATTCAAGGGTGTCGCCGTCGTTCATCGGAACGAAGGCGTATTCCGCCTGCGCCCGCGAACCAAGGTGAATCGTAGCTCCGCACGCGTCGCGTAGCTCGAGGTGGCCGGCCACGAAGTCCGCGTGAAAGTGAGAGAGAAAGACATGGCGGATCTGGAGCCCGAATTTCTCGGCGTCAGCCACATACTGTTGGATGTCGCGCTGCGGGTCGACCACTACCGCAATGCCGCTCTGCTCGTCGCCGAGCAGGTATGAAGCGTGCGCCAGGCAGCCAAGATAATACTGTTTCAGGATCATAGGCTCCTGCGAGTCTAGCACCCGCTTTTCGCAACGGTCAGCATGAATCTCAATGCTGTTTCGAGGTCGTTTCTGGCAGCGCGAAAGCCACGTACGCTCCTCCCTGCGGAGCGTTGGGAGTACGCGCATTGCTGGCGGCGATCACGACGTACTGGCGGCCATCGATCATGTATGTCGAGGGTGTGGCAACGCCGGCGAAGGGCAGGTCGGTCTCCCACAGCAGCTTGCCGGTCGCGGTGTCGAAGGCTCGCAGCTTGTGGTCGTAAACGGTAGCGCCGATAAAGAGGACTCCACTCGCAGTGACAACAGGACCACCATAGTTCTCCGTGCCGGTGTTCGTCATTCCGTTCTCCGCGAGCGCAGGGTAATTGCCGAGCGGAACCTTCCAGAGATATTTGCTGGTCTTCAGGTCGATGGCATTCAGTGTTCCCCATGGCGGCGCGATGGCGGGGTAACCGTCGGGGTCCAGGAACTTGCGATAGCCGGTGAAGGTGTACTTGTTCGACCACTCTTCGGGGTTCGAATCCTGCGACTTCACGGCCGGAGCGACTTGCAGGAAACGGAGCAAAGCTTCGAGTTCAGGGCCTTTCACATCCATCGCGGGCATCTGGCCTTTGCCTTTCTGAACGATGTCGGTGGTTTGCGCCGCGTTCATGCGTGCACCCAGCCCGACCAGTTGCGGCGAAGGCGCGATGCCCTCCATGTGATCGCCGTGGCAAGCGGCACATTGCTCGCTGTAAACCTTCTCTCCCGCGGGATCTGCCCCAGGTTTTGAAGCCGCCGCTGGCGCCGGTGCCGCCTGCAATTCTTTCGGCGGTGCAGCAGCGCCTGCACTCCGAAGGTAAGAGACAAGCGAGTTGAGGCGTTCGCCTTCGATATTGGGAAAAGACGGCATGCGCCCAACGCCCTGGTGAATCTTGTCGATTACCTTGTCGGCAGGCATGCGCTTTTCGATGTCGACCAGCGATGGGAAGGTCGGCGGCGAGCCGGCGCGATCTACGCCGTGGCACATGGCGCACTGGCTCTGATATACGGCTTCGCCGGGACTGCCTGCTGTGCTGGGAACAAGTCCGCCGGTCCAGGCCATCTCAGTTGCGTTGATGTAGATGACGGCATGGACGGGATCGATTGCCGGGCCTCCCCATTCGGCGCCACCGTCGAAGCCGGGAAAGACAACCGTCTGCTGGCCTACGGACATGGGATAGAACTGTCCTCCATTGCGGAAGGTGCGAAATGTTTTGACGGCCAAGTCATGCGCTTCGGGTGTGCGCGTGGTGAGCATGTCTTCTGTTAGCTGCTGGCGCGCGTAGGGTTCGGGTGCATCTGGCTTGGGCTGCGTGAGTGAGGCCACTTCACCGGGAACAGTGCTCGCCGAATACTTGAGCTCGTGGATTGGAAAAAGCGGCTCGCCGGTGATGCGGTTGAAGAGGTAGAGATAACCCTGCTTGGTGGTCTGCGCGATGGCGTCGATGCGCCTGCCGTTTCTCACGATGCTGAAAAGCGCCGGCGGCGAAGGAAAGTCACGGTCCCAGATGTCGTGGTGCACGCCCTGGAAGTGCCAGAGGCGTTTGCCGGTGTTGGCGTCGAGGGCGAGAAGCGAGTCGGCGTAAAGATCGTTGCCGATACGATCGCCGCCGTAAAAATCCATAACCGCGGAGCCTGTGGGCGCATAAAGGATGCCGTGTTCGGCGTCGAGCGCCATGCCTGTCCAGTTATTGGCCGCGCCCGCATTTTTGTATGCGTCCTTCGGCCATGTTTCATAACCGGGCTCACCGGGCAGCGGGATCGTGTGAAAGACCCAGCGGAGCGCACCTGTGCGCAAATCGAAGGCCTGGATATATCCGGGCGGAGCGGGATGTGCTTCCGGCTCGCGGCCGCCGACAATGATCATGTCTTTGTAGATCACGCCCGGTGTGGTGAGCGCGATGGAGAGAGCGCTGAAGTCGGTCTTTACACCGTCTATGCCGAGGCCTTTACGCAGATCGATTCGACCACTTTCGCCAAAGCGTGGGATCAGCTTTCCGGTTTCGGCGTCGAGGCAGAAAAGGAAGTTCATGACCGCAGCGTAGATGCGGCCGTGTGCGCCGTCATTCCAGTAGGTCACCCCGCGCGCAGGCTGACCTGCAACGATGCCGGAATCAAATTTCCATTTCAGTTTGCCGGTAGCGGCGTCGAGCGCAATGACCTCAGTCTTCGGCGAGTAGGCATAAAGCGTGCGACCGACGATGAGCGGGTTGGTCTGGATACTTCCCTGCTCACCGGTGTCGTAGGTCCAGGCTTGCCGCAGCAGGTGGACGTTATCGCGATTGATCTGCGTGAGCCCGGAGTAGTGGTCGCCGTCGAGGCCGCCGTTGTAAGCGGGCCAATCGGTCTGCTTGTGGGCCTGGGCTTGGCCGAGACCGCTTGGCAGCGTGAGGATCGCAACGAGAAGTGGATAAATTGCGTAGCGCAGGAATGAAGTGGAAAGCATCGAGAGAGTGCCCAACAGCTTGGCTGGTCAAGAATACACGGCTGGCGCTGCGAGATGGGCGCGCAGGCTCGGCGCAGTATTTCGTCTTCGCGTGGGCTACCCGCCATCTCTGTGCGTATATTTGCCAATTTCAGCAACTTCGGGAGCACTTGATGCGATGAACTGGCTGGCGAGTCACCCGTGGCGCAGCAAAGGGCGTGGAAGGTATGACGTTGAAACCTGATTGAACTGCTTCAAAACTTCGGGTTAGAATTACTGCTCTCCTACAAGAACGGCATCCGTGCGCCGCGGAACTGGGCGCTTGGGCTCAGTCAGACCTCGGGGAATCCAAGATGCGAGTCAGGACAAAACACTCTCTCTGCGCAACTGTGGCGCTTTCGTGTGCCCTCGCTGCATTCTGCGTCAGTTCAAACCAACAAGAACCGCCCGCTGAGCGCATCATTCCGATGATTTGGGATGACGCCACAATTGCGAAACTTGAGGTGCCACTGGCCAATCCAATAGGGTCGCCCAAGCAGGTTCCCAGCACCTACTACTACAAGATTCCTGTGCGGCCAATTTTTAAGAGCTATCCGGTATACGCTCCTGGCCACGAGCCACCCGGCTACATTGACTGGCTCAAACAGCAGGAGCCCGTGGTCCTTTGGGACGATAAACGTCATGCACCGCCTCTCAAGACTGACGCGGATTGGACCAAGGCCGGAGAGATGGTATTCGACGCCCCGGTGACCACAGGACAGATCGGCGGACGCTTGCCGGAAGGCCTTTACGTCCGAGACCCGGAGTTCTATCGCAAAACAGGCACCCCGGTCGCCGCCGACGGTACCGTGCCGTTCTACCGGTACCTCGTCTTCGAAAAGGGAAAGGTGGAGATCGGCATCCTCGGCTGCGCAATGTGTCACACCCGTGTCATGCCGGACGGATCGACTCTGAAAGGCGCACAAGGGAATTTTCCGTTTGATCGTGCTTTCGCCTACAACTACCGCAAGGGCGGCGATTACCCCGATGTTGCCCGCACACTCGAACGCCTTCTCTATGCGGCTCCCTGGGTTCGTCCAGACCCGCAGGCGGGCCTCGAAGAGATGTCGATCGAGGACATCGCGTCGAGGCATGACCCGATCCCTCCCGGCGTCCTCGCGCGCCACCGAACCGGGCCGCTTTACCCGGTGCAGGTGCCGGATCTGATCGGCGTCAAGGACCGTCTCTACCTTGATCGCACTGGATTGCAGCAGAATCGCTCGATCGAGGACATCATGCGATATGCCGCACTCAATCAGGGGGGAGACGACCTCGCCAGCTACGACGGATTTATTCCAGCGGACTTTCCACAATTCAAGAAACTGCCGCCTCCGGATCAGGTGAATGAACGCTACAGCGACCCGCAACTGTACGCTCTGGCGCTTTACATTTACTCACTCAAGCCGCCACCCAATCCAAACAAATACGACGCGTTGGCCGCCGAGGGAAAGGAGGTTTTCGAGCGCGAACGCTGTGGCCGCTGTCATACGCCGCCACTCTACACCAATAACTTTCTCACGCCCGTCGACGGCTTTACGCCATCACCTATCGCTGCGATCCTATACAACGTCTCACTGACTTCAGTCCACACAGACCCCGGCCTTGCGCTCAACACCCGCCGTGGAACCGGCTACTACAAGGTGCCATCACTCAAGGGCGTGTGGTACCGGAGCATGTTCGGGCATAGCGGCTGGTGTGCGACACTCGAAGACTGGTTCGACCCCCGCCGAGCACACGATGATTACGTTCCCACCGGTTTTAAGCCCTACGGCACAAAGACGTATGCAGTGAAAGGGCATCCCTTTGGACTGGAGTTGTCGGAAGAGGATCGAAAAGCGTTGATCGCATTTCTAAGAACGCTTTGAGTAGTCCCCACCTCTAATTGCACTGAGAAACCAGCTACTTTGTCTTCGTCCACGTAGAATGGGAAGCCGCTCCGGCGTGCCCCACCGTCTCGCAGAACGAGAGAGCCTCAAGCCTGCCGCCGAGCCAGGAATCGCTCCATGAACTTGGTGTCGAATTTGCCGGCGCGGAAGTCTTCGTCCGCGAATATCTCCTGGTGCAGGGGAATTGACGTGTCAATTCCCTGCACCACGAACTGCTTGAGTGCGCGCTCCATCTTGGCAATAGCTTCGGCGCGATCGACACCATGCACAATCAGCTTGGCGATCAGCGAATCGTAGTAAGGCGGCACCACGCCTTCGGCATATTGCGCTGTATCCACGCGGATGCCATTGCCGCCGGGAACGTTGAATGCCGTAATCTTTCCGGCAGACGGGGTGAACTTGACGGGGTGTTCGGCGTTGATGCGGCACTCGATGGAGTGGCCCTTGATCTCAATCTTCTGCGGCAGAATAGCGCTGAGGCGCTCGCCCGCTGCAATGCGTAGCTGCGCCTTCACGAGGTCGATGCCGGTGATGAACTCGGTGACCGGGTGCTCGACCTGGATGCGCGTGTTCATCTCGATGAAGTAGAGTTTGCCGTCCTCGTCCATCAGGAATTCGACAGTGCCGGCGTTCTGGTAGCCGATTTCCGTGAGGCAATGGCGCAGCGTCTTGCAGATCTCGTCGCGCATTTTGGGTGTGACCTGCAGCGAGGGCGCTTCTTCGATCAGTTTCTGATGGCGGCGCTGGATGGAGCACTCGCGCTCGAAGAGCGTGGTGACGTGTCCGTGTTCGTCGGCGAGAATCTGGAATTCGATGTGGCGCGGCTGCTCGATGAACTTCTCCATGTACAGCTCGCCGTTGCCGAAAGCATTGGCGGCCTCAGAGGATGCGGCATGGAATAAGTTGGGCAGTTCTTCGTCGGTGCGCACGATGCGCATGCCGCGCCCACCGCCGCCGGCCTTGGCTTTGAGGATGACGGGGTAGCCGATATGCTGGGCGACGTCCTGGGCCTCTTCGGAAGTGGAAAGTACGCCATCGGAGCCGGGAAGGATAGGGACTTTGGCTTCCTTCATAGCCTGGCGGGCCTTTTCCTTTTCGCCCATCAGGCGTGTAACTTCAGGCGGCGGTCCGATGAACTTGATGTTGGAGGCGCGGCAGACTTCTGCGAAGTTCGCGTTTTCGCTGAGCAGGCCATAGCCGGGGTGAATCGCGTCGACATTCGCGATTTCCGCGGCGGAGATGACGGCTGGCACGTTGAGATAGCTATCGGCGGGGCGCGGTGGACCGATGCAAATCGCTTCGTCGGCAAAGCGTACGTGGAGCGAATTGCGATCGGCCTCACTATAGACGGCGACGGTACGAATTCCGAGTTCGCGGCACGCATTCAGCACGCGCAAAGCGATTTCACCGCGATTGGCAACCAAGACCTTACGAAACATTGAGAACCTTAATAAGCAAGCTAGCGGGGCTAGCGGAGTCAGGAACAGCCGATTCAGTCAAAGAGCATTATTGCTTTGAGATGGTTAAGCGCGATAACACCGCGAACTCCGCCAGCGGTGCTCGCTCCATTTTCGTTTTAACTTTCGCGGATAGAAAACAAGGGCTGGCCAAACTCGATGGGCTGGCCGTTGCTGATGAAGCATTTCACCACTTCACCCGAAGCATCGGCTTCGATCTCGTTCATCAGCTTCATGGCTTCAACGATGCAGATCACCTGGCCCTTTTCAACCCGATCGCCGGGCGAGACAAATGGAGGAGCTCCAGGCGATGGCGAGCCGTAGTAAGTTCCGACGATGGGCGATTTGACGATGTGCAAGCCGGCATCTGGATCGACGGCGGGTGCGGGCGGAACCGCGGTGGCCTGCGCCGCTGGAGAGGCTGCAACCGGAGCAGCCACCGTGGCCGCGGCCGCAAGCCGGGCCAAGTCGGCTACGCTTGCGCCGGGCGCCGCAGCCTGCGCGAATTTCAGCCGGATCTTGATATCGCCGCGGTCGAGGTCAAATTCGGCAACCTGGTACTGCTTGAGGAACTCAATCAGTTCTCGAAGATCCTTGATGTCCTGTGGTTTCATTCGTTCCTTTTGCCTGCGCACAACTGCGCGTCAGCGAGTCAAAGTTCGATCAGAGCCTTGGGCGCCGGCGTAAGCACCTGGCCACCGGATTGCGTCACGGCCACCATGTCTTCAATACGAATGCCGAACTTGCCCGGCCAATACACTCCGGGTTCAATGGTAACAACCATGCCCGTCTGCAACCTTGTCTTCTGTCCCGCACCGACTCGCGGCGACTCGTGAATCTCCAATCCAACTCCGTGGCCGGTCGAATGCGAGAATGCGTCGGCCATTCCCGCCCTGCGGAGGATGCTGCGCGCCGCTTCGTCTACTTCTCCGCAACTGACACCTGCGGCAACGGCTGCGACAGCAGCTTCCTGCGCTTCCAACACTGCTTCGTACGCTGTTCGCTCTTCTGCCTTTGGCTTGCCGAGGCAAACAGTACGGGTCATGTCGGAGCAGTAGCCCTCCCGGATTATACCGAAGTCGAGGGTTACCAACCCCCTGCGCGGCACCTGCGCGGTCGAGGCCTTTCCGTGCGGCATTGCGGAGCGCTCTCCTGAGGCGACGATCGTTTCGAAACTCATGCCCTCTGCACCGTGAACGCGTGCCTCGTGTTCGAGTTCCGCGGCAAGTTCAACCTCGCGAATACCGGGCCGGATCATGGTGAGAATATGCTCGAAGAGTTCGCAGCCGATCAGCGCTGCCCGCGACACGAGCTTCAGTTCGTCTTCGTCCTTGACGAGGCGCAGCGGTTCTACGAGTGGAGCGGTGAGCGCAGTAAGAAAGGTTCGGCGCAGCTTTGACGGAAGTTCGGCGCGGAAGCGCGCGAGCTCGGCGACGGTCGTGTGAGCGGGATCGAATCCGGCGAACTCGGCGCCGGGTTGTGCGGCCAGCCATTGCACGGCGGCGATCGCGGGCGGCCCTGTGACGATCTCAACTTGTGCGCCAATCACCTGTGCGGCAGCCTGCGTTTTGTAACGGCCGTCAGTGAACAGGCGTGCGCTGCGGCGCGTGACGGCGAGGGCCGCGCTGGAGCCGGTGAATCCCGAAAGATAACGAACATCGGAAAGATGGGTGACAAGGAGGCTGGAAAGACCAGCCTTCGTTATGCGGCGACGCAACATCCCGATTCTGCGTGCGTGGTCCATCCGGAAAGGTATATCACGCAAGGGACGCTGGGACGAAGGGACTGAAAGACGAGAACGAGGGGACAGAGGGACGTAGGGACAAAGGGGGCAAAGTGGACAGAGGGAAGCGGGGCGGGTCGACTGAACTTTGAAAGTCTCTGTCCTGACGCGAGCCGGTTGGTTGGTAGCCTAATGAAGTCGTTGCGACAGTTCTCCCTCTGTCCCTTTGTCGCTACTCTTTCACATCGCCGGCTTGACGGGCTTCTTCATCTCCGGGTTGAACTCGGCGGCCTGGATTTCTGACTGGCGATCCATCCACTCGTCGAGGCGCGAGCGCTTGAAGCGCCAGCGGTTCCCCAGCTTGAACGCTGGGACGAAGCCCTCGGAGGCGTACTTATAAAGGGTGTCGGGTGAGATGCCGAGGTAATCCGACGCCTGGCGTATATCCATCACTTCGCGGATTTCAGGGACAAGCAGGTTGGTTCGGGCGGCGGAGTTTCGCATGACTGGCACCCCAGGCGGGATTCCGGCAGGAGAGCCGGTGACCCTGTTTATATCGCGGTTTTGCCTGATAGTTCAAGGGTTTTTCCGGAATTCTCCGCGTATTGCCGGGTACCGATGGGTGCTAACCGCTTCACGGAGTGCTTGTTACCCCCTGAAACCGCAACCTATGGTATTTGATTGGCGGGCCGTCCGCTAAGGGTTGGACCGTTGAACCGGATGGTGCCAATTGGAAGGAGCTTCTCCTCGTCCCCCGGCGGCTTACTCGTGCTCTTTTGGCTTTTCTCCCAGAGAAGAGCGATACCGGCCGTCGGCGTACATCTGCTCGATGTTCCTGGCCACGGTTTCCGCTCCCGCCACGTCGCCCGCGGCCCGGAAAGCGGGTTCCGCCTGCCTGTAAAGCTCAAGGGCATGCCGTGCGTCACCCAGGTGTGAGTAGGCAGTGCCCATATTGTTCAGGGTGGTCGCCTCGGCTTTTCTGTCGCCCAACTGACGCTGGATCGCAAGGGCCTGTTGAAACGGATCAAGCGCCTTTTGGGTCTCGCCGAATGCATTGTAGGTCCCCCCAATATTATTCAGCGCATTGGCTTCACCGGAGAGATTCATGCCGCTGTGATAAATCTCGCGTGCTTTTTGAAAAGCATCGAGCGCTTTCTTCTTGTCCTTCGAGGCATAGTAAACAAGGCCCATGTTGTTGAGCAGCGTGGCTTGGCCGTTGCGGTTGCCGGCCATTTCGTACAACGGCAGAGCCTTCTGGTCGAAGTGCAATGCTTCGTCCTGATCGTTGAGCGCACGAAAGACTTCGCCAATATCGCCGAGAATTGCGGCTTCGCGATTCGCATTCCCTAATCTGTGCCAGATGGGGAGCGCTTGTTTGAAGGCATCGAGCGCCTCATCGTTATGTCCCAGGGCGAAGCTGGCGGCGCCGATATCGGACAACGCTGTGGCCTCGGCGGTGTGCTCGTCAAGCTTGCGCACGATTGAAAGCACCTGCTGAAAGTCCTTCAGCGCCTCCGCCGGGCTGCCATGCGCGAAATAGAGTGCGCCAATGCGGTCGAGGACGAGAGCCTGAGCGCGCAGATCGTTTACGGCGATTGCCTCTTTGGGATCGGCCTCAAAACCTGCCGGGCTGCCCTCCACCCTGAGGGCCGGTTGCACGGACGCGGTACTGGCCGCAGGCGCCAGGGTCGCATCTGTATTCTGGGCGCAGGCGCACGGCAGAGTCACCAGCGAGGACAGAAAAACTGTGACGACCAGGGATGCCGCCGACACTGAAGCTTGTGCTGGGGTGCACATCGACCGACCTCCGCCACTTCAGGCGTTTCGCCCGCGCAGCAGAAGCGAGGTTGCGGGCTTGGAACAGAAAAGATTCGGGGAAACTGTACCCCGAAAATTCGACTTGATGCAATTGAATTCTTGCCGGAACGGGGCAATTCTTCAGCAAATCAGTGGAAAACAGCAACGCCGCCAAAGAATCGGCGGCGTTTCTGCCCAGGAAAAAGTGCTGCTCAGGTTAATTCTGATCGTCGCGGCGGTGGAGAGTCGGCCTGTCGTCGCCGCTGTCATCGCCGGCCTGACCATTCTTATCGCCGGAGGTGCTGGCGCGGCGGAGGGAGGGCTTGTTCTTGTCCTTGGTGTCGAGAAGGCGCCGCTTGTTTTCGATGCGCGCCAGCCGGGCCTTTACGTCGTCGAACTCCGACGTCGTGACGGTGTACTCATCGCGCGCAGGCAGAATTCTCGCAATCTCTTCCTGGGAGTGCAGGATGCGATCAGGAGTCTGGGGATGATCGGAGAAGGCCTTGGCCACCAGGCCTGGCTTGCGTTTTTCGAGCGCCTGCACCTTCTCAAAGAAGGTGATGAAGGCCTGTGGATCGTAGCCGGCACGATACATGTACTGGATGCCGAGGAAGTCAGCCTGGGCCTCGAAGTCGCGCGAAAACTTGAGGAAGGTGAGCGGTATCGCGAATTGGGTTGCTTCGTAGATGCCATAGCCGGTCCAGCTGTAGCCGGTCATCATGATCAGCGGGATGGTGCCAAGCTGGGCGTAGTTCATGCGCGTCTGCTCACGGACAGCGTGGTGAGCGCAGACATGGGCAATCTCGTGGGCCATGACGCCTGCGATTTCGGCTTCCTCGTCGGCATTCAGGATCAGACCTGAATTCACATAGAAGAATCCGCCGGGAAGCGCCATCGCGTTGATTTCGTCTGAATCGATGACCTTGATGGTGAAGGGCACCTTGCAATCGGAGTTCTTGACGATGTTCTGGCCGACGCGGTTCACATATTCGGTTACGACGGGATCGGTGATGAAACGGGTGCTCTTCTCGATTTCGGTGGCGTACATCTTGCCCATCTTGATCTCGGAGTCAGTGGAATACCAGTTGCCGAAACCGCGCCCGCCAATGTCACGATTGCCCACGGCGCCGACGTCGTCGATGCTTCCCGGCTTGACCTTGACAGGATCGCTGCCCACATCGACGACTTTTTCCAGATCGACATTGGTGGCGGCGACATCGCCCTTGACAGGTTCCGTGCCAGCGGGGCAGGGATTGTCCTTGTCTTTATCCTTCTTCTTGGTGTGCTTGTCCTTCTTGTCGCTTGTTTCGGAGGGGACGCAGTCCGGTGCATCCGCGCTGTCTTTCGACGCACTGTCTTTGCTCTTGGTTTGGGCGTCGGGCTGTGCGGACGTGTCGCCGGCTACCGGGGTCGTGCCAGGAGAGGGCTTAGCGGACGGTTCGGTTGAAGGCGGCGTTGTGGTTGCCGGGGGATTCGCTTGCGGGGTGGTCTGGGCCGGCGGGGCTGCCGTCGGGTCGCTCGCCGGTGTTGACTGAGGTGCGGATTGCGCACTGACCGCGGTGGCCACAGCCAACGCCAATGCTGCAAGAATGCCCGACCTGAAACTGCTAAATACTGCCGTCATGACCTCACCTCTGGACCTGACTTACTGACTTGTTGACCCGCCTGCCTGCTCTGTTTTCTGCGATGCAACTGCCCGCACTTCTGCCGCTTCGCTCTAGTCATTAGACGTTAGTATGCGCTGAGTTGGCAGCCGGGTTTACAAGATTTTCGTAGGGTAAATACGACCGCAATTCTCTGCCACCGTGGCGCTGGCCCATTTCGAGAGGTGACATGGGGCTAAATTGGTCCCAAAATCCACATTGTTTGGGCCAGCGAAGCCGGCTGCATTAAATTGAAGAGCACGAAGAATTTCTGGAGGAGTTGTGCGCCGGGTATCGTTCTGGGCCATTGCCGTGTTCACACTCGCCGCGGTGCAAAGCATTGCGCTGCAGACGCATCCGCGTGCGCGTTTTCCGGGATTCGGGCACCCACGCAAGGCCGAGGCTCCGCCCAAAGCTGCCCCGGAATCCTCGGTAATCGACGCCTCGAGCCTGGGATCGCCAATCGTTCTGGACAAGGGCTGGCGGGTCGGAATTACCTCCGATCCAGCGGCAGCAAATTCCGCATTTGACGACTCCGGCTGGGCGATCCGCGACGGAAAAGGCACCATTGCGGACGTGACCGAGCCGACGGACGAACCGGACCACTCTGACCATCCAGACCGCGAAGACAAGTACGCATGGTTCCGCCTGCACGTGAAGCTTGCCCCGAACCATGGCCCCATTGCGCTGCTGATCGAGCTGCCCGTAACGCAGAGCACCGCCCCGAACCTTACCAACACGGGGCCGGGCGCCGACGTGTTTGCGAACGGCAAGTTAATCCTGCCCGAGGGTCCGCATCCGAGTGACAGCTTCAATTATCAGCAGATCTCACGGCTCTACAACCTGAACATTCCGGCGTCAGAAACCTCGCTCACGCTTGCGGTTCGCACGCTGTATATCCCGTTTGGCCTGTCCGGCTACACCAACTTCTTCTATAACCGGACCTTTCGCCTCGGCAATCCCGACGACCTCGACCAAACCCTCGAGCTGTGGTCGGTGCGAACGCTGTTCGAACGGCTGCCGCGCCTGGTAATCGCAATTCTGCTTCTGTTCTTGTCGGTCTTCCTGGTCACGCTCTACTTTACGCAGAGGGGCCATCCTGAGTATCTCTGGCTGGCGCTGCACGAACTGGTGCAGGTGCCGATCGGCATTATTGACCAGGCCGGAAGCTCGGCGCGTCTCGACTATATCTGGTACGGCGCGCTGTATCTTCAACTGCTTTTCATTTCCGCCTACCTCTATTTCGAGTTTCTGGTGGCGTTTCTGGCGCTGAAACGGCGCTGGTATATCAAGCTGCTGCGCTACTCATCGCCTATTCTGGCTTTTATCGCTCCGACGGTTCTGCTGGTCGGTCATAACAAGATCATCGCGGTTGCACTCTTTATCGTTTTTGTCTGCGCGATTCTCTGGATGATTGGCTGGGCCATCTTTGTGTTTCTCACCCTGATTGTTGCGACCATCAAACGCAACTTTGAGGCGGGTCTGCTGCTTATTCCCCTGGTGCTGACAATGGTGGGAATTGCGGAGCCTATCCTGACCGGCGGCTGGGGCGAGTTTGGCGGCGGCAGCTACAAGTCGCCGCTGACGATCCAGGCGGGGCCCATCCCCATTCACTTCGCCGCGATCGCAGACTTTACTGGTCTGCTGGCGATTATCGTCATTATCTTCGTGCGCTTCCTGCGCATTCACCACGAGCAGGAACGAGCCAGCGGCGAACTGGCCGCGGCACGCAGCGTGCAGGAGCTGATGATTCCGCGCGAGAAGGTCGAGACACCGGGGTACGAGGTGGACTCGGTGTACAACCCGGCGAACGAAGTGGGCGGCGACTTCTTCCATGTGGAGCCCACATCGGATGGCGGGTTGCTGGTGATCCTGGGCGATGTGGCCGGCCACGGCCTGCAGGCGGCAATGAATGTTTCCATGCTGATGGGCGCGCTGCGCCGCTCTGAGGAAAAACGTCCGGCGCGGATTCTCGAGTCGCTCAATCGCGTTCTGATCGGAAGCGACAGCTTTACGACCTGCCAGGTTGCGTGGTTCGGCCCGGACGGCGAAGTCATCGTCGCAAATGCCGGGCATCTGCCGCCCTACCTGAACACGCAGGAGGTTCGCCTGCCGGGTGGATTGCCGCTGGGTGTGCTGGGCGATGTGACCTACGACGAGGTGCGGCTCTACCTGCATCCGGGCGACAGGCTGCTGATGATGTCGGACGGCGTGGTAGAGGCGCGGCATGGGTCGGGCGAATTGTTTGGATTCGATCGCGTCCACAATCTCAGCAACCAGTCGGCGTTCTATATTGCCGATGCGGCGAAAGCATTCGGACAGGAAGACGATATTACGGTCCTCACCATTCGGCGGCTGACAAAGGCAATGGCGGCGTAGCGACCCGTTCCCCGCTTTGAAAACCGCGACAAACAACGGCTCCTAAGCCGCGTGCATCGAAGAGCGTAATGAGCCGAACGTTGCTGCCCGGTAAGCCCTATCCCCTAGGTTCAACCGCACTGAAAAAAGGCACAAACTTTGCCCTCTTCTCGGAAGGCGCCGAACGCGTGGATGTGTGTTTCTACGACGCCGACAGCAATGAGACAGACTGCGTCACGCTGTTGGAGCGAACCGCATTTGTGTGGCACGGATTCGTCAGCGGCATCAAACCGGGGCAGCTTTATAACTACCGCGTGCACGGGCCGTGGGACCCCGAGCACGGGATGCGCTTCAACCCCGCGAAATCGCTGGTCGATCCCTATGCCAAGGCGCTGGCGGGACAAATCGACCGAACGGCACCAGTTTTTCCCTACGATGTCGCATCGGGCGACCCTCTCAAAATCAACGAGCAGGACAGCGCGCGCGGAGTGCCGAAGTCGGTCGTGATTCACGATCCATTCGATTGGTCAGATGACGTCAGGCCCGAGACTCCGCTGCCTGACTCGGTGATTTACGAATTGCACGTCAAGGGTTTCAGCTTCCGGAATCCCGAGATTCCCGAGAATCTTCGCGGGACTTACGCGGGGCTTGCGCACCCTGCCAGCATTGCGTATCTCAAGAATCTTGGAATCACCGCGGTCGAATTGCTGCCGATTCATCAGTTCATCGACGAAGGGCATCTCGTCGAAAAAGGCTTGCGCGACTATTGGGGATACAACACACTCGGTTACTTTGCTCCCACGTCGCGCTACTGTTCCTGCGGCGACCAGGGCGGGCAGGTGCGCGAGTTCAAGGAGATGGTGAAAGCGCTGCATGCGGCCGGCATCGAGGTGATTCTCGACGTGGTGTACAACCACACCTGCGAAGGCAACCACATGGGGCCGATACTGAGCTGGAAGGGCATCGACAACCTGACGTACTACCGCGTCATGCAGGACGATGCGCAGTTCTACATGGACTATACGGGTACCGGCAATTCGCTCAATGTGCGCAATCCCCAGGTGCTGAAGATGATCATGGACTCGCTGCGCTACTGGGTTACGCACATGCATGTGGACGGGTTTCGCTTCGACCTAGCGGCCACGCTGGCGCGTGAACTGCACGACGTGAGCAAGCTGTCGTCCTTCTTCGACACGATCCACCAGGACCCGACCCTGGCCGAAGTTAAGCTGATTGCCGAGCCGTGGGATGTGGGCGAGGGCGGATACCAGGTGGGCCAGTTCCCTGTTTTGTGGGCGGAATGGAACGGAAAATATCGCGACACGGTGCGCAGGTTCTGGAAGGGCGATGCGGGCCAGTTGTCCGATTTTGCATATCGGCTGACAGGTTCGAGCGACCTCTACAAGTTCGACGGGCGGAAACCGTACGCGAGCATCAACTTCATCACCGCACACGATGGATTCACCTTGTGCGATCTGGTGAGCTACAACGAGAAGCATAACGAAGCCAATGGTGAAGAGAATCGCGACGGATCGGATAACAACGACTCATGGAACATGGGTGTCGAAGGTCCGACCGATGATCCGGAGATCAATGCGCTGCGCGAAAGGCAGATGCGGAACTTTCTGACAACCCTCTTGCTCTCGCAGGGAGTGCCGATGCTGACTGGCGGAGATGAAGTGGCGCGCTCGCAGATGGGCAATAACAACTGCTACTGCCAGGACAACGAACTGACATGGATGGATTGGAATCTCGACGAGAGGCGCATGCGTCTGCGCGAGTTCACCAGCCGGATCATCCAGTTCCGACTCGCGCATTTCAACCTGCACCGGCGGAAGTTCTTTCAGGACCGTGAAGTTCGCAGGCGCTCAGACGGATCGGTTGTTCTTTTGGAAAAGGATGCGGCATGGTTCAATCCAGACGGGAATGAAGTTTCAGACGAGGATTGGAACGCGCGATGGACCCGCGCCATTGCGCTGCTGCTCAACGGTTGTACGCTGCAGGTGTCCGATGAGGATGGGAAGTGGATTATGGACGACAGCTTTTTGCTACTGATTAATGCCGCTGAGGAGGGAGTCGAATTCGAACTGCCTCAGTCGCCGAGAGTGAAGCCCTGGCGCCAGGTGGTCGATACGGAAAACACCGCCGATCCATTTGCAGAAACGGCCGTTGGCACTTCGGTGATCGTAGGAGGCCGGGCGCTGAAGGTTCTCAGCGACGCGGGGGTCTAATGGTGATGCAGGGTCGAAAACCCTGAAAACCGGCGTGCGCGGTCCCACGGCGCCGATCACCGCGAATTGCCGCGCGGTCTTCGGTCGCTACCGGGTAACGCCATTCACGATCGTGGTTCCCAGCGCAATGAAGATGTGATTCACGCTGGTGGCGATTGCCGCTTCGCCTGCGATACAGCCGAAAGCGATCAGGCCGACGGCCATCGCGTATTCGGTCATGCCCTGGCCCTCGGTGCGATCAAGCACGAACCTTGCGGCAGCATAGAACTTCAGGATGAGCTCTTGCATTCCGTGTCCCCTGTCGTGGATGCAATAAGTCGGCAAGTTCCACCGCATGTGCATCCAATTACACAGCCCCGATGCATCCACTAAACGCTTTCCAGTGAGTTGAGCACAGATGACGGGGGTGCATGGACCTTAGTTCCCTCCCCCAAAAACGAGTGTATTCAACGCGCAAATGGAAAAGCCCCACCCGTGCGGATGAGGCTTTGGCTGTGGATCGTGCTTTTGCCGATTAGCGGGAGGCGGTTGCCTGGACGGCCAGTCCTAGTCGTAGTATTCGAGGCCGAGGTGGGTGATCAGGTCGGCGCCCATGATGTGACGCAGGGTGTTTTTGAGTTTCATCGACTGGATAAACAGATCGTGCTCCGGATACAGGCCCTCGCGTGTCTGGGGCGACTTGAGGTAGAAGCTCAGCCACTCCTGGATACCGATGGACTTGAGCGACGGCGTGCGCCTGGCGAGGTCGAGGAACAGGACCAGGTCGAGCGCGATGGGCGCGGCAAGGATGGAGTCACGGCAGAGAAAATCGACCTTGATCTGCATGGGATAGCCGAGCCATCCGAAGATGTCGATGTTATCCCAGCCTTCCTTGTTGTCGCCGCGCGGCGGGTAGTAGTTGATGCGGACCTTGTGGAAGATGTTCTTGTAGAGATCGGGATAGAGCTCAGGCTGAAAAATATATTCAAGAGACCCGAGCTTCGATTCTTCCTTGGTCTTGAATGACTCAGGATCGTCGAGCACTTCGCCGTCGCGGTTGCCGAGGATGTTGGTGGAGTACCAGCCGGAAACTCCGAGCAAGCGCGCTTTGAAAGCCGGCGCCAGAACGGTCTTCATGAACGTCTGCCCGGTCTTGAAGTCCTTGCCGCAGATGGGTGCGGAGTTCTTCTTCGAGAGCTCAATCATGGCAGGCACGTCGACGGTGAGATTCGGCGCGCCATTGGCGAAGGGTACTCCCTCAGTAAGTGCCGCGTACGCGTAGATCTGTGACGGGGCAATACCGGGATCGTTGGCCTCGAGGCCCTTCTCAAAGGCTTCGATCGACCGATGAACTGCAGACGGCTCGAGAAAGATCTCGGTCGACCCGCACCAGATCATGACGACGCGGTCGACCGTCTTCTTGAATGCCTGGATGTCGGCACGTACCTGCTCGGCAAGGTCGCGCTTGTTTTTTCCTTTTTTCACGTGGGTGCCGTGGAGCCGCTTGACGTAGAACTGGTCGAACACAGCGGGCAGAGGCTTGATGGTTTCGAGGTACGGCTTGAGTTGCTGGAGCAGGTCTTTGTCGAGCACCTTGGCGTGCGCGGCGCTCTCGTAGACGTTGTCTTCGAAGATGTCCCAGCCGGTGAAGACGATGTCGTTCAGGTCCGCAAGTGGGACAAAATCCTTGACCAGCGGCGACTTGTTGTCGGTGCGCTTGCCGAGGCGCACAGTGCCCATCTGGGTAAGCGAGCCGATGGGTTTGGCGATGCCGCGACGGACTGCTTCAACGCCGGCGATCATCGTGGTGGCCACGGCGCCGAGTCCAACCACCATGACTCCGAGCTTGCCTTTGGCGGGCTCAGGCTTTGCAACAGCGGTCTTCGGGCCGCCTTGTTCTGAAGTGCTCATTTTGTTTTTCCTTACCTTCCTTTGATTGCTTTACGAATCCGGAAATTTCAATTCACGCAGACGCAACAGTGTACTCCCGCAGGGCCGGACTTTCGCGGCAGTGCGTCACGCTTCGCTGGCTTGGCGGAAGCGGTTGATATGAGTCCAGACAAACCAGATGATGGCGGCCAGAAGACCCAGTTCGACCACCAGGTGAAAGCGATGAAAAGCCTGCTGAAATCGCGGATCGGTGTGCCACTTTTCCCCGAGCTTCATGCCAACGTATGCAAGGCTAAAGCACCACGGCCACGAACCGATAAAGGTGTAGAAATGGAATCGCAACTGTGGCATCCTGGCCACACCTGCGGGAAATGCAATGAAGGTCCTGACGACCGGCAACAAACGCCCGAGCAGGACCGTGATGGTGCCGTACTTCTCGAAAAAGTGCGTCATCCGATCAAGGTCGTGATGGCTCATGAGCACCCAGCGGCCATAGCGCATCATGAGCGGCCGCCCACCGGCAGCACCTATCCAATAGGCGATCACGGACCCAATATTGCAGCCGATGGCGCCCGCGGTGGCGACCCAGAAAAGGCTGAAGCGGCCCGTGTAGACCAGGTAGCCGGCAAAGGGCATGATGATTTCGCTGGGGAGTGGGACACAGGCGGATTCGATACCCATCAAAGCAGCAATGCCGGTGTATCCCAATGAGCCGATGACCTGGGTGACGAAATGAATCAAAAACGGCAAAATGCGTTCGGTCATGGGCTTCGATCAGTATATAGGTTCGAGGCGGCGAGCATCCTGATCCTGCTAGGATTGAGTTGATTTCAACGCACGTTCGAGGTGTTTCCGTTGGCTGAGTTTCCTCCCGTTCCGCTTACCCTTGAAGGGTCTGCACTGTTGCACCAGTTTTTTCGCTTTGACTGGAAGACGTGGCGGTGCTCCGCGCACGGCGAACGTTCGGACATGGTTGCCGAGTTTACTGCGGCGCTTCAGCGACTGGAACGAAGCAGCGATGGAAAGGTGCAGACGGGACTCTTCTCCGAACTGGGACACAAGGGCGACCTGATCCTTGTTCACTTTCGCGATTCGTTCGAGGCGCTGAACCAGGTTGAACTGGACCTGGCGCAGACGGCCTTTTCTGACTTTCTGATCCCGACGCATTCCTACGTTTCTGTGGTTGAACTGGGTCTGTATGAATCGAGTCGCAAGACGTACGAAGCAGCGTCGGCCAAAGGCTTCGACAACCACACGCCGGAATGGAATGCCGAGGTTGAGGCCTCGCTCAAGCGCGGAGCGGAGGCGATGAAGCCGCGCCTCTTCCCTTCCATTCCAGAAGCGAAATACCTCTGCTTTTATCCCATGGACCGCAAGCGCGGCGAGCAGGTGAACTGGTACACGGTGCCGTTTACCGAGCGGCAGCGCATGATGCACGAACATGGCATGATCGGCCGCCGCTACGGCGACGTTGTGAAGCAGATCATCTCGGGGTCAATCGGGATGGATGACTGGGAATGGGGCGTAGACCTGTTTGCCGATGATCCGGTCGTCTTCAAAAAGCTGATCTACGAGATGCGGTTCGACGAAGTTAGCGCGGTGTATGCGCTGTTCGGGCAGTTCTACCTGGGGGTGCGGCTGCCGATTGAGAAGCTACCGGATTGGCTCAACGGCAAACTCTAAGAGATTATGTCTCCTACAAAGACTTCTGCGAAGAAGAACCCGGCAAAGAAGGCGATCAAGCGCGCGTTATCTCGCGATCTCGCGCCGGAACGGATTGCGGCGATTTTGAAGGCGCTCGACGAGGCTTACCCGGATGCAGTTTGTGCGCTAACGCATCGAACGCCATGGGAACTGCTCGTCGCTACGATCCTTTCGGCGCAGTGTACGGATGTGCGGGTGAACATGGTGACGCCGGAGCTGTTCAAGCGCTTCCCTACTCCGGCGGCGATGGCCAAGGCGGAAATTCCGGAGTTGATCGAGCTTATTCGCACGACGGGGTTCTTCAACAACAAGGCGAAGTCGATCAAAGGTGCGGCTCAGGCAATTGTGGAGCGATTCGGCGGCAAGGTTCCTGAGACACTGGCGGAACTGATTACCGTTCCCGGCGCGGCGCGCAAGACGGCCAATGTAGTGCTCGGCGTGAGCTACGGCAAGGCCGAGGGCGTGGTCGTCGATACGCACGTCTTCCGCATCGCGCATCGCCTCGGCCTGACCAAAGCCGACACTGCCGAAAAAGTCGAGCAGGACCTGATGCGCATCCTTCCGCAGGATCGCTGGATCAGCTTCTCGCACCAGGTGATTTATCACGGACGGCAGGTGTGCATCGCGCGCAATCCGAAGTGCGACAAATGCAATCTCGAGCAGCTTTGCCACTCGAAGGATAAGACCTGGCAGAGCTGAAGAGGCGGCCTGCAACTGGGATGGGAGCGTGGCGCTGGCCGGGCATCGATCGTGTCAGTGCACGTTCGCGGTTCCTCGACAGCCGGCTGTGATGCCATGAACAATAGGCAACCATCCAGTTGCGCGTTAGAAAACCTCTTTTATGCAAAGTCCTCAGCGGAAATGACTTCGGCGGATGATTATGCACTTGACACATATTTGCAATTAGTTGCAATCTTGAGATACCGTGACAGGGCAGAAAAAATGCCCACCGCGAGGGTGGGCATTTCGTCTTAAACCAAGCGCGTGATTCCTACGCGGCCATCGCGTTGCTCCACTCGTTATCTTGGTCGATCCTCTTCACGATCTTTAATTCTGTTGTACGCTTTGTCCACGTCATCAGCCATGACTTGACCATGATTGCCACATTTCGCAGTAAATCAAGGTCTTCGGCTGACATGGCATAGATCATGCGAATCAGCTTGTCTAGTGGCTCGGGAATCGGCAACTTCCCGTTCTCTAAGCGAGAAAGATGCTCTGGCTTAATACCAAGCTCTTTCGCAAAATCGATCGATTTCTTGCCGAGCCGCTTCCGAAGAAAGCGGACTTCATCGCTAGTCAAGGAAGTATTGCTTTCGACCAAATCCCGCGCAATTAGGCGCATGAGTTGCTTCACCGCAGGAATTTCCGCAACGATCCTCCCACATTCACAAACAAAGTACTTAATCCCGATTAGATAAACGTTCGGCAATCCGCTGTCAAGGAAATGAAACGGCTCAGCCTCGGTAGCAAACTTCTCTACCCGGCTAGCCAAGCAGTCATGTTTTGTCATTGTCTCCATCGCGTAACTACCTCGAATGAGCGGTTCAAGGTATCTACTGCGATGATGATGAGGATCTCATCACCATCGATTGATTCGGTGGCTATGTAGTATTTCCACTGCCACTCTTCTTTGTTAAACACCGGCCGCCTGTCAAAGTTCCATGGCCTATCTAATCCATGGATGACATCGTCTAGAGAAAGGTTTCGGTCAAGATGGTCAAAAAGGGCATGAAAAGTCGGCCTGGCACCGCTTTCTGGCCCGTTCTCAAGAGAATCATCTACAAGCGATCTCAATTCCTCTTCGCTGAGGCAAGGAGGAATATAGCCCTCTGTTGACATATTATCAAGACCTTTCCCATTAAATCAATTACTACTTGCCCTAAAGTGGCAGATCGGACATAATTGGAACGGAGGGCGGGAGAATTGAACTCCAATCGCATCCACGATTCGCAGGGTATAAATCCTGCTCCTGGCACCAGCTAGACGCCCTCCAAAGAATCACTTTTCTGTTTCAAGCTTCGCTTCAAATATGTTCATCATGTCGATGATGTCGTAAACAAGCTTACGTTCCTCGCCGCTCAATCCAAATGCGTTAAACGTCCCGCTGATAGTCAGAGTGCCTTTGACATTTGGCAACGACACGGTCTTCATTGCATTGCCTGCTGGCATTTCGGGAATTGGCGATTGCGAACCAGCAGACCCTACCGGAACTCCGCCGCTGGCGGTCTTCTTGCGGCGCTTTCTAGGATTGGGCGGAGTGACCGGGGCTGGCGTAGCTTCCCCGCTCTGCTCTTCCGCACCGCTAGCAGAGGGCAAAGAAGCCCTCTCGCGCATATTCCGAGTTAGCCGAGAAGAAAGGCCGATCCCGCAATAGGTCGCCGCTTTTAGAAAGAAACGAATTGCCCGATCCTTTGTTGAGCCCTTCAATTGGTAGCTTCCGATGGCGTCCTCAAGCTGTCCAGGCGTCGCCGTATTCAGATCGATTTGCTTGAGCATTTCGCTGTATTGGGATCTGATTAGTTCGCGGAGAACCGCCTTCTCTTCAGGTGTATTGGGCTTCGCATCCACCAGCGAGCGAAGTGCGGCAGTAGGATGATCGCCATCTCCAAGAAGCCTAAGAAAACGGAGAGCTGCGAAGATTTGAATTTGATCTGAACCGGAGCGGCTGTCCCATGTCGTCTTGTCGATTGGATCAGGAAGCCCATGCGTGCGCAGATTATCGATGGCTGACTGGAATGTCGTGAAGGGAACGTATGGTGGAATCAGTTCCCCGTTTTGCGGTTGTGTTGATGTCGTAGCCATATCCTCAATCTCCTTACGACATTAATACTCACATGTCGTAAGCGTTGTGTCAATAGGGTACTACATTGATTGGGATGAAATTTGGAGATGCCTTACGACATAGGCATAATTGCCGAGAATGGAGGGCAATTATGGGCTTTGAGGAAGGCACTAAAGTGAAGGTGGTAGAGTATGGCGGACGGGTTCTGGAAAGGCGCGTCGTTGCAGATCGAGGAGAGCGCATCGTGATCTGCCCGGAAGCTGAGTATATGGCAGCGAAATCGGAAAATCGTTCTCCCGTGGGAATCAGCTTTCCGAGGACGGCGCTAACGGTGGGGAATGAAAGTTGAAAAGGAAAAATTCGATTCTCTCTTGTCACGACTCTTAAAACAGAAGCCAGAGAAGACAAGCGCGATAAAAGGCTCTCCCGAACCTAAGCCGAGAGAGCCGATAATCCCTAAGCCTCGCCCTTCGGAACCCCGATAAGCTCCACATAGGGCATGGGTGCGATCCCCGCCAACCTGCGCAGTGTGCGCGTGAACTTGTCGGTATCCTTCCGCATATTGAACCGGAACTCAAACTCGCTCAGGTAGCGGTGCAGGTGCTTTATCGAGACGCGGTGAAAGCTCCCTATCAGACCCCTTTTCAACAAAGAGAACGAGCTTTCCACAGTGTTTGTGTGGATTTTCGTGTTCGGCACAACCCATTCCCTAGAGTGGTTGACGGCGCGGTGTTTCAAAGCCATCTGAGCATCAAGGGCGAAGTTGTAGACCGCTGCTGAATCGGTATAGAGCCTATCTGGATTCGGTACGATGTGCTTCGCAACCGCCTCGCGGATCGTGGCCGCTTTGCCATCGGGGATGTGGACGTATTTGACGCGACCACCACGCTCACGCATACCGAGAACCATGTCGAACTTCTCAGCGCGAGGCCTTTGATTTTCTTTGGCGCGTCCGAAACGGCGCTTGGTTTTTCCGCCGATGTACGTCTCATCAATTTCCACGGTGCCGCGAAGCTGCTCAAAAGGGCCGGACTCGTCCGCCATTGCCTTACGAATGCGATGCGCCAGGTACCATGCTGTCCGGTAGGAACCGATTCCCAGGTGCTCTTTCAATTGGTTCGCAGAGATGCTTTTCTTCGCGTCTACGACGATAGCAAGAGCCATGAACCACTTGTGCAGGGGAAGATGCGAGTCATTGAAGATCGTGCCGCTGGTGGCTGAGAACTGCTGTTTGCAGGTAGGCTCTAGGCATTGAAAAACGCTCTTGCGGACGTTCTTTGAAGCCTTGCCATCCTTGCGAACGTTGGTGCGGGTAATGCGGCTGACTTTATCCACTCCACAAGTAGGGCAGCGAACCACGCCATCGGGCCAGCGCATCTGCTCGATGTACCCTAAGCACTCTTCGTCTGTCGGGAACGCTTTAGTGACGTCTATCAGGTTCATTGCAGTTTCCGCCCTCTGGGAAAGAAAAGGAAAATTACGATTGCGACCAGCAAGCAGATCGATCTTTCCCACCAGTTCAAATGCATGAATTAACTATAGGGCGAATACTATTCTGTGTCAAGTGCATAATCATCCTTCGGCGGAAGGGTATCCTGGAAGGCGTTCTCTCAATTAGACTTAGGTCTCAAAGTCTTCATAAATAGGAACTTAGAGCAACGGTTTTGCCTGTTTCCACTATTTTCGAGGCAAGCGGTCCCGGAATGCGGTGCGATGATCCATCGGCGCGACCGGTATTTTGATTTCAAACCATGCGCACAGCTTGCCGATCATCCCTGCCGCATTCGGACCCTGAGACGAGTATAGGGAATGCCAAGAATTAACCTGCAAAACTCCAGAGAATATTTCGCGCAATGGAATGAGCAGGATGCGACGCAGATTGGGGAAGCCGACTCTTGACATCCAATTTCAACGTTATCGATTCGGCGAGTCAATTCACGGAAGGGCCTGGGTTCTGGGCTTCACATAGTAGATCAGGCCGAGATAGTCGTCACTAAGCAGGAAGGTATCGCGATCGAGGCGCAGGATGCCGCAGGGGCGTCCATGCACCACCGGCTTGCCATTCTCAATGGTCAGAAACCCGGTAATGAAATCGCGGGGCTCGCGATCGGAGGGTGTGAAGCGAACAACCCTGTAACCGGTCCCGATACGGGGATGGCTGGCTCCGTGCAGGGCAACCAGGAAGCTATCGCGCAACATCCCGTCACCCTGAGAAAAATATGCAAATCCCAGGGGTGAGCTGTGCGCCGCGAACGTGGTGTAGGCCGGCGGCACCTTGTCGCACGATTTGAGTGCTTCAGACGCCTTGCCGAGATCGGCATTCGGATCGGGCTCATGTTGGCGACCGCCACCGGCACCAAGATTCGTACCCGCTGCCGCAACTCCCTTCTGCCGGCCATACACCGAGCCTTCCTCTTCCGGTTTCTGGGCCATCAGCCCCCCGGCGCGCGCATCATTGAGCGACGGCAGCGGAGTTGTATCGTGCACGGGTTTGCCGTTGGCGAAGTAGCAGGTTGGCCAGCCGTAATTCGCGGCGGGAGTTGCATTGGCGGCCAAGGCAAAGAAGGTGTCTTCGGGCAGTTTGTTGCCCAGGTGGTCGTCACCCATGTTGGTGGCGAAGACCGGTGCACCATCGAGCTGAGGCACCTGGTGGATGTCGACGGCGTTGCGCAGGCCTTGCGCTTCCAGCCGCTGATGCTTGCCGTCGGGGTCCATGCTGACAACGGACGCGCGCAGGACTTCGTCTTCCTGGCAGTAGTTGCACGAGGATCCGACAGAGACAAAGATACGGGGCGTTCCGTGCAGGTCGATCACCGCCACAGTGCGCGTCAGGTGCCAGCCGCCGTATTTGTAGTGGAGGCCATAATCGGGAAAGCGGATCAGCGTTTCGGGTGGAGAAGTGGGCGCGGCGTCGCCGGCGTTGTACTTGTAGCGTACCAGCTTGTCGGTGAGCGGCAGGTATAGCCAGGTCTGCTTGGTTGCGGGGTCAGTCCAGAAGGCAAGGTTGTTCGGGTTGCGAAGATGATCGAGGTAATGCGTGATCTTCGTGAAGGTGTGCGTCTTCTCGTTCCAGCCGTCGAGAATAAACACCGTCCCCCGGCCGTTGTCGGCCAGGTTATACATGCCGGTGGCGAAGATGCGGCCGTCAGGTGCTTGAGCAAAGAAGCGAACGCGTTTGAGGCCTGTCGCGGCAACGTTGATGTCGAGATTGGCTGGCAACGCAAGGGTGATCGACTTGCCCGGCGCATAGACCAGCTTATGTGGTTCTTGAGGGTTGCCGAAGAGGGTGGCCGCGGCGGCGAGGAATGGCAACAAAAGAATGCGGTTCAGAGCGCAACCCATCACAGTAGTTTAGATCCAGTCTGATGAAATATCTCAGGGGCTAAACAGGCTGCGGAGAAATTGGGAAAGAAATGGCAGATCGTCGAAAGAACATCCCTCGGCGGCTAAAGCCGAGGATCCTATTGTGCTGCTTACGGCACGGCTGAAGGCATGCCCTTTCAGAATCCATTTATGCAACCAGTTCTAAATCTTCACATGCTGCGGGAAGCAGCCTAGGTCGGACCCAGCACCCGATTGAGTGCGGCGATCAACCCGGGGATGTCGTGAGGCGTCGCTTCCGCGGCAGGTTCCCATCGGAGTTCGCGCAGCGTGGCGCTGGTGACGGGGCCGATGGAGATGGCTTTGACGTCTGCAAATGGAAAGGCGATACCGGCGACGCGGGCAACTTCGGCGAGGTGGGTCGCGCTGGAGGAACTGGTGAAGGCAGCCGCATCGAGCCGCGAACCCAGGGCGGCGCGCAATTGGTCCGGTGCTGTGGCAGGAATCGCATTCTGGTAAGCATCGACGACGTTGACGGTCGCTCCGGCATTACGCAGGGCGTCCGGGAGGATGTCGCGGGCGACGGCCGCACGGGTCAGGAGTACACGTTTGCCTTTCACCCGACTGCAGAGCGCTGCAACCATGCTTTCGGCAACGTAGCTTTCGGGCGTCAGGGTGACGTGGAGGCCAATGTGGTGCGCCGCCTCGGCCGTGGCCTGCCCGATTGCGGCAATGTGGGGTCCATGGTCGTGGAGCCGAATTCTGAGCGCAATGGCACGCTCTGCAATGACGCGCACGGCGTTGGCGCTCGTAAGGACCAGCCAGTCGTAGCTGAAGAGATTGCGCAGGGCGTGATCGAGCGGGTCGTAGCTTCCGGGCGGCTGGATTTCGAGGACGGGGACTTCAACGGGTTCAGCACCGAGGGCGCGGAGTGCTTCGCTGAGCCTGCCGACCTGGTGCGCGGCGCGGGTCACGAGAATTCGGCGTCCGGCAAGGGCAAGCGCGGTCACGCAGAGGCTCCAGCGGGTTCGAATCCGGTCTTCATCTGCTCTCCGGGAAGTGCCAATGTCCCTCAAAAAGGCCCGAGGCTGCCAAACAACCGATGCCGTATAACGGATCAATATTACGCGGAGGCGCCGGGGGAAGGATGTGAGGTGGCCTGAAGCAGCGGACCTCCACCGGCATCGAGAAGCATTTTCGCAGCAAGCCGGCCGAGCGCAATGGGCTCGATTTCGGAACGGCGCGACTCGTGATGGATGCGAACGGCCTTGCCAGTGGCGGGGTCGGCCACGACAGCGAAGACCTCCTGCCACTCCCCTGCTTCGTCCTGCGGCGCAACGCGGCAATGGATGCCGATGGGAACCTGGCATCCTCCGCCAAGTGCCGCGAGGGCGGCGCGTTCAGCGGTGACCGCAAAGCGCGTGGCCGGATCGTTGAGAAAGGCAATCGCGCTCATCGTCCTGGCGTCGTCCTTGCGAGTCTCGATGCCTAGCGATCCCTGTCCGGCTGCAGGACAAAAGAGATTGGGTTCAAGGCGTTCGCGCAGCCATTCGGTCTTCTCAAGACGATCGAGACCGGCGGCAGCCAGCAGGATGGCATCAACCTGCCCTTCGGCAAGTTTGCGCAGCCGTGTATCCACGTTGCCGCGAAACTCGACGGCCTGGATGTCTGGCCGGATAGCGAGCAATTGAGCGCGGCGCCTCTGGCTGCTGGTGCCCACCACCGCGCCCTGGGGCAGCGCGTGCAGGCTGTGATATTTCACCGAGACAAGAACGTCACGCGGATCGACACGCGGCGGCGTGGCAGCGAGCGTGAAGGGTGCTGGCAGTTCCGTGGGCAGGTCCTTGAGCGAGTGCACCGCCAGATCGACGCGGCCCTCGGCGAGCGCTTCTTCGATTTCCTTGGTGAACATACCCTTCGATCCAACCTGGGCGAAGGTGACCTCCTGCAGCCGGTCTCCGGTCGTCTTGATGATCTCGATTTCGACCGAGTTACCGCGCGTGCGCAGCAGTGCAGCGATGTGGTTGGCCTGCCAGAGCGCGAGTTGCGAGCCGCGACTGCCGATGCGCAGATTCATTTGCCTCCTACGGCACTGGGCTCGTTTTGACGGCGGCGCTCCGCGCATTTACTCTCTTCCTCGGTGTTGGCTGGAGGAGAAGGTTCAGATTGGGTTTGAAGCGGTTTCGCCTCCGGTTCCGACACTGCCGGCAGCGACCATGCTTCGCAGAGCGCATCCACGCGGGTTGAGTCGTTTTCGCGCGCTGCCTGCTTGAGCGCCTGCATCGGCGGATGTAGGAATTTGTTCACGAGGCCGCGGGTGAGCGCTTCAACGGCGGCGAGTTGTTCGGCACTGAGCACGCCCAGCTTGGCGTGCATGCGCTTCAATTCGTTCTGGCGGATCTCTTCTGCCTGGTGTTGCAACGAGACGATCGCCGGGGCAACGTTGACGGTGCGGCGACGCTGGTGAAATCGCTCGACCTCGGCGTTGATCAGGGCCTCGGCATCGCCTGCCTGCGTCTGGCGCTCGGCAATGTGCGAGGCAGCGACGGCCTGCAGATCGTCAATGTCGTAAACGAAGATGCCTTCCACCTTGTTCATCGCTGGATCGACGTCGCGGGGGACCGCAATATCGATGAAGAACATGGGGCGGTTGCGGCGGCGATGCATGAATTGTTGCCCGTGCTCGCGGCGGAAGATCGGGTGCGGCGCACCGGTCGAGCTGATCACGATGTCGGCATCCGTCGCCGTTTCGTAGAGCTTTTCAAACGGGATAACCCGTCCGTTGAAAGGCTCTGCAAGCTGGCGGGCGCGTTCCAGAGTGCGGTTGGTAACGAGAATCGCGCCGGCCCCCTGCTGCACGAGGTGACGGGCGGCGAGTTCGCTCATCTTGCCCGCGCCGACCAGAAAGACGGTGCGCCCCTGGAGAGAACCGAAAATTTTACGGGCGAGTTCCACCGCGACCGACGCGATGGAGACGGAGTTCGATCCGATGGCCGTTTCGGTGCGGACGCGTTTGGCGGCGGCGAAGGCGGATTGCAGCAGGTGCTCGAGCTCGCCTGAGACGGTTCCGGCCGCGCGCGCGGTGGCGAAGGCTTCCTTGACCTGGCCGAGGATCTGCGGCTCGCCGACAACCATGGAGTCAAGACTGGCTGCGACGCGGAAGAGGTGGCGCACGGCAAGCTGGTCGCGATGTTCGTAAATATGCGGTGCAAGCACGGCGGGATCGAGAGCGAAATGGTTATTGAGGAATTTGGTCAGATCGGTCTCAGGCGACTCGACCGCGGCCAGCATCTCCACGCGGTTGCAGGTGGAAACGATCATGCACTCGCTCACGCCGGGTTGAGCCGCAAGAGCACGCGTGACGCCGGCCAGATCGTCGCGGGAAATCGCAATGCGCTCGCGCAGCTCGATGGGCGCGGTTTTGTGGTTCACCCCGATGAGAACAATCTGGCTCATGGGGCACCGAACCTGTGGACATGGCTGACGGTGTTGGCCGCCCACACGCACAGCATGACGATTAATACCGCTCCGGAAAGATAAGCCGCCTTGCGCCCGCGAAGGCCGGCGGACTGACGCAGATAGAGGAGCAGGACGTAGAGTCCCCACATGGCGTAGGAAGCAATCACCTTGGGATCGACAAAGTAGGCTGCGCCCAGCGAGGTCTCCTGCACAAGCACCGCGCCCAGAATGAGCCCAACCGTCATGCACGGAAAACCGAACAGCAGCATGGCATTGGCGATGCGTTCGAGGGTGTCGAGCGGCGGCAGCCAGTCCAGTGGTATCCACCACGAGTCGTCTGTGGATTTGATTTTGGCCTTCAGGCGTCGTTCCTGCACCAGGTAGAGCAGCGACGCCAGCAGGCTGAATCCCAGCGCAGCATAAGCAGCCAGTAGCGCGGTGATGTGGGCAATCAGCCAGCTTGTCCGGACGCCTTCGCTCGGGAACGCATATCCCCGGATGCCCAGCGCCGGAACAAAGACGAGAAAGAACGTAATTGGCACGGCGAAGACACCCAGCGAGATGGCGTCATACAGCCACCATGCCAAAAAGAACAGCCCAGCAACGGCAAACCCAAGCAACGATTCCGCTTCGCGTGCGCCGACCGGGACCCAGCGGTGGGCCTGGACCAACATTTCTACGACAGAGACAAAATGGAAGAAAAAGGCCATGCCGCCCAGGTGCACGCACCACCTTCGTGCTCGCTCTGAGGAATTGAGCACGGCGGGGAAGATCGTGACACTTGCAGCCGCGTATAAGATGGTCGCGACTCGGAGCCAGAGGAGATGCATGCCGAACTCAAATCTAAAGCCTTAGCACTCAGTATACTGTGATCCAAATCACCGTAACGGATCGGCCGAACTTGATGGCTGTGATCTGTTTCTACCTCCCGATAGCTGCCACGGTTGTCGTGAGGGGCGACCGAATCCGTCTATAAACTGATTGGGGTTAGCAGATGTGCTGCAAAAGGAAGCCGCAAATGGGGCAATTTTGCTCTGGGCTGGTGTGGATGGCAGGCCGTTGGGAAAGCTCCCCGTGACAAATCGTTTCATGCTGCCACGAACGTGCGAGACGAATGTGCGACGGCATCGTTTTCGAAATCAAAGAGGAAATTCGGATTGACCAAGCGCGGCAAGATCCGGCACAAACCATTGCCATCCGAACGGATTAGGCCAGGCGCGGCGCGGAAACCGGGCCTCGATTTCTGGATTGGCTTTGGGTTGCTCGTCGCCGTGCTGGCAATCTATGGCCAGGTGCGAAGCCACGCTTTCGTAAGCTTTGACGACCCCATCTACGTCACCGAAAATCCGCAGGTGCGCAGCGGTTTGACCTGGTCCGGCCTAGTTTGGGCTTTCACCACGTTTCACGACTCAAACTGGTTTCCGCTCACTTGGCTCTCGCACATGCTGGACTGTCAACTCTTCGGTCTTGACAGCGGCTGGCACCACTTGACGAACGTAGGTCTCCACGCTCTTAGCACGCTGATGTTGTTTGTTGTGCTCCGGCGCATGACTGGCGCCCGCTGGCGGAGTGGCATGGTAGCTCTCCTGTTTGCCGTTCACCCCCTGCACGTCGAGAGCGTCGCCTGGGTCGCCGAGCGCAAAGACGTCTTGAGTGCGCTCTTCTGGATGCTGACGCTCTGGGCCTATGCCAGCTACGCAGCCCGGCCGGGACGCGCCCGCTATGCCTTGGCCCTTTTCCTTTTCTGTCTTGGCCTTATGGCCAAGCCGATGCTCGTAACCCTGCCGGTTGTACTCCTCCTGCTGGATCTTTGGCCCCTGCGTCGTGGCGTTCGCATCCTGGAAAAGCTCCCGTTCTTTGCCGCATCCCTCGCGTCGTCGGTCGTCGCTTACATCGCGCACCAGGCGGGCGGGGCAGTTGCCTCTTTCGATATAGTTCCGCTGGCCATTCGTTGTGAAAACGCTCTGATTACCTACACTGTTTATGTCCTTCAATCGTTCTGGCCCGCGCGCCTGGCAGTGTTTTATCCATACTCCCTGCAATCGCTCGTCGTACCGGCCATTTTTGCGGGCATCGCGCTGTGTGCCGTCACAGTGTTGGTCGTGCTCGCGTTTCCGCAGCGCCCCTACCTTGCCATTGGATGGTTCTGGTATGTCGTGACGCTCGTGCCGGTCATCGGACTGATTCAAACTGGCGCGCAATCCCGCGCCGACCGCTACACCTACATCCCCATGATCGGCCTGTCGCTTGCCGTGGTTTGGGAAATTGCGGAGCGTCTCCAGCCCTGGCCCCGGTTCCGCGTGGCGCTGGCCGCGGCGGTCACAGCGGCGTGCATGACCCTTACCGGGATTCAGGTGCAGTACTGGCGTGACGACATCTCGCTCTACCAGCACGCCGTCGCCGTGGTGCACGACAATTATGTGGCGTACTTCAATCTGGCATCTGCCCTGGACGCTCAAGGCAAAACCGATGAAGCCATTGCGCAACTTCGTGAAGCTGTTCGTGTACGTCCCAACTACGTCCCTGCGCGCGCCGAACTCGGCCAGCTCCTGGCCCGGGCGGGACATCCCGATGAGGCGCTCAGCGAGTTGCAGACAGCCGTGAAGCTGAGACCGGATGACAGCGTAGCTCACTTCCGGTTGGGATCTGTTCTGGGCACGCTGGGACGCACCAGCGATGCCGCAGCCGAGTTCTCCCAGGCGGTTCGCCTGCAGCCTGAAAATGCAGACGCGCATTACAACCTCGGAATCGCTCTTGCTCAGGAAGACAGAGTGCAGGAGGCGGCACGCGAGTTTGACGCGACCGTACGCTTACGGCCGGACGATGCGAATGCACGTTTCAACCTGGGAATCTCCCTGGCAAGGTTGGGCAAGTTGGACGATGCCATCGTTCAGTTTTCGGAAGCGGTACGGCTCCAGCCGGATTTCGTCGATGCTCACCGAGCTCTCGAACAGGCGATAAGTCTTAGGCAATCACCCGCCAAGCAATAACCCACCGTTACGAAGAGCGGCGGCTACGTATTGCGGAGAGCGAACTGGGCAAAGGGACGACCTTGGAACAGTCTGGTTCATCGATCTGAATGCTCAGGCCATTCGCCATGGTTTCCTTTGCTCCTTAGCTATGTTCTTCGCGGTCATGGTTGGTTGGTGCGGGAAATCATATGCTGAAAGCCTGGCTCGGAACGGGATCTTGATCCCGTATCAGGACCCATCAAGATTTGCCCTTGTTCTGCACAGGGCGCGGAGCAGTGACCACACGATAATCTGTAGGGAATCGTGCAACCCGCAGACCTCCAATCCGCGGCGGCGCCGCCGTCTCCCCCTGCCCTGGAAGAAGAATCAGCTCCCGCTGATGCGTCGGGAACGAAGACTGGTGCGAAGTCGCTGGAGCCTACTCCCTTTATGCGTCAGTGGTCGGCTGCCAAGCGGGAGAACCCCGATGCGCTGCTCTTCTTTCGCATGGGAGATTTCTATGAGCTGTTTTACGACGATGCGGTCACCGCGAGCCGCGAACTCCAACTCACGCTGACGGCGCGCGATCGGGAGCGGCAATTGCCGATGTGCGGCGTGCCCTATCACTCCGTCGAAGGCTACCTGGCGCGCCTCTTGCGCAAGGGGTATCGGATCGCCATCTGCGACCAGATGGAGGATCCGAAGCTTACCAAAAAGATTGTGAAGCGCGAAGTCACCCGTGTGCTGTCGCCGGGTACGGCGCTCGACGCAACGCTCGGGCAGGAGCGGAATAATTTTCTGGCGGCATATTTCGAGGTGGCTGCCGAGAGAATTTTCTCAGAGGCTAAAGCCCTCTCCGATGTGGCGCCTTCCTCGGCACGACTGAAGTCGGGCCCTGATACAAAACGAAGACCTAACGCAGGAGGGAATGCTGCAGGGAGCGGTGGCCTCGTGTGCGCGATTGCCCTGCTCGATGTTTCGACGGGGGAGTTTCGCGTTGCGGAATTTCAGGGGCCGAAGGCGCGGCAACAGGCGATGGAGGAGCTGTCGCTTGCAGCGCCAAGTGAAGTGCTGCTGCCGTCGAGTGCGGAGGCGCCGGCGGCCCTCGAAAACATCATCGCGCGGACGCGTGTCGAAGACTGGGTGTGGACGCGGGACTTTGCAGTGCCGCTCGTGGAACGCCAACTGCAGGTGCGGTCGCTCGAAGGCTTCGGGCTCGTCGGGCACGAGGCCGCGGCCATTGCGGCGGGCGTTGTTCTGCATTATGTGCGCACCACGCAGAAGAACGAGGCGCTGCACATCGATTCGCTGAAGTTCCAGGAGCACTCGACCGCGCTCGAACTCGACCAGGTGACGGTGCGGAATCTCGAACTCGTCGAGCCGCTCTTCGCGGGACAGGACGAGAGGGTGACGCTCTTTCGTACACTCGATTGCTGCGTGACACCGATGGGAAAGCGCCTGCTGCGGGCAACGATCCTGCGGCCTCTGATCGATACCGAAGTTTTGAACGCGCGCTATGAGGCCGTGGCCGAAGCGTACGGCGATCTGCTCAAGCGCGAAGAAGTGCGGCGCGCATTCGATGGCATCCTCGACCTCGAGCGGTTGCTGGCGCGACTGAGTCTGGATTCGGCGGGTCCGCGCGATGTGCGCGCCCTGGCCGCCAGCCTCGCGCATCTGCCGGGGTTGAAGACGGCCGTCGAAGCCATGCAGGCTTCGCTCTGGCGAAAACTAATCGGAAGGCTGGACACGCTTGAAGATGTAACGGCTCGCATTGTTTCGACGCTTGTCGCGGAGCCGCCGCTGACCATGGCCGATGGCGGAGCGATTGCCGCCGGCGTCGATGTTGAACTGGATGATTTGCGTGCAATCTCGTCGACGGGCCGGCAATCGATTGCCGCGATCGAGGAGCGGGAGCGCGCGCGCACGGGAATAGGGTCCCTGAAGGTCCGCTACAACTCCGTCTTCGGGTACTACATCGAGATCACCAAATCGAATCTCGCCATGGCTCCCGCGGATTATCAACGCAAGCAGACGCTGGTGAATGCGGAGCGATTTACAACGCCGGAACTGAAAGAGTACGAGGTCAAGATTCTGACCGCGCACGACCGCTGCATCGAGATCGAGAAGCGGATTCTTTCGGAACTTCGGATCAGCGTGTTGCGCACGACGAGCAGAATCCGGCAGGCGTCGGGCGCGGTGGCGGAGGCGGATCTGTTGATCAACTTTGCCCATCTTGCGGCACTGCGGCGTTATGCGCGCCCGGTGCTGACCGAGGAGCCCGTACTCGAAGCCGCCGCGGCACGCCATCCCGTGATCGAGCAGTGGATGGAGGATACGCGCGAAGGACGCTTCATCCCGAACGATCTCTATCTGAGTTCGAGTGATTCCGGGCCAAGCCTGCTGCTGATTACGGGTCCGAATATGGGCGGCAAGAGCACCTACCTCCGCCAGGCGGCGATGCTGGTGCTGATGGCGCAGATGGGCAGCTTTGTTCCGGCGCAGAGCTTGAGACTGGGTTTGGTGGATCGTATCTACACGCGCATCGGCGCCAGCGACAACGTGGCGCGGGGCCGCTCCACCTTTATGGTGGAGATGACGGAGACGGCGACCATTCTGAACACGGCAACGAAGCGTTCGCTGATTCTGCTCGACGAGATGGGGCGCGGCACCGCAACGTTCGACGGTCTTTCGCTGGCGTGGGCTACCGTCGAATATCTCCACGCGGAGACGGGCGCGCGCACGCTGTTTGCCACGCACTATCACGAGCTGACGATGCTTGCCGAAAAACTGCCGCGCGTGCGCAACTTGCGTGTTGGCGTCAAGGAAGGCGCGGGCGGCATCGTCTTTCTGCATACGATCGAGCCAGGGGCGGCGAGCAAGAGCTACGGCATCGAGGTTGCGAAATTGGCGGGATTGCCCGCCGCCGTAATCGATCGCGCCAAGCATGTGTTGCGCCAGCATGAGAAGCAGGAGCGCCAGAGCGTGCAGGTGGAGACCGCGCCCGAGCCGATGCAGATGACCATCTTCACTCCCCTGTCGCAGCGCATCGTCGATCGCGTCGAGGCGGTGGATGTGAATGCGCTGACGCCGCTGCAGGCGCTGAATCTGCTGGAAGAGCTTCAACAGGAGATGAAGAAGGGAGGGACGTAGGGACTGAGGGACATGGGGACATAGGGACAAAGGGACTGAGGGACATGGGGACAAAGGGACAGAGGGACATAGGGACTAAGGGACATAGGGACGTAGGGAACAGGAACCGACGGGTTTAGGATTTGGAGATTTAATGACGATGACGGTGCGGCAGGCGGCGGGAAGTCTGCTGGTGGTGGGACTGGGCGGCACGGAGCTGACTGGCCTCGAACGAGCGTGGCTCGGACTGGTGCGTTCCGGTGGCGTCATTCTCTTCCGGCGCAATATCAAGGACCCGCAGCAGACGCGCGCGCTTCTCGAAGAGGCCACCGGATTCTGCTGCCCCCGGGCGGTGCGCTGTGTCGATGTGGAAGGCGGGACGGTGAATCGTCTGCGCGATGCGTTGGCGCCGATAGCGTCCGCGCAAGCCGTAGCTGCTGCGATGCGCCTTCCCACTCTTTCGCAAAAAACGCGAAAGGATGGGGCACCCAGGGTGTCGGCATCCGGATCGTCTTCGTTGCCACGGCAGCACGGCGAGCTGATTGCACGCGCGGTGAAGGCGTTTGGATTCAACACGACGCTGGCGCCGGTGGTCGATCTGGCATTGCCGGAGGCAGCGGAGGTTTTAGGGTCGCGCACAGCCGGCGCGAATGCTGCGGCGGTGATCGCCTACGCGCGGGAGTTTCTGGCCGGCGTCGCCGCGCAGGGAGTAATCAGTTGCGGAAAGCATTTTCCAGGGCTGGGCGGTGCGGAGGGCGATACGCACTTTGTCACGCCGGAGATCGAGCGCACATGGCCGCAGATGTGGGATGAGGATGTCGTTCCCTATCGGGAGCTGCATCGCGCGATGCCGATGATCATGATGAATCACGCGGCGTATCCGCACACCCCCGGCAAAAACGAGCCTGCCAGCGCGTCGCGCTTCTGGATCACGCAAACGCTCCGCAGACAGATCGGCTACAAGGGAATCATTCTTTCAGACGATCTTGAGATGGGCGGGATCTTGAAGTTTTTGCCCGTCGAAGAAGCGGCGGTGGCAGCCATTCTCGCCGGGTCAGACCTGCTTGAGATCTGCCACAGCCCCGAGCTGATTCTGCGCAGCTATGACGCTCTGGTTTCAGAGGGCGAGCGGTCGGCGGGCTTTCGCAAAGTTCTCATGGCCACAGCACGCGACGCCGCACGCAAACGGGCTCGACTCTATGCGCGCGGCGGGCCGCCCGCGCTCAACGCGAACAGATACGAAGCGCTGCGCAAGAACATCCTCGACTTCAACGACACAGTCGCGAAGATTACGAACGCGGCTGCGGATGCCGCACCGAGGGCAGCTTCTCCCGCGGAGGCATCGTGAAGCCTAAGGCGATGATCGTGGCCGGCGTCATGAGCGGAACGTCCGCGGACGGGATCGATGTCGCTCTAGTCGAGATCACGCCTGCGAAGGGACGGCCCAGGCTCACACTGCTGGCGCATGAAGGATTTCGTTATCCGGCCGCGTTGCGTCGAGCGGTGCTTGCGGCGATGAATGCCACGTCGACGACGACGGCGGAACTCGCGCGTTTGAATTGGCGACTGGGTCTTGCTTACGCCGAAGCGGTGAAAGCGACGGTCAGGCGGCATACCGTCCAAATTGATTTGATCGGGTGTCACGGGCAGACGCTTTATCACCAGGCGCGCGCTGCATTCTACGCGGGCAAGAGCTTTGCCTGCACGTGGCAGGCGGGCGAAGCTGCGCTGGTCGCCGCAGAGATGGGTGTGCCCGTTGTTTCGAATTTTCGCCCTGCGGATATGACTGTGGGCGGGCAGGGCGCGCCGCTTGTTCCGCTTCTCGACTTTGTGATGTTCTCCGATCCTAAGCGCGGCCGGGTATTGCAGAACATCGGAGGCATCGCGAACCTGACTGCGTTGCCCGCGGGCGCCTATGGCGACAAGGTATTTGCCTTCGACACCGGTCCCGGCAACATGGTGATCGATGGGCTGGCGCAGACGCTCTTCAACAAGAGCTACGACCGCAACGGCGCGATCGCTGCGAGAGGTCAGGTTCTTGCACCGGTGCTGACGGAGATATTGCGCGATCCCTATTTCAAGTTGAAGCCACCGCGTACCACGGGGCGCGAGCAGTTCGGGCGCGAGTATGCGGTCAAGCTTCTCACTGCCTGTCGGCGTGCAAGCCGCAAACCGGAAGACGCTTTGGCTACGGCCACCGCCCTCACGGCGGAAAGCATTGTAGGGAGCTTCACGCAGTTTGTACTGCCGAAGATGAAACACGCTCCCATCGACTACATCGTCTCCGGCGGCGGTGCACGCAATACGACGCTGATGAGGATGCTCGCGATGAAATTGGAGCCGCTGGGTTGCACGCTGACGACGACAGAACCATTCGGCATGCCGGCTGAAGCCAAGGAATCCGCTGCCTTTGCGTTGATGGCCTGGATGACCTGGCATCAACTTCCGGGCAACATACCAAGCGCGACCGGCGCAAAGCGCCCCGCAATTCTGGGACAGATCAGCTATGCGTAAGCTGGCCTGGTTTGCGGTGCTGACGTTTTTCATCGGATGCCCACGGCCTCGGGAAGCTTCGCGTTTCTTGAGACCGCTGAACTGAAGTCCTGCCGTCGCCGCGCCGCGCCGCCGTGCGTCCTCGTACAGGAGCAATCAAGAACGCCGCCCGCGACGACTTGAAGCTTAAGTTTTCCTTAAGAATCTCTCTAAATAAGTGTCTTGCCTGGTTCCACTTAGCGCACCTCATCCTGTTCGCAAAAATGGGTTCACAGTTTGGCACCAACTCTCAACCTTTTGCGTGGCTGGCTCGTCTACCGAGACAGATAACGATTACAGCGCAGCGACTCGGCTGGGGATGCGCGGAGAGATAGATGAAAAGCGGGAACTGGAATCGATGTGCTGTCGCGATGGGGCGTCTGTTGCTTCTCGTCGCTTTGGCGGCGGCGTGCAACAAGCTCAATGCGCAGGCCCCGGCGCGGTTTGTGGGTACGATCACGGCGTCCAGCGGGAACACCATCACGGTGAAGACCGATGCCGGCGACTCAAAGCAGGTGGAGGTCCCCTCAACCGCGGTCATCAAGCGGCTGGAGCCGGGACAGAAAGACCTGAGCGCGGCGGCGACGATCCAGTTGACCGACCTTGCCGCCGGCGATCGCGTGCTTGTGAAGCTTGATCCAAATAGTGCGACTCCGCAGGCACTTCAGATCGTAGCGATGAAGAAGACAGACATCGCGCAGCGGCAGCAAAAGGAAGAGGAAGAGTGGCAGCGCAATGGAACGGGCGGCCTGGTGAAGAGCGTTGATCCCGCATCGGGCGTCGTTCTATTGACGACCGGCGCAGGGCCCACCGCCAAGACCGTTACAGTTCGCGTCGGCAAAGACGCGGTCCTTAAGCGCTACGCGTCGAACTCGGTTCATTTCGCGGACGCGCAGCCCGCGCCATTAAGCGCGATTCACCCGGGCGACCAGTTCCAGGTGCTCGGCAAGAAGAACGCAGACGGAACAGAGATCACGGCCGCGCAGGTAGTTTCGGGCAGCTTCAGAAATGTTTCAGGATTAGTGACCGCGATCGATACAAGCGCATCCACTTTGACGGTGAAGGATCTGGCGACGAAGAAGAGCGTCACGGTGCACATTACGCCGGATGCGGATATGCGCCGCTTGCCGGACATGATGGCAAGGATGATTGCAGCCCGATTAAAGGGAGGAGTGCCGTCGGCCGGCGGCGCCACAATGGCGGCTCGTCCGCAGAGCGGCGGCGCGCAAGGCGGGTATGAACAGAACGGTGGAATGGGAGCAGGACAGGGCCGCCGTACCGGTGGCGGAATGTCGCAGATTCTGGATCGGGCACCCGCCGTACAACTCGGCGATTTGAAGAAGGGTGAAGCGGTGATGCTTGTGTCTACCGAAGGCGCCAACGATGTAACCGCAATCAAGTTGCTGGCCGGGGTTGAGCCTCTGCTTGAGAGCCCCGACGCATCCCGCGACCTGCTCGCCAACTGGAGCATGGGTTCGGGTGGCGGCGGCGAAGACGCGGGAACACAATAGGCAGTTTTGCTATCAGCAGAAATCGAGTGAGGAATACGTGTATTCAAGACATCATTGTTTTTTTCATTTCCTTCATTTTTTGATGGCGTTGGCCTTTGGTTTGGCGAGCCTGGCTGCGCATGCGCAGTCGGCGCCAGGCGCAACGGGAACGATTCACGGCCACATCGCCGACCAGACCGGCGCGCTGATTCCCGGCGCCAAAGTGACTGTAACCACGACCAGCGGAGAGACGGTTGGCGCCGCTACGGCCGACGCAAGCGGAGCTTACGAGATCACGGGGCTCGCTGCCGGCAGTTATATCGTGAATGCGGATTATTCCGGATTCGCGGCCTTCAAGTCGCAGGCCATTCCGGTGGCGGCGGGTCAAGTCAAACGCGTCGACATCGCCATGGCAATTGAAGTAGCGCAGCAAAGCGTCACCGTCAGCGATGAAACGCCAACGGTGAGCGTGGAAGCAGGCGCGAATGCCAGTTCCCTCGTCTTGAAAGACAAGGATCTGGATGCGCTCTCCGACGATCCCGATGAGCTCTCAAACGAACTCACGGCGCTTGCTGGTCCGTCGGCTGGACCGAACGGCGGCCAGATCTATATCGACGGCTTTACCGGCGGCCAGCTTCCCCCCAAGTCGGCCATTCGCGAAATTCGCATCAATCAGAACCCATTCTCGGCGGAGTTCGATCGATTGGGATACGGCCGCATCGAAATCCTCACCAAGCCCGGCACCGACAAGCTGCACGGCCAGGTGTTCCTGATGGGCAACGACAGCGCAACCAATACAGGCAGTCCGTTTTTGCCCAACGTTCCTCCGTACTACCGGATCCAATACAACGGAACCATCAGCGGCGCATTGAACAAGACCTCTTCGTTTTTCATGAGCATGGAGCAGCGCGATAACCACGACGAGGCCATCTACAATTACATCCCGGCCGTCCAGGATCCAATCACAGGACTTTATTCGATATCGAGCACACGCGCGTCGGGGGCGCTTTCAAATCCCCACAACCACATCAACGTGTCCCCGCGTATCGATCTGCAACTGGGACAAAAGAACACGCTCACGCTGCGGTATCAGTGGTTTTACGATTCCGAGTCCGGCGACATCGGTTCCACCGAGCTTCCCTCGCAATCGGTCACTACGACAAGAACCGACCATTCGTTCCAGTTGAGCGATTCGCAGATCATCAATGACCACGTTGTCAACGAGACACGCTTCGAATACCGGCGGGCACTCGATTCGACTTCTCCGGTCAGCACACTGCCCACGCTCAAGGTCGCCGGCGACTTTACCGGCGGCGGCTCCTCTGAGCAGTCTTCCAACGATCACCAGGATCACCTGGAGTTACAAAACTACACCACGATGACCGCGGGAATGCAGACCATCAAGTTCGGCGCGTGGCTGCGCGACAATCGCGATGCCAACGCTTCATTCGCAAATCGGAATGGGTCGCTGGTCTTCTCGCAAAAGGGCTACGTGGACGCGCTGAATGCGCTGGCGCAGGGCCAGAGCCTGACGACGCTGCCGCCAGGCGACTTTGTAAACCTGAGCGTGACCGCCGGACGCACAGCCTACACATCGAACTTGTTCGACGGATCGCTGTTTTTCCAGGACGATTGGAAAGTCAATCCGCGTCTCACATTGTCGGGAGGTTTGCGCTGGGAGACACAGAACCATATTTCCAACCACAGCGACTGGGCTCCGCGCGTTGCCTTTGCCTACGCGCTCGACGCCAAGGGGAAGAAGCCTGCCAAAACGGTAGTGCGCGCCGGCTTCGGCATCTTCTACGATCGCCTTCCCCTGGGCAGTCTTCTGGCAGCAACCGAGAAAGGCGCGAATTCCGGACAGGTGCAGACCTCGATCGATTCTCCGGCATGCCTCAGCGGCAGCGATCTCAACAATCTGGATTTCTCCGCCTGCAAGGCCGCGGCGCCCTACGCGCCAACGCCCGACACCACGCTGGTGCAGATCGCGCCCAACTATCACTCGCCTTACACGGAGCAGTTGGGCGCCAGCCTCGAACGCCAGGTCACCAAGACGGTGACGATGACCGGCACCTATCTTCATTCCTTCGGCGTGCATCAGATGGTGACGCGCGACGCCAACCCGTACACGCCCCTGCCGGGCACGACGTTCTACAACAGCTCTACCGGTCCACGGTTGAACCCGAGCCTGGGCATTGTCGAAGAGTATTATCCCGAAGCAATCTTCAAAGAGAATCAGATGATTCTCAATGTGAATGCCCGCATCTCGCCGAAGCTGGGATTCTTCGGCTTTTACAATCTCTCGTTTGCCAATACCGACGGAGCCGGCGGAAATGCATCGAATTCCTTTAACCTGAGCCAGGACTACGGCCGCGCCGGTTTCGTTTCGCGGAACATGATATTCGTCATGGGCAATTACACCGGTCCATGGAACCTCCGGTTCAATCCATTCCTGATTGCCCACACCGGCCGTCCTTACAACATCCTCTCCAGCAACGATCAGACCGGCGATCAGTTTCTCAACAACCGCCCATCCTACGCCGATGCCTCGCTGTGCACCGCGGGCAGCGAGCAATACTTCCAGACGCAATTTGGTTGTCTGAACGCAGACCCCGGTCAGGGTGATTCTCTTGTCCCGATGAATCTGGGAACCAGTCCGTCGAGTGTCGCCCTCAACCTGCGCTTGAGCAAGACAATCGGCGTTGGACCCAAAACCGAGTCGGCAGGCGGAGTTGCCGACGGCGGCCCCCATGGAGGTCCTGGCGGCGGCCCTCATGGTGGTGGTCGCGGCGGTGGCCCTGGCGGCGGACTTGGGCCCGGCGGTCTCGGCGGCGGCGGTGGCCCGGGCGGCATGATGGGACCGGCAGGAACTGGGCGCAAGTTCAACCTGACGTTCAGCGCGCAGGCACTCAACCTTTTCAACAACATCAACTACGGAACTCCGATCGGCACGCTGGGATCAAGCGAGTTCGGCCGTTCAACAGGCCTGGCGAGCGGTCCCTTCTCCGGTCCAGGCGGCTCGACCTCAAGACGCGTCTTCTTTCAGGCCGTCTTCGCGTTCTAGTTGCGAAGCATCAACAAAGGCCGGAGCGTTTGCTCCGGCCTTTTCAATTTCGCGAGCAAGTACCTAACGCGTCTCGCCGAGCAGACGCGCATAGAGCGCCTCCCATTCCGAGGCTTTTGCATTCATGTCAAAGTGCCGGCAAATTCGGTCGCGAGCGGCATTGCCGATGGCGTTGCGTTCTTCCGGCGAGATGCGCATCGCGCGGATCATCGCCTCGGCAAGCGCTTCGGCGTTATTTGACGGAATCATCGTCCCGGCATCACCGACCAGTTCGCGCACGCCCCCCACATCCGTTGCCACCACTGGTTTCTCCATTGCCATAGCTTCGCCCACCACCAGCGGCACGCCCTCCCATGCGGAACTCAGCACAAACGCGTCAGCGTCGTCGAAAACGGCGGGCATGTCCTGGCACAAGCCGAGCCAATCGATGTGGTTCGCGAGTCCTAGCTCGACGGCGAGTTCGCGCATACGCTCTTCTTCCCGATTGCCGCCTTCGCCGGCCACCCACAGGCGCGAGTGAGGAAAAACTGCGTGAACCCGCGCAAATGCTCGCAACAAATTCGGATAATTCTTCGCTGCAGCGATCCTGCCCGCGGCGAGCCAGATGAAATCGCTGCCTGCATTCCGTTCCGATCGCATCGCATCTCTGCGACCGGAATCCTTCGCGAAGAGCGCTGTATCGATTCCATTCGTAACGACGGAGCATTTGCTCGGCGCTACAACACCCGATTCAATGCAGCGAACTGCCACCGCGCGACTGACCGCCGTGGTATGGATCGCCAGGCCGTCCGTGATCCTGTATGCGAAAGTGCGATGGCGGCCCCCTTCATACACGTTGTGAATCGTGGAAAGAGTCCTCGGCGATGCCCCCCAGACCCGAAACAAGCGTCCAGCCATGTTGGCATGAAATGTGTGGCTGTGCACGAGGTCGGGCCGAAAATCGAGCAGAACGCGCCTGCCACGGAGCGCGCCGCTCAAAACGCCCGCAACGCTCCTGCTCATGCCAAGGTAAACCACGCGAACATTGGTCGGCCATACATGCTCTACACAATGCCGAAGCACGATCAGCAGAACCTCGTGTCCTCGTGAGGCCATGCGTTCCGCCAGTGCGACGACCTGCCGTTCGGCGCCCCCGATGCCGAGCGAGGTAAGCATGTAGGCAATGCGCATGATCTCCTGCGTCCACTCACGGATGAAACAAGAGATGATAGCGCGGCGCGGTCACGCAGTCGTGTGCGCGGGCGCACCACGTGTGCCGACCCATCGTTTCAGTACCGTATCTACCGCAAAGAAGCCCGGTCCCAGAATCAGGATCAGCAGTGCGGCGAACCAGTACGTGTAGGGCGAAGCTCCGTAGAAGTCATCCGGCTTTGAGAGGATGTGGAAGAAGTTCACGCGATCGTCTGGGACGCTGAGATAGGCCATCGTCATGTTGACCCACAGAACCAGCGACGTCAGACGCGACGCAATGCCGAAAGTAAACAGGAATCCGCCGCAGAGCTCGATCAGCGCAACCGCCAGGGCGGTCATGTGCGGCGTCGGAAGGTTGAGGCTGGAAAAGAATTCCGTGACTTTATCGAGATGCGTCAGCTTGCCCCAGCCGTCCTGCATGAACTGGTAGCCCCAGTAGAGGCGTATCGCCAGTAGCAGCGGGCTCTGCAGCCGGTTCAGGATTGAAGCAAATCCATTGTAAGTTTTTGTTGCGGCGTTCACGATGTTGCTCATGTTTCCCTTTCAAATCTCGCAGGGGGAATCAAGCCCCTGCAGCTATCTGGACCTCCGGCGAGGCGGCACAAATCACCCAACCACAAAAGCTGTCGAACGGCGAACCCACCGCTCACTCAATCGGCACTCCCTTGAAGACCGTGACCGCCGAGCCCTCGGCAAGGAACGCTGAATCGGGGGTTCTCTCTAAAACCTCTGCAAACTGCGCGCCATAATACTTTCCCGCATTCCCTGTGAACTGAGCTTGTTTTGCGTCCCTCACTTTCCATTGCGGATGCTCCACTTGGTACTCCAGCGTACGGCCGGTTCTTTGCGCGGCATATCCCCAGTAGTGCTCGGTGATGAACTGGCTCAGCGAACCCTCGCGCGGGAGGTAGCTGTCTCCAACCGTCTCGGCAGAGATCATGCCGCGGCCCGAGCCCGATCCCCACGAGAATTCGGCAGTTGTCCTGCCGCCGCTTTTCTCGATGTAATGCGTCATCTTCGCGCACGAGTAGCGCTCGCCATAGACAAATCGCGCTATCGCCGCCACCGCATATTTCGGCACCAGCTCGCTGATGAAGACCACGCCTCGCCTTTCCAGCCGTCGCACATAGGACCGCAGGTTGACTTCTTCGAAGGACTGGTGGAATGGAATGGCTGTCCCCAACACCCGCGTCTTGTTGAATTCGAAACCGATGAGGCTGACATACGTTTTGCCGTCAAATTGATCCAGCTCGGTTCCTGCCGGAACGTAGCCCTGCAACAGCGCCGGATCGACAGCGTAGTTCAGCATCAGCAGGTTCTTCCATTCTGCCGTCAGGAACGTGCGTTGCCGGGCCATGGTCATTCCACTCTTAAGACAATCTGCGCCAAAGGTGCGTTACAGGGAATTTGGCGGAGCGTCCGCATTCAGGAATGTAGCTGCTCGATGTCAGGCGCGCATATCCAGCCAAGTTCCGACCAGCTCGTGAACCATTGCCCGACCAGTTGTGGCCGTCTTCCGCTGGGCACACGCGAACTGGTTACACCCGTCTCGATGGCTTGCGCAAGCGGCATGCCGTCCTGGATGGCAGAGAGTGTCAGAAACTCATCGCGCCGAATGCGCAGATAGTAGACCGAAAAACCCACGCGGTGCGCCGCAAGCCAGGTGGCCCTGTGCCTGAGGGGCGGCAGTTTCGCGGGAGCCTGTTCTTCCTCTTCATGGCGAACGCCCGCTTCACTCGTCTGGCGCTTTTCGTTCTTGTGAAGATTGAGCACGAGTTCGTCGACAGGGAAATCCAGTGCGACCAGCCGCAGATGCGGCTGCAGCGAAAGGCGCGAGTCGCCGTCGAGGGTAGAAATTTGTTCCAGGGTAAGCGGCTCTCGCTCCGCGCCGTCAAAGGCTTCCACAAATGCCCACTCGATCCGGGCGACGTCTTCAGCAAGGCGCGCACGCCTGCCGGCAAAATGCGGGTTTTTCTTGAGCCATTCCGCCAGATGGGAGCCAAGATTGCGCAGTGAAAACGAGCGGCTCGGATGCTCGGAGAGATATGCCACCGACATCGCTTCGAAAGCGCGGGCGCCAATCACCGAACGCAGCGCCGGAAAATCTTCAGCCAGCGCGCCAAGCACACGGTACCAGTATTGGCGGTTATAAATCTCCAGCCGCTCAAACGAACTGAGCCGGCTGTTTGGTGCAATGAAGGATGTGGCCACCTGGTCCATGGGGCGGCCATCGGGCGATTCCCGGCGCATGTTCTCATCGGCGGTCAGCGGCATCATCACGGCGCGCGCCATTTCGCGCTGTAGTTGGGCGAGGCTCATGGCCTGTGCGTTCATCGAGCCGCCTCCACATGCGCTTCCCATGCCTCGGGATCATGTTCAGTTGGGGCTACCGTGCTTTCCGCATTCGCAACTTTGTGCAGGTAACGATTGGCCTTCAACGCTTCCGCATGCACCTCATCGAAGCTCGGGATGTGGTCGTCCCATTCCAGCAGCGTCGGCGTGGGGCCGCAGCGCTCGATCGCCCGTGCATACAGCTTCCACACCGGATCGATCACCGGATGGTCGTGTGTGTCGAGGATATATTTTTCGTACTTGGAATGCCCGGCAATGTGAATCTGCGCCACGCGATGCGCCGCTACGGCATTCACATACACCATTGGATCGAATTCGTGATTTACCGAAGAGACGTAGATGTTGTTCACGTCGAGCAGGATGCCGCAGTCCGCGCGCTCCGCCACTTCGTTCAGGAACTCCCACTCCGTCATCCGCGAAGCGGTAAAGGCCGCGTAGGAACTGACATTCTCAACGGCAACGGGAATTTCAAGGTAGTCCTGCACCTTGCGAACACGTTCGGCGGTCCGCGCCACAGCTTCCCAGGTGTAGGGCAGGGGCAGCAGATCGTGCGTGTAAGTTCCGTCGACCGAGCCCCAGCAAAGGTGATCGCTCAGCCACGGAGTGCCGGTGCGACGTACAAGAGTCTTGAGCCGCTTGAGATGTTCCGGATCGGGTTCAGTCACCGAGCCGAAGTACATCGAAACGCCATGCTGCACTACCCGATAGCGCTCGAGTATCTGATCGAGCATGGCCAGCGGCCGACCGCCGTCGATCATGAAATTCTCGGAGATGATCTCAAACCAGTCGACCACCGGCTTGCGCGAAAAAATATGCTGGTAATGCGGAATGCGCAAACCGATTCCGACGCCGTGGTTCGAAAATGCGTTGAAGCGATTTGGAGGCATAAGCGCAGGGATCAGGGAGAGGTGGTCAGTTGTCAGATTTAATTAAACAACGAGCAGGCGATCAGTCGCCAGCGGTCAGAATCCATTCGCGCCCATGCAATTGCTGCATGGACGACGCCCGAACTGAACACTGACGACTGATCTCTTGCGTTAAACGAACTTCGGCATCTTGGAGCCGTCGGTGGCGCAGCCGCCCTTGCCCTTGCAGCTGTTCTTGGCCTTGCAGCCGTTGTCGCTGGACTTGCAGCCGCCCTGTCCCTTGCAATCGTTCTTGCCTTTACAGGAGTGCTTGGGTGGCTTGTCGGCATTGGTATAGCGCAGTCCGGCCTTGGCTGCCTTGACCGTCGGGTTGTTGGCGTTCGAGCTTGTGGTGGCCGCGTGAGCCGCGACGGTTCCACCCATCAGACCGGTGAGAGCAGCGGTGAGCAGCATTGCACTGAATTGGTTCTTCATGTGAGATTGACCTCGCTGGGGGTTGGGGCGGGGAAGCCGCAGTTTTTATTGCCATGCGGCGTCTGGCCGAAAGCGCAGATGCCGCACAATCCGTTGCACGCACTCTATGAGTGCAGGCATGCGCGAAAGGTTACAAGGAAAGGGGCCAGATTGAAAATGAAAATCTTCGCCCCGGCTCCCTCCTCCAATGAACGGGCTGGATGGATGTTTGGATTGGCCCCTGGGTCCGTGTTGCTTTAGTCTGAGAATTGCGCGCGTCGAATGGGTGTTAACGTTTCCCCATAACGATCCCGGGTTTGAGGTTAATTCAATGCAGATTCAGGAACAACAACAGCATTCCCCAAGCGCCGATTCCGAGTCGTCCGGCTTCTTCCTCGGCCTAAGGCAGTTGCGGACAATTGGCTGGACGAGTGCCATGTTCGCGGTGCTCCAGAGCCTGTGTACCGCCGTTCTGACTATCAGCGGGATTCGCGTGGCCATCGGACTCTCAGCACTCGCCGCGGCCAGCGGAATCTATGCTCCAGCAACAGGCTGGCACCAGGACGCCATTCGCATCCCGATGTTGATTGTGGCCACCCTTGGAGCGGTGGTGAATCTCGCTGTCCTCGCCTGGATTCGCCACCTGCGCAATCGCCCTTCCGCGCAATGGCGGCGCCGCGAACTGACCCCGAAGGAAAAACGCTCTGAACGGCTCCAGGTCGCCCTCGCGATCATTACGCTGCTTCTGGTCGGCCTTGAGACATGGACGCACCCCATGGTTCATCGCAAGGGACCTCCGCCGCCGTGCCGAATTGCCGGCACCTGCTGAATCCCTGCCGCCTCACCCGCCTGGTGCTTCCAGTTCCCTGTCGATCCGCGCATGCAGCCTTTCGCTGAAACCGGCAGGCAGTTCGAAGACGCGATCGTCTGCCACGAGGATGACCACATTGCGCGTGGAATCGAGCACCGCCGAGCAAATCTCGCAGGTTTCGAGATGGCGATCGATGTCGGCACGCAGAGACGCATCCACCTCGCCGTCGATGTAGGCGGAGATGTGTTCCCAAACGTGTTTGCAGTCGATCCTCATGCGCGGCCTCCAAACCAGCCCTTGCGTTTGGGGGCATATCCTTTCAATTGTGGAGCCAGGCGACGCTGCAAGAGGGCGCGAGCCCGGTGCAGGCGAACTTTTACGGCTGCCTCGCTGATCTCCAGTGCCGCTGCCGTCTGGCGGATATCCATCTCTTCGATGTCTCTGAGCAGCACGACGTTACGGTAAATCTCGGGCAGCCCCTCGATGGCCTGGCGCAGGATCGCTCCCAGTTCTTTCTGCTCCAAGGCTTCGGCTGGGATCTCCTTCCAACTGGTCAGGATCGCCGGAGTGTAGTCGCCACTCGATTCATCGGTCTCTGCATCGAGGGAGTCTTCGCGGCGGCTGCCGATCTTGCGCAGCCTTCCCAGTCCTTCATTGCGGGCAATTGACAACACCCAGGTCCGGAACTGCGCGTCGCCGCGAAACTTGCTGAGATTCTGATAGACCTTGATCACCGTCTCCTGCGCGGCATCTTCCGCGTCGGTTTCATTCTTGAGCAGAGAGAGGAGCAGAAAGTAAATGGAGCGCTCGCAGGGCCGGATCAGGTCATGAAACAGGTGCTTTTCGCCGGCAAGAATCCTGCGGATGCACTCGGTTTCGAATTCCGGGTTTGGCAAGGTCATCCCTGAGCGCCATCCGGCGATGAGTCCGCATTTTCACGGCTGGCAGAGCCACTATAGCGTGTCACGCCGGTGTTGCGCCAACCCGCTAAATCGTTTAAATGACAACGTTAAGTTTTTGCCATTCGGCAAGATTCTTATATAAAATTTACCGGCTCGTATGTACAATCGCGACGAGGACAACACTCAGAGGACACACATGGCCGGAGATATTCAACTTACGTGCAGCGACTGTGGACAGGATTTTACGTTCACCGCTGCGGATCAGGCGTTCTTTCAGGAACGCGGTTATTCGACCCCCAAACGCTGCAAGCCTTGCCGTCAGGCAAAGAAGAGCGAACAAGGTGGGGGAGGCTCCGGGTATCGTCCGGCACCATCCCATGGAACACCTGTCATCTGCTCCGGCTGTGGCCAGCCCACCACTGTTCCATTTGAACCCCGCGGCGATCGTCCGGTATTTTGCCGGGACTGCTACCAGGCACGTAAAGGCAGCAGCAGCGGCGCGCGCTCGGGACGCTATTAGGGTGCATCGGCTGGGGTGGCCCGTACGGCACCCTGCCGAAGTTCCTCTGACGCAAGACAACGCACGCTGAGACACACTGCAAACCGCCGATTCGGCCCCGGCCGCCTCCGCAGTTTCGTGAAAAGCGATTCTATGCCTTTCGGCGACGTGACACGTCTAAACTCCTGCAATGAAATCTTTCCGCTCCCTTCCAATGATTTTCTTGATCGCAACAACCTGCATGCAGACAGGGCTGGGCGCGGATTCATTGGCATCAATTGCTCGACAAGCCGCGCAGAGCGAGGCCGGATGCACATTGCGCATTCACGTTGATGGACTGCGTAATTCAACCGGCGTGGTGGGCGCCGCGATTTTCAAATCGGCCAGCGGCTGGCCTGAAGATATGGAAAAGGCCTTTCGTCATTGGCCCACGCCCATTGCTGCCGGAGCACGCCAAGCCACCGCTGTGACAGATAACCTGCCCCAGGGCGATTATGGCGTGGTCGCGATTCACGACGAAAACAAGAATCACAAACTGGACCGGAATTTCATCGGCATCCCTAAAGAGGGCTTCGGGTTTGCAAACCATCCGCACGTCGGGTTGAGCGCACCGTCTTTCGCGGCTGCGATCGTTCACGTCACGTGCCCGGCGACCGAGATCACGATCCACATGATTTATAAATAGCCTCAGCCAATGCCCCGTTTTGAAGGGTAGCTTCAGCCCGTACGTGAACCTCGCATGATGAACGTGGGCTCAGCCCCTGAGGGGAATCTTCCTTACTTGAACGAGTTCTTTTCAGCAAGCTCTAAAAGTCAAAAACCAGTGTTTTGCCACAGGCTGTCAGGGCTTTTCGCCTGCCGCAAACTTCGTCCACGGACCGGCCTTCATATCCTTGAGAATCGGCTTCAGGTAATCGAACTGGGGATGCGCCGCAAAGAACGGAGCGGCCAGGAAGTCTTCTCCGCACGGATGCCCCGCACGCGCAATCAGCGAGAGATCTGCAGCGAGATCCGAGTCCGTCACCTTTCCTGTAACCGCACCATCGGGATAGTACGGCGGATCGCCCCATTCTGGAACGCCATTGGGATCGACATCAATGTGGCCGCAGAGGGTGCGCGCATCCGGACTCACCTTGCCGGTGAAGCTGTCGTCGTGGTTCGCCAGGAACTGCTCAGCAAGGTCGACATCGATCTTGCCTTTGCTCGCAGCAATCTTCCGCTCCCAGGTCACATGCCGCGCGTTCATTGACGACGACTTGTTGGACGAATCAAAACCATCCGTCTCCTGCTTGATCAGCGCCGGATCGCGCGGGAAGTTCGAACTGATGAAGTATCCGTCCTTTGTCCGCCATAGCGGAGTATTCTTCAACCCCAGTTCGAGATATGCGACTTCGCCTGTCTTGCGGTCGGCCACCAGCCAGTCATTGGCATAGCCGCCGTTGTTGCCCTCTTTGATGATGGAGACATACTCATCAATTGTGCTCGCATATTGCATGGCCTTGCGCGAGCGCACAAACTCCGGCACGCCGTCAGGATTCCATCCAATGAATTGCGTGATCGTTGTCTCGGTGATGATGAGACCCGCATCGTTCACGCCAAAGTCGTCCTGGCTTGTGATGACGCCCGGTTCCCCATCCATCACCATGCGGTGGCCGTGCTCGGGCTTGATGTCGAACATCACCGTCCAGCGTTCGCCATCGGCGTAACTCGACCAGTTGTTATGCGCAACAACGATCTTGCCGCCCTTGGTGTAGCTGCCCGTTGCGATGAAGGCGGAGCAGTGACCCTCCGGACGAATCAGCGGTGCATTCATCGCGTGCTCGCTCTTGTTGAGCCATGGTACGTAATAATCCGGAAGCTCGATGCCGCCGTTGAGGGCAACGATATCCCACACGTCGAGCTTCATTCCCTTCGATTGCACGCCTTTTGCAATGCCTGTCAGCTCCTGCTGGTATTCGGCGCCGATATGCGGCCAGAGCATCTTGCGGCCGGCGTCGCGATAGAAATTCCAGTCGCGCCTGGTATCGTGCTTCGACTCGATCTTCATGACGTCGATCAGGTCGGCAATTTCAGGTGCGAGCAACTGCCCGTGTTGAAACCCAATTTCTTCAGGTGTGCCTTCAAGATGGACGTACTTCCATCCGCCGCGATCGAAGCGGTAGCCGGCGCCGCTATTTTCTACAGATAGAGTGGCCGGGACGATGCGCTTTGCAAACGTCGGGACAGCAGACGCGAGAAGCATGCTGAGCAGAAAGAGAAATGAGACGCGGGGAAGCAGTCGGACCATGCGGGTTTCTCCGTATGTCGAGATTGTGCTTCGAGAATAGCAGTTTGATGTGCGGACAAGCCGGTCGCCTGCCCGCACCATTCGGGTTAGCGCTTCTTACCGGCCTTCGGCGCGGGCTTCTTCGCAACAGCTTTTGTCGGCTTCGCCGCAGCGTGCGGTTTGGCTTTGGCAGCCGGTGCAGCCTTCTTTGCCGGAACTGCCTTGTGCGCCGACTTGGCGTGTGCCTTCACCTGGGCTGCCTTGACGGCCGCTTTTGCTGGAGCTTTTGCCGCAGGCTTGGCCGCAGGTACCGGTTTCGCCGGCACAACTTTGGCTGGTGCCGCAGCCGGCTTCTTCGCTGCCGATGGGGGTGCGGCTGCCTTGGCCTTCTCAGCCTTCGGCGGCTCGGGCTTCCCTTTCGCGGCAGGCGCCGGCTTGGCGCCCGCAGCAGGCTTTGCCGCAGCCGCTGCTTTTTGACCGCCCGCTTTCCCTTTTGCCTCTTCGACCTTGTGCGCTGCCTTGTTGGGCTTTGCAGGCGGAGCATGTTTGCCGCGTCCTTTGCGCACGGGCTCTTCGTTTTCGTCGTCGCCCTCGTCGGCTTCGTCAGATTCCGATTCTTCCTCGTCGCCCAATTCTTCGTCGAGTACGTCGCCCTTGATCAGCGGCAGGCCGAGGTCGGTATCTTCCTCATCGCCGCCGCCAATGTCGTCGAGATCATCCTCATCAGCTCCGTCTTCGGCCTCATCTTCTTCGTCGAAGGACTTCTCCTTGATCTTCTCCACGTTGCGCTTCGCACGCGTACGCTTGATCGTGACCTGCGGAGGCGGAGCAGGCGGCGAATGCGGTTCGAGGAAAGCCTTGATCTCCTCCGGCGTATTCAGTCCGCCATCGATCAACTGCAAAAAGATCAGGTGAAGAATATCTTTGTACGCCGGCAGATCGGGCGTAATGCGCATCTCCTGCATCTGCGCATAGGGAATTCGCTGCCGCGCTTCAGGCCACGTCTTGAGGAAAAGCTCGTACTTCGCCTTGACCGCGTTGTCCTTGCTGGTGAAGCCCAGCCAGAGTACCGCCTCGGGATCGTGGGTGGTGAAAAGTTTGTAGCTCGCCGATGGCGTGGCATTGGCCTTGCTCAGCAGCACCTTGGCAAAGCCGCTTGCGAGCGAGTCAAGGCTGTTCCATTCCTCGACAAATCCCGGCCGGAGCAACTGCTTCTTTAGAGCCGAAACATCCTTCGGCGCCATCTTCGCCGTCAGCAACTGCATCTGTCCCGCCGACATGTCGGGGTGCACGCCCTGCATCTGTAATTGTGCGCGCAGATCGTGCAGGGCGGTCAGCTTTTCTTCATCTGCTTTGGCCGAGGTCCACGTGGCGCACAGGATTTTCATCCAGCCTTCGGCTTCAAGCGCGCGCAGCACTTTGAGTCCTTCATCCTCGTGCCCGATCTGCTCCAGTTCCTGGCTGCGGTCGTGCGCCGAGAGCAATTCGATCACGTTCTCCGCTTTCGCATTCTCGTAGCGCTGCAGTGTCCGCGGATCGAGATCCCAGCTGAGCCGCGCGATGTAGCGCGTGGCGCGAATCATCAGCACCGGCTCTTCAAGAAATCCATAATTCGAAACCAGCCGAAGCGTGCGCGCCTCGATGTCGGCGGCTCCATTCAAGGGGTCCATCAGCAGGCCGAAGGATCCCTCGTTGAGAGAAATCGCCATGGCGTTTACGGTGAAATCGCGCCGGCGGAGATCGTCCTGGATCGAAGTAAAGTGGTAGGCGGGCTTGCCGGGCTTGGGATACTCGCGGCGATGGGTGCTCACCACGTCCACGCGGACGGTTCCGGGAAAACAGAGGTAGAGCGAGCGCGATGACTCGTCTTCGCCCCAGGTTTTGGCGCCGAGCTTTTCGATGGCCTTTTTCAGTTTCAGAGCGTTGCCCTGGACCGCGACTTCAATGTCGCGCACGGCGTGGCCGCTGGTCAGATCGCGAACCGCGTCGCCGGTCAGGAAAAGGAGGTTTCCGGCTTCCCGGCACACTTCGCGCAACCGCCGCAGAGCATTCTGTTGTTCGGCCGAGAGCCTGTTCTCAAGAAGGTAAATGTAGTCGGGCATTCCGTTCCTGCTTCCACCTGCAAAACCCAAGGCAAGTCTCTGATGGCGTTATGCTTACGGCGACCGCGGCAGAGGTTGCAAACCAGTACCTTATCACAATCTTCATCGATTGACCAGCAGGAACAGCACCAGTTTTGCGACTTTTCGGGGCGCGGATGTGCATGCGCATGCGACAATCCATGCCATGGGCTCCGCTCGTAAGCCGGTGATTGTGCGCAAGTTCTCGCGCGAGTGGTATGCCGGCTATGCAGGCGCCATTTTCGGGCAGGACGCGCCTGCGCTGGAGGTCCTGGACCTGACCGGAAAGGTCCTGACCGTTGCCTGGGAGACGGTGAAGTGGGTCTGCTATGTCCGTGATTTTTCCACAAGTTCAGACCAGAACAATCCCGAGCGCCTGCTCCAGAAAAAGTTCACCGTCCGCCCCCGGGCAGCGGGCCTCTGGCTCCGCATGACCCTCAATGATGGGGATGAGTTGGAAGGCATCGCCGCCAACGACCGCTCCCTGGTCTCGGGTGCCGGACTCCTGTTGACGCCCCCGGATACGCGCTCGAATACCCAGCGCATCTACGTCCCCCGCCAGGCGATCCAGACGCTGGAGGTCGTTGGCCTCATCGGCGCAACTGGCCGGAAGCGTCGACCGGAAGCAGCCGGCGCAGAAGGCCAGCCGGAACTCTTTCCCGCTGAGCCTGACGGGGAGTAGCCCCGAGCCGGCCTCGGCTGCCGATAACCATCAAGCTCTCAGCTTCATCACTGACGAATCGCACACGACAAGCTCCGAATCCCAATCCCGGTCAAAACTCAGCACCAAAACAAGCTGTCATCCTGACGCGAAGCGGAAGGATCTGCGGTTGCTCCTTTTTCCGGCCCCGAAACTTCCCACGTGGCCACGATACTTCCAAACCCGGCGTGGGACTAAGATGTTGTCGAAGCATTTAGAACCGTTTAGGAGACCCGTGCAGTGGTTTTCTTGATCGCGCTCGTTTTCACTGTTGCGGGAATTGCTGCGATTCCCCTAA
>NZ_JBAUUO010000075.1:0-4051 GCF_049582745.1 Occallatibacter sp.
GACGGATCATGATTATGCGGTTCCGACCCGCGAATATCAGACTGATCAATCGTCGCTCAAACCTGCCCAGGCTGCTGCTCGCTCTGTCCTCGGGGAAAAGCAAAAACAACGACAACGACAAAAGCAAACCCATCGACTCCGCAGGGTTGACAGGGTCACTCCATATCAGGCCTTACCACTCATTTACGGACAACTGAGTGCAATCCACTGGCCTATTTCCTGAAAATGCCACCGGGGAGCTCTTCGGTTCGATGATTTGAAATGAGCACGTTCGCTATAGACACAACCGTCCGATTGATCAAGGTGGAATTGCATCGGACATTGCCCGCGTCCACCCGGTTCTTCCCTGCGGCGTCAAGCAGAGCGTTGGAAGGGCGCTCTCGATATGGCGTGCCAACGCGAGTTCATGAGCTTCTCGCATCTAAAAGCTCAAGCCTAGTACGCACCTTCAAAATGAAAGGTCGATCCTCACGGATGAACGCGAATGATCGTCTTTCCCCTGATCCGCTCGGTCCGGTTGAACGCAGCGACGGCATCGTCCAGGGCAGCCACGTTGCCGATGTTTGTCCGCAGACGACCATTGCGGAGGCGCTGGGCGACCTCACTCAATTGAGCTCGATCGGGCACGACGACGAAGTCTATTCTCCGACCACCTGATGGCCGCGCCTCCGTCGGACCGGTGATCGTCACCAGCGTTCCTCCGGTGCGAATCACGCCCGCAGACCGCTTCGCGATGTCGCCGCCAAGGACATCGAAAACCAGATCTACTTCGCCGACGTCTTCCAGGGCGTCGTTATCGAGGTCGACGAACTGCTGTGCGCCGACGTCGAGAGCCGCCTGACGGGCGCTAGCGTGCCCGGTCCCGATGACATACGCGCCGGCTTCACGTGCGAGCTGGCTCGCCATCGAACCGACAACGCCGGCCGCGCCGTGCACGAGGATGCTCTGCCCCGCCTGAAGACGACCGTGTTCGAACAGCCCCTGCCGAGGAGATAAGGATGGCGGCCGATCCGCTCGATCTCTTTCGCAATGCCTTTGGCTGCCAAAACGAAACTGTTCCTCCACTCCCCTTTGACCAGCCCTTCCATTTCCGACTGTGCTGGCGCAGATCGCGGATCATCCGGTCAGCAAAATCCATGATCTGTTGCCATGGAATCTGGCGCCCTCGCTTCAAACCCACGCATCTGAAGCCGCCTAAGACACACTCATCAAGTGTCCACCATAAAATAAGCGGACACCTGGTGACATACTCTGCAGCGCCGTCGAGAGCGCACGCTTACGATTCGGTCACCCGAAAGATTCTTTAACTCGAATTCTCTTTATCAAGATCTCCAGTTGCATTCGGTACGAACGAAGCAAATCGTAGCCACCTGATGGAGCCCAAGAGATACGCGACTGCCACAGCCTTTCGAATGACACTGGAGGACTAGCTCCAGGATATTTCCAGGAAGGAGGGTATTGATTTGCACTGGCTGCATCGTCAGGTTGACTTTGACCGGCTCTTAGCGCGACTCTTTCAGTTGAGACAGCCTCTCGTACTACCTTGGGTGCTGGAGGGCGGGTTAGTTCATTTCAAGTGATCTGTTGCAGGATTCAATTTTGGTTGTGGGGCTGCCAAGTTGCTCCACCTTCTTCCCACTGATTATCGGTGAGCTGCTCGACCTGTGTCCCGTCAAACCGCATGATGAAGATGTCGCCTTCGGGCTGTGGCGCGTTTGTATTGAGCGCCTCGTCTTTAAATCCCATTCGGCTACTCGAGAACGCAAGTCGTTCTCCATCAGGCGACCATGACACATGAGAGTCGTTGCCATGAGTATGGGTCAACTGGCTCACATCTTTGCCATCCGGGCGAATTGTAAATACCTTGAAATCGTCGGAAATCTTGCGAACGAAGGCAATCAAATCGCCGCGCGGAGACCACGCAGGAAAGTTGTCGTACTCGTTGGTCAGCACCGAAATCGAGCCATCTGCCAGGTTCATGATCCTGAGGCCTTCGCCTTCGGGGCCTTTGGTTCGGTAGACGATGCGCTTGCCGTCGGGTGCGAAAGAGGCGAAGGCGTTATTGTTCGGCCCCGACGTGATGAGGTGAAAGCCCGATCCATCACGATTGATCATGCCGACTTGCGCTCCGCCGTTTATCGGATCGAGTGGCTTGTCCCCCCCGGCAGCGAAGTCGAGGAACGATGTGAAGCGGCCGATTCCAAAGATGATCTGTTTGCCATCAGGGGACCATTGTGGGCCCAAAACCAATGAGTTTGGTTCGAAGATTGGGTGGGGTGGCTTTCCATCTTCGACGAGAAACATGGTCATGGTGTGGTCCGAAGTGGGCACCGTCACCGCGAAAGACCGGCCTGTTGGGTCGTACGAGGGCATTATTGCAGTTGTCAATAGTTCAAAGTTCGGATTGCGGCTCCAGCGCTTCACGGCCTCAATACCACGTAAAGGCTTATATCTGCTGTAGACCACGCGCCTGCCATCAGGAGACCAGGAGGGAGAATAGACGTCCAAGCCTGCGGGGCCAGGTTTACCGTTTGCATAAAAGATTCCCTGCGGCTTGTCGCGACGAATATAGGCGATTTCACCCGATGGCAATAACGATGGACAAATTTTGACTCCGGGGCCAGCAGGCATAGCCATCGCTTCAGAGGTGGCTATGTTGATTTTGACGAGGCGCGTGTCACCTTGCGGCACGTCAATGCGGTACTTCCATGTTTCTGCGGCGGACATGCAATACGCGACGACATTCTTACTGTCGCTCGTCCACTTGGGGCCGCCGCAGAAGTTGCCATGGTCCGAGATCCGTCTCAATCCAGAGCCATCAGGGCGAATGAGATAAATATCCACTAGTTGGAGACGCTCCCATCGACCCTTCGCCATTGGAAGGCTGCTACCGCGGTCCGAGGAAAAAGCGATCCACTTCCCGTCGGGTGACCAGGCAGGACGGAAGTCTCCACCCGATCCTGTGGTGAGAGGCGCGGTTCTGTGAGTAGCAAGGTCGAGAATCCAAAGGTTGGCGAAGCCCGATGCACGTGTTGTGACGAAGGCGATCTTGCCGCCGTCGGGCGAAAAGGCCGCTTGGTCATCAAACGCGGCATCGTCGGTGAGGCGCTCAAGACCCGTTCCATCGGGATGAACGCGAAAGAGATCAGCAGAACCGGCCCGCTCCGAAGTGAACGCGATCCAATCGCCGTCGGAAGACCAGGACGGGTTGTAATCGACCGAACCCGGCGGCGTGAGAGCCCGCTCCATTGAGCCATCCGCATTGGAGATGAATAACTCGGCTTGAGGCGGAGCGATTCGCGCAAAGAGAATGCGATCGGTCGCCGAGCAGAATACTGCCGTGAACGCGAACGCCCAGAAGCAAAACACGGTATACAAAAAGGCACGCAAACAAAACATTTCCCCTCGAATCACGGAATGAGTTATTACGCCGAAATGGCGATCCGATAGCCTATCACGATGGAGACATTTCTGCCCGGCAGATCGCAACAGACCTTGATTAAGGCTTTAGCCGGGACGACATACCATCAAGAGCTCTTCCACTTGGATCCGGTAATGAAGAGCTGGATTTCGGGGCTGCGACCGAAACGTCGATTTCTATCCGGTCCATTGTTGCAAATGTTGGCATACTCTATCTCTCGTCAAGAGGGACTCAGCGCACGCTTACGGTGTTTCCCAACTAGAACCAATTAGTCGGGATTTGTTGCAAGTTCCCTGCCCTCTTTGGCGACAATCAGACATCCGAAGGGCAGATCAGGCGTGGCCAAATTGAAAGCGTATCAAGCTTGACAGCACACTTCGGCGCCGCGCTTCGAAATCCAATTTTGCGATTTCACACTGTCACAGTAAGGACGAGATACCGGCTCGCCAGAACATTTTCGGGTGCTCTGTTGGACACCAAAACTGCCTCATCTCGCTATAGTATTGACCTTGCCCTCAGAATGCGTATCTCTTAGCCCTGCGGGTTTGAGGAGATATTCATCCTCGTCGTAGTCGTGGCGCGGGAATGTGGGAATCGGCATTATCGATTTCCAAGGTCTGTGGGAAGGGT
>NZ_JBAUUO010000076.1:0-4320 GCF_049582745.1 Occallatibacter sp.
ACCCTTCCCACAGACCTTGGAAATCGATAATGCCGATTCCCACATTCCCGCGCCACGACTACGACGAGGATGAATATCTCCTCAAACCCGCAGGGCTAAGAGATACGCATTCTGAGGGCAAGGTCAAAGAGCCTCAAGGTGCGGGAAGCGCGTAAACAGTTCAGGAATAGCCGACTCATACCTCATTGCTGGAATCATAGACCTCAATTAACTCCCAGTTGGGTCGGGGACATTATGATGCGGGACTATCACGGCCCAACGGGAAATTGCACCATTTTTGGTTACGTCCGGTTGGCCCACAATCCAACCACGACTCGGAGAATGACCTCAATGAGCGATTTAGCCTGTTGGCGCGAATTGAGAGCACAACTTGGAGCGCTAACCTGTAGTTTTCCCGGATGCGTAGTCCAGACTCAGTAGTCAACTTCCGGACAGAGAACGTGTGCGGCCTCGTCTGCGGGTAACGTGACCGCACAATCGCCGTACCTTGTAACACAAATGGCGAATCGTTTTCGACCTGATCACTCAGTATCGTCGCGGTCATCATCCCAGTCATCATCCTGCACCGGACGCAGGTTGTGCTTGTAGACTGCTTTGCCGACAATGAGCCCCAGCAGCGCTCCTGCGTCCTGGTCGGTTCGAAAATGGATCCCGCCGTAAACACGAGCGTCGCTGATGTCGTCGGCAATCTGCCTGAACGAGGTGTATTGCAGGACGATGGTGGGCACGGCGGGGTTTGACAGCGTCATCGAATGTCCAGCTTCGCCGTAGAGACGTCTCATGACCGCCGCTGCTGCATTGGCTGCGCTGCCGTGGTTTGAGGGATAACTCGGGAAACAGGGGGTCACGATGAAGGGCAGCCAGTCCGGATCGGGGTCGGTTTTCCGGTTGCTGTCCGTGTCACCCGCACGGATCGCGGTTTCGGGGCGCCAGAAGTTGTAGTGGTATTTATTGAAGAACGCTGCGACCAGGCTGTCGTTGATCGCCATGTTGATCAGGGCCAGAGCTCGGGCATTCTCAGACAGCGTACGTCGCTGTTCCTGCGCGATCTGCCTTGCGGCCTGGTTGAATGCCTGAGTTGGTGAGGTTGCCGCGTAGTAGGTCGCGACATCTGACCGATCTGGTGGCCTCTCGGTGCTGTCGAGGCTTCCCACCGTCATCACCTCGTTGTACGTCTTCGCGTATCTGTTACTCGCAAGCGCTGGCGGAGGACCGAGGAGAAACTCCTTCGCGCTCCGGATACCGAACGGGGTTACGTTCTGCCATTGAAATGCGATTCCGGAGGCGATTCCATTCACCTTTGGACAACTCGGCGTGGCCTGCCATTCGCCGGGAACAGGCGGACCGGGTGTCTTGAACTGCGCAGGCGACGACCCGTCGTTGGCGCGAAGAGCGATCAGTGCCATGGCTGCGGCATCGCCCGTTGCTATGCCGTCAATCTTGGCCTGGCCGTCCGGTATCAAAGCCAGCGAGTTCGCGAGGGCTGCGTCGAGATTCGAAGCGCTCGCCGGGAAGTAGGTTCTGAGCACGCGATAGCTGGCCTGGACAGCTGCTGCGTCGGCTGAGGCGCCGTGGGGCGCGACTATACTCCCAAGATACGGTCGATAGTCGCCGGTGATAGCGTTGACGGCTTCAAAGACAGCGACCTGCACAATCGCTGCAAACCGCGCCTGGGCGAACGGGTTCTGGCCGTTCGTAACGGCTGTGTCTACCGCAATTACGTTCCAGTCCAGGACGGAATCGGCTTTTGCCACGGCAGGCTCGAACAGCAGAGTCGCCATCAGCATGCACAGACCAAAAGTCCTCTTCCCCGCGCCACGATACATCCTCTTCATTGTGCCTCCCCGAATTCTCACTGCCTCTTGGTCAGTGATGAGCGTCATTCTTCCGGTAGAGGGCATGGTTGTCCATACCGAAGCGCATGTCGGGACGTTATGTTTTGTGTCGCGCTAAGCGCAAGCATTAGCGGCTCTTAATCCCCATGTTGTGGAATTGGTGTAAGATCGTGGCACTTCGGAAGGCGGCGCATGCCCTCCCAGCCGGTTGGACTCCAGGAATCTATCCTCTTCGGCGAAGACTTCGAGCTCGATCTTCGGCCTCGCAGGTTGCGCCGCGGCGGGCGTGTGCTGAAGCTGGAGCGCATCCCGCTGGACATTCTTCTTCTGCTGCTCGAGCACCCGGGCGAGATTGTGACTCGCGAGGAAATCGTGGCCAGGGTATGGGGAACCGATGTCTTTCTGGACACGGACAACAGCATCCGGGGCGCAATCCGCAAGATTCGACAAGTTCTGAAAGACGACCCCGAGCAGCCGAGATTCATACAGACCGTAACCGGACGGGGATATAGGTTCATCGCGCCTGTTGTTTCTCCCGGAGAAGAGGGCTCCGCTGAGTTGATCGGACTTGAAGGACCAATTGCTCGCACAGACGCTCAGAGAGCTATTTTGGAGCCCGCGGATGGTCGGCAAGACAATGGGCTGCACGTGGGCGACGAACCAGAGCCGGCAGCGGCAGAGTTCCCAATCGCCGAAGGCGCGCCAGTACTAGGGCATCGTCGTTCTCGCACGTGGCTTCTGGTTGGCGTGGCTGCGCTGGCGCTTCTTGGTCTCGTGGCGCTCCCCGCATGGTGGCGCTGGCGAGCGAGAGTGGCCGCCGCTTCCCAGCCCAAGACAGTGCTGGCAGTACTGCCGTTCGACAATCTGAGCGGAGACGCTGACCAGGAATTCTTCAGCGACGGGCTGACTGAGGAGATGATCTCCCAGATCGGAAAGCTGAACAGGGATCGATTAATAGTCATCGCTCGCAGTTCCATCGCGAAGTACAAAGACAGCAAACAGACTGCGAAGGAGATCGGTCGAGAACTGAACGCCGACTATCTTGTTCAAGGCAGTGTTCGAGGTTCGCCGGACCGCGTACGCATCACAGTTGAGTTGATCGATGCCAAAAAACAGACGGACGTCTGGACCGAGAGTTACGACCGCGAGCTAAAAGATGTGCTTGCCGTGCAAGACTCCGTGGTGAGGAGCATCGCAAACGAGATTCACATTGTTCTGGCCGAAGACCAGAAGAGGCGTTTGGCAAGTTCGCGGCAGACCGTGCCCGAAGCATACGTGGAGTATCTAAAAGGCCGCTACTATTGGAACAAGCGAACCGGAGACAGCATAGCAATGGCGGAGCAATACTTTCAGCAGGCGATTGACCGCGATCCAACCTTCGCCGCGGCTTATTCCGGGCTGGCCGACTGCAACAGCGGACTCGCGTGGCACGGGTTCAAGGCCCCGGCAGACTCGCTCCCGAAAGCTTACGCAGCCGCTCGCAAGGCAATTGAAATCGATCCGGAATCGGCTGAAGCCCACGCCTCGCTGGGACTGGTGCTGAGCCATCGATGGGAGTGGGCCGGAGCAGAAGCCGAGTTCAGGCGCGCCCTGGAACTGGATCCTCAATACGCGAACGCGCATCACTGGTATGGAGACTATCTTTCGATCAGGGGCCGCCATGACCAGGCACTCGCGGAGGCGCGACATGCTTTGGCACTCGATCCTCTGAACCTGACGATCAGTACATGGGTAGGACTTCGCTACTACATGGCGCGCAACTATTTCGCCGCAATCCAGCAGAATCGCGATTCTGTTGAGATGGACCCGAATTTTGCAGCTGCGCACCTTGTTCTCGGAGAGGACTATGTGCAGGTAGGCATGCACAACGAAGCAGTGAACGAGCTGAAAAGGGCGGCGAGTTTGTCTGGAGACAGCCCACTGTATACGGCCCAGGTTGCGATCGCCCTAGCGGCTGCAGGCCGGAATCGCGAAGCACTCCAAATCGCGCACGAATTGGAAGCGAACGCGAAGAAGCGTTACGTCTCGCCGTATGCCCTGGCTCAGATTTTCGCAGCGCTGAAGATGGATCGGGAGACATTCACGTGGCTGGAGGCCGCATGGGGCGATCATGCTGTCTGGATGGGGTATCTCGCCGTAGACCCGATTTTTGACCGCTATCGTTCCGATGCGCGTTTTCAGGAACTGCTCGGGCGCGTAGGCCTGCCTTGACTCAGCTACGGCTGTCTTAGAGAACCCGCCAGCATGTTCGCGGTAGACGGGCGGTGAATGAGTGTCTCGATCGGCGATGTGCTCACTGACCTAGATTCGTACCTTTCAAGTCGGCTTCTCGAGCGTCTTCTGTGGCTTAGCCTAAGTTCCGGTCGCAGTAGGGACGATCATTGCTGATCGCCCCCTGCGCAGATCCGTACGAGCGCGTCTACGCATACGGCTCTTATGAAGGATGAGTGGCGTAGAAGCGAGCATCGGGATAGGGATGCAGGAC
>NZ_JBAUUO010000077.1:0-1795 GCF_049582745.1 Occallatibacter sp.
GGTTATAATTGCAATCGGCCTGGAGCCACGCATGAACAAATCCGTTTCCGGCACCGTGTGTTCGCTGATACTGGTTGGCCTCGTCGGATGCGCATCCGATTCTGGGGGAATGCCCGGTAGATCGTAGAAAGTAGCGACTCTCACTCCCCAAGGCGTGATAGCCTCAGGGAAATTTTTCTTCCAGGAAAAAGGAGAGTCGCTACATGAAGAAACCATACCAAATTGAATCGCAGCGAGCCATCAAGCAGCTCGAGGCAATGGCCGCGGACGGAGACCCGGCAGTGCAGATGGTGCTGCCCATGGCCGAGATGGTGGGCTGGTTGCGCAAAGGCGTGGGCGAATTGATCCGTCAGGCTGGCTTGCAGTTGATGGAATTGTTGATGCAGGAAGAGGTGCGCGAACTGGCCGGCGAGCGCGGCCAGCGGCAGCCGGAACGGACGGCCAATCGCTGGGGCAGCGAGCGCGGCTATTGCGTGGTGATGGGACAGAAAGTGCCCATCGATCGGCCGCGCGTGCGGACGACTGATGACAAGGAAGTTCGGCTGGGCAGCTACGAGATGTTCCACCGCGGCGAGCCTCTGACCGAGACCGTGTGGGAGAAGTTGATGCTCGGGCTGAGCACCAGGAAATACGGCCAGGCGGTGCGCGAGTTTATCGAAGCTTACGGGCTGGAGAAGAGCGCGATCAGCGAACATTTCATCGAGGCGAGCCGGGCGAAGTTGAAGGACATGACGGAGCGCCGGCTAGACAAGACACGGCTGTGTGCCTTGCTGATTGATGCGACGCCGTTTGCGGGACAACAGATGGTGGCGGCGTTGGGCATCTGTGAAGACGGGCGCAAAACGATCTTGGGCATATGCCAAGGAGCGACGGAAAACACGACCGTAGTGGGCGAACTACTGGGCGATCTGATGAATCGCGGGCTCGATTTCACTGTGCCGCGACTCTACGTTCTGGATGGCGGCAAAGCGTTGAGTGCGGCGGTGAAGAAGTACGCCGGTGAGTCGGCGGCGATCCAGCGCTGCCAGGTACACAAGCGGCGGAATGTGCTGGATCATCTGACCGACGAACAGAAACCGGACGTGTCCAAGAAACTGAATGCAGCCTACGCAATGGAAGAATACGGCGCCGCCAAGGAAGCGCTGAACCGGTTGCATCGCGAACTGATGGATCTGAATCCGAGTGCGGCGCGGAGTCTGGGAGAAGGGATGGAGGAGACGCTGACGGTGCACCGGCTTCGCCTCCCAATGCAACTGCGAAGGACCATGGCCAGTACCAATGTGATCGAATCGGCATTCTCGATTGTCGAGCAGGTCTGCAAGAACGTGAAGCGATGGCACGGAGGCGACCAGCGGGAGCGTTGGGTAGGGTCGGGACTCCTGGTCGCGGAGAAACAATTCCGAAGAGTCCAGGGACACAAACAGATCCCGGCCCTCATCAAGGAATTGGAGGCTCTGGCGCCGGGTAAGTCAGAAGTTGTCAAACGGAGAAAGGCGTCGTAGAGTGGGTTACGCGGGAGTCGCAGCTTTCAACGGAACTCCGGGCATTCCCGATTCTGGGCCTCAGGACTCATACTCGCAACGTGTCGCGGCAGCAGAGAGGTATGCTCAAGTCACGTCGTTCGAAGACTCCTGGGAAAGTATGGTACAGGAGGTGGCGAAGGCAGTGCCCGAGGAGCAGCGTAGTGTCTTCGTCCCCTTCATGCGCCGGTCCTTTCGACCGGAACGGCTGCGTGAGCCTATGATCGCAATAATGTCCCAGCGTTTCAGCACACGCGAACTGAACGCGCTCGCGA
>NZ_JBAUUO010000078.1:0-43811 GCF_049582745.1 Occallatibacter sp.
GAACAGGGGGAGGGGTGTCCTGGGCGAGGGCTGCGCCGGTGATGCCGAGGGCGAGCATGCCGCCGAGTGTGAGAGAAAGAAGCCTGCTTTGCATTGGTTGAGAATCCTCCGATTCTTTGCCGGGAAACCGACCGCAGATGGCTGTGCCACTCACAGGGCTTCTCGACTGTTCCAGGGCCCGAGACTTGCGCCCGGGATGCCGTTCAGGAGGATAGACGGGGAATGTCGACCTTGGATGAGGCCGGCGGAGCGGAAATTGATGGGTGAAAGGCAAAAAGCACCCAGAAACTTTGAGGCGGGCTAACCGATCCCGGGAGTGGAAGGACTTCCCGAAACCGGCTGCCCGCTGGACCCTGAAGCGGGTCTAGGTGGTATGTTTAGTTTAGGCCTGTTGTAGCGGAAAGCAAGTTCTTTTTTGGTCCAATTACCCTATTCGTGACAGCAGTCACACAAGCCTCCCGCATCGCGCTCCGCAGCGTTGACTTGGGGGTTTGCCCCTGATACAAAAAGGTGTTCCAGGGCTTTTTCCCGATGGTGTTGTGTAACTAGAATTCTGGAAGGTTGTCGCTCCCTGGTGGTCGCGCCAACTCAGCCGTAGACGGTTGCGAGACATCATCGGAAAAGGCGAAACCCGCGACGGAAAACCCTGTCTGCACGAGTTAACCGAATACAAGCATGGAAGAGATCTTTCAACAAATCGGTGCGCTGCTGCTCGGCGCCACACCTACAATTCTGCTCTTTGTGGCATTGGTTCTGGCTTACCAGATCCTGGTGCAAGGCCCCTTGAGCCGCGCACTTCGAGAGCGCCGCGCCCGCACCGAGGGCGCCATCGAGAATGCCCACCAGGCCATCGGCCGGGCAGAAGCGCGGGCAGCGGAGTATGCCGAGAAGCTTCGCCAGGCGCGCGCGGAGATCTTCAAGATGCGGGAAGCGAGAGACAAGCAGCGTGCCGCTGAGCGTGAAGCCGCGCTCGATGCGGCACGAAAGGCCGCCGGGGCCAGGGTGGGGCAGACCCGGGCTGAGATAGATTCCGAAGCGGAGAGTGCCCGGCAGGCGATCCAGGGATCGGCGGGGGAACTTGCAAATCAGGTGGTTCGAGCGGTCCTGCCGCTGGCTGCCGGGAGTTCCCGTTGAGACAAGTTTTGACGAATTCACGTTCATTCATCCGGCCTTATGGGCTTGTGCTGCTGGGGTTGATTGCATTCGCGCCTGCGCTCATGCCGGTTCGTGCCTTTGCGGCGCAGGTTTCGGAGGTTCCGGCGCAGCCCGAGGTTCAATCTCCCAAAGAAGAGGCGCAGAATCCGCCCCAAACGCAGGCGGCGAAGACCGAGGAAAAGGAAAACGACCTTTACAGGCATTCCGGAGTGGTCCAGTCCCTTGCGCGGATAATCCATCTGGATGTGGAGACGACGGCGCGGTTGTTTGAATTCTTCAATCTGCTTGTCGTGGTGCTGGGCATCGGGATTCCGCTGGGGAGGTTTTTGCCGAAGCTGCTGCGCAAGCGGTCAGAGAAGATCCGCGGAGATCTGGAAACCGCGCGAAAGACGACCGAAGACGCCAATACGCGTCTGGCCGCCGTTGAGGCGAAGCTCGCGAGCCTGGACCACGAGATTGCGAAATTCCGCGCCGAGGTGGAACAGCAGATCGCGTTGGACGAACAGCGCGGCAAGGCCGCCCTCGAAGAAGAGAGCGCGCGGATCGTTGCGTCTGCGGAGCAGGAGATCGGCGTGGCGGCGGCGCAGGCCAAGCGTTCATTGCGACATTTTGCCGCGGACCTGGCCATTGATCAGGCAGTGAAGAAGCTGGTGCTGACACCGGAAACCGACCGGGCGCTGATCGCCGAGTTTGTGAATGAGACCGGGCGCGACGGAGTGCAGGGCGGAGGGAAAAACTGATGGCCGCTGCATTCGCATCACGATATGCACGCGCGTTTGCCGATGTGGCGTCGTCGGCGAAGCTGGACGCAACTGCGCTGGATCGGCAGTTCAACGATTTTCTTGGCACCTGGGATGGCAGCTCGGATTTGCGCGAGGTTTTCCTGAATCCGGCGATTTCGACGACGCAGAAGATTGCGATTCTAGACAAGTTGAATGCCCGGATGGGCCTGCAGAAGGAGATGCGTAACCTGCTGGCGGTGCTGATCCATAACGATCGCATCGGCGACGTGCATGAAGTGGCCACAGCATGGCGTGCGGAGATGCAGGAGCGGCTCGGCATCCGCCAGGCGGAGATTGTGACAGCGCGCGAGCTAAACCCGCAGGAGCGCGCGGAATTGGTAGCGGGGGTTGGCAAACTGGCCGGGACGCGCATTGAACCGACGTTCAAGCTGGATGCGTCGATCATCGGCGGGACCGTGGTGCGCATCGGATCGACCGTGTACGACGGATCGGTGCGTGGGCGGCTGGACAGATTGAAGGAAGCATTGATTGCGGGCTGAAAGCCCGCAACAGGGTCAGGGTTCAGAGATCAGGTATCAGAAGATACTGGCCCCAATTGAGACTTTTGGAAGTGCGAAACAAGTAAGGATTGGAAAAAGGAGTTGGGCGGTCACGGAGTACAGCGGTTGCAGGTCGGCATCTTGAAGAACTGAACCCTGAACCCTGACCCCTGATCCCTAAGGAACGAAATGGCTCAGATCAAGGCAGACGAGATTACGCAAATACTTCGCGAGCAGATCGCGAACTACGATTCGAAGGTGCAGGTCGACGAAGTAGGCACCATCACCTCGCTGGGTGACGGCATTGCGCGCCTCCACGGGCTCGACAAAGTCATGGCGGGCGAACTGCTCGCTTTCCCGCACAGCATTGCCGGGTTGGCGCTGAGCCTGGAAGAGGATTCAGTGGGCGCCGTGATTCTGGGCGACTACACGGAACTCCGCGAAGGTGATGAGGTCAAACGCACCGGCAAGATTCTGAGCGTGCCGGTGGGTGACGCGATGATCGGGCGCGTGGTGAATGCGTTGGGTGTCCCTATTGACGACAAGGGGCCGATCGCGACGACGCAGACCAATCCGGTGGAACGCCTGGCGCCGGGCATCATCGACCGACAGGGAGTGCGCGAGCCCATGGCCACCGGGCTCAAGGCCATCGACGCCATGATTCCCATCGGCCGCGGCCAGCGCGAACTGATCATCGGCGACCGCCAGACGGGCAAAACGGCTGTGTTGCTCGATACGATCATCAACAATGCGAAGAACGACCTGATCTGCATTTATTGCGCGATTGGGCAGAAACGCTCTTCGATTGCACAGGTCGTGCAGACGCTGACCGAAGCCGGCGCCATGGGGCACACGATCATCGTGGCCGCCTCCGCATCAGAGCCGGCACCGATGCTGTATCTTGCGCCTTACGCAGCGACCGCCATAGGCGAATACTTCCGCGATAACGGCAGGCATGCGTTGGTGATGTACGACGATCTTTCGAAGCATGCGATGGCGTATCGCGAAATCTCGCTGCTGCTGCGACGTCCGCCGGGACGCGAGGCGTATCCGGGCGATGTGTTCTATCTCCACTCGCGTTTGCTCGAGCGCTCGTCGAAGCTGAGCAAGGAGAAGGGCGGCGGATCGCTGACCGCGCTGCCCGTGATTGAGACGCAGGCCGGCGACGTTTCGGCGTACATTCCGACCAATGTGATTTCGATTACCGACGGGCAGATCTTCCTCGAAACCGACCTGTTCAACTCCGGTGTGCGTCCCGCCGTGAACGTGGGACTTTCAGTATCGCGCGTGGGATTCTCGGCGGCCATTAAAGCGGTGAAGCAGGTTGGTTCGACGCTGAAGCTGGACCTGGCGCAGTATCGCGAATTGGCGGCATTCGCGCAGTTCGGTTCGGATCTCGATCCGCTCACGCAGAAGCAATTGAATCGCGGTCAGCGCCTGACGGAGTTGTTGAAGCAGCCGCAGTTCCATCCGCTGACCTGGCAGCAGCAGGTTGTGATCCTCTTCTCGGGCACGCAGGGATACCTGGACGATCTGAATGTTTCCGACATCCGCGCGTTTGAGGATGGGATTTACAAGTACTTCGACAGCGCACAGACGGCGCTGATGGAAGACCTGACCAAGAAGAAAGCGATCGACGACGACATGCGCAACCGGCTGCACGCGGCGATCAAGGAGTACAAGGCGAACTTCGTTGCAGATCTGGCCTCCGCCAAGGCGTAGGCAGTTCATAGTTCGTAGTTCTTAGTTCGGAGTCAAGAACAAGAACAAGAACTGCGGAAAATTTGCGGGAACAACTATGAACTTAGAACTTTGAACTGAGAACTCGAAAATGGCAAACGTACTGGATCTACGGCGGCGCATCCGCAGCGTGAAAAACACGCGGCAGATCACCAAGGCCATGAAGATGGTTTCGGCGGCGAAGCTGCGCCGTGCGCAGGAGCGTGCGCTGGCGGCGCGGCCTTACGCGAAGATGATCACGAGCGTGCTGGAATCGCTGACCCGGCGCGTGGATATTTTTGACGAAGCGACCGGCAACCTGCGGCATCCGCTGTTTGCCACGCGACCCGAGAAGCGCGTGCTGATTGTTGTGATCAGCGGCGACAAGGGTTTTGCAGGTGCGTTCAACGCGAATATCACCAAGACGGCGTTCCAGTTCATTCACGGGAACCCGGACAGGGAAATTGACGTCGAGGCGATCGGCCGCAAGGGGCGCGACCTGATGCGGCGGAGATTTCCGATTGCGGAGTACCACGAAGAGACCGACGAGAACGGCGTGAAGCGCCAGGCGCGCAACGAGCGCCGGGGGAAGGTCGAGATTACGGGCGACCATCCCGGGATGCTGCTGAAGCTCGAAGCCAGCCGCGTTTTTGAGCTGGCGCAGAACATCATCTCGCGTTACATACACGAGGAAATCGACGCAGTCTATATCGTCTACAACGAATTCAAGTCGGTGATTGCGCAGCGCCTTGTAGTGGAGCGGCTGTTGCCGATCCTCCAAATTGGCAAGCCTCAGATTGAAGGCGCCGTGGAGCAGACGGAGGAAGAGCGCGAGCGTGCGGCACATGCTGCCTTGAGCGCGGGCATCACGCTCGAAGAAGCGGACACCGAAGAGGCCGATGAGGAAGCGAAGAAGTTCGGCACGGCCAACGTGGACTACATCTACGAGCAGTCGCCCGAAGAGCTATTCAACGGCCTGCTGCCACAGTACATTTCGGCGACACTGTATCACGCGATGTCGGAGTCGGTGGCGGCGGAACATGCGGCGCGCATGACGGCGATGGATTCCGCGACCAACAATGCATCGGACATGATCGACGCCTACACGCTGCAGATGAACCGCGCGCGGCAAGCGGCGATCACCAAGGAAATTATTGAGATTGTGTCGGGAGCGGCGGCTGTTTAGGTTGAGATCCCACTCATGCGCGAAAATGCCGCGCATGAATGGGGCACCCAAGATTTGATTTGAAAAGGCAAAAAATGGCAGAAAACATTGGCAAGGTAATTCAGATCTCCGGTCCCGCGGTGGACGTGCAGTTTGAAGAGGCGACGATGCCGCCGATCTACCAGGCGCTGCGCGTGACCAGCGACGGCTTTGACGTGCCCACACCGATCACCGTCATCCTCGAAGTCCAGCAGCATCTGGGCGAGGGACGCGTGCGGACGGTGGCCATGGAAGGCACCGAGGGCATGGTTCGCGGCATGAAGGCCATCGACCTTGGCGGTCCCATCAGCATGCCGGTGGGTAAGGAGACGCTGGGACGCGTTCTCAACGTCATCGGCGAGCCGGTTGACGAGCTGGGCCCCATCGGCGCAAAAACGCGGATGCCCATTCACCGCCCGGCACCGTTGTTTGACGAGCAGTCGACGCACGAGGAGATGTTCGAGACTGGAATCAAGGTCATCGATTTGATCCAGCCGTTTTTGAAGGGCGGCAAGATCGGCCTCTTCGGCGGCGCGGGTGTGGGCAAGACCGTCGTCATCATGGAGCTCATCAACAACGTGGCCAAGAACCACGGGGGCTTCTCGGTGTTTGCCGGCGTGGGCGAGCGTACCCGCGAGGGCAACGATCTCTGGACCGAAATGACGGAGTCGGGCGTCATCAAGCCGGGCGATTGGGCCAACTCAAAATGCGCTCTGGTCTATGGCCAGATGACGGAGCCGCCCGGAGCGCGCCTGCGCGTGGCCTTGAGCGCGCTGACTGTCGCCGAGTATTTCCGCGACGTCGAAGGGTCCGACACGCTGCTGTTTATCGACAACATTTTCCGGTTCACGCAGGCGGGTTCCGAGGTGTCGACGCTGCTGGGACGCATGCCTTCGGCCGTGGGATACCAACCGAACCTGGCTACGGAAATGGGCGAGCTGCAGGAGCGCATTACGTCGACGAGCAAGGGTTCGGTAACGTCGGTGCAGGCGGTGTATGTGCCGGCCGATGACTTGACCGATCCGGCGCCGGCGACGACCTTTGCCCACCTCGATGCGACTACGGTGTTGAGCCGGCCTTTGTCGGAGCTTGGCATCTACCCTGCCGTAGATCCTCTTGCCTCTACATCGCGTATCTTGTCGGCGCGCATTGTGGGCGACGAGCACTACAACGTGGCGCAGGGCGTGAAGAAGATTCTGCAACGCTACAAGGACCTGCAGGACATCATCGCGATTCTGGGAATCGACGAGCTTTCGGAAGAAGACAAGCTCACCGTGGCGCGTGCGCGCAAAGTGCAGAAGTTCCTGTCGCAGCCGTTCCACGTGGCTGAGCAGTTTACGGGCATCCCGGGCGCGTATGTGAAGATCGCGGACACGGTGCGCAGTTTCAAGGAAATCATCGAAGGCAAGTACGACGACATCCCGGAGCAGGCCTTCTACATGAAGGGCGCGATCGAAGAAGTGCTGGAGACAGCCGAGAAGCTGAAGGCAACGGCGTAAAGGACAGTTCAGAGTTCGAAGTTCGTAGTTCGAAGTTGGCGGTGCCGCAACTGAGAACTCGAATCTAGAACTTTGAACTCAGAACTAAGAACTGAGAACTTACTTATGGCTGACCAATCCAATTCGCTGCGGGTCCGGCTGGTGTCGCCGGAGCGCGTTCTGTTTGACACGACGGCGGACGCCGTGGAGCTGCCCGCAAAAAACGGCTACATGGAGGTGCTTTATGGGCACGCTCCGCTATTGGCCGAACTGGGCGCAGGCGACGTGCGGCTGCATGGCGCACAGGACTCTGGTTCGGCCGGGAGCAAACAGGTTTACAACGTGTCGTGGGGATTCGTGGAAGTGCTGCCGGACCGCGTGACGATTCTGGCGAACGACGCATTGAAGCCGGAGGAGATCGATGTGCCGCGCGCCGAGCAGCAACTTGATCGTGGGCATAAGCAGTGGAACGAGGCGGGCGACAGTGAAGAGAAGTACACCGAGGCGCTCCACGTGATTGCCGAGGCCGAGGCGAAGCTGGCTACGGCGCAGGAGAAGCATTAAAGAACCCGCGCCGGTAGAACGGTAATGACGAAGGCCCTTCTCCAAGGAGTGGGGCCTTCGTGCGTTATGAACGAAAATGTCTCATGCGCTCGTCGAATTCGGCTTGAGATATCCAGCGCTTTCGAAGTTCGAAGTTGAGTGACTTGTTCAGAATTTAATCGAGCGGTCGCTTCAGTGTGCGCATGACGATGCCAAACAGCGGATGCTGCATACGACGATAGTTCCTATCGAGCTTTACCTTCCAGACGTCTGCAACGTCCTCCTTCTCGCGGTATTCGGGACGCACGGTGTAATGGATGTAGTGTCCTATTTCGTGAAAGAGCACGTTCCCTATTCGCCCTTGTCGTATGAAGCACAGCTTTAGCCACCATCCCTTTTCCCAGCCCCTGAGGGCGTTATCAACGAAGATCTCAATCCATGGTTGGGATCCATTCCATGCGGGGTGATAGAGCCCCCGTGCCTCGACGATTCTCACTTTCCGCGTCCTCGATTTTGTCACGCCTCTGCGGCGCCTTCGCGGGAGAGCAGACGAGCTGGTGAGAACGATCTCACTCAGGCCGATCAGATACTGTTGAGGAACTGAAACCAGCATGCGCTCGACGACAGAACGAACGTCAAACGGGGGTATGTATTCCGTATAAGCCTCGACGATTGTCGGACGCTGGGGAGACGCAGAGTCCGACATGTTTGGGGTATCCGTCAAATTCGCACCGACGAGTTGTATCTTATGAAACCGGTCGTACGCTTTGGTTGTGTCAGGATAACTCGCGTGCGTTGTTTATAGAGGTGCTGCAGTTCAAGGCTGGTTCGGATCTATGGGCGTGGCGTCGCCTACGATGCGGCTTGTGACGTGGGTCTGTTCGAAGTCACGATTTTGCGCGTCGAGGATGATCTGGCGGTGGAAGAAGTAGAGTACGTGGATTTTGAATTCCGTCGAGAAGGTGACAGGGAACCAGACGCCGTCGGTCTGCGGCGCATAGGTGATGGTGAAGCCGAGGCCGGGCACGTCGGTTCCGAGCAGCGTGCGGACGGCGAACGGAATCTTGCGCGCCATGCCGGTAGTCACGAGGACCGGTTGATACGCGGTGGTGTCGATATAGGCGTCGCCGCTCCAGCCGAAGTCGTCTTTCTTCTTCGGGCGAAACGCAATGTGGTAGACCTCGCGGTCGTTGAGGCGTTCTCGCCCAATCATGCGGAAAGCGTAGTTGAGCTGATCCTTGGACGTGAGCGGGAAGAGGTGGGAGTCGATGCCATCCTTTGATTTGTCGTGGATCAGGTTCCAGCGCATATTTTCGACAAGGTCGCGATCTAAGGTTTCGTTGCTGTTGGGATCGAAGACGGGATCCTTATCTTTTTCCTTGTCCTTCTTCTTGTCTTTGCCTTTCGCGTTGTCTTGCTTTTTCTCAGATTGGTTCTTGTCGGCATCCTTGCTTGCCTCTTTGGGTTTGTCTTCGTCGCGCGGGAGCAGTTTGCTGTAGCTGATGAACTTGTGATTCTTCACGAAGCGGCCATCGACCTTGAGCAACTGCTCATCCGTCCCCTCGGTTGACGGCGTGAATCGATAGTCGGTGATCTCTTCGCACATCACGGTGTTGCCGCGGCGGGAGGTCATCTTCGCGTGTTGCACGTAAACGTAATGAGCGCGTTCGGCTTCGGCGGTATCCTGATTGATCGCAACGCGGTTCATGACCGATTCGGCAGAGGGGAGGTGCTGGGCTGCGGCGGTCTTGGTTTGAGCTGAACAGATGCAGGTGGAGAGCAAAATGGCTGGAATCAGCCGAGTTCGAAGGCAGATCATTGCGGGCATCACCTCCGGAAATTTGATTGGGATTTGGTCGTCGTTTCGTTTGCTGCGGACCCAATGTAAGCAGAGACACGGGAATTCCGGAAAGGTTTTGATACTACACCGATATTATTGTGCGGGATGAGCATGGGCTTGGCGAAGCTCGGCCCGGGCGCGGAAAGGGGGTTCCCAATGGTGAATCGATTGATCGCGGCGCTTTGGGCGGGAGCGCTTCTTGCCATGCCAAACATGGTGTCGGCACAGGGTCTGCCGCCAACCCATGCGGATGATTTCCGCGGCAAGCCGCGCGTTGTGGTCATCAGCGATATCGGCAATGAGCCGGATGACCAGATGTCGTTCGTGCGATTCCTGCTGTACTCGAACGAGTTCGACATTGAGGCCATGATCGCGACCACTTCGACGTGGCAGAAGACAAAGACCCATGCGGAGACGATGCACCGGTTGATCGAGGCCTATTCGCAGGTGCGGCCGAACCTGCTGCTGCACGCGAAAGGGTGGCCGGATGCGAGCAAACTGGATGCGCGGGTTTTCACCGGGCAGGTTGCCTACGGAATGGCCGCGGTCGGTGCGGGCAAATCGTCGGAAGGGTCGCGGGCGATCGTGCGCGCCCTGGAACGCGATGATCCACGGCCGCTTTGGGTGTGCATCTGGGGTGGTGCGGGTACGCTGGCGCAGGCGCTTCTTGACCTCTCGGCCGCGCATACCGCCGATGCGACCGCGAAGTTGATTGCGCGGTTGCGGGTGTACTCGATCAGCGACCAGGACGATGCGGGGCCCGTGATTCGGCGGACGTATCCGGAGCTGTTCTATATTGTTTCGCCTTCGACGCCGACGAGCGGGGAGTATGCGTCGGCGACGTGGACAGGCATCAGTGGCGACCGGTATTACCGCAACGGCGATGGGGCGGATTCAACAACGGTGACCAACGAATGGCTCGACGCGAACATCCGCAGCAAGGGACCGCTGGGGCAGAAGTATCCGAAGTTCATGTTCATCATGGAGGGGGATACACCGTCTTTTCTGAGCCTGATTGATAACGGGTTGAATGCGTACCGGAGGCCGGACTGGGGCGGATGGGGTGGACGCTATGTTTTTCGACAGCCGTATGGAGAAACGTACGCCATCTGGACGCAGGGCGGCGATGAGTTTGCGCGGGTGGATTCGCGGGATACGGTGACAGGTGTGGACGGGAAGGAACACGTAAGCGACCAGGCGACAATCTGGCGCTGGCGCGAGGCTTTTCAGAATGATTTTGCCGCGCGTATGACGTGGACGGTGGCTGATTTTGCGCATGCGAATCACAATCCGGTTGCCGTAGTGAACGGACAGGGCGGGACGGCTCCGCTGGAGATGGATGTGCACGTGGGTCAGACGATTAAGCTCGATGCCGGGGCGAGCACGGATCCGGATAAGCAGAAGCTGCGCTTTCACTGGTTCCACTATGGCGAGGCTGGGCTAGCGGACGGAAATCTGGCGGCTCTGACACTGGAGGGAGCCGATAGCTCAACTGTGAGGGTAAGGGCCGATGCGGCGTGCCGGCCGCTATGGCTGCCGTTGATTCCATGCAAGGGCGATGGCGTGGCGCACGTGATTCTGGCGGTAACGGATGATGGATCTCCGCAACTCACGTCGTATCGGCGTGTCATTCTGCACGTGCGTGCTGCTGCGCCGAATCAGTCTGCGAGTTCGATTCAGTAGGCAAGCCGGGCACAAGGCGCATCCCACGCCCGGCTTGCGTGCACGGGTTCAGCTCTTTTTGAGCACCAGGGGAATCGACATGCCCTGTGTGAAGCTGCCGTCGATGGTGTCTTTGGCGGCATTGATCTGGCCCTCAAAAGAGGCGCCGAAGGCTTTCATGTCAATGGTGAGCTTCGATCCCTCGCGGGTGACTGAGGTAGTCGGCATCCAGTTCGGGCTTTGGTCGGGGCTCTGCATGGTTGCGGTCAAACCGGTGTCCATGTTGACGATTTTGAATAGGATGCGCAGAGTCCCTTTCGGGGTATCGAGAGAGCCCTGCCAGGTACCGTCGATATCGGACGGCGCAGCGGGTTTGGGGGCTGCGCTTGCGGTTTCGGGTTGGGCACGCTTGAAGTTGAGTTCGAGCGGCTGGCCTTGCGTCCAGGTGCCGGTGATCTCCGACGTGTCCTTGTTAACGGTACCCTCATAGGTGCCGTGTACGGCGTCGACGGTCAGACTGAGCTTGGAGCCGGTGAGGATGGCCGAGTTGACGGGAATGCCATTGGCGCCCTGGTCAACACTGTCGAGAGTGGCGGTCAGGCTGCCGTCCTTGGCAGCGGCGAGGTGGAGGACTAGGCGGAGTTGTGCGGCGCCGACGTTGAGGGTGCCGGACCAGTCCCCGGCGATCGGCGGTGCTGTCGCCGCGGCTGAACTTTGAGACGCGGCTCGTTTAAAGTGGATCTGTGCAGGCGGTTGTGCTGGCTCAGTTTGCGTCCAGGTTCCGCTCACCTCATTGCCATCGGCGCTCACCACGCCCGCAAAGTCGCCTTTGACGGGAGTGTCCTGTCCATTGATGCTGACGACGTCGTCGACGGACATTGTGATGTCGGACTCCTTCAGAACAGTCGACTTCACCTTGATGCCATAGATGTTTTGGTCAATGTTGTCGAAGGTGCAGGTAATCTTCCCATCCGGAGCGGCGGTTGCATGCCACGCGATGTGGAAGGTTGTGCCGTTCGCTTCGAGAGTGCCTGTCCACTCTCCGCCAAGGTTGGCCTGCGCGGAGCCGAAGGGACTGATAGCCAGACCGGCCACGGCGAGAATTGCGAGCCTAAAAAGAAGGGTGCCTTTCATGAAACTCCTTACCGCGGAGTGAAGGCTCCGCGTGGTGCGTGATAAACGTTGACGCGAGGGGACTGCATGCTGAGAAGGTTACGCCGAAACGGGCCTGAAAGTTCAAGAATCGTTGGTGAAATGGGGCTCGGCTCGTGCTTCCCGTAGCCGGCTTTCCTGATCCGGCAGAAGCGCCTACAATTGCCCTGTTATGGGCAAAACGAAGGCTTCAGAAATATTTCAGGTTGCATGTCCCGATTGCGGGGCGATGATCGTTGTGGATGCGGCAACGGGGCTGGTGATCAGCCACACCTCGGCGCCGCGCAAGCGCATGTTTGAGGATCTCGAAACCGCGGCCAAGGCCATGCGCGAGCAGGATGAGCGGAAGGAATCGATCTTCCGTCAGTCGGTTGACGCGGAGAAAAACAAGGAAGACCTCTTCGACAAAAAGTTCGCCGAGGCGCTGCGCAAGGCGAAGGATGCTCCGGCAGGCAAGCCGCTTCGCGATTTCGACCTGGATTGAGATGTGCGTCGGGAAAGCGAGCCGGAGACATGCAGGCGGTGGTTGAATTCTCCGGCTGCCGCAATGCACGGGAATGCATCTGAACGAACAAGGGAGATCGATCTCATGAGCGTTGCAACTTTTCCGGACCGGGAGAACCGGTCCCCGAGGATCACCGAGATGCAGAAAACAGACGCGTTCGATTGGGTAAAGATCGCCGCTTGCGGGACCCTGATTACCGGTGGCTTGCTATTGTTGACCGGGCAGAAGCGCGCGGGATTGGTGATGGCTGCCTCGGGCACTGCGCTGGCCCTGCTGGATCACGAAGAAACCCTGCGTAACTGGTGGAACGCCATGCCGGAGTATGTGGATCGCGCGCAATACATGCTTGAACAGGTGCAGGACGTGGTCGAGGACATCACGGAAAAAGGTGAGTCTATACGGCGGGTTTTGTCGGGGCGTTCAACGACGATTCCCGCGTAACTCCCTAAATTCCCAACTGGCGCCGACCCTCTTCACTGATGCGGTGCGGGGTCCACTTGGGCTCCCAAACTAGATTGACATCCACTTTGCTGATGTCGGGAATGGTGGCGAGCCGGTTGTGCACCTGCTCGAAGATCAGGCCCGATGCCGGGCAAAACTGCGTTGTGAGCGTCATGGTGACCTTCACCCATTGGCGCGGCCACGTCGGCGTGGACTCCGGATCAGGGCCGGTTTCGATCGCGTAGATGAGGCCGAGGTCGACGAGGTTCAGCTTCACCTCGGGATCGAAGCAGTCGCGGAGAGCGGCGAGAATGTCGGATTCGGTGAGCATGCTTTTGTTGTCGGTTGAGCTTTGGAGGATTTCCGCCCATGCCGCGATGAAACTGTGTGGTGGAAGGGCACCGGTGTTAAGCGTGGGAATTCTCTAGTTCTTGCGTTCGACCAGATAGCGCGCCACGGACTTCAGCCCTTCAGCCCTTGAACCGTAAGGCTCCAGCGCCGCGAAAGCTTCGTCGATCAGCATCGCGGCGTCGCGCCGGCTCTGCTCGATGCCATACACAGCGGGCCAGGTTGCTTTCTCGGTGGCGAGGTCTTTGCCCGCCGTCTTGCCCAGGTGCGCCGAGTCCACGGTCATGTCGAGAACATCGTCCACGATCTGGAAAGCCAGACCGGCTTTGCGGCCGAAAGTGTCGAGGCGGGCTACGTCATCCGCAGTGGCGCCCGCGTAAACGCCGCCCGCGACAACGCTGACCCGGATAAGTGCGCCGGTCTTGGCGCGGTGAATTGCCTCGACGAGTTCCGGCGTGGGTTTCTGGTGCTCGCTCTCGATATCCAGCACCTGTCCGCCGATCATGCCGTCGACGGTGCCCACCGCGTTGGCGATGAGTCCGATAATCTGCACGGTTGCGGCGGGCGGCGCATCCAGGCCGGCGAGAATTTCGAAGGCGCGAGTTTGCAGCGCGTCTCCCGCGAGAATGGCGATGGCTTCGCCGAAGGCCACGTGGCAGGTAGGCTTGCCGCGGCGCAGATCGTCGTTATCGAGTGCAGGCAGATCGTCGTGAATGAGCGAATAAGTATGCAGCATTTCGATGGCTGCACCGAGGCGCTCGATACCGGGAGGAAGGGAGCCGGCGATGGTGACGGCGGCCTGCATAGCGAGGACGGGGCGCAGACGCTTGCCCCCGGCAAAGACCGAGTGGCGCATGGCGCCGTGGATCGACGAAGGAACAGTGTCGACCGTGGGGATCAGCGCTTCGAGCGCGCGGTCGGTAAGCTCTGCGCCTTCCTGGATCAGCGATTTCACGTCAGCCGGCATTCCTACTTATGATACCCGAGGTTCGGGTTGCTCGGCGCGCGGGCAAGCTTTCGCTCGACTAAACCTAGGACTGCGATGTAGCCCAACGCCATGATGCTTAGCAAACGGCCCATCACCACGTCGCCCGTTGTAACCCAATCCACATCCAGTTGCACCGCACCTTGCGGAACCGGGACAGCCATCAAGCCGTCGTCGCGATGGGGAAGATGAGGATATGCCGAAATCGCGCCGAAGGCTACATCGCGGCCATTGACATTCACCTTCCATGCGGCGTAGTTGCGCAGGTGAAGAATGAGGTAGCCGGCGTGCGGAGTTTCGGCGTCGAGGCGGAGGTGCTCCGGCGAAAGCCGGCCAAAATGTCGAAGCCAGGAGTAGGTTGCGTCGCAATGCCTGTTCGCCGGATCCCATTCCGGAATGTCGCCGTCGTCAGACTTCGCGAGCACGACGTTTGCGTTGCTGCTCAGGCATGCATCGGGCAGGCCGATGGCCATCAGGCTGTCGTCCGCGCCAGGCGGTGCGTACTCATCGGTTCCCTCGAAACCCTGGCCGCCACGATAGGCGGTAAGCATTCCCTTGACGGAATCTTCGCTGTCGCAATCCTGATGAAAGACGAGCAGTGTGACAGCTGTGATGGAAAGGAAAATCGCGGTGGACGCACCGATGGCGATGACGCGCCGCCAGCGCTTTGCGTGCCAGATGGCCGCGGCAAAGAAGATGCCGAGCGGCGCTTCGACCACGACGAGCCAACGCCATGGAAATTGGAGAAAGCGCAGCTTGGGCACGATGTTCCAAAGCGGAAGCGAAAAGGGGAATTGCAGCAGCAGCACGGCGACAGGGATGAGAGCGAGGGGAATCCACAATGTGCGTTGGCGTAGCAGTCCGCGACGCCACGCGATCAAGAGACACAGCAGCGCGAGGCCAATCATGATGACGCCGATCGCGGAGACGCGCCAAAGCTCAACATCGTGCAGTTCGAGATTGGGGTCGGCGTGCCGGCCAAAGAGGAAACTATTCTCGATTGCGAGGCCGGGGTCGTCGGTGGCCTGGCGGATCTGCACCCAGCGCTGCTCGACCGCAGCGGGGACAAGATAGATTGCGGAGAGACCGAGGCCCAGAGCGACAGCGATTGTGGAGCGAACGACAGGAGCCCACGAACGCTGCAGCAATGCGACGGTTAGGGCTACGGCGGCGAGCAGATAGCAGGCCATCACGCCGAGCGGCGCGTTCGAGAGCCATGCACCGGCGACGACCAGGGCGAGCAATGTGGCCGAGCCGTCGAAGGCGCGACGCCACACGGAGCCCTGCGGATTGCGATCGCGGAAGACGAGCAGGAGAAGTAACGGAATCCAGAAGCCGCCGGCCAACTCGCCGAATGCTGATCGCTCGTAGGCGGTGAACATCGAGTAGCCCGAGAACAGCACGCCGCATCCGGCGAGAGTTGCCGCTCCGTCATCAAGTGCCTGCCGCGCGAGCATGCGCGTTGCAAGGCCCGTGGCTACTAGGAACGAGAAGGTGATTGCAAGCTCGACGCCCTTCCAGGGAAGGATGAAACCGAATGCGGCGCCCAGCATCCAGGTGAGCGGCGGATAGAAAACGAAGCGCGGCTCGCCGGCGCCGTAGTTGGGACTCGGCGCCCATTGCGGATAGAACACGCCGTGACGCCAACTGGCCGCCGCATCGAGCCACGAGGCGAGATGGAAGTCGTAGTCGTGGCCGCATGAGGTTTCGCGGATGAGGTCGGGAGATGTAGCGATGAACGCGGCGAGGCAGATGATAGCCGGGCCGAGAAAGCGCCGCCATCGATAAAAATTCCCAGGTCTCAACCGCGAGCTTTCGCTACCCGGACCGATTTCTAATCCCTGTTCCCTATTCCCTGTTCCCTGTTCTTTCATGGCAGCAGGCGCAGGGTGTGCTGAGTGTTGGCGGAAACGGCGGCGGGCGTGAAGGGCAGCGCGAAAGTGCGGCCGTTGTAGTAGTCATTCCACTGGTCGCGGAAGTAGGGGCTGTAAGGGTTGCCGCTTTCGCCGAGGACAATGTCTTCGGTTGACCCGTCGATGTTACTCCAGTCCATGGTGAATCGCTGCGATGGACCGAAGGAGCGGCCTACCTGCTTTACCGTGATTGTGTCGCCGCTTAGAGGTTGCTCTCCGGTACCGGCGATGCGGCTGATGTAAGGCAGGAAGCTGGACAAGGGATGTTCGATGTCGACAACGTGCCATGAGCCGTAGTTCCAGGTGCTGACATCGGCTGGGGCCTTCCCCTCTTTCATGGCGCGATCAACGGCGTCGGCGAGGAATGCGTCCCAGTCCTTGTAATTCGGCGGAAGCCAATCGGGCTTCGCATTCATTACGATTTCTTCGATGGCGAAGTTGGACTCGGACCACTGGTAATTCTCGGCGTCCTCTTTGCCGAGTTTGGGTTCCAGTATCATCCTGCGGAGGGTGTAGCGGGTCTGGGTCACCAGCGAAGCTGCAGCGGAGTCTACGGTGAGCCGGCCATCCCAGTTGCGCAACAGGTCGGACGCCTTGCGAAGCTCGTCGTCGGCGTTGGGCGCGTGATCGATAGCGGTGGCCAGGCGATGGCCCATCTCCTGGTCCATCTCGCTATAGATATCGGTCTGAACGGCGAGCATGTCAGCGGGTTTCAGCTGATCGCGGCCTTGCAGCAGTTTGTAGATTCGCTCGGCGCGATAGGGGTCGGCCCAATCGTTGGTCAGCGGATATTTTGATTTGTCGGAGGTTACACGCGAGTTGGCGGTGGCCAGAAAGCCCGAGGGCGGATCGAAGGCGTTGGGCAGGTCGTCGAAGGGGATGTAGCCTTGCCACTCGTGCGCGGTATCCGCGATGGGAGTGTTCGCGATTCCTGCGGGCCTGAGCGGAATGAGACCCACGGTGTGATAGCCGATATGGCCCTGATCGTCAGAGTAGACGACGTTTTGCGTGGGCCAGCACCAGTGCGACAGGACCGTCTGAAAATCCGACCAGTTAGCTGCCGTATTGATGGCGTAGAGAGGAATTGAATTCTGGGTTGGATCGTAGAGTGTCCATTTGACCGCAATGGCGCGGGAATCCTTTGTGAAGAGGGGATCGAGCAACGGGCCGTGATCGCTGAAGCGCACATCGTAGGCAACGTCCCCGTGGCCGCGCACGTGAATCGTCTCGCGATCTACACCGAGAGGTTTCCAGCTTCCATCTGCAACCTTGAAGTTGCCTTTACCGTCGAGCGTTTCGATGTAGAGGTCCTGCACATCGGCGTAAAGGGCGGTGAATCCCCAGGCGACATGCTCGTTGTGTCCGGCGATCACGAAGGGCATTCCCGGCAGCGTGACGCCGGCGGCGTGAAAGCCCGGAGCGTGCAGGTCGGCCATGTACCAGATGTTCGGCTCGGTGAGGCTGAGGTGCATGTCATTTGAGAGCAGTGGGTTTCCGCTCGCGGTGTGCGTGCCGGCGATCACCCAGTTGTTGGAGCCGGGCGTGCAATCGCGGCAAGAGCGGTCGATTTGGGTAGAGAAAGTCGCGAGTACGTCGAAGATGGTCGGATTCCACCCAAACCGCAAGAAGCGCGGCTTGGATGGGGCGCCCAGCGGTGTCACAGTGCGGGCGGGGGGCAGTGCGCGGGTTTCGCTGCGTTCATTGTCCTCGTCGTCAGGGGTGCCTGGCGGTTGGGGATGCGGCTTGCTCAGGTCTAGCAGCTCGCCGGTGGGCGGATGATCGCGCCAGGAACCGACCGGATACAGATCCGACTCGAGTTTCGGATTGTGGAGCTTTGCGGCAATGCGCTCGCGCGAGAGCTTCGTGTGCCAATGCGTGTCGAGCATGTCCACCATCATCATGCCAATGCTGATGGAGTCGGCGCCCGTCCAGGGCTGCGGCTTGTAGTGGAGAAAGCGGAATTCGGGTGGGAGGGAATCCTGGCGCTGCGCGATGTAGAGATTTACGCCGCGCGCATAGGCTTCGTAACGGGCGCGCTCTTCGGCGGGAAGGTTGGCGTAGATGCGGTGCGCGGTGTTGCGAAACTCGAACATCCGCTGCGCCTTGTCGTGGCGGAGCAGAGACGGGCCCATGACTTCGGCAAGTTCGCCGTTGGCGTTGCGGCGATAGACATCCATCTGCCAGAGGCGGTCCTGCGCGGTTACGTAGCCTTGCGCGACGAACATATCCTCCTGCGTGGCGGCATCGATGTGAGGAACGCCGTGTGCATCGCGGCGGACGGTTACGGGCGCGGAGAGCGCGGCGAGATGGATGTCGCCGTCGATCTGCGGAAGCGCGGCTTTCGCAGCGGAACGAAGCCAGAGCGTGCCGATGCCGCTGAGCACCACGATAATCGCCACCATCCATGCGGCCGTGATGAAGAGGAACCGCGGCCAGCGGCGTTTGCGGCGGCTTGGTTCTGCAACCGGATGGGCTGCGGACGATGGATTGGCTGGGTGGGTTTCCGACATGGGTCAACTACAGGATAACGCCGTGGAGTTCGCTCCGCGGGAGACCGCTTAGTGCAGATCTGGCGCTGTGTCCGCATGCGGGCTCGTCTGCTCTTGCGGGATCGCGGGATCACTCGAAGGTTTCGGTCTTGTTCGCGCTGGGCAAATGGCGTCAATGTCAACCGGGGGCTGCGAGGCTCTCCCTTGGTTCGAAACGACAGACTTGATTACAGTCTTTGTCGTCGACGCGGACCACGAATCGGAGCAAGCCGGGAATACCTCGTCGTTTCCCGGCTCAACGGGTTTGTGGCGCTCAAACGGCGCCTTGACCATGTCGGCGATCCAGAATGGCAGAGCAGCCACGGTAAACATTACGCCCGTCAGGCCGTTCGCCATCCCATCGCCATCGGGGGCTTCGCGCAGCGATAGAGGAGAACCGTCTGGCAGGGTGAGGCTGACCGGTTGAACCCAGAGACTTCCATTGCGCTGTCCTGGGATCGCCTTACGCACGCAGGTGACGACGCCGGTTACCGGCGTGCCCCGTGGTATTGCAACGGTTCCGCTAACGATTACATTGTCTTTGACAACGAGCCGCACACTCTGGCCCTTCTGCGCCGTCGAGGAGGAAACGGTCTCCAAAAACACCAAAGGTACGTACGTCCCCTTGCGAAGAGCGATTGTCGCGGCTTTAGCTTGTGCGACTTGGTTCTGCCCTCCACTGGTGGCTTGCTGTGCGACGAGGAGCGGCGAGAGGACGAGGCAGAGAGCGGATTGCAGGGTTGTGCGGATCATGGAGGCACGACAGTGGTGTTTCGCTGTGGGTTCGGCGGCGATCAAGATGTGTCGCATGATTGCTTGCTCCTTCTATTCCAACTGGACGCAATGCTAGGAGCGCATGCGAGACGATATGAGTGTGGTTGGGACAGTTTCTTTGCTGTCACAACCTGAGGGTGCGCATCGGAATTAGGCCTGACGCTAGTTACGGGGCGGAAAGGATCGCTTCTTCGCGGGTGCGGAGATCGGCGAGTGATGGCTCGCCGAGGAGGCGGAAGATGATGGCGTGACAGGCGGCGGGCAACTCCTGGGCGATGGCGGCGTCGCAGACAACGGCTGCGGTAGCTTCGAGGCCGCGTTTCCACCCTGGCCTGGTGGCGTCGCGGACGAGCAGGCACTCGGGGGCGAGGCCGGCGGCGACAAGCATGGTTTGGCCGATGCGCTGGAAGTCGGCCCAGCGGGAGACGATGCCTACCAGATCGGTGGAGTGGGCGGGCATGTAGCGCTTGAGGTACGACTCGAGCTCCGCAGTTACGGGATGAACCTGGAGGGTGGCGAGCTCATTGCCGGCCGGGAGCAGCTTGCGAACGGCGGCGGCCTTGCTGGGCAGGACGGCGGGCATGGATCCCTCAAGCAGGGTCGGTTTTCCGCAATCTTCTGGACCACAGCCAATGACGGGAAGAGACAGGGCTTGCTCCATTTCCGTGATGACGATGCCGCGCAATTCAGGATCGGGTTCGATGACGAGCCAGCGCGCGGGGGGCTCGAGCGCCAGCCAGCGTCGGAGGCGTGCTTTGAGCAAGGCGTCGGACGCGCCGAGCTTGCGGGCTTTGGCGGCAAGGTCGCCGATCATCTGGTCGAGGGCCATTTCAGGGCTGAGCGACGACTCGGGGCGCGTGGTGCGCACGAAGACTCCGCTGCCGTGGCGCATTTCAACCCAGCCTTCATTTTCGAGCTGGCGATAAGCGGCGCTGGCGGTGTTCGCATGGATGCCGAAGCGGCGCGAGAGATCGCGTGTGCTGGGCAGGCGCTGCCCCGGCGCAAGCTCGCGGCTGAGGATGCCGAGCACCACCTGGGTGATCAACTGCTCGCGCAGAGAAACTTCGCCGGTACGATTGAGCCAGAGCCGCATGCGCTTTCTTTCAGCTTGCCAACTGCTCCGTTGCTGCGGACGAGGAAAACTCCGCTGGCTTGGGGCGGCGGTAGATCACCAGCAGCCATGCCAGCAAGAGCAGCACGATGGGAATGATGAGCAGGCTGCCCTCGGGGCCATCCGTGCCTCCGCTCCACAGCGGATTGCCTGTGGGGGTTGTGCTTAGCAAGTGACCCGGCGCGACAAAACCGCTGTCGGCCGTGCCGTAGAAATACGTCTCGGCCCAGTCCCACGCCGCATGGCACCCGATGGCCCACCACGCCGATCCGGTAACCCAGATGCTGACGCAGAAGACGAAACCGATAAAGGCCGCGGCGAAAATGCCGATCCAGTTTTCACCGTGGTTCAGCGTGTGAATAAATCCGAAGCCGGTAGACGAGGCCCAGGCCGCCTGCCAGAACCCGGAGTTTTCAGCTCGTTTCAGCTGCAGCAAAAAACATGGAATGACACCGAGGCCCGCGAAAGCATAGACTCCCCAGATGCAATCGCCCGAAACGAACAATCGAGCGTAAATGCAGAGGCCTGAAACCAAAGCCAGCGCCCACCAGAAATTGATAGCGCGGGTCAGTGTGAATTGTGCATAGCAGCGAAATAGGCCTTCTTCGACGCATCCGACCAGAAGAAACGTGAGCGCCCATCCACCGGCATATAGAGCAAGTTTGGACGGGCCCAAAGACGCGCGCCCAATGTGGGCCCAGCCTCCCATGCTGAGCGAACCGATCAGCGCCGAGAGGGACACTGCGCCAATGGCCGTTCCGCTGACGAAATGGCGTAGCGCCCGTGCGTCTCTCAGGTTGTAGTCCGCGGGACGGCGCCGGGCAACGAGAAGCATGATGGCGCCCGCCCCGATCATCGCTAAAAACAGGACGAGCTCTGAGAAGAAAGCAGTCGATATCGACGCTTGCGTTGCGATCAGGTCCGGAACCGTCGCATAGACGATAGAGCCGAGAATGGCAACAAATAACCGGTACAGGCAGTAGAACAGGAAAATCAGCCAGCCCGCGCGTACACCTTCTGGACCGACGATGGCCCAGGAGAGACCGAACCGGCCCGGATACCGAGGTGTGTTTGAGGCTGGAGTGCTGGAATGTGGCCCCGTCTCTGTCTGCCGGGCGTCTCGCATGTCTCGTTGTATTTCCGGCTCCATCAGGCCCTCTTCACGAAGTTACTCCAGCTCAGATTCTATCCAGTTGGGCGGAATCGAGGGCTGCTTTCTACCGCGACAGCGATTTGCGCGGGGCTGGCAGGTGCGTCCGCCTTGACACAATCGGCCTCTCGCATGATGCTTAATCTTCCGGCCTTACCGGATTCTGGCTCAAGGAGTTGTGGCGGTTGCGGGTTAAAGTCTTCTATCACGACAAGTGCTTCGACGGAGCCTGCTCCGCATCGCTGTTCACGCGATTTCATCGCGAATGCATCGCAAAAGACGCCACGTACGACTACCACGGGCTGGTGCATCGGGCAGGCGCGCTCTTTGATGAGAGCGAGTTTACGGGCGATGAGAATGCAATTGTCGACTTCAAGTATTCTGCGTCGCCGCGGATCACATGGTGGTTCGATCATCATCTTTCGGCGTTCTTGACGCCGGCCGATCACGAGCATTTTCTCGCTTGCCAGACGGACCCAGTTTGCGGCTCGCGGAAGTTCTTCGATCCCAACTACACATCGTGTACGAGCTTCCTGGCACACATTGGGTCGACAAGGTTCGGATTCAACACGGAACCTGTCGCGGACATGATTCATTGGGCCAACATCGTGGATGGCGCTCTCTACGAGAGCCCCGAGGCCGCGGTGGAGATGGCCGCGCCGGCGATGAAGCTGACGCTGATTATTGAATCCACGCAAGACCCGGAGTTTATTCCCAGGCTGATTCCGCTGCTGACGGAGATGCCGCTGAGCGAGGTGTTGGCGCAGCCGTTTGTGGCGTCGCTGCTGCCGCCGCTGCTGGAGCGGCACCGGGAGGGCATCGAGCTGATCCGCAGCCGCAGCGAAGACGTCGATGGGACAATTTTCTTCGACATCACGGATCGACCGATAGAGGGATACAACAAGTTCATCCCGTATTATCTGCATCCGCAGGCGACGTATTCGATCGGCCTTTCGAAATCGAGCTTCCGCACGAAGGTGTCGGTGGGATCGAACCCGTGGACCAAGGCGGACCCCGCAAAGATGGTGAACCTGGCGCAGGTGTGCGAGCGCTACGGCGGCGGCGGTCATGCGCGCGTGGGAGCGATCAGCTTCCCGCCGGATCAGGCGGATAAGGCGCGACAAGCCGCGGCGGAGATTGTGGCGGAGCTGAGGGCGAAGGATCCCGTGAAGTAGCTTCTTCAGTCCTCAACGGTCAGCTGGTGGCGATAACGGTGACGTTTCTGTAATCCCGTTCTAGCAAAGCCAGGACGGGGACCCACGTTTTGGTAGAGTGGGCCCACGCTCTGCTGGCTTAACGGGAGAATGGAATGTTCAATCGCATGCGGAACCGTGCATTGATTTCGATCTTTTCGTTCGGTATGGGTGCGTTCGCCTTCTGCCAGAGCAAGACAGCGGAAATGACGACGATTGAGGGCTGTCTGTCTGAAAATTCTGGAGTCTTCGTGCTTGACAACGGCTTTGGCCAAGGGAGCACGATTTTGGTTGGGAATACGGTCGGATTGTCTTCTCACGTTGGCGACGAACTCAGTGTCACCGGGTTGATTCACGCCGCATCGAGCGGGGACGAAGCACGTGAGGCGTTGGATGTGTCGAGTTTCACGACGATCTTGAAGCGGCAACCCGGCGGGGTACAACCTCGAACCGGCGATTCAGGCACGTGGTCCAGTTTCAGGAGCGCAAAGTTCGGCGTTGGCATGCGAAATCCAGCAAAATGGACTGCGCCCGCAGAGGGACAGCTCGACATATCGGCGAATGTTGTGAATGACAAAGGGATTGAGTTTCTGCACGCGGGAGACTTGCCCAGGGACGTTTATCCCGATTCGAATTTTGTCGGGGGGCAGTTCGCATTGATTGTGAGCTCGGCAATCGCGAACGCGGGGAGCTGTCGGAAATTCGGAAAGGCAGAGGGCCCGGTGACCTCCCTGCGAGTAAGCGGCATTACTTATTCAGAGGCAGGAACAAGTTGGGTGGGGATGGGCACCGGTCACACCACGTACTCCCTTCACACATTTCAAAATGGATATTGCTACGAATTTGACCTCGAATTTGACGAGCAAAATGGAACAGGGATGGATCTGGCTTGCACGGTTCAGTGGCTCACCGGCGAGAATGAGCAGAAGCTTCTGAGATCGCTGGTCTCCCAAGTGTCGTTTGCTGTGCCCGAAACGCCGCCTGTGATCTCGCGAATGTCCCCTAGACTGCGACCCAAAGTGACTTCTTTGTTGGCATCTCCGTTGAATTCTGCCGTAGGCATGGAAATAGAGGTCTCCTGGGCAACGGAAGGAACGGATTACGTTCAACTGCGGTACCCCTGCATCCGAGGCTTCGATACCAACGGAATGGGGGGATTGCTGAGCGGCGTGGTGCCGTGCGGGCCGGTGACTGACGCAAATTATCCACCGAGCGGCTCAGGGAAGATCCTGCTGCTGAATCACGATTCGAACGCAGTTCCTTTTGCGCTGACGGTGATACCGTACCGGGATGGCGCAGCAGATGACAGGGGAGCGAAAGTAGTCACAGTGAATGTCCCTCCCCAGCTCAAGTAAGAGACGGCGACGGCTCTTACGCCGCGAGAAGAAGGTCCTTCTATCTCCTCCGGGCCATAACCATCAGGATATCCAGTGCGATTCACAGCCCAAGTTCTCTCGCTCGCCGCTTCATCGCTTCCAGGCAGAATGCGATGTGCGCGTCGAGGTCGACGCCTAGTTCGGCGGCGCCCTGAATTACATCTTCGCGGTTGACGCCACGCGCGAATGCTTTGTCCTTCATCTTCTTTCGAACGCCGGGGACTTCCACATCGGCGATGGCCTTGGTGGGCTTTACAAGGGCACAGGCGGTGAGAAAGCCAGCCAGTTCGTCGCAGGCGAAGAGCGCTTTGTCGAGATGCGTCACGCGGGGTACGCCGGAGTATTGCGCGTGGCCGAGGATGGCGGTGCGAAGTTCAGCCGGCCATCCCTGGCGCTCGAGTTCGCGCACTCCGACGAAGGGATGCTCTTCAGGAGTGGGATGGCGCTCGTAGTCAAAGTCGTGGAGCAGGCCGGTGGTTGTGTAGAGCTCGACAAAACGGGCGCGCTCGTCTCCGGAGAGGCCGAGCCGGTCGGCTTCTGCTTCTCCGCAAGCAGTCACACAGATCTCCACGGCCAACGCGTGCTTGCGGAGACTTTCACTCTGAGTCCACTCGGTGAGTAATTGCCACGCCTGTTCGCGGCCGAATTTTTTGTCGCTGTTCTCCGTCAAAGTCATCTCAGAATTTTACGTGTTGCACAGCTTGGTTCGCGTTTCTTCGGGTTGCTTCGGGCTTAATATGGGAATCTCCGGGTTGACCCTAAGTTTCTACTTGACAATTATGGTTCACTCGATCGAAAGTAGCACTTATCGCGGTGCAACTGATCGCGGGAGTTCCTTGCTCTGGCACTCCGCAACTCAAACGATGGCCACCACTCTTATTGGCGTGGAGACACGCGAAGTCGTGCGGTGCGATTTCTGCAGTTTGGTGCAATACAGAACCACCAACTCACTGTGCAGAAAATGTCGCAGGCCCCTTGATATTGAGGAGCCGGCACCTTTAACCCCACAACTGGTATCGATGCCGACAGTGGCTGCCTCTGCCGAAGCGGGCTTGCAGGTTGCAACGCAGGTACGCGAAATTCGCAGGGCGCGCCACTTGAGCCAGCGTCAGCTCGCCAGCCGGATGCAGGTGCCCCGCACCTACATCTCGAAGATCGAAAATGGCAAGGCGATTCCGACGCTGGGTTCGCTGGAACGGCTCGCTCATGCTCTCGAAGTGGACATGCGCCAGTTGGTGCGTGATTCGCGCAGCCGTCGTGAGGAAGAGGTAGCTTCGATTCTGTCGGACCCGTTCCTGGCCGAGATTGCGTCGATGCTGCCGCATCTGGACTCGCTGCACCGGACGCTGCTCTATGGTTCAGTGCGCGATATGGCTGCGGGACGGCGTCGCACGGCTTAGGCCGGTAGCCCAGCGATCCCCTTTCGTTTGCTCAATCTCTTCGTCCTTCTTGGGCGGACGACCGGTGCTTCACGCCGGTTGTCCGGCCGCTTTGTTTCGAAGATGACAATCGGTTCATCTGCGCCATAGTCGCGGGGCTTGCTGCGCATCCGATTGTGCTAGGCTCGAAGGTGTCGCCAGAATTCCCCGGCCGCCGGGGATTTTTCATTGGTTGACGATGATGCGGTGTCCTTTAGGCGCGTTGGGCTTGCGAGCTGGCTCCGGCTGAATCCTGCAAATGCGGAACGGGCATCGACCGAGAAGCGTAATAGATATCGTCGAGGCATTTTCCTTGCATCCAACTGGCATGCTGCGGATCGGTGAGCTTACCTCAGAGGAGCGCGCGATCTATAACACGCTCAAGCCTGAGCGTCTGCCCGAGCACGTTGCCATCATCATGGATGGAAATGGCCGCTGGGCAGGTCACCGATCGCTGAAGCGGTTTCTGGGGCACCAGCAGGGCGCGAAGAGCGTGCAACTGGTGACGGAAACGGCGTCGCGCATCGGTCTGCCGTGGCTGACGCTCTATGCCTTTTCGCTCGAGAATAATCTGCGTCGCCCGCGTGCCGAAGTCAATTTCCTGATGCGGCTGCTGAAGAGTTATCTCGAGAGCAACGTGCAGCGCATGATGGATAACAACGTGCGCATCCGCTATATCGGGCGTGTACACGAATTGCCCCACGAAGTGCAGGACAAGATGCAGTGGGCCCAGGAGACGACGGCGCGCAACTCCGGTACGACTCTCACTCTGGCGCTGAACTACGGAGCGCGGTCTGAGCTTGTGGATGCCTGCCGCGCGTTAGCCCGTGAGATGCAGGAGAAACATTTCGCTCCCGAACGCATCAGCGAAGAGGATCTGCATCGTCATCTCTATACCGCGCATATGCCCGATCCCGACCTGCTGATCCGGACTTCGGGCGAGATGCGGATTTCGAACTTCCTGCTGTGGCAGATCGCGTATACCGAGATTTTCGTGACCGAGCGGTTGTGGCCGGATTTCCGCGGGATCCACCTGCTTGAGGCGATTGCTGCTTTCCAGCAGCGCGAGCGCCGCTACGGCGGACTGAGCGAGAACGTGGGCGAAGTGGAAGAAGACCCCGAACAGATGAAAATCGCCGCGGGCTGATGAGCAGCACTCACAAAATCGGGGTATTGAAATCGGCGATGAATTGGATTCCTTGAACGTCGAGTTTGACAAGCTGTTTGTCACTCGTAAGGAAAAGGTCGATACCGGCCGAGGCCGCACAGGCCAGGTGAATGCAGTCGGCGACCTTGAGCTTTTCCTTCGCGCGGAGAAGGCTGAACGGCACGACTGCGCCCTGATCAAAGGGCAAGTAGGAGAATCCGATTTCTCTTAGAGTTTCTTGTACCTCTCGCGTCTTTCGCGGGTCAGGCGACTTCTCGGCGCCAGCCATCACCTCACCCAAAGCCAAATAGCTGGTAAAGAGCGTATCTCCGCGCTTAAAAGAACGTTCAAGTAGCTCCAGTACCCGCGGTGCGAATACGGGATGGTCTTCCAGGAGATAAATCGAGAGCATGCTATCCCAGAAGATGCGGCTCATGCCGCATCCTCTTCGTCGTAGCCTCGCACCCATCGAATGAACGCCTCGCCGCCGCCATATTCTGCCAATTCATCTTTCAACAGGCCGCGCAGTTTGCCGCCCAATCTATGTGCTCGGGCCTCCGGAGTCTCTCGTGCCTCAACAGGTCGTTCTTCGGATGAAAGTTCCGTGGCTCTCGATTGCTGCATGTGCTTTGTAACCCTGTATCGAACGACAACGGTCGGACTCATCTTGGACGGTGGACCATCTATGCCCTCGATTTCGAGGCCATTCTCTCGAAGGAATTTCCCTGTCTTTAGTGCGCTGCATACTTGGGGAGTATGGCCGCCTGGGAAACCTTCCGCCTGCAGATCGTTCAGCAGATCCTTGACTCGAATCGAGAAAACATCCTGACCTCTCAAGACCGCTGGTTGAACGTATTTTGCTTTGGCCAGGGTCCTGATTCTTTCGCTCAAACCAATGTTCATGATCTCTCTCCATCTGATAAAGAAGAATAAAAGAAATGTCTATATCCGTCAATAGAACATTCTTTATCTATTCGCATAGAACTTGAAGATGACACAGAGACTTTTCCGCTATTCTTTTCGCAATGATTCACACGCTCGCGGTGTCGGGTTACCGGTCTCTGCGCAACCTGGTGTTGCCGCTTGGGCGGCTCAACCTGGTTACGGGCGCGAACGGCACAGGCAAGTCGAGCTTGTATCGCGCTCTCCGGTTGCTGGGGGACGCGGCTTTGAATACCGTGGTGGCTTCGCTCGCGCGCGAGGGCGGATTGCCTTCGACTCTGTGGGCCGGCCCCGAGACGATTGCGCGCAGCGTCCGCAAGGGCGAGTTCCCCGTTGAAGGCACGCCGCGGCAAAAGACGGTGAGCCTGAAGCTTGGGTTTGCGGGCGATCCCTACAGCTACTGCATCGACCTTGGCTATCCTCCGCCGGCGCAGACGGCATTTCCGCTCGATCCCGCGATCAAGCGCGAGTGCATCTGGCACGGCGGCATCTACCGCAGGGCCTCAGTTCTGGTCGATCGCAATAACCGTCTCGTTCAACTGGCGCCAGGCACCACCGCAAAGCACGAAGAGCCTGTGGTCCTGACCAAAGACCTTAGTTCGACTGACAGCATGCTTGCGACGATTGGCGATCCGCAGCGCGCGCCGGAGATGCTGGCGGTGCGCGAGTCGATTCGAGGATGGCGCTTCTACGAGGGATTTCGGACCGATTCTGCCTCGCCGGTCCGAACTCCGCAGGTGGGCACCTTCACGCCGGTTTTGAACAACGACGGCACGGACCTGCCGGCCGCTCTCAAGACCATCCGCCTGTTTGGCGATCGCGCGGCACTCGACCGCACAGTGGAGGATGCTTTCCCCGGAAGCCATGTTGATGTAGATGAGCAGGGCGGACGCTTTGAAGTGCGCTTGCGCCAGCATGGGCTTTTACGACCGCTTTCGGCGGCGGAGCTTTCTGACGGAACGCTCCGCTATCTGCTGTGGACTGCAGCTCTGTTGACGCCACGAGCCCCGGAGTTGATGGTCCTGAATGAGCCGGAAACCAGCCTGCATCCCGATCTGCTTCCTGCGCTGGCGCGCTTGATCGTCCACGCGGCTGAGACTACGCAACTTGTGGTGGTCTCGCATTCGCAGCTTCTCATTCAAGCTCTCGGATTGAATCCAAAATGTAGCCGATTGCACCTTGAAAAGTCGTTTGGCGAGACAGTTCTTGAGGGCAGGACCCTGTTCAACACTCCGAAGTGGGAGTGGCCGGTCCGCTAACGCGAGCGTCAGGTCTCTACGTTGCGCCCCGGCGGTGTATCCTCAACCCTGGAATGAAACGAGTCCTGACCGCCCTGATTCTGGCGCCCCTGGTGCTGGCCCTTGTGTTTCTCGGTCCCATGTGGCTGATTACACTAGTGGTTGCCGCTGTGGCTATGGTGGCCGCGTGGGAATTCCTGGCGCTGACGGAGCATCGCGGCGCCAAGCCTCCGCGGATCGCAGTATTGGTGGCAATTGCTGCCCTTTTTGCGGGGAATTATGCGATATATGTGGGCAGTTTTCAGTGGCCTGACGGCACTCTGACGCTCTTTGGAGTGCTTTCAATCGGCCTTCTCGTTTACTGCACGTTTGCATCGCCGGTTGATCGTGCATTGGCGGATGCTACCGCGTCCATTTTTGCGCTGTTTTATCTCGGTCTTACCTTGATTCCGCTGCCGATGCTGCGGGAAGCCACCAACGGCCCGTCGTTGCTGGCGTTTCTGTTCCTCACGGTGTGGGCCGGCGATACGGTGGCGATGTTTGCGGGACGGATGTTTGGAAAACGGAAGATGGCGCCAAATCTCAGCCCCAATAAGACCTGGGCCGGAGCGATTGGATCGGTTGTGGGAGCGGTTGCGGTGGCGGGAAGCCTGCTCGGACTGAGTTCTTACCTCGCGCAATGGAACTCGGTAAAGCTGTCGTTTGCCGACGCGCCCGTGTGGTATTGGCTGGTTCTGGCGGTGGGGGTGAACGTGGCGGCGCAGGTCGGCGATCTGGCCGAATCCGCATTGAAGCGCTCGGCCGGCGTGAAGGACTCCGGAACGCTTTTGCCGGGACATGGAGGCATGCTCGATCGCATCGATGCGCTCCTGCTGGCTGCGCCCGTGCTGTGGTACGCTCAGATCATCCGCCTGCGATTTTAGGCACGCGACATACACTCGTTTGTTATTGCTGCACATGGACTTAGCGAATTTTGAAACGGCTCGCCATTCTCGGTTCTACCGGCTCAATCGGGCAGAGCACCCTATCCATTGTTGGGCAGTTTCCCGATCGCTACCAGGTGGCGACGCTGGCGGCTGGGCGCAATGTCGACGAGGCGTTCGCGCAGGCTGTGCGGTGGCGACCGAAGGCGGTTTCGCTGGCAACGGAAGATCTTGCGGATAAGCTGAGTGCTCGCCTGAAACGGGCAGGAGTGACCGGAATCGACGTGGTGCACGGAATGCAGGGTACGGTGGCGTGCTCCACGCATCCCGAGGCGGACTTTGTAGTCTCGGCCATCGTGGGCGTGGCGGGCCTTGAGGCAACGCATGCGGCGATTCTTGCCGGTAAGCCTGTGGGACTAGCAAACAAAGAATGCATGGTTGCGGCCGGCGAGATTTTGACTGCTGCGGCACGCGAACGCAATGTGCCGATTCTTCCTATCGACAGCGAACATAACGCGGTGCATCAGTGCATGCGCGTGGGTTCGCATGCTGAGGTGAAGACGATCTGGCTGACCGCCTCGGGTGGGCCGTTCCGGAAGACCCCACTGGCCGACTTTGCCGGGATCACGCAGGAACAGGCGTTGAAGCACCCAACCTGGGTGATGGGGCGTCGGATCACGATTGATTCGGCCACCATGCTCAACAAAGGTCTGGAGATTATCGAGGCATGCCGGCTGTTCGATGTACCGCCAGACAAGGTGCGGGTAACGGTGCATCCCCAGTCGACGGTGCATTCATTGGTAGAGTATGTTGACGGGTCGATCCTGGCGCAGATTTCGGTGACGGATATGAGGCTGCCGATCCTGTATGCGCTGGCGTTCCCTGAGAGGCCGACGTCGACCTTAACTTTTGACCTGGCAGCGCTGCGGCATCTGGAGTTTGAGGAGCCGGATTTTGAGCGCTTCCCCTGTTTACGTCTTGCCTATGAGGCAGCGGCAAAGGGAGGAGCCCACTGCATCGCCCTCAATGCGGCGGATGAGGTTGCAGTAGAAGCATTTCTGGGGCGCAAGATCCCGTTTACCGGCATTCCGGGTACAATTGAAAAGGTACTTGCGTCCACGCCGGAGTCGCACCCCGCAACCATCGCGGAGGTGCTTGCATCGGACCGGGAAGCGCGTCTAAAAGCCCACGCGCTGGTTGCCTGAGTCTGCCCGATTCGCGTGTGCCGCGACGTGCCGTGAGAGGTCTGAATCATCTCGTTTATGCATGATTTTTTTGTTTCTGCAGTAGCCTTCATCGTTCTTGTCGGCGTGATGGTGGTGGTTCACGAATTAGGCCACTTCCTGGTAGCCAAGCTCTGCGGAGTGCGGGTGGAAGCCTTTTCGGTCGGGTTTGGTCCGCGGCTTTTCGGCGTGAAATACGGTGACACCGACTACAAGGTATGCCTGCTGCCCCTGGGCGGATTCGTAAAGATGACAGGCGAGAATCCGGGTGAAGTCGCCATGGTTCCCGGAACGCCGGTGGTAGTTCAGGCATTGGAGAGGCTCCACGGTCAGGACGCACCGGAGATGCCTGCCGATGGGACGTTGGTGGAGGATCCAGGCTCATTCATGGCCCATCCACGCTGGCAGCGGATGCTGATTGGCGTGGCAGGTCCGGCCTTCAATTTTCTGCTGGCCTTCGTGCTGATGGTTATTTACTTCAACTTCATCAATGAAGTGCCGGATATCCGGACCACAAAGATGGAGTGGGTGACTCCCGGTTCCGCCGCGGACCAGGCCGGGTTGAAGCCCGGCGACATTATTTCCGCGTTCGGCAACGTGGCGCATCCCGATTACCAGAAATTCCACGACCTTGTCGGAGATGACGCAAACAAGACGGTCCCCGTTACGGTCGATCGCGATGGCGTCACTTTCCAGACTTCGATCCATCTGCCGGGAAGAATCGATGCGCTGCACGACGATTTGAGCAAGGCGGGACTCTTCGTGCAATACACGCAGAGTCCGATTCAGATCGACCAGGTAAGTCCAGGTTCACCGGCGGAGCACGCGGGATTGAAGTCGGGCGACAAGATTGTCTCCGTCGATGGTCATCGGTTCCACACGGTGCTTCCGCTGGTGGATTACATGCAGACGGGCAAGGGCAAGCCGGTGACCGTGACCATCGAGCGCAAAGACGTGACGCTACCCCCGATCATGATCCACCCCTACACGCAGGACGGTGGATGGAGGCTTGGATTCCTTCCCGCCGGGCCGGAAAACATTCCGGTGCGCGCCGAACCGATGGATTTTTCGAGCGCAATCGCCGAATCGCGCGACTTCTGCGCGGAGAACTCGCTGCTGATCGTTAACGTGCTCGAGAAACTGCTGACACACCAGGTCTCGGTCAAGCAACTCTCCGGCCCGGTCGGAATCGCAGTTGCCGCGGGGCAGGCTGTGAAGGAGCCTTATTGGTCGGCAAAATTCGGCCTGGCCGCGAGCATCAGCCTGAACCTTGGAATCCTTAACTTGCTGCCGTTCCCGATTCTGGATGGGGGCATGATCCTGCTGCTGATGATCGAGAGCATCATGCGGCGAGACATCAGCATGATGGTGAAGGAGCGCATCTACCAGGCCGCATTTGTGGTGCTGATTGCCTTCACCGCGTTCATCATGTTCAACGACTTCAGCAAGCTGCAGATGTTCTCGCACCTGAAACCGTAAGAACAGGGATCGGGGTTCAGTGATCAGTTTTTCAGTCTCTTATGAACCCTGAATCCTGACCCCTGACCCCTGAGGCTTGATCGATGCCAGTGATTACCCACCAGGTGCGCGTGCGTTATGCAGAGACGGATCAGATGGGCATTGTCTACTATGCCAACTACCTCGTCTGGTTTGAACTGGGGCGTGTAGAGTTGCTGCGCTCGCTGGGACTCGCGTACAGCCAATTGGAGAAAGAGCACGAGTGCATTCTGCCGGTGGTGGAAGCTACGTGCAGGTATCGATCTCCTGCGAAATACGATGATGAGATTTTGATTGAGACGCGGCCTGCCATGCTGCGGGGATCGGTGCTGAAGTTTGCCTATCGCATTCTGCGCAAGGGCGCTGACGGCGCAGAGCCTGCTCTGTTGGCGGAAGGCGAGACGGTGCACGTGGTGTGCGACGATCAGTTAAAGCGGAAAGCTCTGCCGGAACACTACGCGGCGGCGTTGCGCGAACTGATGCCCGAACGTCACGGCCAAACGAAATAGTCCGCTTGCGATGCCTAGTCAATCGGCGCGTGAGTTGCATTCAGCGCAAGTCGTAACAAGGTTATCAGCGCTTTCGTCGCCGCCATCTGCGGGAGATCGTACATAATCCGTCGTTGCAGTGAACCGGGTGAGTTGCTTTTGGCATCGGCGGCACTTGTAGCCGTCGCGCTCGAAAACCTGCATGCGTTTTTCGTGAGCACCCTTGTTGGACAGGGGAAACAATGCCGGTTCCTCGGCCATTCGCTCAGCGCGGAATTTGCGGCATGCCTCAATCTCATCGGGGATGAGGACGCGATAGAGAGTTCCCTGGCGATTCGGTTCGCCCATCTTCTGGATTGCGCCGATCTCTTCGAGCGCGTGCAGCGTGTCCTGCACTTTGCCGATGGAGATGTTGTTCTCCGCGGCGTTGGTGTAGGACGATTTGACCACCGCACGGCGCAGGCTACTGCGGCTGACGCGAATCTGCGGGTTGCCGTCCTTCGCGATGGAATGGCGGAAGAGAAACCAATAGAATGCCGCGTCGTAAGCGGTGAGAATGGGCTGCAGGTCGTCGACGATTTCGCCGATGATGTCCGGCAATTCGAGGGCAGAGAAGCCCGCATCGCCTTGGGGTGAGGATGCGTCCTCCATTTCCAGCTCAGCCAGAAGCTGGCGTATCTTTTCGATGCGCGGATTCACTGGAAAGCATTCTACGCCGCGAGTCCGCGACGGCGCTTGGCCATTCGGAATGGCGATGGGCGCTACATCCCAGGGTGCGTCAGTTGGTTAGCGCGAGGAACAAGCTGCATGTAGATCGACTGAGGCAGGTTGGTCTGCCAGTGATTGGTGGCGCGGGCGAAGAGAACTACGCCAAAGAAGATATACGCCAGAACTGCGCAGAAGGCGAGCGGCGTGATCACACGCCGCCGCCAGCGTTCGGTTAAAGTATCCGCGCGACGCGGCGGAAGCGCGAATTGCAGCGCATCCTGCGTGGAGCAGGCTGCTACGCATTCCATGCAGCCGGTGCATTCAACGGTGCGAATCTGAACCAGCTTGTCGACCTGGATTCCGGCGGGACATGCCTTGGCGCACTTGCCGCAGTCGATGCAGGCGTCTTTGTCGCGTCGGATCTTCACGGGACTCAACAACGACGCGATCCCCATGAGCGCGCCGTAAGGGCAGAGATAGCGGCACCAGAAGTTCTGTACAAGCGCGGAGAGCAACATCAGCAAACCGATGACGATGGCGGCTGTGAGCCCAATGTCGCGGAAAAAGTTCAGCATCTTGACATCGGCGACGAGACCGTACGGCGTCGCCATGAAGTCCTCGAGCGCCGCCGCGGACATGACACCGATGACGGCGACGAAGAGGCCGAGCAGCACGTATTTCAAACCGCGCAATGGAATGTCGAACCAACGCGGGAGGCGCAGATTACGACCGAAAATCCGGCGGCCAAACTTCCACAGAAACTCAGAGAATGTGCCAACAGGGCAGAGCCAGGAGCAGAATGCCTTCTTCATCAGCAGGCTCATCAGCATGAAGCCGATGAAGAGAAACATGGCGGCTGGATGGATCTGCAGTACATGGCCGGTAAGCAGAAGGTACTTCGTATTCATCAGGCCTGCGATGGGAAGCCAGCCTTCCACGCCTGCCGGACGCGAAACGAGGAAGCCGGTGCCGCCGCGTTCAAAGTAGCGAGTCCAGAGGTAGAACTGGAGGCCGAGCCAACCATTCAGGAGCAGGAACAGTCCCTGAACGATGTGACGCGCACGCTGGGAATGATCCGGCGCAAAGCGGCGGATAAAGGATTTCTTAGGCTTCTGAAATTGCAGCGGTTGGGCGGGTTGCGTGGCCATAAGGTGGCTCTCTTAAGCACACCTTACCTGCAAATTGCGAGACGGGCAGCGACTTAGGTCACAGGAAGCTGGAGCGCAGTTTGCGCAGATCATTGCGCAATGACGACCGGCGCACGCCAGAATGCGGCTTTTCCGGTTGAAGGGTCGAGCACTGTGACCTGGCACTCGTATTGGCCTGGCTTGAGATTGGCAGCGCTCACGTCGAAATTCAGTGGCGCGACACCCAGCCTGGTTGCTGAGTTCGGAGCGACGGCGATAGGTTGTGTCTTCAGAGCTTCGGCGCCATTGTTGTAAAGCGTCACGAAGGCCATCAAGGGTTGTGGTGGGCCTTTCGATGTAGGGGCCGGCGCATTGGAAGAAGCTGATGCGAACGCAGACGGTTTGTATGCCTGCAGGTATACGAAGATGTCGCGACTCTGGCTGAAGACTCGGGTTACGCTGGGCACAAGCTTTTTGCCATCCTGCACCAGCGGATTCACGGCGTCGTCCTTGGCGCGATCCTTGGCTTTTGCGGCGTCGTAGATCGCATCTTTCAACACAACGCGCTGGCTGCTCAAGACTACTGAGCTGATCGGCACACGCTTGTCTTCCTTGTTCAGGTTCGGAATCACGAAGGTGGTCTGAAAGGTTCCGATGCGGCCCGTCTCGTCGTCGCGCGCAAGAAACTTGATCATGTATTTGCCGGGCAGAAGCGTGAATCCGGTGTCGTATTCGATGGGCCGATGCGCGAGTTCGGCGGCCGTTGCATCGGAGAGCTTGACGTTCACGAAGTCGCGCACGTTCGACACCGTGGTTCCGCCGACCATGTCCTTGATTTCGCCGACGAAGTCGATCAGCGTGTGCTCGGCGCCTCCGCGCTTCGCCAAAGCCAGTTCGCGACCGGGAATTTTGACGATGATGGGCACAAAGTATTCGGCGCGATTGAGCTGGAAGTGGTCGATCTCCATGGCGATTGAAAGTTCGGTGACGGGATCTTCAAGCATGAGCGCGTCTTCCAATTGGCGCTCCTTGTCGACGGCGGTGAATTTACTGAATTCCTTGTCGGCGTAGTAGCCCTGGCGGTAATCGAGCTTCGCTTCGAGGTTCTGGTTGAGGCTGATCTTTACGCGACGGAATCGGCCGTTCTTTGCGGGGTTGGTGGTGTAGTAGCCGATGATGTAGTAGTCGGAGATGGCATCCTGCGCGTGAACAATTCCACTGTCGAGGTCGTTGGTATCGAGCAGCGCTTTTCCACCGGTGTCGGCGGCGAGGGAATAGAGCGTGTCCTGCGAATACTGGAAGCTGGCGGTCACGGCGTTGGCGGCGGCGCCGGTATAAATGCTGGAATTTCCCTGCGATCCCTGGGTCGCGTCGCCTAACGGAGCCTGTGCGACGAGACCGCGTGCATCGATGGGCCAAAAGGTGACGCCGGCCTTGATGGCGGCATCGACCGTGGCGTGCATCTGGGCCTGGTTATCGACCCCGTTGAGGCGGAGGCCGCCTGCAAAATAGATGAGCGACTTTTTCTCATTGAGCTGGCCCAGCATGTGAGCAGCCGTCTGCAGCGCGGAGAGCTGGCGGTCGGTGTTGAAGATGTTGAACTCGCTATCGTCCTGGCCAAAAGCGGCGCCCGTATCGGAGGCGCTTGCATCATCCACATCTTCAGCTGAATCCTGGCCCTCGCCGACGATCATGGTCTCGAGAATGCTGAGCAGCCGATCGCGATCCTGGGTAAAGTCCTGCAGAATGTCGACGGAACCGGTGTTGTATCGCATGATCGCGACGAAGTCGACGGAGGTCATCTGCGTGCGGATGAACTGTTCGGCAGCCTGAAGGGCGCGCAACTGGTCGGCAGGCCGCATCGCGGACATATCGAAGTAGAGGGCCAACAGGCGGCGATTTTTGTAGCGTTCGTTATTGGTGAACTCGGGGGCAATTCTCTCGCGCGCCAGGCGCTTGTATATCTTAAGATCCTCTTCGCTGCGCTTCGAAGGGGGCAGAGGTTTTGCAGTCTCAGCCAGGTCCTGGTGCTCGCAGAACTTGATGGTCTGGGGGACGTTGTCTTCGGTCACAGAGAAATCTTTCGCCGTCAGGCCGCGAACGGGATTTCCCTGCTTGTCTTTGACGACGACGGCCTCAACTACAAGCTGCACCTTCACTGACATGGTGTAGTTGTCTTGTCCGTCCGCAGAACGATTCTGGCCGATCTGCTGCGCGGTGGACGAGGCGGCAAAGATAGAAGCCAGAAGCAACGTGGCGAGTTTGCGCATCGTCAGAACCTCACTCGCATGGTGGCTTGCAGGCTGCGCATCGGATTGACCGCTTGCGGCAGGCCAAACTGTGCGCTTTCAAGCGTGGTTATCCAGCTGCCGAAAACAGCATGATTCATCAGGTTTGTTGCATCGATGCGGGCATCAAGGTAAAAGTGCTTGCTGGGGCGAAATGTGCGCTGCATGGCGCCGTCGAGGCTGAACTGGCCCGGTCCGGTGATGGAATTTCTGCCCGCCGAGCCCCAGGCGCCGGCGGCAGGCGCAGCGAAGGCTGCTGGGTTGATGTGCGCTCCGTTCTGCCCGCCATAAATCGGGGCGCCGGTAAGACTCGGCCGCAGCGGACCGATCCAGCCGGTACCAGGAACTGCCACGGGAATCACGGGCGTTTCAGGCATGCCCGTACCGACATTCAATTGCGTTAGTAAGGTCCACTCCTTCAGAGCCCGGCCGCGCCAGCCACCAAACAATGTTCCGCCTTCGAGACCTTGACCGGTAGTGTATTGCGCCTGCAGGCTGAGGAGATGACGCTGATCGAAAGAGGACAAGGCTCGCTCGGCTTTCAGGTCGAGCCAGTCCTGCGCGATCTGGGCGCGTGCAGAGGATGACGCAGCTGAGCCGGATGAGAAGTCAGTCTGCGAAGCACTGGACTGATGCCCCTGCCCGCCGAGCATGGCGTCGTCGTCAATCGATTTTGAATAGGTATAGAGCAGCGATGCTGCAAACCCGGCGCGAAGCCTGCGACGCAGTTGGATCTGTCCCGATTGCCGCGTGGAATTTCCACCGGAGGTTTCGTAGACGAATCCTAACGGGCAATCCGGGCAAGGATTTGCTGCCCCCAGTGGATAGCTATTGGGCAGGAATTCCTGCACTCCGTGCGTGCCTTTTACGCCGAGGTAGGTTGCCGTCATTTGCAGAGCCCATGGCATGTCGCGCTGTATCGAGACCTGCCAGGTTTGTGCGTAGCCTACGCGGAAGTTGGGGTCGATGGCGAAGGTATTGGATGTGGTGGTGGCACACTGTGTGAAACCGTTGGCAAGAGTGAGCGGGCAAGCCGGGGAATTCTGCTCTTTCACGCTTTTCGAGAGCGGCGCTTGTTGTGCGAGCTGCAGCATGGGCGAGAGATAGACCGACGTGTCGTCATAGATGCCGTAACCGGCGCGAATGACGATGGTGGAAGCGGGGATAGGCCGCCACGAAATACCGACACGCGGTTCAATGCCGAGCCGGTCGGGTCGCAACAGCGAATTCGGATATTTTGCGCCAGTCACGGTTCCGACTGGATTTGAGGCGACTACCGGCGCGGCCTGCGCAAAGCCCGGGGCCACGTCGAGATTCACGAGGCGGTCTTTCAACTCCGTCATCGGCGCCCCGTACTCCCAGCGCATGCCGGCGTTGATCGTGAGGATTGGCATCACGCGCCAGTCATCGGTAGCGTATGCGTCGTAGACGGTCTGGCGGAAATATTTGTCGGCGTTGCCAAACGCGATCGAGCTGGCATCCGGAACGCCAGTAAGAAAGTCGCCAAAATCGGATCCAGTTGACGCACCCGTGAACGTGAAACTGCCGCGTGGATCCTGCTGGAAGTAGTCGTTGAATTCCTGCTTGCGCAGATCGCCGCCGACGGTGATGTTGTGGTGGCCGCGGAAGAAATTGATGGACGCCGAGTAGCCGTCGGTTCGATTGCGATTGAATGCGCTTTGCGCATCAGAAAGAGCGGCGATTCCGCTGGAGAAGCTAAGTGCGGGCGGACCCCAATTCGCGGGGGCCTGATCATTGCCCGTGATGCCAGCTGCTGCTGAAATGTTTTGCTTGTTTTCAAATTCAGGCCGTACAAGCATGCGCAGGCGGCTGAAATGGTACCCGAGGTTGAGGAAGAGATGTTGGTTAAGCCGGTGCGACCAATTCGTGTTGGTGTTGAGGCCGAGCGTGTCGGTGGTGTCGACAAAGCTGAAGAGGTTGACACCATCGGCGCGCGTGCTCTGGAAGTTGAAGTTGCCCCAAATGCTATCTCTTCGACCCAGCGTCTTATCGAGTCGCGTTTGCAGGCTGTCTTCGTGGCTGCTGTTGAGTACGGGAATCTGGAAGTTGTATGACGGATTGCCTGAGATGTTGGGCAGAGGATAAAGCTGCAAAAGTGCCGCCGCCTGGGGACTCACTGGAAAAGTGGCGCCATCCACGATGCCCAGACGTTTGTCGAGCGTGGGAACGAGCGCGGAATCGGTTTGCGCAGTGTGGTTGCGGGTCCACTGGTAACCGACAAAGAAGTTTGGACCGCGCGGCAGAAGACGGGGAATTCTAATTGGACCGCCAATCGTGAATCCGGCGGTGATGCGATCGTAGACAGGCTTCGGTGTTGAAAATCCGCTGAGCGAGTATTGCCGCGCATCGAGCGCCGAATTATCGAGGATAAGACCGAAGCCTCCGTTGTAGAGACTCCTGGTGTTGAATCGTCGATTGCCAAACGCCTGGTTCAGCGAGAACTGCGAAGTCGCGGCATTGTTGACGCTGCCGTTGACAAGGAAGCCGTCTGAGCTTTGCTGGTTTGTGTCGTCGGGAGGTTTGGGCATCTCCGCAGGTGTCTGTTGAGCGGCACCGTTTTCCGGCTTCTTCTGATTCGCGGCTTGCAGGGCGGGCTTCGGAGTCGCGGGCTGAGGAGGAGGGGCCTTGGCGAGCGCCTGCAATTGATCGGTGGGCAAAAGTTTTAGTTCATATTTTGCGGCGGGCAGTTTTGGCGCGATCGTCACGTCGGCGGCGACAGTCTCGAAGCATGGCATCGTGACTTCGATTTTCCACTGACCGTCGGCAAGATCGTCGAAGTGAAAGACTCCGCCTTCGTCGGAGGTGACGCTGAGTGTTTTTCCATCCTGGGTTGCAGTGATGGTTGCGCCGGGAACGGGGAGACCGCCGAAGGTGATCTGGCCGTAGTACTCGGATGCGCCTGCGGCCTCGCAAGCGCATCCGAGCAATAGTACGCACCACAGCGTGGTTTTCGTGAGCCATTGCCTCAAGAGCATGCTCCCAACTCGACCTTAATTCTCCGTCGGCAGATCGATGTGATCGATCACGATTACATCCACCATGCCTTTTGTGGCCTGAAGCTTCAACCCAAGCTGCTCTTCTACGGCGGTAAAGAGTGATGGCCCGGTCTGATCGACTTGCATTTGTGGCTTTGGCCCACCTTCCGACGCGCCAGGCGGAGGCATCGGCATGTTATCCGGCGTGTAATCCAGAGTGAAATCGTATTCGCCGGTTAGTCCTGTCTTATCGACTACCGTGCGGCCCAACTGGCGCGAAAGAATATGCGCCAAAATGTCGATCGATGTACCGGTGGATTCGAGGTGGCCCGGGTTCATCATCATCATGCCTTTGCGCATCCGTGGCGGCCCGGCATTGCCTGACCTTGGCGTATCCCCTTGCTGCGGCGCTCCTGTCTCTGGTGGATCCTGATCTGTTTTGGTAGGCTTCATCTTTAATCCATCTTTGGCTACCACCAGGGCGTACATTGGCAGTTCCCGCTTTTCGCGGTGATACTTCAAGTGGAAGCGGTCTACGAGAAGTTGCAGCATCATCGCGTTGCGCTGGTCGACTTTAAGATCTTTGAGCTTAGATGCATTTTCCGGCTCAACCTTGGCTTCAATGTCATAACGGTTTGACTTGACCCAGGCAGGTTCGCCCAGAATGCGGTCCTCCTCAACGCCAAATGCCTGCGGCAGCAGCAATCGCATTGGCGCGCCGTGAAAGGACACTCCATCTGGCGTGATCATCATCCTGACTCGCCCGTCGTCGGCCTTGTATGGCTTGATACTGGACACGTCGTATTTGGGCAGGTCCGCGGGACTAGCAGAACTTTGCTCGGACTCCGCCGCCGCGCTCGAAGTGCTTTGTCCATGCAGCATCCCGATTCCAACGGGCGCTGCCAAAACTAATAGAGCCGCAGAGACGAGCAACGCCTTTCGCCCGAAACTCAGTGCGGTTCCGGGGCGTCTCGCCATGATATGCAATATGCGCACTTTCAGGTTGCCGCCTGAAACTCCGGAGATGCATGGCGTGGCTGGTTCAACGCAGAACGCACACACCTTAAGAATGCTCTCGGCATATGTTTCCGGTCGGGCATTTCGCTCAATTACGCTTTCATCGCAGGCTCGCTCGCGCTCCTCGTTCAGCTTCGTGCTCATCCATCGCACCAGGGGGTGGAACCAGAAGATCGCCTCTATCAGCGCATGGAATGCTGCGCTCAGGTTATCGCGGCGGCGCACGTGCTCAACCTCATGACACATGATCGCTTCGATCTGAGCATCGTTGAGCCGTTTAGAGAGGCCGACCGGCCAGAGAAGTACTGGCTTGATCACTCCAAAGACTCCCGGCTCGGTTTCACTTGGCGTGTGAGCCAGAAGGATCGGCTTGCTCATCCCAACGTTTCTCTCGACGAGGCGAAGTGCGTCGCATTCGCGGCCACCTGTGACGGGCGTAGCGTTTCGCGTCATTCCCGCGGCCCGGCGCCACCGCGCAATCCACATAATCAGCATGACGAGAAATCCGGAGAGCCACACTGCGGCAAACAGGATGGACGTGAGCTGAATCGAGTGCCCCGGCAAATTAGCCACAGCAGCAACTGGGTCGGGAGTCCGCGCCTCGTGGAATGGCTGGCCAAACTCCTCGACGATGACATAGACCGAAGGACCAGCTTGGGGTGACGGATTCCGCGTGGCCCAATGCGCGCCGAGGCCGCTTAAGAATGCAAACGGAACCAGAAACTTGATCGAAGCAATCATCCAGATCGCGTAACGCACGCGAGCCGGATTGGCTCGTAAAAGCAGCGTGAGCAGCCAGGCGATCAGAACCACGGCGGTCGACTGCCACAGATGGTTGATCAAAGCAGCCGTCCAGACTGGGCACCATGCAGGGGTAAAGAATCCAAGTGTGGTCATGATTCCCGCTCCTTGTTGAGACTCCGCAACAGCCGCTCTGCCTCTTTGACATCCTCCAGAGATAGCTTGCCCGATTCAACCAGATGCGTCATTACAGGTTGTGCATGTCCGCCGAACAGAGCCAGAAGGTCGTCCATGAGACGCCGCTGCGCGGCATCTCGGGAGATTGCCGGCCTAAATACATGAAAGTTTCCGACCTTTTTCAACCTGTGCACTATACCTTTTGCCTCCATCCGGTAGACAGTCGTCTGGATGGTTGTGTACGCAGGTCGTTTCTTTTCCGGGAAAGACTCCTGAATGTCGCGTATGGAGCACTCGTTTCCTGCCCAGAGCGTCTCCATAATTTTGAATTCGAGCTTCGACAATTTCGGTTGTGGCACTTGATCTCCTACACGTGTAGTAACAAATACCACGAGTGTTTGTATTGGTCAAGTGGGAGCGATCTGTGCGCCGCTCACTTAATTCGCTGTGGGCTTGTCCACGTGATCGATGGCAATGACATCGACGGCTGTCTTCTCCGCCGAAAGCTTCAGACCAAGCTCTTGCTGCACTGCGTCATAGAGGCTGGGGGCCGCAGCGGTGGCCGTGTCGGTCGAGCCGTTGTTGTTGCCCTGGTTGGGCATCGGCGGCGGGTGTCCGCCAAACTGCGAATCGTCGGGCGTAAATGTGCACTGATAGTCGAAGCGCCCCTGGATTCCCGTCTTGTCGACCACCGGCCGGTCGAGAACGAGGATCTGCAGGAAGCCGGTGAAATCAGAGATTGTGGCATTGACCATGTTCAGCGTGATTCCACCTGTGCTTGGTCTAATTCCGATACCCGGCAAGTTGCCGTGGATCTGGGTGGGTTTGAGCTTCTGACCATCCTTGCCCACGGTTAGAACGTATGCCGACATTTCGCGCTGATCGTGATGGAACTTGAGAGCGAAGCGGTCGGCCAGCAGCTTGCGAATCATGACCCTGATCTGTTCAGGATTTGGAACGCCTTCCTGCTCTGGCACGGCCTCAATGTCGTAGCGGTCTCTATCGAGCCAGTCGGGCGCGTTTACGATCTGCTTCGCTTGTACCTCATAGGCAAATGAGATTAAGTCGCCCAGAGATGAAGCACGCGTGATGAATTTCCGGCCGCGTATGACCAGACCCTGCATGCTTGTTGCGCCGGTGTTATTGGGCTTGATGGTGGCGACTTCAAAGTTTGGATCGGCATCGGCGGCCATGGGCTTGGGCGGAGGTTGCGGCTTGGGGATTTCCCATGCGGTTTCCGGCGTGGCGCGCGTGAGCACGAGGGGAAGGGAGCTACCTCCCTGGCTAGAGGCGCCATCGATCGTCTTTCCGTCTGCGCTCAGCTTGCCTGTATAGGTCAGATTGAAAAGCTTGAGGCTGAATTTCACGTCCTGACCGTTGAGCACCACGGAATCGAGATTGAACCCTTGAGCACCCTGATCAATGCTATAGAAAGTTCCTTTGTAATCGCCTTTGTTATCCTTTGTGATTTTGACGATGGTGCGCAAATCCTGACCGGCGTGCAGTGTGCCTTGCCATGTGT
>NZ_JBAUUO010000079.1:0-14818 GCF_049582745.1 Occallatibacter sp.
CCCGCCCATGCCCTCCAACAACTCAGCTAGCCAGCAGCCGCAGACGTGGTTGTGGGAAAGCGGAAAACAGTCCCACCGTTTTCCGCTTTTCCACCAACCCGCCCTTGACAATCCAGACAGTCGCTGAGCGCACGGGCCCCAAGCCGAAGCCTCGTCGACGCCCCGCTCGGATCCCCTGACGATCGATTTACGCCTTCCTGCAGTCTGGACAGTTACACTTCTTCCTGTTGCAATCGATGGATCGCACGAAAACATGAATATCGAAGATAAAGAAATCTACTGGATGCAGCGAGCCCTCGAGCTAGCCCGCCGCGGCATCGGCGTCGCTTCCCCCAATCCCACCGTCGGCTGCGTCATCCTCGATCGTGCCGGCCAGGTTGTCGGCGAAGGCTGGCATGAGTACGACCTGCTCGACCACGCCGAAATCGTCGCCCTCAACGAAGCAAAACAACACGCGGGTGACCGCCTCAAGGGGGGCACCGCCTACGTCACGCTCGAACCCTGCAATCACACCGGCCGCACCGGCCCCTGCACGCAGGCCCTCATCTCTGCCGGACTAGCCCGAGTCGTCGCGGCCACCAGCGATCCCAATCCCAACGTCACCGGTCACGGCATCGACGCGTTGAAAGCAGCAGGTCTCCAAACCACCGTCGGCGTCTGCGAAACAGAAGCCCGCCGCATCAACGAAGGCTTCGCCCGCTGGATCCAGAACAAACGCCCCTTCGTCCTGATGAAGGTCGCCATGACCCTTGACGGCCGAATCGCGCCGCCGGCCGGATTCCATACGGCCCGCGAACCCTATTGGATCACCAGCGAACTCGCGCGCGCCGCCGTGCAAACCCTGCGCTGGCAGGCCGACGCCGCACTCACCGGCGTCGATACCGTCCTCGCCGACGATCCCATGCTCACCGACCGCAGCGGCCTTCGCCGCCGCCGCCAGCTCCTGCGCGTCGTTCTCGACTCCGCTCTCCGCATGCCGCTCGATTCGAAGATGGTCCGCGGCGTTCAGAACGACCTCGTCATCTTCACCGTCTCCAAAGACGAAGCCCGCATTGAAGAACTCCGTACCCACGGCGTCCGTGTCGAAGTTCTCCCATCGGATCACGGCCGCGTCTCCATCAGCGCCGTCCTCGATAAGCTCGGCGAAGAAGGCATCCTCACCCTGCTCACCGAAACCGGCACGCGCCTCAACACCGCTCTTCTCGCCAGCGGAATGGTCGATCGCGTCCACCTCTTCGTCGCTCCCCAGATCATGGGCTCCGATGCCGTCCCCGCCTTCAAGGGCATGCCCAACGCCATCCAAATGGCCGAGGTGGAAGTGGAGCGCTACGGCAACGACCTCGGCCTTTGCTCGCTCCTCCGCGATCCCTGGCAAGAGCAAGCTCAGAGAAAGCAAAATCCCGCAACCCCATGACCAGCTAAATCAGATGTTTATCATTCAGCAAAAATCTCGTAAAAATCCATATTGCTCCAGCGACAACCCCCGGGCTAACTCTTCACGTCCAATCTCATGCACGTTCCGGCCCACTATAAGGGCAGTTCATGCAGTTTGGTTTTTGCGACAGGGGGACCCCTCGGGCCATGCTTCACCACACTCTCAACTTCCTGGGAATCGGCGTCTTGTCGGCAGTGCTCGCAGTCGCCGCCATCATCTGTACCGCATTGCGCATCGATAAAGATCCGGCAGTCGACGGACCCCGCGCGCTCATTTCGGAGTTCATTGGGTTGTGGCTCGCCTTCACTTGCCTTGCGTGGAGCTTCATGATTGCAGGTCCGGCGAATCTTCAGTGGGCATTACGAGGGCTGGCTGTCGGCGCCGCTCTGGTTGCTTTCGCGTTCGCGGCTTACTTCGCCGGAACGCCCGAAGTGCGCATCAGGCTTGACGAAGAGCCAAGCGGCTTCGACGACCCCACCACGAGCCTGAATCTTGATGATCCGCCTGCGACACTTCCATCCGGTTCTGATGTGCAGCGCCACAAGCGCACCTGGACTGAGCTCGATAACTCGACGAATTAGTGCTCTGTCGAAACTTTGGAGAAGTTCGGTTGCTCCGGAATCGCCGCACCATCCGCCCGCGGATCCGATGCCCCGAAATTCATTCCCGTACTGCTGTCGTGCAGCACAGCCTAGCCGCGCCCCATCTGCGACGTGTAGTCGGGATGCACCTGCAGCACGTGCCCCATCTTCGTCAGCGCGTCAATCGTTGCCTCCGTCACGCGCGACTCGATCACGATCCTGCACCCTAGCTGCTGCCGATCCGTAAAGCGCGGCGCCTCCATCGCTGCCTGGATGTTCATGTGGTAATCCACCACGTTCGAAACAAACTGCGCATGGGCCAGCGGCTGATTAAGTCCGCCCATAATGCCAAATCCGATGTGCTGATCGCCATGCTGCATGAATGCCGGAATGATGGTGTGAAACGACCGCTTGTGCCCTGCCAGCGCATTCGGTGATCGGGGATCGAGCGAAAACAATCCGCCGCGATCCTGCAGCGCAAACCCCATCCCCTTCACCGTGATCTGCGATCCAAAATTCTCGTAGTTGCTTTGAATGATCGAAAGAATGTTTCCCTCTCGATCCACGACGCTGAAGTACGTCGTATCGCTCTTGCCCAGTGCTCCGGGCGCAACCGTGCAGTTCGCATGTTCCGGATCGATCAGCGCCGCGCGCTTCGCCGCATATTCCTTCGACAAAAGCTGCCCCACCGGAATCGTTCCGAAACGCGGATCGCCGTCATACGCCTTCACGTCGGCGTACGCCAGCTTCATCGCCTCAATGCGATGGTGCAGTTCGCCCTCGCTGTGCGGCCCCGCCAGATCAGCCGGAAATTTTTCCATGATGTTCAGCATCTCCAGCGCCGCGATGCCGTCGCCATTCGGTGGCAACTCGTAGACTTCCCAGTCGCGATACGTCGTATGGATCGGTTCCACCCACTCGGCGGAGTAGGCCGCCAGATCGGCCGCCGTCATCGTTCCGCCCAGCTCGTCCGACGTCTTCAAAATCGCTTTCGCGATCTCGCCCTTGTAAAAAGCCGACTCGCCCCGCTCGGCAATCAGCCTGAACGCGCGCGCCACATCGGGATTGCGAAACAGTTCACCGGTCCCCGGCACCTTGCCGCCAGGCAGAAAAACCCTCTGGCTCTCCGCGTTCGTCAGCAGACCTTTTTCATCGCCGGCCCACCACGCATGAATAATCTCTCCCACTGCAAATCCGTGTTCGGCATAAAAGATTGCCGGCTGAAACAGATCGCGCCAAGGCAACCTGCCCCAGCGCTCATGCAGCTTCGTCCATCCGTCCACCACCCCCGGCACCGTCACGGAATCGATCCCGAACTGCGGCATCATCGTCGCGCCTTTCGCGCGCAGACGGTCAATGGTCAGCGCTTTCGGCGCCCATCCACTTGCATTCAGCCCATAGAGTTTCCCTGTCTTTGCATCCCAGTAAATCGCAAACAGGTCGCCGCCCATCCCGTTCGATGTCGGCTCGGTCACGTTCAGCACGGCATTGGCCGCGATCGCCGCATCAATCGCCGAGCCACCCTGCTCCAGCACCCGCGCCCCCGCCTGCGACGCCGATACCTGGCTCGTAGCCACAATGCCGTATTGCGTTGCCACCACCGATCGCCCGTACGACCTGTCCTGCGCAGCAATTTGCGGTACAAAGCCCAAAGCCGATAAGAGAATTGCGAAACCGGCGACGACAGATTTTTCTGCGGTCATACGATGGGGTTCCTGAAATGCGGCGAACAGATGTGGGAAAAATCTGCTGAAAAAACCCTATCAGAGCCGGGCCGAAAGCTGTGCATGTGTTCGTCACGAACAACGATCAGTATTCGGGCCAGTCAAATGAACAGCACTCTACAGAAAACCGCCATCTGTCAAAAACAAAACTGTCTCACTGCAGGGGTTCACCTCATTGCGCCGTCAAGCCCCTGCGACATTCAATTTCTCTAAATAATTCATTTTAATCGCTAAATTCCTTCAGCCATTTTGCAGGTAATTTCGAGCCAAAAGCGCACAATGAAGTTCAAAGAGATGAGCATTGCGCGGCAACTCAAAGGTCGATCACGACAACAACCCGGAAATGCCCGGAAAGACGATAGCAAGCCGAGATGTTTCCAGACAACTCAGTCCCGATAACGCCAGAAACGCCACTAAGTTCTGTGATAGGAAATATTTAGGATTAAGTTCAATGACAACAAATATCTACAGCGACCCCCGATCTCGAAGTGTCTTAATACAGTACGTTTGCAGCCAGAGACGGGGTGGGGGGGTACCCATACGCAACGATTCGGTTGCATATCGCGATCGATGTCCCTGGGTTTCAATCCCTGATCCCTAATCCCTTAAAATGATTCCATGTTCACCGGCATCATCGAGCAGACCGGCACCCTCGTCAGCCTTACCGATCGCGGCGGCGTCCGCCGCATCATCGTCGAAGCGCCTGGCATTGCCGACCGCCTCCGCGAAGGCGACTCCCTCGCCGTCTCCGGAGTCTGCCTCACCGCGCTCGATGTCGACCCAACCTACTTCCACGCCGATCTTGCCCAGGAAACGCTGGACCGCACTTCACTCGGCGCGCTCAAGCCCGGCGCAAAAGTAAATCTGGAATTACCCACCGCCGCCGGTAGCCCTCTCGGCGGCCACGTCGTCCAAGGCCACGTCGACGGCACTGGCATCATGACTGCCCTCGATCCCATCATCCCAGCGACAAGCCCGTACTTCAACCGCGAAACCACTGACTGGACCCTCAAAGCCCGCGTCCCCGAAAACCTCCGCCAGTGGATGGTCCACAAAGGTTCCGTCGCCATCGAAGGCATCAGCCTCACCATCGCCGGAATCGAAGGGCCGGAGAACGACACTATATCAATCGCAGTCCTGCCGCTTACCTACTGGCGGACCAACCTGCACACACTCAGCCTCGGCGCGCCGCTAAACGTCGAAGCCGATGTGCTCGTTAAACTCGCGTACCAGCATTTGCAGTCCGCAAAGAAACCCGAATTCGACCTGACCGAAGAATGGCTGGTCGCCAACGGCTACTGAGGTTACAGAGGAATCGGCATGAAATCCGTTCGTGAAATCGGACTGAAAATTACCGCCGCGCAGCGCGAGTACTTCCGCTACACCGAAGCCTCCGCCGATCTGGAACGTCGAGGCGCCGGAACCTCGCGTCCCGAATTCGCATGGATAAGCCACGCGAAGCAGAGCGATAACAGGATCTCCTCACCGATCGAAGACGCGCTTACTTCGCCGCCGGCTTCGGCGGATCGGTCACATACTCATCGCCCGTCCGCGCCAGAATCTGCGCCCTGCGGTCCATCAGCAGCTTCAGTTCCTTGTTCGCATCGATGAACTGCTGCTTCTGCTCGGCCGTCATCTGCGCGCCATCATCCGTCGCCTTGTTCAGTTCGTCCAGCTCGGCCTGCACCTTCGGAATCTCGCGGTCGATCAGTACCGGGTGAATGTTCGGCGTCTTCGCCTTCCCTGCCGCAATCGCATTCCGATTGTTCTCGCCCCAAACCGGCAGCATCCCAACATGTCCAAGTTCGACCCGAACGCCCGCCGGCCCATAATCATCTCGCACCGCCGAGAACAACCCGATCATCGAATCACGCGGATCGCCATCCTTGTCCGGCATCAGCCCATCCACATAAGTCCGCGACTGGTTCGACAGGAAATTCCCCAGCGAGTAGAAGATCACCGCCATCCGCCCATCCGCCGTCGTGTACGTCTCGATCGGCTGCAGCACATGCGGATGGTGCCCCACAATCACCGATGCGCCGGCATCCAGCATCTTGTGTGCAATGTCCACGTCCTCCGGCCGCGGCGCTGGCGCGTATTCCGTCCCCCAGTGAATGGAAATCACCAGCATGTCGCAATGCGCCTTCGCCGCCTTCACGGACGCCAGCACCTGCGCCTCGTCCGCCCCCGGCGCGCCTCCCGACTCGCCGGGATACGGGAAGAAATTCACATGTGCCTGTTCGTCCTTGTCGGGATTCCGATTGCCGTTCAGCCACCGCGTCATCCCCAGCCAGCCCACCTTGATCCCGCTAGCCTCCACGATCACCGGTTGCCACGTCTGCGCCGCTGTATCCCCCGACCCCACAAACTGCAGCCCGATTTCACGCAGATGCTCCCGCGTCTCCGTAAATCCGGCCCACCCCTGGTCCATCACATGGTTATTCGCGAACGAAACGATCTTGATCCCGCTGGCCTTTAGAGCTTCCGGCAGCGCCACCGGAGCGTCAAACATGAAAGCCTTCGATCCCTTCGAGTGAGCCGGCGCTACCGGCGTTTCCAGGTTCACAAACCCGAAGTCCGCGCCCTTGAATACATCGCTAACATCCGCCAGAAGCGATCCCCACCCCCCCGCGCCGCCGCCGGCAGCTTCTGCGGCCGCTCGCACCGGCTCGTGCGGGATCACATCTCCACCGATGGCAAAACTCACCCGTGCAAGCTCATGCGGATAGGGCGCCACAGCGACAGCCCGATTCAGCTTCGTCGCAAATCCGCTGAAATACGACGCTGCCATCACCATGCCCAGCAAGATAAGGACGGCGAGCGCAGCAGCACGCGGACTCAGCCCCAGAAAGTTGCCGTTTTCGGCTCCTTCTCCGGAGGGAATCCCTTCGCCGCCTGTCTTCATCCATCTAGCCGTCTGATCCATGGGGGTGGCTTGGCTCTCCCTCAGCATACCCCCAGGAAAAGACGCCGGTTAACCCCATTTCGAACTTAAGTACCCTCAAGGTCGACTACCCTTCAATTGGAAGTGACAATCTGCGAGCGCTTCTTCAGGAAACTGCGTCTATCTAATGAGCGAAACTGTTACCCTTGAACAGGAAAGCGAACCGAAAGGCCGGCAGCGCCCAGGGGCCGGGCTGGCAACCTGACTTATGGCAGAGTTCGTAATCAAGTTAGCCGATGAACGCGGTCATGTAATGGAGCAGGTACAGACCGCCTCCACCGCAGAGGAGTTGCGTGCGCGCTTCTCCCACGCCGGCTATCATGTCTTTTCTGTACGCGCGCGCTCCGGTCTCACCGGAATGTCGCGGCGCAAAGTCAAGCTTGAGCCGTTCCTCATCTTCAATCAGCAATTTCTTACGCTCATCCGCGCCGGCTTGCCCATTCTCGGTTCGCTCCAGATGCTCTCCAAGATCCAGAAGAGCCCCTATTTCCGCAGTCAGCTTGACGACATTGCCAACCGTGTCAAAACAGGCGAATCGCTCTCCGGCGCATTTGAGGCGCAGACGGGAATGCCCGTCATCTACACCACCACCCTGCTGGCCGGCGAACGCTCCGGCAATCTGCAGGAGGTCCTCGATCGTTACATCGGATTCCAGCGCGTTTCGCTCACCTTCCGCAAAAAGCTCACCGCGTCGCTCATCTACCCCGGCCTGCTACTCACCATTGTGAGTGGTCTGCTCGTCTTCATGTTCACGGTGGTCATTCCCCAGTTCGCACAGCTCTACGATCAGATGGGCTCCAGGCTGCCGCAGATGACGATCCTGCTTCTAACCTTCGGCAAATGGACTCAACACAATATCCTCTGGATCGCTCTCACCATACTCGTAATAGCCGTCGGGATCTGGCGTTTTTCCATCACTGAGAAAGGCCGCGACACAATCGACGGCATTCGTGTGCGCATGCCGATCTTCGGCAAAATCTGGCTCAAATATCAGGTCGCGCTCTTCTCGCGTACCCTCTCTACGCTGCTCACCGGTGGACTTCCGCTGGTACCCTCGCTCGAAACCGCCGCGCGGTCCATCTCCTCCCGCCGCGTATCCAAGGCCGTGGGGTCGGCAGTCAGCACCGTGCGCGAAGGCAAAAACCTCGCCGATTCTCTTTCCAACACCGGCGTCTTCCCCGACCTGTCCACCGAAATGATCTCGGTCGGCGAACAGACCGGCGCTCTTCCGCAAATGCTCAACTCCGTCGCCGAATTCTTCGAAGAAGACGTAGCCACGGCTTTGACTGCAGCACTCTCATTAATTGAGCCCGCCATCCTCATCGTGATGGGCGTGGTCGTGGTCTTTATTCTTATCTCGCTTTATCTGCCGATCTTCTCGCTCGGGTCCGCAGTTGGTGGAGGACAGGGTTAATCCTATTCATGGCTGCTGACACTACAATCGCGGTGCCGACCGGGCCGATGGTGAACGGCCTCGACGAGCGTGCCCAGGCTGAAGCCCTGGCAGCCCGTTATCGCGCCGAGTTCGTTGACTTAAAGAACTTCAAGATTCAGCACGACCTGTTGCGCACTGTCCCCGTAGAACTTATGTTCCGCTACAATTTCGTGCCCATCGAGCAGATGGCCGACGCCATGGTCATCGCCGTTAGCGATCCGTCGCGCCTCATGGTGCTCGACGAAATCGCCGGACTCCTCGGCCATCGCATCATCGCCCGCGTCGCCACGCTCTCGCAGATTACCGACTTGCTCAAGAAGACCGAGCAGTCGCAGCGCGTCCTCGACGAAGCCAGCGAAGGCCTCACCTTCGATGTCGTCACTGGCGACGACACCCAGTCCGACGAAAACATCTCCATCGAAAAGCTGACCAGCGACGAAGACATCAGCCCCATCATTCGCCTGGTCGATACCACCATCTTTACCGCGCTCGAGCGCCGCGCCTCCGACATCCACATCGAGACCTACGACGATTCGCTCCACGTCAAGTACCGCATCGATGGCGTCCTCCAGGAAGCCATGGCGCCCATCGCGCGCGAGCACCACACCACGATTCTGAGCCGCATTAAGATCATGAGCGAGCTCGACATCGCCGAGCGCCGCGTCCCGCAGGATGGCCGCTTCCGCGTCCGCTACAAGGGTCGCCTCATCGATTTCCGCGTCTCCATCATGCCCACCGTGCATGGTGAAAACGCCGTCCTCCGCGTCCTCGACAAGGAGTCGATGAGCGAGAAGTTCCGCCACCTCACGCTCGACGTGGTGGGCTTCGCCGAAGAGGATCTACGCCGCTTCCGCCGATACATCCGAGAGCCATACGGTATGGTGCTCGTCACCGGACCCACCGGCTCTGGCAAAACCACCACGCTCTACGCCGCCCTCAACGAGATCAAGAGCGACGAAGACAAGATCATCACCATTGAAGACCCGGTCGAGTACCAGATCCGCGGCATCACGCAGATTCCGGTGAACGAGAAAAAGGGCCTCACGTTTGCCCGCGGCCTGCGCTCCATCCTCCGCCACGACCCCGACAAGATCCTCGTCGGCGAAATCCGCGACCAGGAAACAGCACAGATCGCCATTAACTCTGCGCTCACCGGACACCTCGTCTTCACGACTGTCCACGCCAACAACGTCGTCGACGTCCTCGGCCGTTTCCTCAACATGGGCGTCGAAGCTTACAATTTCGTCTCCGCCCTCAACTGCATCCTGGCCCAGCGTCTCGTGCGCACAGTCTGCGAACACTGCGTCCGGACCGTCAGCTACCCCGACGAAGTCCTCATCGCCAGCGGCATGAATCCCGCCGAATGGCGCGGCTTTGCCTTCCGCGAAGGCATCGGATGCATCGAGTGCGGCGGTACGGGGTATCGCGGACGTACCGCTATCCATGAGCTTTTAGACTTGACCGACCCCATCCGGGAGCTGATCCTTGAAAAGAAGCCGACCTCTGAGATTCGCAAGCTGGCTCAGCGCGAAGGCATGAGCTTCCTTCGTGAATCGGCCCTCGACCGTGTTCGTCGCGGGCTCACCACGCTCAAGGAGATCAACAAAGTCACCTTCATCGAGGCATCCCGATAGTGAGTCCCATCCTCAGCAGGTCGAAATCAGCCATCCATTACGCAGGCCGCCCGCCCGCGGCAATCGAGCTCACGTCCGAGGGCGTGCTGGCCGCTTCGCTGCCAGGAAAGCATGACGAGCCTGTCTACGCGTATGAGCCTCTGCGTCCCGGCATCCTCATTCCCGGCATCAGCGAACTCAACATGACGTCGCCCGAGGCCGTATCTCTCGCGATTCGCAATGCCCTGGCCAGCGTCTCGCCACGCAGCCGCTTCGTCACCGTCGTCATTCCGGATACAGCAGTTCGCGTTTTCGTCCTCGACTTTGATGCCATTCCGGCCCGCGCCAGCGAGGCGATCCCGGTGCTTCGCTTCCGGCTCCGCAAAATGGTTCCCTTTGACGTGGAGCACGCCGGCCTCAGCTATCAGATCCTCTCCGAGAGCAAGACCGAAGCCCGCGTCCTCGTCGCCATCCTCCCCAGCAATATTCTGGAGGAGTACGAGACCGCAGTGCGCGCCGCCGGCTACGAACCCGGAGCGGTCATGCCTTCTGCCCTTGCAGCTCTGGCAACGCTCGATTCTTCTGAGCCGCTGCTCGCCGCCTGCCTCAGCAAGGTCGCCATCACCACCTCGATCACCCAGAGCGAAGATCTGCTCCTCTATCGAACCCTCGACCTCCCTGAAGATCCTCAGCAGCGCCTCCTTGAAGTCCAGCGCAGCGTTGCCGTCGCTGCGGCATATTATGAAGACAAGGTCTCCGTCTTGCCCAAGGAACTCTACTTTGCAGGAAACGGTACAGCCGCGGAGTTCGAGCATTGGTTTGGTACCTCCGAGTTGAAGATCATTGACCTGGCGCCCCGGCCCTCAACTGGTGTCGCGACCCGTTTGTCGAACATGAGCACCGCCGGACTTACCGGCGCGTTGGCAGGAGCCGTCTAGCGTGCGCGTAGCCATCAATCTTGCCTCACGGCAGTTCGCCGATGTCGCACCGACGCTCAAAAATCTGCGCTTGGCGATGGGCGCTTTGGCCCTGGTTGCCATCGCCCTGGGATTAGGCCTCCACGCTCTGCACGACAAGGCGGAAGCCGCACGCTTACGCGCGCACTCCCTCGACGGACAGATAGCGCAAATCACCCACGAGCGCCAGCAGTATCAGACCATGATGCAGCAGCCTGACAATGCTCGCACCCTCCAGCAGGCACAAAGCCTCAATCAGCTCTTCGACGAAAAGTCCTTCTCGTGGACCCTCGCTATGGAGGACCTCGAAACCGTCCTGCCTGCCGGCGTACAGGTCAACACACTCGAGCCAACCGTAAAAGATGGCCAGATCTCCGTCCGTCTTCGCGTTGTCGGTCCACGCAATCGAGACGTGGAACTCGTCGAGAATCTTGAACATTCCCGCCACTTTCTACTGCCTCGTATCGTCGGCGAAACCGCCGAGTCCCAAGGCGGACCCAATCAGCGCGCCGAAGTTGTCAGCGCCTCCGACCGCGTCAACTTCGACATGCTCGCCGACTACACGCCGGGAACCCCGGAAGATCGCAAGCACGCCAGGGCAAAGGATCACGCCAAGCCAAATCCGGATGATGAGCCTTCGCACGAGGGCACACCAGCGGGCCGCTCTCCCTATACCGGCATGACTCGTCCCCACGCCCCCGTGCAGCCACACAGAGGAGTACCAAAATGAGCCCAACCCCCGTTACGACGCGCGAACGACTCTCGTCTCCTCTCACCTGGCACTACGTCGGCCTCTGCGTCATGGCTCTAATCGTGCTCGGACTTGCCATTCGACTCGGAATGGATTGGTCCGCCACCGACTCCAGCTCTGCTGACGCACTCACGGCCAAACAGATCGAGCTTAAAACCCTTGAGCTGCAGACTGAGCCCCTTCGCGGGCTCGAAGGCCGCGTCAAAGAATCGCGCCTCCAGATCAAGGACTTCTACGACAAACGCATTCCCGCCAATTACTCTTCGATCCTTACAAGCATTGGCGCGCTGGAAGTGAAGTCCGGCGTTCACCTCTCCCGCGTGGGATACTCGCAGGGCGCCACCGCAGGCGATCTGACCGAAATTTCGATGGACGCCGGCATCAGCGGCGAGTACCAGCAGATCATGCGCTTTGTAAACGGCCTCGAGCGCGACAAGACCTTCCTCGTGATTCGCGCCATGGCCTTCACCGGCCAGCAGGGCGGACTCGTGAGCCTTCGCCTCCGCGTCTCCACCTGGCTTCGACCCTCTGACGTACCTGGCTGGATGATGCCCACTCCCGCCGATACGCCGGCATCCGCAGCTCCGGTGGCAAGGGAGGGCGAGTAGTATGGCCATCGCACTCGGAATAGAAAATAAACGCCAAGTCTACATCGTGATCGCTCTCGCGGCCGTCATTGTCGTCGCCGGCGGCTACGAACTCTACAACTCATACGGCACCCCATCGACGGCCGCCCCTGCCGCAGCCGCCCGGCCCTCCGCCACTAACCGCGGGACCACCCAGCACGAAAATGCTGCGGGACCGCAGGCCCAGCGCGTAGCGAGCAACAACATCGACCCCACGTTGCACTTCGATAAGCTCGCCCAGAGCGAAGACGTAGTCTACTCCGGCACTGGCCGCAATATCTTTTCTGCCGAATCCGCGCCCGTACACATTGAGGCTCCCTTAAAGAGTGCGCGGAATACTGCGCCCACCGTTACGGTTCCGACCGGCCCTCCGGCACCGCCCGCGATCGACCTCAAGTATTTTGGCTACACCGAGACCCGAGACAAGACCATGCAGGCGTTCCTCGTTCGCGGAGATGACATCTTCCTGGCTCATTCCGGCGACGTGGTAGATCACCGATACAAGGTTCTCTCTATCCTGCCCGGGGCCATTCAAATTACCGACCTCGGCTACAACAACACCCAGACCTTGCCCCTGTCCGCGAACTAGGAGAATTAGTCCTCCGTCGAACGCTTTGAATCCACGCAACGTCTACTTGGGAGGGGCACGCATTTTATCGCGCAACGACATGCGGGGAAGCGTGGAGCCTCACAGGCTGCAGAAATACGCCCGCCTTGAAAGGGCATGGCTTCAGCCATGCCGTAAGCAGCACAATATCATCGTCGCAATGAATCCGGCTTTCCAAAAACGTCGTCTTCCTCCTGCCGAAGAGGGCTACATCCTCGTCGCCGTCATTTTCATGCTCGCCATTCTTATTCTCTCGCTCTCCGTCGCGATCCCGCGCGTACGCGAGAGCATTCAGCGTGACCGCGAAGAAGAAACCATGCAGCGCGGCAAGCAATATATTCGCGCCATTCAGCTCTACTACCGCAAATTCAATGCCTATCCGCCGAACGTCGACGCGCTCATCAAGACTAACGACATCCGCTTCCTCCGCAAGAAGTACATCGATCCCACAACCGGCAAGGACGAGTGGAAGCCGATTCTCTACGGCCAGAACAAGACGCCGCAGGCCATGGGCTTCTTCGGGCAGCCCCTCGCCACCGCTTCACTTGCCGGCATTGGCCCAGCGGGAGGAAACACCGGCGCCGCGGGCGCGCCTGGCGCGAACCCAACGGCAGGAGGTGGCTTTTTCAACAGCACCACCACCGCCACTGACTCCGGCACAAACACAACCGGCGGAACGGACTCGAATGGCAGCCCGGCTGCCGGAACCGGGACCAGCCCGACGGGCACACCCGGCACCGGCACCTCCGGCTCGGCATTCGGTTCGTCCAACAACCCCGCAGGCAATGGACAGACATTCGGCGGTGGCGGCATCATCGGCTTCTCTCCGCAGAGTCCGAAGCAGTCAATTTTCGTTTACAAGAAAAAGAACCACTACAACGAGTGGGAGTTCCTCTACAGCCCGCTGATGGACCAACAGACGGCGGCAGGCGGAAACACCGGACTTATCGGCCAACCCGCCGGCAGCACCACCACTCCCGTCGGCGGGACACCCCCCACAACCCCGACGACGCCTACCGCCCCAACAAACCCCACCACCCCGCCCCAATAGTTCGCCAAAGGTCCCCCAAACGCACGAAAGCCCGTCCATCTGGACGGGCTTTCGTGCATTCCCTTGGTCCCTGGGTCCCTGCTTTTACACACTGAACGAAGAACCGCAACCGCAGGTCGATTTCACCTGGGGGTTCTCGAACTTGAAGCCTGCAGCCTCCAGCGTCTCCACGTAGTCGACGATGCACCCATTCAGATACATCAGTGAGGTGGCATCGACGTAAACACTCAGGTCGTCAAACTTGAAAACCTTGTCCATCATTCCGGCCTGATTCTCGAAGGCCATTGAATACTGAAATCCCGAGCAGCCGCCACCCACCACGCCAATCCGCAGTCCTGTCGGGAGCGGATCCTGCGTGGCCATGATTTCGCGCACCTTGGCGATCGCCTGCGGAGTCAGAATAAGAGGGGCTTTCTTTTCGGTTTCCTGCGTCGTTGTTCCCGGTGCTGCGGTTGTCGTTGCCATGGTCTCTCCCAGTCCTGTTGAAATCTTTTCCTGAACTTACTGTACCGCCCCGCCATAGGCGTTACAAGTTCATAAGTCACTTCATCCCATTGGATGCAACCGGATAACCGAAAGTCGCGGAGATCCCTCCGGCTCCTCCCCATCCTAATTCCCGCATTCTCAACAAATTTAGGCCAACATCCCCCAATCCCGGTCCGAAATTACCTGTGATTCGCGTCACGGGAAGTCGGTTCGACCCGGGCTATGATTTCAGCCATACAACCCCCGGATCGGCGCAGGACACCCAAAACGCGGGATCTTGCCGATAGCCGGGTGGATTACTCGCTGGAGGTAATTTTATGCCGTTCGTTCCCGTCATGTGGTCCGTCTGGGGACTCACCATCCTCGTTTTGGCGGTCATGTTCCTTTACCGTTCCCGGCTTACGCGGGACGAAGAAGACCAGATCTTTCTCGACGACTCCTTCAGCCATGAACGCACGGCCCAACAGGCAATCATCGCCAAGGTCAACAAGGTTCAGCCGCTGATTCGAGTTTCTGAGATTGTTGCTGCCGTTGCGACCCTCTTCGTCATCGGCTACTACATCATGGATGTCTTCAACCAATTTAAATAGCTAGTTTTGCCCTCTCCCG
>NZ_JBAUUO010000080.1:0-26245 GCF_049582745.1 Occallatibacter sp.
TGCAGCATGCGCTGGCGAAGTGGGGTCATAGGAACCTCCTCCTATGACCACTCACCCTAAACGGCGGACCTTGCTGCGCTAACCACAACTCTCAGTCCGTCGCGCCAGCGACTTCGTTCAAACCGGCCGCTCGGACAAGTGATCTCTGGCCAAGTGACTCGTTACGGCTCTCTTGATAAGCACATTCCGCAACGCACTCCTTGAGCAAGGATTTGTATCGCCGAGTAGGCTGGCGCTCGATGGTCATTACGTCGCGCGTTGGTGAACAGCCAGCAAGGGCATCGCGAGTGCGCGCACCAAGTCATTCCACAAACCTGAAGGCCGTGAAACAGAAGGGGGCAAAAAGGGGGCAAATCTAGCAGTTCCGAGAATATTGCCTTGATGTTAAAACACTTAGCTTATTTTAGGAGAGGTCTGCCAAACCTTTATGCGCCGGTTCGATCCCGGCCCGCGCCTCCAGCTTTTTCCCAGTGAAACCAATCTTTCAAGCGAGTTAGGCTTCGCTTTTCGTCCTCGTTGGCTCCAATACGGCCAAAATAGGCCCGATTTGAGCGCAAAAGGGGGCAAAAAGAGGACAAAACTCTACGCCGATTTTGAACGGAAAAAGTCGGCTTTCACGACCTTACAAATCATGCCCCAATTCCTTCGGATAGAGTTTTCGCGAGGCCCAGATCGGATGCGATTCTCTTGGTAAAGGACATGCGGATTCCGTGCTTCGGCCGCAGGATGACCATTGGACGCGGTTCGATCGTCTGACCCGGTGTTAGCTGAAGGTCGTATCGCCTGAGCAGTTCGCTCAGAATCATGAGGATCTGCAGCATCGCGTAGTTTCCGCCGATACATCCACGCGGGCCGGCTCCGAAGGGTAGATGGGTAAAAGGCGTGTGCAGCTTTTCATTCGCTTTGCTGAACCGCGCCGGGTCGAAGCTCTCCGCATCAGGCCAGTACCGTTGCGCATGGTGCGTGCCGTGGACGAACACAATGACCATCGATCCTCGCGGTATGGCGAGATCTCCTACGTTGTCGTCGGCGACAGCCATGCGGTCGACCATCCAAAACGGTGGGTAAAGGCGGAGTGCCTCGAGAATCACCTGAGTAGCAAACTCGAACTTGGGTACGTCGCCAAAACTCAGCGGCGCATCGCTCAACACGGAATGAAACTCCTGCCGTACTCTTTCGAGGCAGTCCCGGTGCGTGCTTAGGAGATAGAGAACCCACGAGAGCGCATTGGAAGAGGTTTCATGGCCGGCAACCAGAAGTTGCATGCTTTCGCTCAGGACAAGTTCGTCACTCATGCCTTCGCCGTCGCTATACCGGGCATCCATCAGGATCTGCAGCAGGTCGTGGCCGGGCTCCTGGTTGCGGCGAACCCGGATGTATTCCAGCAGAACGCCATCTGCGCGGACGCGCATCTCTTCATGCTTGCGCAGTTCACCCGCGATGGCAAACCAGGGGTTGAGGTATGGTCGAATGGTTTGCTGAACAATGAATTCCTGGACCGTCGAGATGGTACGACTGACCAGATCGATGTCCTCCTCCTTCAGCCGAGTGCCAAACAGTGATTTGGCGACCATCGAGAAGGTCATTTTCATCAATTGCGGGTAGATATCTACGGGGCCGAGACTAACGTGCCTGTCGAATTCCCCCAGTGATTCAGTGAGAGAGTCCTGCATGATCGAAGAAAGGATCTCAAGCTGTTTTCGTTCGAAGCCCCTCTGGATAAGGCGCCGCTGCGTGCGCCAGGCATCTCCGTGGGTGGTCAGAAGACCTTTGCCCAGGAAGTGGCCCATCCGTTTTACTTGAATCTCGGATTTTTGGTAATTCTCCGCATTGGTCTTCAATACATGCTGGATGACGGCGGGGTCGGTTGTAACTATCGCTTCTTTAAGTCCGCCCAGATAGAACCGGAACGTGGCGCCAAGGCCATCCGTGTACTTGGTCAGAATCTGCACGGGATTGCGGGCCATGGCCCGCGAATCGGCGAAGGAGCGAAATCGGGAAACAGCGGGTATCGGCGCGGGCAACTTCACACCCCGCTACACATATGCTTGCTTAGAACCGTTCGGAATCTCATGTGGTCAGCCTGAAGCGGTAGGGTAGCCATAGGTAAGGGAGTATTCGCTCAAAATTAGAATTCGTTTCCCAATTGCTTTAAAAGTAGCAGATGATGGCGGATTGCCCGGGTCATGGTGGGATGCTGCCGATAAGGGACGCCAAACTCTTCAGCCGTCTCCCTCACAATCCGGGTGAGCGAATCATAGTGGGTGTGGCAAACGAATGGGCACAGGTGATGGACGATGTGATGGTTGAGCCCGCCAACGAGCCAACCTACGACCGGGTTATCGGTCGCATAATCGGCTGTTGTGGCGAAGATGTGATAGACGCCATTGTCAAACTCGCTGCGATCCGACGGAAAGTAGGTGCTGTCAATAGTGTGCGTTGTTTGGAATACCAGCGATACCGTCAAACCAATGATCAAATGGACCAGCAGGAAGGCCCCAACGACCAGAAGCAGCGACTTCCCGAGGACGAACACCGGCAAAATCAGCATGTAGGCGAGGTAGAAAGCCTTGCCCGCAAAGAGGATGCAGTATTCTCGCGCCGGATGTCTGGTGCGCTTCAGATAATCGTGAGACGGGAAGAAGAAACTCTCAAAGTCTCTAACGAAAACGTAGTCGAGTGAGAACATCGCGTAAAAGAACAACGCGTAGATGTGTTGGAACCGGTGATAGCTCGCGCGGGGTTCATGAGGCGTAAACCGAAAGATGCCGCGTCCCGTAAGCGCATCGTCTTCACCGTGGAGATTGATGCAGGAGTGGTGCCCTCGATGATGGAGAATCCGCCACATGTACGAGCTGATTCCGCAAACATCGAAAACATAGTTCAGGGTTTTGTTTACGGAGGGCACAGACGAGATAGCGTTGTGGTTGCTGTCGTGGGCAATGTTCAGCAAAAGAAATGTCTGGGCAAGACCGCTAATAACGTAGAGGGCCAAGAATTTCCATGAATCCGGCTTCAGCGCGTAGAGAGCAATCCAGCTGCCCAACAGCATTGCCAGACCCACTGATATTTTGACCCACATCGAGCGGTCGGCTTTGGGAGAAATGCTCTGGTCGGCAAAGAACTTGTCGAGTCGGCGGCGTAAGACTTTCGGGAAGGAAGACGCACTTGCTGCATCGCCTGCGGGCTCCCGCGGCGAGACCTCCGATGTTACAAGATCATCGATATCCAGCTGAAGATTGATCACCGCTTCGGTTCCGGACGCCAAGGGCACCTTCAGAATCATGTCAAACTGACCGGCTCAACCCGGCCAATAGCACTCTGTAGCTAGGATACCAGCGGATCTGTTGCCCCGCCGCAGGCGTCGAAAGTGATACTAGCGTGAAGATTTATGGAGAATCAAGAAAATTCGCTCCAGTCGGATCTGGCCTGGGGCGCCTCGTTCCTGGAAAGGAAGATGCGTTACATTGCTTCCTGGCTCTGCTAACATGAATCGATCCATCGTATAGAACGAGGATGCTTCGAGTGGCGCGTCAGACGCCTGGTCGTGGTCCTGCAATATTTCGCCGCCCCAGCCAATTCTCGCCGAAACTCGATTTCGGCACTTGAGACTCAGACGAATTTCACCTCCAGGGGGATGGGGAGTAGCAGGACGTTCCGCGCTTCTTTCGCACTTGATGTTTCAATCCCATCTTGGAGGGTAATTCGGATCAATTATGGCGTCGATTCTGGACCAACTGGATAGGCTAGGGGAGGAGCAACCTCACAAGCTTCTTTATTCGTACATTGACCTGAACGGCAATCCGATCGAATGCTACTCGTACGCGTCGTTCATCAATCGGACGAAGTCGATCGCCTCGCACTTGATGAACGATGGTCATTTCGCGGCAGAGGACCGACTTCTGCTGGCCTACCCTCCGGGGCTCGAGATGATCTGCGCATTTTTTGGTTGCGTGCGCGCCGGCTTGATCCCCGTGCCTGTTTATCCCCCCAGTTCTCGTGGCTTCCAGAGCGCGCTGTACAAAATGGTCCACATCGCCAAGGATTGTCAGGCGGCCGGGGTATTGACGAGCAAGGACTACCACGCATCTCTGAAGACGAATCTCACTCGAAGTGGAGTCTCGGCGTCCGGAGTGGACGTCGATTACATTTCGGCCCTTCCGTGGATCGTCACTGAAGAATTAGTAGAAGCGATTTCGGCCGAACGTTCTGTCAATCTTTCGAAAATATTGTTTCTCCAGTACACCTCGGGCTCCACGATGGAACCCAAGGGTGTAATGGTGACGCATGAAAACATCCTGCACACCTATCCGCTCGTGATCGACCATCCCGACCCGGTAGTCGTGTCCTGGCTTCCGCAGTATCACGATATGGGGCTGATTGGCTGCTACCTCTATCCCGCGCTTAGAGGGGGCACAACACATGGCTTCGCTCCAACGGACTTCATTCAGCGGCCGGTCCTCTGGTTCGACGCGATCAACACCTATCAGGCAACTGCGACGGCGGCGCCCAACTTCGCATACGACTATTGCCTGCGCGCAGGGAGGCTCTCCAAGGAGAGCCTGGAAGGTTGCGATCTAAGTTCGCTCAAGGTCTTGATGTGCGCTGCGGAACCCGTAAAACCAGATACATACACACGGTTTCTGGAGGCGTTTCAGCCCTACGGACTCAAGTCGGAGAGCTTTTATGCCGCCTTCGGCCTGGCCGAGAATACTCTGGCGGTTTCAATCGGCGGCCGTAATATCGTTTCGGTCAACAAGCGAGCTCTCGCACTGGGGAAGGCCCGCATGACGACTGAGGTTTCCGAAATCGACGCTGCCACCCGGATTGTCAGCTGTGGAACTCCGCTCCCGAGTATGGACGTTCGAATCGTGGATCCGGATCAGCACGTCGCCCTTGAGCCCGGCCATATCGGTGAAATTTGGATTGCCGGAAGCGGAAAATGTCTAGGCTACTGGAATAATCCCGAATTGACGCTGAAGCAGTTTCGCGCGCGCCTCGTGGACGATAGCCCCTACGATGATGGCTACCTCCGGACCGGCGATATGGGATTCTTCCACGACGGAGAGCTCTTCGTGTGCGGCCGCATCAAGGACATGATTATCCTTCGCGGACAGAATTATTACCCTCAGGATATCGAGAATGCTGTGGAGAGAGGGTCGGGCCTGATCCGACACAATTGTGTCGCCGCGTTCCAGATTCACGAAGACAGCGAGCCTGCGCTGGCAATCGTGGCCGAAGTGAAAAACCCAAAGGCGCTTCCAGACGCGCGCAAGATTGCCGCCGCGGTCCGGAACTATCTCAATGTCGAAGTGGCGCTAATCTCCTTCATAGCGCCTCGTGCGATACCGAGAACCAGTTCGGGCAAGATCATGCGCCACAAGACCAAGCAGATGTGGCTTGATGGCGAATTTACCGTTCTTTCTGAGTTTTCCCGGGAGAAGGATACCGGATGCTCTGAATCCGATTCTGAGATGCAGTCGACGTTCGACGAAATGAAAGCCAGGTACAACCTGACAGGCACAGAATCGTACAACCTGGTCGAGGCAGGGCTGGATTCACTGGATCTTGTCGTTTTCATGCACGAACTCAAAGAACGGTTGAAGGATAAAGGCGCCGAGATGCTGGCCAGGCAGGTCGATATCAGTGTGATTCAGCGTGTCAGCGTCGCCGAACTCTTTCGACTGGCCGAGCAGTTGGAGCGTGCTCCCGAAGAAGCGCTGGTTGAGTTGCGGCACTCGCTGGCCGCCTTCCGTGAAGAGCTGCGCGCCGCGGAAATGGAGATGATGAGCAACGACAAGAAGCTCATTTTCGCACCTGCAAAACCTGCGCCATTGCCCGTGATACCAGAAATGAATCATGTGCTCCTGACAGGCGGTACCGGCTTCATCGGACCGTTCTTCATGAAGAGTTTGCTGGAACAGACGCAAGCAAAGATCTATGTTCTCGTCCGGTCTTCTGATGAAGTGCAGGGACGGCAAAGACTGAGAGCGGCGATGGAATCGATGGGGCCATGCCCGGCCGGGCTAATGCAGATGTTCGAGGCTCGCGTGATTCCTATTTGCGGCGATCTCGGATTGCCACAGTTGGGCCTCACGCAGGACGTCTGGGATTTCCTGACCAATAAACTGGATACGGTTTTTCACAATGGCGCGACTGTGAACTACCTGTTCAACTACGACCGCATGCGCGACGCGAACGTGATGGGAACAAACGAGGTCTTGAGACTGGCGTTCGAGGGACGGTCGAAGGAATTCAATTACATCTCGACAACCTTCGTGTTTGGCTGGGCCGTTAAGAGCGTCTTGTATGAGACCGATTTCAACAAGAAGATGGAGCTTCTCGATTTTGGCTACAGCCAGTCAAAATGGGTAGCGGAACAGGTGGTTGCAGATGCGCGCAGTCGAGGGCTTTCTACGCGTATCTTCCGGCCCGCACTCGTAAGTCCCTCCGTGACTGGAGGGGGAAACAACTTCGATATTGCGGTTCGCCTGGTTGCATTCATGGTCAATCACGGCGTTGGAGTCGATGCCCTAAACCAGGTCAGTTTCGTTCCCGCCGACATTGTGGCGAACAATATCGTCGCGATTTCGGCCTCTCCTGGCACGCAAAACAAGACCTACCATGTGGTGCGGGACGATTATGCGAACATGCTGGATATTACCGGGCTCATTACCAAGTCGACCGGGCGGCAATTCGAAATATTCAGCGTTAAGGATTTCGTTCCTGAATTGATCCGGAGATGTCGCAAGGAAGATCTGCTCTTTCCACTGCTTGATTTTCTGGTGGGCTCCGTCGATAACATCACCGCGATGGAGTTCAAACGCTATGACAGCTCCTGCTATCAACAAGCTCGGGACGCCTCGGTGCGAGGAATAGCCGATCCTTCGCTCGAGGATACGGTCAACGGCATTCTGAAATTCATGTACCGTAAGGGGGTCGTCTCGGTCGCGGTTCGTGAGGTCAGCGCTGCGTCATCGCCCGCCGTGCCTGTCGCCTGCACAGATGCATAATCCTTTACTGCCTTTTGAACACCAGCTTCTCAGTGACACGCTGACCGGATTCCAACGTGCCCATGTCGATCTGCGTCATTTGCTTCCCATCGTCGGAAACCACCCACCTGTCCTTTTCCGCCAGTTGATCGTCGCGCCGGTAAAATGAATCCACCGTGTGAGAATCGACAAGTTGAAGCACCACGGTATCGTTGCGCGAGTTCTTCAGATCGTACTGCTTTCCGTCAAAACGGGCGGTGTAGCTGAAATCGCCGGAAAAGCGAACCCCTCCGTTTCCGTCCGGCTCGATCTTGAGCACCAACCCTTGGCGCAAACGTGTCTTGCTGAGGTCCTGCGTCCATTCACCGGCAAGTGGATCTTTGGATGCCTTCGCGCGCCCGCTTCGCGTCCAAACGGAGATCTGGTCGGGATTTCCTTTGCTCGCAGTTGTAATTGTCAGCTCGTCCCAGTCATTGGAAAGTTTCTCGCGAATCGTCGCCACGACTGCTCCGTCCTTTTTCTCCTTGACCTCGGCTTCCCTCTTATTGATTCTGTGGAGTTCGACTTGATTAAATGCCGGATTTCCCGATACGGGCGTGTCGTGCCCGTTCGACTTGGCTGTGAAATCGAAGTGGGTGTCGCCTGACATGATTACGTGCACTCCATCATGAAGAGCCGTGACGGAGAGTTTATTGGGCGGATTCATGGCAGATTGCGCAGAGATAAGCGTCCAAAAGCCAATGCGCGGGTCTGCGGTCCCGGGTTGAATGGCGGCAAGAAGTGTGAGCAACGCGAATCTAAGAATTGAGCCTCCTAAGGCGACGGAACCAATCTAGCAGATTCAAAGGAGGAGGACGATGTCCCTTACCTTGCAACGATTTTGGATGAAATCATGAGCTTCATGCGCGTGCGCCGTTTCTGGGTGGCCGGTTTAGTCCTTATAGCGGTCCTGGCGCTACTTCCATTCTCTTTTCACGCCGAGCGCCATTTGGAAACGGCAACTCGTGTCGAGGGTAGCGAAGCGGAAACCGTCCGGCAGGAGTTGATAAGCCGTTTTCGTTCGCCATTCGTGGATCGCGTGGTCCTTGTGATTCAGGGCCTCCCGCCCGCGGATTCGGAGGAAGGCGAGCAGGCGTTAGCAGCCATCGTGGCGGGAATGAGAGACGAACCCGGCGTGTCAGGGGTCGTTTCTTATCTCCAATTGCGCGACCCGATTTTCCTGGGTAAGGGAGGCGGGACGTTTGTTTTAGTGGGCCTCGCGTCGACCGACGTACCGGTAGAGTCGCTCGTTCCAAAGCTTCACGAACGAGCCAACGCTCTCGCGAATAACCTGCGTGGCCGTTACCCGGACGTAAAGCTGGAACTTACGGGCGAGCTTCCGCTGAATTTTGACATTCGGAAAGCGAGTGCCGACGACGTGCGGCGCGGCGAGAGTCTCGTGATTCCCGCGACCCTCGGACTTTTGCTGCTGGCCTTTGGAAGCATGGTCGCCTCCCTGATTCCCTTGGCCGTTGGCCAACTTGCCATCGCGACCACTCTGGCGATTACCGGGTTGCTGGCCGAGCGCTTCCACCTGTCCATCTTGGTTCAGAATTTGGCGACCATGCTTGGGCTGGGTTTGGGGATTGACTATGCGCTGCTTATGGTCAGCCGCTTCCGCGAGGCGATATGCGCCGGTCATGACGGACCCGCAGCCTCGGAGATTGCGGCACGCCAGGCCGGTCGTACACTTCTGATTTCAGCCTCAACTGTCGCCATCGGATTTCTAGCCCTCTTGACGGTTCCGATTAGCGAAATCCGTTCGATTGGCGTCGCTGGATTCCTGGTGGCGGGAATCAGTGTATTGCTGACAAATGTTCTCGTTCCGGCGCTGCTGGCTTGGCTCGGTCCGCGGATTGATGGTGGCCGGATGCCTTTCGCTCCAAAGTTGGATGCGTATCGGTCTGCGCGCACGGGAGTTCGCTGGAGACGATGGGGAAGGGTGATTGTTGCCCATCCCTGGTTTGCCCTCCTTCTCGCGGCCACCCCCTTGCTTCTGCTCGCCTGGCAGGCCACGCGGCTCGATACGAGGGTCCCCAAAGGTAACTGGCTTCCAGAGTCGGCGGAATCGGTCCAGGCGCTTCACACCCTTGAAAAAATGGACAGGGCTGGCGTTGTTTATTCGATGCGCATCATTCTCGAACTGCCAGGCGATTCTATTGCGCAAACTGACGCGGGATGGAACATCCTCGATCGTCTCTCAAAGCAACTCGCCAGCGACCCTCGCAGCGCCCGTGTCATTTCCATCACAACAATCGCAGAGGGCAACCGATCGAACCTCACTGACCTGTCGCGGGAGACGCACCGAACATTTCTGAGTAGTGATGGACGGGCAGCGCTGCTTGAAGTGTTACCCACAGATTCGGTTTCTCTGCGCGGTCAGGTTGACTGGGTGCGCGAGCTCCGCAAGACTGGTGCGTTTGCTCTCACCGGAGTGCCTGGCGCAACTCTAAAAATTGGAGGCATCCCGGCACTTGATGCCGATTACCAGACAATTGTCTCGAACCGATTTGTCCCGGTCACGGCGATGGTGGTAGTGGGGACCCTCGTTGCACTTCTGGCCGGCTTCCGATCGCTCTTTGCCGCTGTAAAAGCGATTGCACTGAACCTGCTCTCGGTTGCGTCCTCCTTTGGAGCATTGGTCCTGGTTTTTCAAGACGGACACGGAAGCAAACTCCTGGGAGTCCATGGGGTAACAGGAAGCGTGTTTCCCCTCGTTCCCATCGTCACCTTTGCGATCGTTTTCGGATTAAGCATGGATTACGAAGTTTTTCTGGTAGCGCGGGTTCTGGAAGCCAGGAAGAGCGGGATGAGTGAAGCGGATGCAATCCCCGAGGGGTTGGCTCGTACTGCGGGTTTGATTACGAGCGCCGCCGCGATCATGATCGTGGTATTCGCCGCATTTACTTTCGGAAACTTCCTCGTCGTCAAGATGATTGGATTTACGCTTGCCGTCGCAGTGGCCATTGATGCAACCCTGGTGCGAATTGTGATCGGCCCCGCGCTCCTGCGTCTTGCAGGCGATTGGAACTGGTGGCCTGGAGGGCTCGGCACGGCACGCAGGCCGTCGCGTTGACGAGCGGCGAATGATCCATTTCATTACGACTGGCCAACAAATTCCACCATTGCCCTCTCGATCTATACATAAGAGCAAGAAACGCGGGTTCAGTGCCGAACTCGTCGCCCTTTGCGCGGCGCCGCACAGAACGGCGACCGTCCGGTCTCGAGGAAATCGACCGCCGGCGAGCACGGCCCGTAAACTCGGCTGTGCGGTTCTCACACCGACCATGGAACGCCGGCATCAACTCGGTTCACTCAGCTCCCGGTTTCACGCACTAGAATGCCCCTATGAACTTGGAAGCAATTCAATCCGCCCTGCGCGACGCCGGCCACGACGGCTGGCTCTTCTACGACCACCACCACCGCGACCCCATCGGCGAGCGCATCCTCGGCCTCGACCCCAAAGCCCACATCACCCGCCGCTGGTATTACTTCATCCCCGCCACCGGCGAGCCGCGCAAGCTGGTGCACCGCATCGAGCAGGGCCGCCTCGACATGCTTCCAGGGTCTAAGGGACTCTACTCAAGCTGGCAGGAGTTGGCCCTCGGCCTCAGGGCCATGCTCGGCGGAGCCAAACGCATCGTCATGCAGTACTCGCCCAACAACGCCATCATGTATGTCTCCATGGTCGACGCCGGCACCATCGAATTCCTGCGCAGCCTCGGCAAAGAAATCGTGAGTTCCGCGGACCTCGTCAGCCAGTTCGAAGCCGTGCTCAGCGAAGCGCAAATCGCTAGCCACACCGTCGCCCAACAAGCAATCGATGCCATCCTCGAAGAAGCCTGGCGAGAAATCAGCCGCCGCCTTCGCCCCTCCAAAGGCAAACACGGCAAAGTCACCGAGTTCGACATGGTGCAGTGGCTTTCGGAAGGCATGCGGCGCGCCAATCTCGTCTGGGAAAATGGCCCCAACGTCAGCGTCAACGCCAACTGCTCCGACTCGCACTACGAACCCACTGCCGATCACACCTCCGACATCAAGGAAAGCGACTTCCTGCTCATCGATATCTGGGGACGCCTCGACAATGCTGACGCCATCTTCTACGACATCACCTGGACCGGCGTCGTCGGCCGCGAGCCCACCGAGCGCGAACAACACGTCTTCGAAACCGTCCGCAATGCCCGCGACGCCGCCATCGCCACCGTCGAAATAGCTTTCGCTGAAGGCCGCTCTATCTGCGGTTTCGAAGCCGATGACGCTGCCCGTGCCGTCATCCGTTCCGCGGGTTTCGCCGACTACTTCACTCACCGCACCGGCCACAACATCGCCCACGAAATCCACGGCCCCGGCGCGCACCTCGACAACCTCGAAACCCACGACATCCGCCGGATTCTGCCCAACACCTGCTTCTCCGTCGAACCCGGCATCTACCTCCCCGAGTTCGGCGTCCGCAGCGAAATCGACATGCTCACCGCCCCCAATAAAGCCTGGGTAACCGGCAAAATCCAGCGCGAGTTAGTGCGAATCTAGAGTTGGTTAAGTACCTCGTTCAGTTGGCGATCATGAATGTGCGCGAGCGATATTTGCGCTACGGCCGCACCAATCAGGGCACAAAACATGTCGCTCTGGGTATCCCATGGGTCGCCCTGAGTTCCAAGAAACGCATCTGCGCCGCTTCCTTCAGGCAACGCCACACCCCACTCCAGCAACTCGTAGCAAGCGCTGATTGCGACGCAGATACACATCACGAGAAACACGCGCCACCACGGGCCAGATACGATACGGCGGCGGATCAATATCTCTCGCGCCACGATGGCGGGGACGAAGCCCTGGGCAAGATGGCCGAGCTTGTCGTAATCATTCCGCTCCAACCGAAAGTGGTCGCGAACCCAATTGAAGAGCGGAACGCGGGCATAGGTGTAGTGGCCGCCCACCAGGAGGATACAGCCGTGCAGAGCGATCAGGAGATAAGCCAGATTGGTCAATCGGAACCGCCTGTAAGTGGCCACGAGTATCACAATCGCAATCAGGGCCGGGAACGATTCCAGCCACCATGTCGTGCGATCGTAAGCGCCCACCCAAGACCACACGATGACCATTGCCACACAAATCAGGAGACAAAGCGGCCACACGAATTCACGTCGCCCGCGGGACTCTTCTGGAAGCATGCTCTTGCTTCTATATTCAGGACTGCGTTGTGTCAACAATCATGATCAACGGACACCGCACCGTGATCCTGATGGTCGAGAACGCCGGCATCATCCCGACCGGAAGCTAGGCCGTCAGGCTCCATCTGCTCCCTGACCCCTGAACCCTGACCCCTGTCTCGTGCGTTATAGTCAGAAAGGAATGGCAGAAGCTGAAAACAAGAACGCCCCTGCGCCCAAAAGCGCGCAAGGCGGGTTCGTCTTTCTCCCCCTGATTGCAGGCTGGCTCATCCCCGGCGCCGGGCATTTTCTCCTGCGCAAGTGGGGACGCGGCGCATTGCTGGCCATCTCCATCGTCTGCATGTTTGTCCTGGGCCTCGCCATGCAGGGCCGCCTCTACGCCAACGCACACGACATTCTTGAGATTCTCGGCTTCGTCGGCGATCTCGGCAGCGGCCTTCTGTATATCGTTGGCCGCATCATGGGCCTCGGCGCCGATTCCGTTCAGCTCACCGTCGCCGACTGGGGCACGCGCTTCATCGTAGTCGCCGGCTTGCTCAACGTCATCGCCGCGGTCGACGCGCACAACATCCGCACCGGGAGGAAGCTCTAATGTTCAGCAACCCCTCCCACTTTACAGCTGTGCTGCTCTTCGCGACTTTCGCCTCGACGGTTTTCGGCATCACGCAGCGCGAAACCCCGCAGCGTATGCTGCGCTACGGCCTCTACTGCTGGTCGCTCTTCGTAGGCTCCGCCATCGTGCTCAGCTGGGTCATGTACCTGATCGCGCGATAAAGTCCCTAATCTTCCCGATCGCGCGTCCTGCACTCCACAGCTTCCTTGTGGATCAGATCGATTGCGTCGAATGCCCTGCCGAAGCCGTCTCCTGGACCGCCCACAGCGTTGCCGCGAAAGACATCAGGCTTGTTTTCGCATGCCCACAGAAGCCATTCCTTCATTGCTTCAAACTCATCATCGGTAAACTCGAAATAGCGATAGCTGAACGGACTCAAATTTTCAACGCCCGGACTCGAGTCCAATTGCCAAACGAAGGAGTCTACCGCAAGGTCGGGAGAATTTTGCGGATTCCGAAGCGTGAGAATGAGGATGCTCGGCAGGAAATAGGCGAACGCCGCTGGACTCAGATATGAGAAACCCCAGTGATGTTTTTCCCAATCTTCCTTGGTGATTTCACGCCAATCCCTGCCTTGGAACCACAGTCCATCCTCGACATCCGAGTCGATCTGCAGCCGTCCTTCCATCACAACGGCTTCGGCAGGAATCTTACGATGCGCAAATGCCTGTTCAATTTTCCCGATGAGTTCTGCCGCACTAGGGCTCTCGCGCATAGACCCTCAACTCGCGTTGTCCCGCTCCCAAACCGCCGCATCGAAGATGTGCGTGCAATCGTATCCCTCGCTTTTGTAGAGTTCGATCGCATTCGCGTTGGCTTCCGTCACCGTCAGCGAAATCTCGCTCACGCCCTGCCGCACAAAATGCGCCGCCGCCACCGACAGCAGGATGCGCGCCAGCCCTTGCCGACGAAAGCTCGGATGCACGCACAGCTGCGTGATATGTCCGCTTTGCGGACTTACCCGTGAACCTAGAACCAGTGCCGCCAGTTCATGGCTGCCCCGATCCACAACCACGTGCGATACCTGCGCAGAAAATACTCCGCATCCCGAGTAGCGCACAATGTTGTGCAGAAACCGCAACGATCCATGCACTGACCGGTATTGGTCGTTGATCAAGCTGTCTGGATGGCCGTTATACGCCATCGCAATCAGCCGCGCCGCCGCATTCAGGTCTTCGTCGCGCCACGGCCTCAGCTCCAACTCGGCCGGCAAATTCACCCGCGGACTGCTCCAGTGCCCGGCCAGCTGTTGCACCATGAAATGCCGCCGATAAATCTCGAATCCTGAATCGCGAAACATTCCTGCGTGCGTTCCCGAGGGATGCAGCAGCAGTTGCGATTCAATCCGGTCCACATTGGGCGAATTCAGCAGCGTCTCAAACAGATGCTTAAGCAGCGTCGATTCGATCTCGCGCGCTGGCTCCGCCGCAACCGCAGTCTCCGGATCCTGTCCCGGTAGCGCAAACACATCGCCGATCACCGCCTTGGTCTCTTCGTACACGCAGAAGGCGTAGCCCGTCACCTGTCCGGATTCAAGCGCCGCATAGCCGGGCAGCAAATGGTTGTCGAGGTACTGCATCAGCAGCCGCGCCGAAGCGCGATAATCCCAGTGCAGCCGCTTGCTCCACAGCTCCCCTTCGGCGTCGAGCACCGGTCGCAGCACCGGCGCGGCAAAATGTCGAAGATCCAGGATCTCGATAGTCACGCCAGCTGCCATGATTCCCTTGTTGGATGCGGCCGGATTTTCGGCCGGCGTCTGCAATACAAGTCAGAAAGACAACGCGCCACACAACCGCGCGCGCCGCCAACGGGCCTTGCGGTCACTTTGCCACGATTGACCGCTTCCCTGCAAGTTACAGAATGCTCGGATGTTGCTTTGGGAAGCCGGAAACTACCGCGCGCCGACCAGGTAAACCTCGAGACCCTGCTCCGGCCAGCTCAGAATTTCTTCATAATGGCGGCCTTCCAGGTATTCCTGCAGGGCCGCCGAGGTGTGCAGATCCATTCCGCGCCGCCCGGTCATGCGCGCCACCAGCAGATGTTCTTCGTCGGGTACGCCAGTGTCTTCATAATTCACCACTTCGCGATTGCGATAGAACGCCAGCCCGTACTCCACATCGCGCCGCACGCGAAAAACCGCAACCGTCTCATCCTGAGGCGCCAGCAGCGCAAGACGGTCAGCCAGGGCGCGCGCCGAATACGATTTGTCGAGCAGATGAATCGCCCGTTTGCTCGCTGCAATCGCCGGTATTCCGAAAAAGGGCCCCACCCCGTAAAGAAAGAACATGAGCACCACCAGCACACCGATGGTTGCAAGGCGCAGCCGGGCCACGCCGTATCCCTTCACCACCACCACGATCAGCAGCGCTGCTCCGGCCGAGGCCAGCAGCGCCACTGTCAGCGCGCGTCCCGGCGGCATCACCGGCCCATGCCCCACAAACCATGGCAGCAGGAAGGCGAACGTCGTCATCAATCCGCACACCCCGGCGTGCCCCACCAATTCCCAGCGATTCAAACCCGGTTGCCGGCGCCGGAAAAGATAATCGCCCGTAAGAATCGTGATCGGTGGGATGGAAGGCAAGATGTAGCCCGGCAGCTTCGAGTGCGAAAACGAAAAGAACACGATCGGGATAATTGCCCACAGCACCAGAAACTCAGGGAAAGCGTCCCCAATCCGATTCGGCACACGCCTTTTCGGATTCAGGCGCCGCAGCCTCCACTCCGCCACCGAGGTCTGCACACCGTCGATGAATGCCCGCATTGCAATCACGGTCCAGGGCATCACCGCCAGGAGCACTACAACAAGGTAGTACCAGAATGGCTGCTCGTGCTCGTAGCGATTGGTGGCAAACCGTTCCAGGTTGTGCTCCAGAAAGAACTCGCGGAAGAACGTCGGATTCTGGTGCTGCACCGCGATAAACCACGGCAGAGTGATGGCGAAGTAGAGCGCAATCCCGGGCCACCAAATCGACCGCTGCACGATGGACCACTCCTTGCGGAGAAATGCAAACGCGAAAACGATGATCATCGCGAGCAAAGGAGCTACCGGCCCCTTGGCCAGCGTAGCTACACCGGTAAAGAAGTAGATATCGAAGAGCCAGAACTTCGAGCCGGTCTCGTACCACGCGTACCAGCCGAGCAGCCCGATCGAGAGCGGCGCGGCCATCTGCATGTCGGTCGAGGCGCCGCGCGAAAACCCGATAATCCCCGCGCAGGCCACCGTGATCAGCGCCGCGTCCAGGTGCCCCCCGGGGCGGAATCGGCGCATGTGCAGATAGATCAGCGCCACCATGATGAAGGCGAAGCTTGCCGAGGGCAGACGCGCGCTCCAGTCATGCACCCCGAACTCCTGAAACACAAACATCGCCCGCCAGTAGTAGAGCGCTGGCTTCTCCAGCCACGGATGTCCGTAGAGGTAGGGTGTCACGCAGGCGCTCAGCCGGTTCTCGAGCGTGTGTGCCGCGTCAAAGCGCACCAGCATCTCATGCGCAATCTGTGCATACCGCGGCTCGTCCGCACCCACAAGACCCAGGCCATCACCGCCCAGCAGCGGGACCACTCCATAGAGAATGAAGAAGGCGCTGAAGACCACAAAGACCGCGGCCTCGCAGGTTTCCGCCCACGTCGGCAGGCGCAGGCGTCGGCCTTCGGGTGAATCCGGTGCAACTCGGTCCAGCTGAATCTCCACGTCGAGCGATTCTCCAGGCCGGTGTTCCAGCGGCTCCGCGGTTACTGCGTCCCGGAGCGGCTCTGAACCAGCCACCGGCCTACCCCGGGGGTTGGGGATCCCCACTGGCCGGGCAATCTAGTACACACCTTGAATCAAGGCAATCCGCAGAATTTACTCCGCGTTTCAGACAAAAGCTAGGCTAACAGATTCGTACCGGTTCTCAACCCCGCTCCGCGGCCAAGCGCACCACTTCAGGATGCTCGCAATATCCATGCGCTCACTCCACGCGAGCTTTCTGCCGCTTGCGCGATCGATCCATCAACTCCTCGATCCGCGCCTGAAAGCGCCCCGACCGGTCCGCCAGAAATGTGAGGTCCGGAACATGGCGCACGCCCATTCGCTCCTTTATCTCGAACTTGATATACCCCTTGGCCGCCTCAAGCCCTGCAATCGTGTCCACTTCGGCTTTGGCAATGTCCGCGACGGCATTATCGACAGCGACATACACGGACGCTGACTTGCCGCCCGGGTTCAGCACTACCTCGGTCACATAGCAGAACGCAATCCGCGGATCCGAGAGCTCGCCCTCGAGCATCGCGCCAATCTCTTCGCGCAGCGTTTCCGCCACCCGGTCCTGATGGTGCTTCCGTCCCCTGTGCTCCGGCATCGACTGCTCCTCCTCCAGTGGCTCGACGTAAACCAATCAGGATAGCAGAGCAGTGCCCTGTCACCCTTCCGGAGGTAGTGTCCTAATAGTGCGTTGCCGATCACGCGGTTTCATGCCCTTTACCTGTGCGAGAGCGAAAGCCAACGAAACCACACTTCCGGACGGGTCATGTCTGAATTGTGCGTTGACAATGATTAGTTGATACGAATGCGATCTAAGGTGCATTCCCGCGCTGAGCCATCGAATCTGACGATGAAATGTTGGAAGAATCCGTTCATTCCCAGCAATGCAGCCAGTGGCAGGTTTTCTTTGAATCCCGCTTGAATCGGAATGGGGCCGCCGAATGTATACAACGTGATGTCATGAACCCACGTCTCCTCGGGTCCTCCGATTCCATTTAGCACTTCGCGTTCTCCAGCTTTTAAGTCCAAGCCAATTGCGGCCGCAAAGTTCGCATGAAAAAGGCAGCGTCCTGCGCCAGAGTCAATGACGGCCTTCGATTCGCTTTGTGCGCGGTGCATTTGATGTCGAAAGAGCTATTTGTACAGGCAAGATTGCCGCGTACATATACGCTCCCCGATTATCAGGATAGATTCGATATTGGACTGTTAAAGGCAAGCTCTTAGCTTAGACCGAAAACGGAGACCAAGAAGGCGGCGTCTTCAAAATCAGCACATCCGGTTCCCCGGTAGCATCTGCTTTAGCAGACACTTCCGCGTAGTCGCTTCCCACGGCGACAATGCGCGATTCGTCTTCTGAGAGCGCAACCCAGGAGTTCATAGGGGCCGCTTGGAGCGCTTTCAGGCGGGCAGCTGATTCAGGAGACATTGGGAACCCCTCGCGTTCGTTAGACGTATAGGTATACGCAAAGGATTCCATAACGTCAATTAGCAGGAAGATTACCTATCGACCAGACGTAACTCTCAATCCCGGCCTCCATTGCAGAAGTGACCCGCAAGGTCCCGGCAAAAACTGAAGTACGCAAACCATAGAGAATAAGCGGCTTCGAGGTGCTCCCATCTCTTACTTAACGCATTGCTCAAGCGGGTCATGCTGAGCGCATACAAGTGAGTTTGTCGCGGAGTGGCATGTCCTAACGATAGAAGCATCATTCGCGGAAAGCAGGCGTTTGCTGTTTTCGATCGACGCACTTTTAAGACACTGCTTTCCAGACGTGGGGCAGGTGGTACCGTTGTTCCGCGGAGGAATCATGCCTGGATTTATCGGCTGCAAACCTGGACTGGTCCTTGGATTCGTCGCTTGCCTCGCGCAATTTTCGGTGGCTCAAAACGCCTCTGAAAGCAAAGCCCTGGTCGAGAAGCACATTCAGCACGTGACCTCCGGCCTCATGGGTGGCGTGATCTTGAGAGGTGACGAGCATGCAACCCACGCGCTTGCGGACCGCATGAAGGAACTCAACGTGCCCGGCGTCAGCATCGCCGTCCTCCACAACGGCAAAATCGAATGGGCCCGCGGATTCGGCGTGCGCAGCGTCAACGGCCCTCCCGTAAACGCAGAGACCCTTTTCCAGGCAGGTTCGATCAGCAAACCGCTTGCCGCGTTGGCGTGTCTGCGCCTCGTGCAGCAAGGCAAGCTCTCTCTCGACGCCGACGTGAATACCTATCTGACGAGTTGGAAATTCCCCAGCGATCCCATCGCAGCCGGAAAGCCCATCACTCTGCGCGAACTGTTGACCCACACCGCCGGCACCACCGTCCATGGCTTTCCCGGATATGCCAGCACCGAGGCTGTCCCGACGCTGGTGCAGGTCCTCAACGGCGAAAAGCCAGCCAACACTCCCGCCATCCGCAGCGAAGCGCCTCCGGGAACCCGCTGGAACTACTCCGGCGGCGGCTACACCATCATGCAGCAGGTGCTCCTCGACGTTACCCATGAGCCATTTCCCCAACTGCTTCACAGTTCCGTGCTCGCGCCGATCGGCATGAAGCACAGCACCTACGAACAGCCCCTGCCCGAATCCATGCGCGGGAACGCCGCCGTTCCATATCGCGGCGACGGGAAACCGGTCGACGGAGGCGCACACACCTACCCCGAGATGGCCGCCGCGGGTCTGTGGACCACCCCGAGCGACCTCGCGCTCTACGCCATCGAAGTCGAAAAGTCCCTCACGGGCAAGGCCAACCACGTCGTCTCGGTAGACATGACGCGCCAGATGCTGACGCCGGGCATGGGCCACTGGGGACTCGGTCTCGAAATCGGCGGTTCCGATGCCGACCCTTACTTCTCCCATGGAGGTGCGAACGAGGGCTTCCGCAACAACTTTGCCGCCTACGAGAAAAACGGCGAAGGCGCATTCGTGATGACCAACGGCGACAACGGCGCTCAGATCGCCGATGAACTCATGCGCAGCGTTGCCGCCGAATATCATTGGCCCGACTTTCAGCCCACGGTCCGCACCGCCATTCAGGTTGATCCCAAGGTCCTCGATCAATACACAGGCACCTACGCTTTGTTCAAAGGCTTCGATCTCGTCATTACTCTTGAGAATGGTCAACTGATGACCCAGGCCACGGGACAGGGCAAATTCCCGGTCTATGCCGAAACGCAAACAAAGTTCTTTCCACTTGTCATCCCCGCCGAAATCGAATTCGTCAAGGACGACCAGGGCAAAGTGTCCTCCCTGGTTCTCCATCAAAACGACCACGACATGAAAGCACCAAGGAAATAGATCCCCCTGACGCTGCATCGCTCCGCAACACCACACCGCCGCTTGGTCAGCGAGCCACTCTCACCACTGCAACCGCAGCAGCGACGTAGCCTGTCGCGGCAGTTCCATCTCGACGATCACCTCGCCCTGGTCGACGTCGAGCCATCGCGGAGACGTCAGCAACTCCAGTTGCCCGGCCTGGCGCAGTCGCACGTACTGCTCCGCCGTCGGCGCTTGCGGCGAACCCGTCTCCTTCCACACCGTATAAGCGTTGCTGTGCGTGTCATCGATCCGATAGTGCTCCAGCAGCACGCGCTTCACTCCCGCTGGAATTCCCGCGATTGTCACCTGCACCGTTGCCGGCGCCGCCGGAAGATCGTCATCGTGATAGTTCCACACCATCACGGCGGCTTGGCGCGCACCCTTGGTTGCAAAAGCATCGACGTCCGGCGCTTGCCTGACTCCGGATTTCACCATGTCGCCGAGCGGAATTCGCCCTGTGCTGTCGGTCTCCACCCGATCGCCTGACATCAGGCCCACCATCCGAAAGACATTCAAAATCGGCTTGTCGATGCCATTGGTCGCGAGAGTGCGAAATCCCTCGAAGTAATCTTTGCCTTCAAACTCGAACGACCACGACAGCATCCCTGTCAAATTCACTCCCGACTGGTCCCCGAGATCCAACAGCGCCTTCATGGCGACTGCCGTATAGGACCCATAGAGCGGCCCATTGCGGTAGGCATTTGCCGGGTTGGTCTTCACCGAACAGGCCGCGCAGCCTTCAGGATCGGCCTCGCTCAAAATGATGGGAAGATGCCTGAATCGCGAGTACTTCGCCACGATCCCCATTCCCGTTTGCGCCGCCCTCAGTTCATCGGCCAGGCCCATGCGCACGTGTCCGTCCACCGTTTCCGGGTGCCCCTTGGGATGGAACGAAATGAAATCCAATGGCACCGCCTTGCCGTCAGCCGCACTGCGGCCGCTGAGGCAATGATTCAGAAATGCTTCCAAAAACTCGATGGATTTCTCCGAGCCGGGGCCGGTGGTCGCCGGGCCACCCACTCTCGCACCGGGCAACGCAGCGCGAACCCCGGCAACCGCGTAGTCATAGAGCCTGAAATACTCCACCTGCGAACCGTGCCAATACACAATGTCCGGCTCGTTCCACACTTCGAAGTACCACGTGCTCACCCTGTCGCGGCCGTAGCGTTCCACAAGGTGCTCGGTGAACTTCCGCACCAGCTCGCCCCACATCGCGTAATCCTTCGGAGGGTTGTTCGATGCGCCCGCCATCGTGGGCCGCGGATAATGCACCTGGTACTCATTCATTCCGGGAACTTCCGCTGCCAGATCCTTCGGCATGAATCCCAGCTCCACAAACGGCCGCACCCCGGCCCGCTGATACTCGTCAAACGTCTGGTCCGTAATGGTGAAGTCGTAGACAGGCTTTCCGTGGGCATCGAGTGAAAACACATTCGAAGACGACCACTTCAGCTCCGCGACGCCGTTCCCCGACGTCAGCAGATGATGCGCCCGAATGTAGACCGGTTCCGGGCTCAGATCATGCAACTCGCGCAAGAGTTGCTTGCCGTATTGCATGGTCGTATAGTTCGACTCGTCGTAGCCGAACCACCGGTAGATCGGCGTGTAGGGCCCAAGAGATTTCCCGAGACCAACGCGAACGTTGACCGATGCCGGTGCACCTGTCTGTGCGTGGCCCTGGATACAGGCTCCGCCGGTCAGAAGAACTGCCGCCAACGTCACTCCATCAATCCATCGCCCCATCAACAGTCACCCGCACTCGATCATGCCGAATACCCGCTACTCTTGACAAATCGCCGAGGCATAACTATATTATGCCTATGTCGATTAGGCCTAAAGATGGAATGCCTCCCGGCGCGCTCCCCATGCTCATCCTGCGCGTCCTTCAATCGAGTTCTCTGCACGGCTACGCCATCGCCCAGCGCATTCACTTGCTTTCCAGCGAAGTCCTTGCCGTCGAAGAAGGCCTGCTCTACCCCACACTCCAGAAAATGCTCGTCAAGGGCTGGGTCACCGCCGAGTGGGGCATCTCTGAAACCAACCGCAAAGTCCGCTTCTATCGGCTCACCCCCGCAGGCCGTGCACATTTGAAAGCCGAACTCGCCGGCTACGATCGCGTCACCCAGGCCATCCAGGACATTCTGCGCACCGCATAGGAGGGTTTCCCCATGAGCGAGCTTTGGCGCCGCATTCTCTATCTCCTCAACCGCCGCCGTCTCGACGCCGAACTCGAGGCCGACATGGAGTTTCACCGCGAGATGGCCGCCCGCTCCGGCCGCAACAACTTTGGCAACACCCTCCGCATGCGCGAGCAGTCCCGCGAAGCCTGGGGCTGGACCTGGCTCGATCGCCTCTTCCAGGACTTGCGCTATGGCGTGCGCATCCTCGCCCGCGCTCCGGGATTCACCCTGATGGCCGTGCTCATTCTCGCCATCGGTATCGGCGTCAATGTCTCGGCATTCAGCTTTTTCAATATGGTCGCTCTTAAGCCGCTCCCCGTGCGCGATCCCGCAAGCATCGTCCGCCTCGAGCGCCGCTCGCTCGACCAGTACACCAGCGAGATGGCCTACCCGTCGTTCCTCTTCTACCAGCAGCACGCGCGAACTCTCTCCGCGGCAATCGCCGTGCTCGGCGTCCCTCCCATGCAGATCGACGACGACAACCAACTCACCGGCGCCTCTTTCCTCACGCCCAACTACTTCACTGAACTCGGCACCCATGCAGCATACGGACGCCTCTTCGAGCCCTCGCTCGATACCTCGCCTTCCGCGCCGCCCGCCGTCGTCCTCAGCTACGAACTCTGGCAGAACCGCTTCTCCGGCGATCCCAATATCATTGGCCGCGTCATTCACATCAACAAGCGAGCCGCCACTGTCATTGGCGTCACTCCCCACGCCCTCGCAAGTCTCGGCGGTCAGCATCCGGAACTCTGGATGCCGATTGCCCAGCAGCCCTACTTCATCGAAGGCAGCAAAGCCCTCACCGACTGGAACGACTCCACCGTCCGCATGTGGGGACGCCTCGCGCCCGGCGTCAGCGCCAAAGCCGCCGAACAGGAACTGCGCACGCTCACCAACCAACTCCGCAAACAACACCCCGAAGCCGTCTGGGACAACGAATTCATCCAGAGCTCGCCCGGCGGTCACCTGCAGATCATGCAGCCTGAAATGTATCGCGTCGCCGCCATGGTAGCCGTGCTCACGCTGCTCATCCTCGCCGTCGCCTGCGCCAATCTCGGCGGCCTCATGCTTGCGCGTGCCGTCGCGCGCCAGCACGAAATCGGCATCCGCATCGCCATCGGCGCCGGCCGCGCGCGCATCCTGCGTCAGCTCCTTACCGAAAGCCTGCTCCTCTCTTCTCTTGGATCGATCGCCGGCCTCGGTCTCGGCTGTCTCGTCATCCGTCTGCTGCTCAACTCTGCCAACGCGCCGCGTTGGTTGACCGCCACACCCGATTGGCGCGTTCTGGCATTCACGGCCGTTGCAACGGTCCTCGCCGCCGCCTTCTTCGGTCTTGCGCCGGCACTACAGGTTGCGAGACAGCGCCAGCATAAAACCATCGTGCGCCAGGTGCTGGTCGCCGCACAGGTCGCCGCAAGCTGCATACTTCTCATCGTTGCTGCGTTGCTGCTCCGCGCCACGCAACACGCCCTCTACACCGACCCCGGTTTCGGCTACCAGCAGTTGATCTCCGTCGATGCGCAGTTGGGCAAGCACGGCTACACCCCGGCAGCCGCTCGATCCTATCTTGACCAGATGCAGAATCGCCTCCGCTCCGTTCCCGGCGTCAGCGCAGTTTCGCTGGTCAAGCTTCCGCCCCTCGGCCACACCGTGTCCAACAGCCGCACAGAGATCAACGGCCGCGTTGTCACCATATATCCCAACTGGGTCGATCCCGGCTTCTTCGCTGCCATGGGGATTCCGCTCAAAACAGGTCGCACCTTCTTCTCCGGCGAGAAGCACGCCGTCATCGTCAGCGAGTCCTTTGCCCGCCGGCAGTGGCCCGGTCAGAACCCGCTCGGCCAGCAGATCGGTGACGGAAAAACAAAAGGCACCGTCGTCGGCGTTGCCGGCGATGCGCACATCAATGCCCTCAACGATGACGATGCGGCCGAACAATACTGGCCCGCTCAGCCGGACGACATGCCCGGCATGGTCGTCATCGTGCGTGCCGCCGGCGAGCCCGGCTCACTCACACCCGCAATTAAGTCCATCAGCGAAGGCCTCGACCCCAAAGCCATGCCGGAGATTCGCCAGATCAAGCTCCTCTATCGCGAAAACGTCTCGCGTCTCGAAATGATCGCTTCCGCCGTCAGCGCCATCGGCCTCGCCGCAGTCTGCCTCGCCGGTATCGGCCTCATTGGACTCGTGGCCTTTACGGTCTCGCAGCGGACCAAGGAGATTGCCATCCGCGTTGCCCTCGGAGCCCGGCCATCTGCGGTGCTGGCTGCGGTTCTCCATCAATACGCATGGCCGGTCGCTCTCGGGATGCTTGCAGGCGGAATGCTTGCCGCATTCGCCTCGCGCGTTCTCCGCGTCGGCCTCTACGGTGTCAGCAACCTCGATCCCGCAAGCTACGCCCTGGCGCTCGGAGTGCTGCTTGCCATCGTGCTAGCAGCCGCACTGTTGCCAGCACGGCGCGCCCTGCGCCTCGATCTCGCGAAAACCCTGCACTACGAATAAGAACGAGTATGACGAATTCTGCCCCTGCCATTACAGCGTTATGCTGCCATCGGGATCAGTCATAAGCCGCCAGTCAGTACAGCGGAAACCCCCATCGCAAACCAGAGACCTGAATGTGTCTCGCGTCGTAATCAGACTCCTGTTTAGTAGTGCGCCCATGTCACAAACCAATGCTCGTCCGGTCGAGCTGATCGGATGATTAGACGTCCATCGGGCGTGAACTCGAACTTTCGAGGCAGGTCTTTACCTACAAGCAAGTCACGGGTAATAGACCCCCGCACATGGTGTGTCACCGTATGTGTGGCCTCGTCAACGTCAAAACTGCCAAATGACGCCTCGTACCCCTTCAGCACGTACTCGTTCGACAGAGCGTCCGCCGATCCTGGATACATCAGTTGAACGGACATGTGTCCGTCTTGCGTGTAGATCAGCATGCCTTCCGGTTGAGGGCCAGATGCCGACTTTCCATCGGGGCCGGGTGAATCGATATGGACGAGATGCCATGCGCCGATCAGCTTCTCTCGTGCGCTGTCCTTCTTGGCGATCTGTCCCGATGCGGCCAGGCTGACGGTCATCGCAACAAAGAGAGAGATTCCGCAGACGATTCTACGAGCGCCGTTCATCGACCCACCAACGACTGATGAAATGGTGAATACCGGGCACCTTCCACCTTGATGTTCGAGGAAGCCTCCTCAAGAGACAGTACTTCGTCGACCGTGAGTTCGATTGTCGCGCCACCCAAATTCTCTTCAAGACGCGATAGCTTCGTCGTGCCCGGGATTGGAACTATCCAAGGCTTCTTTGCGAGTAACCAGGCAAGCGCGACTTGAGCGGGCGTCGCGCCTTTCCTCACCGCGAACGCGGCAATGGCATCGACTAATGCCTGGTTGTTCTTGCGATTCTCGGCGCTGAAGCGTGGAACAGTGTTGCGGAAGTCGGTACTGTCGAACGTGGTGTTCGCGTCGATCTTTCCCGTCAAAAAACCTTTGCCAAGCGGGCTGAACGGCACAAAACCAATGCCAAGCTCCTCAAGCGTAGGCATCACCGTCTCTTCCGGCTCTCGAAAGAACAGCGAATATTCGCTCTGCAATGCCGCAACTGGCTGAACCGCATGAGCGCGACGAATAGTCTTCGCACCCGCCTCCGAGAGGCCAAAATGTTTAACCTTGCCTTCTTGGATAAGGTCCTTCACCGCACCCGCCACGTCTTCAATCGAAACATTGAGGTCGACGCGATGCTGGTAGTAGAGATCGATGGCCTCTACTTTGAGACGCTTGAGCGATTCTTCCGCGACCCGCTTGATGTGTTCGGGCCGACTGTTCAAAGCACTCCATTTGCCGCCGTCCTCAGGATTCGCCTCCCAACCAAATTTGGTCGCGATCACCACGCGGTCGCGATATGGGAAGAGTGCCTCGCCGATCAACTCTTCGTTCAACAGCGGACCGTACACCTCCGCGGTGTCGAAGAATGTGACGCCGCGCTCTACCGCCGCATGGAGCAGGAAAGTCATCTCCTGCTTCTCTTTCGGCGGCCCGTATGACCAACTCATACCCATGCAACCGAGTCCGATGGCCGATACTTCCAGACCGCTGTTTCCAAGCTTCCGTTTTTCCACGGCGCTCCTCCTGATTCTCACTGCGGACCTCAAATGCGCGTCCGGATCGATCCGTCCATCTCGAATAATAAAAGAGGCACGCACGGTCT
>NZ_JBAUUO010000081.1:0-6578 GCF_049582745.1 Occallatibacter sp.
CTTTTCACAAGAAATATTTGCGGCTAAACCTTTTGAAAAGAAATATATCGTGCAATCTTCCGGCCGTAACCCACTGAAAAGGGCGAACTTCCTCCCAGAGACGGGGTGGGGGAGGGGGTGGCGGTTCGCGGGTACGGACCGGGGACAAGGCTGACATTTTGAACCGGGGACATTGTTGACACTGCCACGGGGTGCATGAGGCCGTACAACGTCCTCATGCCCTGGAGAGCGAGCTGCGCGATGGAAGAGAAGCTGCACTTTGTCTTTGAGTATGAGCGCGATGAGGAGACGATGAGGGAGCTGTGCAGCCGGTATGCGATTTCGCGGCATTGCTCTCGATTGCGTTCAGAGCTTGCTCCACCCGGCCAGGAATAGCACCCCCGCCGCAACCAGTGTCACGTCGATGATCAGCACAAACACACGCTCCGGCAGCCGATCAACGACCCGCTTCCCGGCGAACGAGCCCGCCACCATGATCGGCCCCAGCGCCAGTCCGCTCATGATCGCGTGCAAAGGAAGAATCGCCGACTCGCGATACGCGATCAATTTGGCCACGTGCATGACCACCGTCGACAACGCTTCAGTCCCGATATACGCACCCTTCACCAGGCCATAGGCCAGAAAAAACGGCGCCATCAGCGGCCCCACGCTCCCCAGCAGAGCCGACAAAAAACTCGCCGCCGCGCCGATCAGTGCAAATGACTTGAGCGGCGTTCTGAAAGTTCTGAGTTTCGGCAAGTGCCGAATCACCACAATGAGAATGAGGAATGCCCCCAGCACCCGCGTCAGGGCAGCAAGCGGCGCATGTGCAAAAAGCAATCCTCCCGCCAGAGCCATCGGCACGCCGCCCAGAGCGAACCACGCCACCACCCGCAGGTCGAGTTCATGCCGGTTGAACCACACGCGGCTCGCGTTTCCGATCAGTTGCGCGACAGTGAGAATCGGGATCGCTTCGCGCACGCCGAAGATGGCCACCAGCATCGGCAGCAGCACCGCCGCGCCGCCAAATCCAGAGACGGCCGCCAACAGCGCCGCTATGAACGCGACGACGGCGAGAAGGAGTAATCGAAGCGATTCAGGCAGGATGCTCTCCCGAGCGAAGACCCGGAATCAGATGCCCATGTAGTTTACAAAGTCACGGATGGCGCCGAGATGAAATCTGCCGAGCCCGGCACAAATCGGCACTATGCGCGGCCGGCAAACTCGCGCGTCTCGGTGTAGACCTTCACCTTTTCGCCCTCTTCGACAAAGAACGGCACCTTGATTTCGAGCCCGGTCTCGAGCCGTGCGTGCTTGGTGACCGCGCCGCTCGCCGTATTGCCGCGTGCTCCCGGCTCCGTGTAGGCCACGGCCAGTTCCACCTTCTCCGGCAACTGCAGGCCGATGGGGTTGCCATTGAATTTGTCGATCTTGATGATCACGCCTTCGGTCAGGAACTCAAGCGCATCACCGAGTTTCTCCGGCGTCAGCGCGATCTGGTCGAATGTCTCCTGGTCCATGAAATACGAAGCATCTCCATCCGAGTAGAGATACGAAGCCTCCACTGTCTCCAGGTCAGGCTCCTTGAACTTCTCCCCGGCCTTGAAGGTTTTGTCGAAGACGGCACGTGTAAGCAGGTTGCGCATTTTCAGCCGCACCAGCGTCTGTCCGCCGCGTGCGGTCGGTGTGGACACGTCCACGTCCAGGCAGTAATAGGGAGTGTTTTCAAACTCGAAGTACATCTTTCGCTTGATATCGATCGCGTCAATCAGTGCGGCCATGCGGATTCCTTCTCAGTATCGCTCTCAATTTTAATAGGTCGATGAGACGTGCCCAGGATGGGTCAGAATCCTGGTTCCCGCAACGGTGCGGCAACCGGAAACTGACTACTGAGAACATCCTTCAAGCATTCAAAGGAGCGCGCAGTTGGTTGATCGCGGCCGTGAGATCGGCCGCCAGTGCATGCTGCGTCTCGTTGCTCAGCTTGACGCCACCCTGCGTCAGGTAGAAAACGTCGATCGCGGTTTCGCCTTCCGTGTCGATAAGCGCAACCTCTATGTTGCATTTATGCGTGCTGAGCGTAAGCGAGATCTGCCGCAGTAGCCCCGATATATCCTGTGCCACCACCTGCAGAATTGTGGAATGCGTAGAGGACTCCGAATCGAATTGCAGGCGCGTCGCGACTTCGACTTTGGCGTTCGCTGGATTGCTCGCGTGGCGTCGCGCCTCCAACATCTGCTCCACGGGAACCTTCTGTGCGACCACATCGTGCAGGTAATCGAGAAAGCGGTCTTTCTCACTTGGATTCAGTTCAATAGTGCGAAACACGTCCGTAAACTGAAAGCTGTCCACGACCACGCCGGCATCGTTCGAGAACGCGCCCGCCTTCACAATGTTCATGCTCCACGCCGCCAGCGCGCCGGCGACGTCGGCAAACAACCGGCTGCGGTCCCGCACAATTACGGTGAGATCGAAAAGTTGCCGGTGAGGACGAAGATCAAGCTGGACAGGATTCTTGTCGAGATCGCTGGCCAGCTGAAAGTGGTTGCGAATATGCTCCGGCAGCCGGGTCTGCAAATATCGTTGCGGCAGCCCTTCAAGGAATTGCCGTAGAGCGTCGTACTGGTTCGGCGGCACCATGGAGCGAATGCGATTCAGCAACGTGGGATCGATGGCCGCGTGATACCGCACTTCGTCCACGCTGCGGTCCATGAAGTTCGCCGTCGCCATGTAAAGTTGCCACAAGTTCTCGGCCTTCCACGGTGTCAGCGCTTCCGGATTGACGGCCTTGATGTCCACATAGGTCATCAGCGTCAACATCTTCAACAGAGCCGGGCTGCCGATCTTCTCTGAGAACGCGCGCACGTTTTCGGCGTCGAAGATATCCCTGCGCAGAGCGTTTGACATCTCAAGATGGAGCCGGATCAGCTTGAGAACCTGGTCGCGTTCCTCGGTGTCAAAGTCCAGCCGGGCCATAAAACTATCAGCTAGTTCGACGCTCTGTCCCGTATGTTCGCCGCTGCGCCGGCCCTTGCCTGTGTCGTGCAGCAGCAGCGACAGCAGGAACAGATCCAGGCGGTCAATCTCCGGCAGCAACTGCGCCAGACGGTGTTCGTAATCGTGCGCCGGCTGGCGCAGGCTGTGTACGTTGTCAATGGTCAGGAAGGTGTGCTCGTCGACCGTGTAGCGGTGATAGCTGTCGCGGATCACCAGCGCATCGATGCCGTGGAATTCTGGAATCAGCATCTCCAGCACACCGAGTGCGTGCATCGTCCGCAGCGCATGCGCCGCATGCGGCCCCAGCAATACTTCGCGCAGCGCGTTCCAAAGATAAGGACCTTCGGGAATATGAATGGCCAACGCCGGCAGAGCGTCGGTGATCCGGTCTTCCGCGGCTTGCGACAGTGCGTAGCCATGAGTCGCCATCAGCGAGAAGATACGCAGGATCGCTGCCGTATCGCTGAATTGCGCGCCGGGAAGAATATCGATGCGCCCCTGGTCGAGAATGAAGTCCGTGCCCGCGATTGGCGTCCTGCGTCGGCGGAACTGGCGGTAAAAACTGACCGGCGCCGGCAGATGTTCCATCAGCAGCGCGGCTCTTCGGTAGATCACGCGCGCATGCCGGTAGTAGGTGCGCATCCAGTATGCCGGGTCGGCCGTGCCGCGCGTTTCGAGGCCGATGGAATTAGCTGCTGCTTCATCCTGCGACTGCCAGTCGAGCGTATTGTCGTCGCGCCCATGCCGGAAGTGGAGAAAGCAACGTGCCGCGGCGAGAAAATCAAACGCTGCCTCTGCGTCGCCGCGCGCGCTCTGGAAGACGCCGCCACGCTGCCGCGGCCACTCTTTGGTCTCCTTCAGATGGAATAAGAGCGCAAACCAGACCGCCAGGTGATAGTCGCGCAGCCCTCCGGGACAATCCTTCAAGTTCGGCTCGAGATGAAAGATGGTGTTGCCGTATTTGGCATGCCGGGCGCGGGCAATCTCGCCCAGCTTCTGCGTGATCGTATTCCATTCGCTCAGCACCAACCCCGGAAAGACCGTCTGGTGCAGTTGCTGGTAGAGAGGGAATTGGCCGGCCAGAAAACGCCGGTCCAGCGTCGCCAGGGTGAACTCGAGATTGTCCGGATCGAAGCGTCCGGCTTCCTTCACCGTACGGGAGCTTGGACTGGCCCGCAGCCCGATATCCCACATGCCCTGGATAATCGCGCGGGCGATGTCCCGGGTCTGCTCCTCGGTCTTCTCATCGGCAAAGGCGAAAAGCACGTCGATATCGGAGAAGGGAAAGAGATCCTTGCGCCCGTACCCTCCCAGCGCCAGCAGAGAGACATTTTGCGCCGCCTGTCCGGCAAACGCGCGCCGCCACATCTCAATGAGGATACGGTCAACCACCGCCGAGCGCCTTCGGATCGCAGCGGTGCCGTCTCCGGTGCGCTCGTAGGTCTGGCGGACAAGCGCCATCTCCCGGAGATACTGATCCCGTAGATCGTCAACCGCTAAAACGAATGGATTCATGTGTGTAGTTTTGTGAAGGCTCGCCGAAGCTTAATGATGTTTTAACAGAATAAACGATGCTAGTGTCCACGACAGCCTAGCACCGCATATATACCGTGCGCGGTGCCTCTTGGCACAGTGTCCACATGTGTCCAGCCCGTACACTCACGATTCCTTCACCCTCATATCCGGAGCACCAATGTTTGAGAAGCAGGGAAAGTTCTACGCCGATTGGCGCGACCGCGCGGGCAAGCGTCTGCGCAAATGTTTCACCACCAAACGCGCCGCCCTCCAGTTTGAAGCCGAGCAGAAAGAGCTCGCCCACCCAAAACCATCGGCGCGGGGACAACGCTCGCCTCACTCCTCCGCGCCCAGTATCTCGGCCTGCCCTCCAGCAACGCGCAGCACCAAGCGGCCAAACGTCTCATCGCTCAAGCTGGTGACCTCGCGCCACAAAAGCTAAGTGGAGCGCACATCGCCGACCTCGACGACGCGCTCTATCGCTCCCACTACGCCCCCACCACCAAGGCGCTGCTCTCTTCCGCGCTCCGCCGCATCCTGCGCTGGCTCTGGGAGTACCACAGCGCGCCCAAGCTCGATCACGAGATGCGCAGCTATCACGGCATCCGTCCGCGCGGTGTCACCGTCCAGCGCACCGAGATTGACGCGCTACTCGATGCCGCGCCGCCGTTCCTCCGCCTCTGGTTGCTCCTCTGTTCCGATCTCGCCATTCGCTCCGGCACCGCCGCCCGTCTCGGCCCAGATCAGTACGACTCCGCCGAGCAAATCCTGCGCTTCACCACCAAGCGCCAGGCACGTCTCACTCTCCCGGTCACCGCGGAAATCGCAGCGATGCTCAAAACCTGCGACCTCTCCAATCCGGTGTCCTTCGTCCGTCAACTCTGGATGCAGAAGCCCTCACAACACGGACGCCGCCCCAATCCCAACGCCACATCTGCCGACCGCCTCCGCGTACTCTTCCGCAAACTTTGCATTCAGATCGGCATCACCCGCCGCATCACGCTCCACGACCTCCGCCGCACCACCGCCGTGGGAATGCTCCGCCTCACCCACGACGTGCGCGACGTGCAAGCCATCCTCGGGCACCGCAGCCTACAGTCGACCATCTGGTATCTCGATCACGATCTGCGACCCGTCCCGCGCCACAATCTCGAACTCATCAAGCGATCCAAACCAGAAACCAAGGAGCACACCGCATGAGAACTTGCCTACTCCTCCGCCCAACGATCTACGCCAGCGCCGCCGACGCGTCCCGGGGTCCCCACGGACAGGTCCACGTCCGTGGGGTGGTCGACAACACCAGCCGCATCGAGCGGTCCCTAGACGAATGCAAAGACCGCTGGTCCACCGCCTACACCGTCGCCCAAAACAAAGGCTTGAGCGCGCAAAAGGCGCTCCGCATGGCCTCCGTCGCCTACAAACTCGCCATGCCAAAGATGGATACAAGGCCCAGCATTCGCGCCGCAATTGCCTGCATTGCCCAGGGTATCCAGCTCGAAGTATTCGACGGTCGCGACGGCTCCCAACTCCTCTACGCCGCACAAGTTGCATTGAGCACGCTCACAGAAAGGAAGCGCAAAAAGTGACCACCCCCACCCCCGTGCCCGCCGATCCACGCCAAGCACAAACCTCGGGTGCCCCATCCATCGCACACGCGATGGGTGGGAAAGCAACGAACCCCACGCCAGCCGGCTACAGCCACCCTCACCGCCCCGGAGCTGCCAAAGCCCTAGAGCCGACGCACAGCGCAGAGTCGCCGCCGCCAGCAAGGGCACCACACCGGCCCGCAACCGCATGGTGGCGATCCTTCACAACGCCGCCATGGACCTCTGGGACGTAGCCACCGAAGAAGACGCTGCCCAGATGTGGGAAGAAGCCCGCGCCATCGCCAGCCGCATCCTCGCCGCCTGCCCAACTGCCTAACCACCGCGCGACTTCCCCCGCGTACCATTGCTCAAGTAGTAGTCATTATGGTGTGACCGGCTCGATGCGCTAGTCGTGGGTTAGGCTGAGTTTGTTAAGAACTTTAGTCCAGAGCCACAAGCGGAGGGAACCGGTCATGACTGAGAAGTTACGATTTTTGGGTT
>NZ_JBAUUO010000082.1:0-65532 GCF_049582745.1 Occallatibacter sp.
GTTCGTCCAGCATCATCTGACGGAGTCGGGTCACACTGACCTCCTTGTGACCCAAAAGCTATCCCAGCCAACAAACTACTCGACAGCCACAGAAGTAGCGGCCGCCGCGCAGCGGCTTAGTTCAAACAGGCCAGCGTTCACTGATTTCCAGCGGAGGACATTTCACATGGACGGAAAGTCGCCATCTCGGACAATTGCCCCAGAAACGAGCGCGGTATCGATAGTCCGCGAAAAACTGAGGAAAGCATTCGAAGAGGAGAAGGGCCTTTAGCCTCTCTTGATTCGCGGGCAACGTGCGTCGCTCGAGGAGCTCCCAACATACAACTAGATATCGGTCATCGGCAGATAAATGAGGCGGGAAGCAGCAACGAAGATACCCGCAGCCCTGCGGATATTTCAACGACAAGTCGCGCGAGTGCCTCTGCACCCCGCCCATGATCCAGCGCTACGTCGCCAAAATCTCCGGTCCGCTCCTCGACCGCATCGACATCCACATTGAAGTTCCGGCCGTTCAATATAAGGAGCTGCGCGGAGGAGCCGCCGCCGAAGGTTCCTCCGAAATTCGCGCCCGCGTGATGGCCGCCCGGGACCGCCAGCAAGCGAGGTTCAAGATCTCCGGCGAAAAAATCTTCTCCAACGCCCAGATGTCCACACGCCAGATCCGCGTCCATTGCGAACTCGGCCCCGACGCCGAGCGCCTGCTCGAACGAGCCATGCAGCAGCAGGGACTCACCGCACGAGCTCATGACCGCATCCTTAAAGTAGCCCGCACCATCGCCGACCTCGAGGGCGCCGAACGGCTCGCCGTTTCCCACCTCGCCGAAGCCATCCAATACCGCACGCTAGACCGCAGCTATTGGGCTTGAAGTCCCAATCCACGAGATTTATGTGGTGTGCGCCACATAGCGCGGATAACTCCAATGATTCCTTTTGTTTGAGAAAAGATAGCTCGAGTTTCCGTGATTTTCTTTTGGCGTGGTTTCAGGACCGTCTAAATATAACAATATTAATATGTTAACCTCATTCCCTCTTCTAAAGCTCGCCCTCCCAGTTCGAGGTAAACTTCAAAAAAAGATGTTGACCCGGAATCGGACCCGTTGTACATTCATGAGTGCCATCCGTAGGGGTAGATTGCTAAGCGCGATCGCGCGTCTTTCTGCTTTTTCCGCCTCCAACTCCGGACTCAAATTCATCCACAGGTGGCAGGGTGTGTTTGGGGTTCCATGTCGGCTGAAATCGCCCGGCGCAAAGCTCGCAACAGCAGTCACTTCTATCCGTTACAGGGCAAGTTGCCTGTTCCCACTGAACGCTGCTTTGCGGCAAAAGTTTTTTGAACTCCATGCCCAATTTGTGCGTCTAAAGGGGAGAACAGACTGCTTGGGGCAGCAGCTCGATTTCATATCTAGTCAGTAACTGTATCGCCGGTGCCAGGTAGTACCAGCGAACAGGTCTGGAAGGAGATTCACTTTATGCGTTCTGATTTGGTTTTTGGAGCACTTTCCCACGTCACCAATCGCTACCAGCTCTGCCAGTTGGCGAGCAAGGCGACCCGAAAGCTGCACAAGCCGAACACTCGGTTGCAGGACACTACCAACGAAGTCCTCGTCCGCTTCCACTCCACCAACCCCGGAACCCTGGCGCAGGTCTATGCCCCAGTGCCTCGGCCCATCGAAACGCGGCGCGCCGCGTAGTCACCATCTCCTGTATTATTAGAGGAGTTAAGCAAACACTCAGGCGGCCTTTTCACAAGGCACAATTGGCCGCCTTCCCGCCTGCATTGAAGTCCCTTTCATTAAGGTTTTCGCTTTAATGCAGAACTGCACTTCTGACCGCAACTCTTAAACCCCGCCTATTGCTCCTGGAGCACTTCCCTCTCTCGGGTCTCCCACTTACCCCCTTCCGCAGGTGAACATGACGATCGCCGAACTCAAAGAAAAAAACATCACTGAACTGAGCCGCATTGCGCGCACCCTGGAAATCCCGGGCACTAGCGGCCTCCGCAAACAGGACCTGATCTTCAAAATCCTTCAGGCCCAGAGCGAAAAAGAAGGCCACATCTTCGCTGAAGGTGTGCTCGAAATCCTGCCCGATGGCTATGGATTCCTTCGCTCGCCCGACTACAACTATCTGCCTGGTCCCGACGACATCTACGTTTCTCCTTCGCAGATTCGCAAATTCGATCTGAAGACCGGCGATTCCATCAGCGGCAACGTGCGCCCGCCCCATGAAGGCGAGAAATACTTTGCGCTGGTCAAGATCGAAGCCATCAATTTCGAGTCTCCTGAAGAGACGCGCAACAAGATCCTCTTCGACAATCTGACGCCGCTCTATCCGCAGGAACGCATCAAGCTTGAGACCGTGCGCGAGGCCGTCAGTGGCCGCGTGATGGATTTGCTCACTCCTGTCGGCAAAGGCCAGCGCGGTCTCATCGTCGCTCCGCCGCGCACCGGCAAGACGATGCTGCTGCAGTCGCTCGCGAACTCCATTACTGCCAATCAACCTGAAGTCGTCCTCATCGTCCTGCTCATCGACGAGCGCCCCGAAGAGGTCACCGACATGCAGCGCTCCGTCAAGGGCGAAGTCATCAGCTCCACTTTCGACGAGCCGGCAGCCCGACACGTACAGGTCGCCGAAATGGTAATAGAGAAGGCCAAGCGCCTCGTCGAGCACAAGCGCGACGTCGTCATCCTGCTCGACTCCATCACGCGCCTTGCCCGCGCCTACAACACCATCGTGCCCCCTTCGGGCAAAGTGCTCTCCGGCGGCGTCGACTCCAACGCCCTGCAGCGCCCCAAGCGCTTCTTCGGCGCGGCCCGCAACATCGAAGAAGGCGGGTCCTTGACGATCATTGCCACCGCCCTCGTCGACACTGGCTCGCGCATGGACGAAGTCATCTTCGAAGAATTCAAGGGCACCGGCAACATGGAAATCATCCTTGACCGCAAGCTCGTCGACAAGCGCGTCTTCCCGGCCATCGACATCCAGCGCTCCGGCACGCGTAAAGAAGAGCTGCTCATCCCCAAGGAAGATCTCCAGCGCATCTGGATCCTGCGCAAGGTCCTCAACCCGTTGTCGCCCGTCGAAGCAATGGAACTGCTCATCAGTCGCCTCGAGAAAGTCCGCAACAACGCCGAGTTCCTCGCCAACATGAATCAGCTATAGCCGAATGAACCGAACACTTTCTCCTTGTCCGTTAGTTTGCGCCGAAGGCGCGGTTGGCCGCACCGCAGGTGCCTCCGGGGTCTAGGTGGTACTCCAGAGACTGGCAAAAGGCCGGGGCATCATCCCCGGCCTTCGTGTTTTCGATCCAGGCCAAAGAGTGTCATTCCGACCGGACCCTGAGCGCAGCGAAGGGAAGCGGAGGAACCTGCAGTTGCTCTTCCGGCCCTTCCTCCTTGCTTTCTCCCCTGCCGTGGTGCATTGTGAAACTGCAACCACCATGCCCACCCCCGCCAAGCTCTGGAATGGCGTCTCCTGCGCGCTGATCGCACTCCTGATCCTGCTCACCATTCAATCTGACGCACTCCCCCATCCGCAACGCCGTCTAGCCGCATTGCCGCGTGTAACCCTCTGGGCCTGGGAACGCCGCGAAGATTTCCGCACCATCGATACGCGTCGCTTCGCCGTCGCCTACCTCGACCAGACAGTGACCATCGGCCTCACCGTCCACGCCCAACCGCGTCGCAACGCTCTTGCTTTTCCATCAACCGCCACGCGCATCCCCGTCGTCCGCATTGAAGCGCCTTCTACGGCAATCCTGAATGATGAAAACCGCAAAGACGCCATCCAATCAATCCTCGTCTCCGCGCACCAGCCCGGCATCGCCGCCCTGCAAATCGACTTCGATGCCACCCGCTCCCAGCGCCCCTTCTATCGCGATCTGCTCATTGACCTCCATCGACAAATCCCCGCCAGCCTTCCCCTCTCCATCACTGCCCTCGCCTCCTGGTGCAGTTGGGACAACTGGATTCGCGATCTTCCCGTAGACGAAGCCGTGCCCATGATGTTTCGCATGGAGCCCGATCATCGCCGCGCTCCGCCATCCATCAACGACTTTCAGATCCGCGAACCGCTCTGTCGCACCTCCATCGGTGTTTCGACCGATGAGCCATGGCCAGACCACCTCGCCGGCAAACGCATCTACGTCTTCCCAGACCACGGCTGGCGCGCCGACCCGCCCGCCGAACTTGCTCGGAGACTCCCATGAAATCTCGCCTGCTCGCGATTGCTGCCCTCATCGCTGTCGTCTTGCTATCACCCATCGGCAACGTCGAAGCCTGCGGACCCGACTTTGAAGGCGACGTCTTTGTCAGCATCACCAGGCCCGACGATTCTGCCGCATTCGCCGCAGGCCATCTCGGCATCCTGCAGGACGGCTTCGACTCGAACGACTACGCTGTCGCCTATCGCTACCTCAACGGTGGCAACCTCTCCGACGCCGAACGCAGCGTTTACGCACCAACCATCGGCCAGCCTCAGATCGTCGCGGATTACCGGAATCTCACACCGGCACAGATCACCGCCGCGCAGGAAGCAGAAAAGCAAGCTCAGGAAAATGCTCAGCCCTTTGGCAAATGGCTAAAGGCGCGCGCGCAATATATCCCCGAGGGCACGCCGGGAGAACAGAAGCCCACCTTTCCCACCAATTACGACGGCACCATATCCCTCGACGAGGGCTATCTCAATTGCCCCGGGCCCGCGTTTGACAATGCGAGCCTCACTCTTAACGTGCGCGCAAAAACCTGGGGTCCCCAAAATCCATTTCTGCGCGACTGGATACACGCGCAGGACGCCGTCTTTGCCAACTGCGCAAGCAAGATCGTTGTCATCCCCACTCCCGCCTCAGCCAACAGCCCCGCCCTGCTCAAAGCCGATCGCGCCTACCAGATCGCCTCCGCAACTTTCTACGCCAAACAGTTCGCCGAAGCCGCCCGCCAGTTCGCCGCCATCGCCGCCGATAATTCATCCCCCTGGGCCGCATGGGGACCCTACCTCGCCGCCCGCGCCACCGTGCGCCAAGCCTTCGCCATGGGCAACGCAACCGATCCCTACAGCGGCGACCTTGCAAGCTACGACACCAACACGATGCAGCGCGCCCAGCAAATGCTGGAGTCGCTGCTCAAACAGCCCGACCCAAAACCATCGCGCACCATCATTCAGGCTGAACTCAACTTCATCCGCATCCGCACCGAGCCTACTCAGCGCGTTGCCGAGATCTGCTCCGCGCTCGCCGGCCCAGGTCCCGACCCGCGCTTCCGCCAGGATCTCGCTGATCTTAGCTGGATCATGATGAAGCACGGCAAACTCGCCGATACTCCGCCGCTCCTCGAATGGATTGAGGCCTGGCGAGGAAGCGATACGTCTGCCACCGCCCTTTCCAAATGGCAACAGAGACGTGAACTCCCTTGGCTGGTGATCGCAATGGACAAGTCGAACCCATCCGATCCATTCGCCCCACAACTCATCGATGCGGCTGCGAAGATTCCAAAAACCTCACCCGCTTACGACACCATCTTCTTCCAGCGCGTTCGTCTGCTCATCGCACTCAAGCGCACCGACGAAGCACGCTCCCTGCTTGATATCGCTCTTCCCGCATTGCAACGCCAGAAGCCCAGTTCCAAACTCAACGCGCTCCTCGCTGAACGCCTGGTCGTCGCACGCAACTTCAGCGAGTTCCTCACCTACGCACCACGCCCCACACTCAGTACCGGATCGCAAGGCTCCTGGGATCTGCAAGGCCAATGCAACGCGAAAGCCCGCGCCGTGAACGAACAGGCGGATTGCCCCGAGCTCACTCAACCGCAATTCGACGACGACGCCGTCATCGTACTGAACCAGCAAACCCCCATCAACCTGCTCATCGAAGCAGCCACTTCCACAAGCCTTCCCGCAAACCTGCGCCAGAACATCGCCATCGCCACGTGGACGCGAGCCGTCCTCTTTGAGGACGCAGCTAGCGCGACAAAGCTCGCTCCGTCTCTGCCCAAAGCGGTCCGCGACACTGCCGGTTCCAGCATCGGCTTCCCGGCCGATCTCGCCATCCTCCGCAATCCCGGCATTCGCCCCTACCTGGAACTGGGAGTATCGCGTGTCGCCAGCTTCAGCTACTTCGATGAGTTGCGCAACAACTGGTGGTGCAAGCCATGGGGAGACCCTCAGAACTACGAACAGGCCAAAAACCCAAAGCCGCTCCCCATTCCACCCTTCCTGCCTTCGGACGCGCTAGCTCGAGCCGCTTCTGAGTATCAGCGCCTCCAGCAATTCCCAGACTCCGTCATCGTCATCGGCCAGCGAGTTCTCGACTACGCAAAAGATCATCCCGACGATCCGCTCGTTCCTGAAGCTCTGGCTCTCACAGTGCGCGCCGGACACTATGCCTGCCAGGCGTATAACACCACTGGAGATCCTGATAAATCCGAGTACACTCCAATCAGCAAGACTGCCTTCGAGCTTCTCCACCGCCGCTACCCCAAATCCCCCTGGGCCTTGAAGACACGCTATTACTACTAGATTGGTCCTGGCCGTCTGGCCCGAGCTATCATCGCCGTCCCGAGAGTGACAGCGCGGAGCGCTTTGCCGATTCCCCGCTCACTGGTAAACTAAATAAGTCGTGGGGCTGTAGCTCAGCTGGGAGAGCGCCTCGTTCGCAACGAGGAGGCCAGCGGTTCGATCCCGCTCAGCTCCACCATATAATCAGCAACTTGCGGCATCCCCAGCATCTCGTTTGCGGCGCTTCTGTCGTTGTTTGTGTCGTAACCCTTCGTTTTGCCCTCCTTGGAGCAAGATGCGGGGGGCGATCCTCCAAGAACCGTTTAGCCACATCGCGGAACAGGAGCCGGGTGAAATTGTCACTACTGGCCGCAAGTTTGCCCGCTTTGGCCTCGGCAATTCTGTCTTTTCCCTTGTTTTGCGCATCCCGCCAGTCGGTTGTTCCCAGACTCTGCCAGTAACGCACGCCGTCCACAGCGAAATGGCAGTGCCACGTTTTACCGCGCTTTTTGAGTGCCATTTCTCCTCCTGTCCGTCTCCTTCACCCTTCCATCCCTGTGCAGCCTGTAACGTTGTCGGTCAGCCGCTCGTCTCTTCGCTTTGAATTCTTCAGAGGACTGGTGGGCTTTCACGCGGCATTTCACACTGCAATGTGTCTGGTCGATTCTTTCTGCAACGAAGTACCTGCGACATGAGCATTCCCGCACATCTTCAATTTGATTTCGTTCCGCGATCTGAAGCGCGCACCACACAGCCTGAGCTTCCGCATTGTCTTCCGCGGACAGACGATGACTGTCGGCGGAAAGAAAGCCAAGCCTAGGTACAAAACTAAGCAGATCAATTTGCGGAATGATCTTGTAGCGCAGGAGTCTCTCATTCAACTCAGAATTGAACTGAATCAGGCTTGGAATAAGCGTGTCGGCAGGCCTGTGATCGCGATAGCCTTCCATCAACTGAATCACGATCCCTTGATGAGCGCGCAGCAATTGGATGATTCGACCGACACGCTCCTTGGTTGCTGTGGTCAACGTGTCGCCATTCACAAGATGCGTAATCCAGAGCCTAAGCTGTGATCTCGCGAGCGGTCTTATCCCGCTTGAGTTCGACTACAACGAGGTCCCCATCTCCATTCATGCAAAGCAAATCGATACGCCCACCGGAACTGGTTATGACTTGGCGTCCGATTACCATGAGGGCAGAGTCGTCAGGTACGAGAACCGACACGTTGTTGCATATCCAGTTTTCGATTCGTTCCTCGTAATCCAGCTTCGAGGGCTCTATTTCCCTCAGGCAATCGCTTTCGTCGACAGCCCAGACACGCACTCCATCTGACATATCACGCTCCAGAATCTCCATTCCGGGTTCTGCCTTCGTTTGGTAAAGACAATGGGTTTGCAACTCTCGGCTGGTCGCCTCACTTGCCCTTCCCGTTGGGATCAGAAATTTCTTGTACTGCGCGCCGTCTCGAACATCGCACATAAAGCCCCAGTCGGCCTTCCGGCTGTGACCATCGCAAGCAGAGAACCGGCTATCGTCATCCTTCATTAATCCAGACGGAGCGCAGGTCGGCACGGATTACAGCCGCGGAGAGAAATTCCCGCAGCGATCCGATTGCGCCCTCCGGCTTTCAAGGACCAGTTACCGAACTATCTTGATTCGGGAATTTTGGCTATTCGGCGGCTTTTAGTTGTAAATCCGCAGGGACGGCTTTCATCTCCTCGATACAGGTGTTCACCTGGGCCATCGGAACGTGTGGGTCGAGACCTCCGTGACTTATGAGGATCTTGGCCTTCGCGGTGCCTGGTTCTGACGGTTGCGAGGTATCGAGGCCTTCGTGAACGCTGACGACCCCGGAGACATCCGCACCGCTTCCAGCGAGTTCGAGCATCGTCATGCCACCAAAACAATACCCGACTGTAACCATGCCTCTGGCTCAAGTGTGGTGTGCGGTCGTTCTGCTCGCCGAGATGCGCGCAATCATTTCGCTGTTCTTTTCCATATGGGTCGGAGCGAATCCCTTCTCAACCAAGGCTCCCGTGGGGCATGCCTGGATGCATTTGCCGCAGTTGGTGCAATTTCGGGCGTTACCCCAGTCTTCCGCCATATCGCTCACCAGCCGCGAAGAGATCCCGCGAGCGGATACCTCCCAAACATGGGCACCCTCCAGTTCTGCGCAGGCACGTACGCATCGGGTGCACAGAATGCACCGATTGTGATCAACGACGTATCGCGGATGGCTCATATCGACATGAAGACGCGGATTGTCGTACGGATACCGAACGTGTGTGATTTCAAGCGATTGCGCAAGCGTTTGGAGTTCACAGCGACCGTTCGATACGCACACAGAGCAGATGTGGTTGCGTTCGACTAAAAGCAGTTCGATCGCCATCCTGCGATATTCTTCGAGTCTGGGCGATGTTGTTCTGATCGACATGCCATCCTGAACAGGTGTGGTGCAAGCCGGCAACAACCGATCGGTTCCTGCAAGTTCAACCATGCATACACGGCACGCGCCCGTTGCGCTTAAGCCCTTGAGGTAGCAAAGCGTCGGGATATCTTTTCCGTGTTCGCGAGCGGAGTCAAGGAGCGTTTGACCCTCGGGTACTGTTATCAACTCGCCATCGATTCTTAAAGAGATGGTTTTCAAGGGTTCTCCTTCCAAGGCTCACTTCTCCGCAACCAGGGCGCGCAGGTCGCAACGAAGACAACGCCGGCTTTCCTCGATGGCTTCAGCCGAACTTAACGTGCAAACAACTTCGTCCTGTGTTCGTACGCGAACTGCGACTGCTGCATTTTCACCGGCATGTCGTTTGCTCAGGCTCGGCTCACCGGGAGTGCTACGGCCATATTCAAGCTGAGGGAAGATTTGCTCCCAGCGCGTATCACCCATCAGGCGTTCATCGATCTTTCGAGCGGCCTGTTTACCTCCGCTCATCGCATTTGAGACATTCGAGGCGCCTGTAATCACATCGCCTCCGGCGTAGAAACCCCGTCGGCTCGTTTCCAACGTGAATCGGTCTACCTTGATCGTTCCTTGTTCCTTCAGTTCCAGTCCCGATGCGCGGCAGAAATCAAGATCGAATGTTTCCCCGACGGCGAGGATGACGGTGTCGCACTCAAAGCGTTTGACCTCATCTGTAGGAATCGGTCGCCGCCGACCTGAGTTGTCGTATGCGCCCAAGCGGGTCTTCACAATTTCAATTGCTTTCACTTGACCCTTTGCGTCTCCGAGAATGCGGTGAGGCGCCGCGAGGAACACCAGCCGTACGCCCTCTTCTTCGGCTGCGCGAATTTCTTCATCGATCGCGGGCATATCACTGCGTTCGCGTCGATAGAGAATCGTCACCTCGGCGCCAGCCCGCCTTGAAGTCCTGGCCGAGTCGATTGCCGCATTGCCGCCGCCTATAATAGCTACGCGCGAACCAAGTGGAACGGACTCGTTCTTTGCCATCGACTCAAGGAAGGGTAGAGCAGGATAAACCCCGGTCAATTCCGTGCCAGGCAGATAGAGCCACGACTCTTTCCACGTTCCGATGGAGAGAAATGTCGCGTCGAATTGGCTCGCCAGATCATTTAGAGAAAGTTCCGTCCCGACTTTCGTGTTAAAAATCATCTTGACGCCGATACGTTCGATTAATTCGAGTTCACGATGAAGCACCGATTTCGGCAGGCGATATTCCGGAATCGCGAACCGAAGCATACCACCCGCCTCGCTGCGCTCTTCGAAGACTGTGACTTCATGTCCCAACATGACCAGGTAAAATGCAGCTGTCAACCCGGTCGGCCCGGCTCCGGCAACTGCGATCTTGCGCCCCGTGGGCGCCAGTTTGTGGGTCAGGATACGCTCCACCATCGGTTCGAACAGTTCCGAAGAATACACCGCGTCTGCGATGTAGCGATGCACTTCGCGCATATTCACAACTTCATCGAACGACTGTCGCCGGCATCGGTTATCGCATGGATGCTGGCAAACGCGGCCCGTAGACGCAGGGAGTGGATTGTCCATCAGCACTGATTCAAATGCGTCCTCAAGGCGACCTTCCTGAAAGAGCTCAAGGAAGCGGGGGATATTCATCCGGAGAGGACAGCTGTTCTCGCATGGGGATACTGCAAGTTCCTGACACACCCCAGCTCGGCAACGTCTTGCCAGGATATGGTCGTGGTACTCGTCGCGAAAGTGTCTCAGTGTCGTCAGGACGGGATTTGGAGCCGACTGGCCGAGGCCGCAAAGAGAGCAAGCACGGATCATCCGCGCCAGTTCGTCCAGTGTCTCCAGATGTTCCATCGTTCCGCGGCCTTCGGTGATTGCGTTAAGTATTCGAAGTGCCTTGTCGAGCCCGACCCTGCACGGCACGCACTTGCCGCACGATTCGGAATGTGTGAATTCGATGAAGTACCGCGCGACATCGACCATGCAGTTGTCTTCATCCAGTACGACCATTCCGCCCGAGCCCATGATCGAACCGATTTGCGCAAGACTCTCATAGTCCACGGGAGTGTCGAACATCTCTGCGGGGATGCATCCGCCCGACGGGCCACCTGTCTGGACGGCGAGTACGCGACGCCCGCTTGCCGCACCCTCACCGATGTCGTAGATGAACGTTCTTAGAGGTGTACCAAGCGGCATTTCTACAAGTCCGGTGTTCTGCACTTTTCCCACAAGAGAGAAAACTTTCGTCCCGGGGCTTTTCTGACTACCCGTCTCGGCGAACCAACTCGGTCCGCGACTAACAATCGCAGGAATATTGCACCAGGTTTCGACATTGTTGATGTCGGTGGGGATGCCCCATAGTCCGCTCTGTGCCGGAAAAGGAGGACGGGGGCGCGGTCGGCCGGCACAACCCTCCAGCGACGCAATCAACGCAGTCTCTTCTCCGCAAACAAATGCACCGGCACCCTGAACCAACTCGATGTTAAAGTCGAATCCGCGATTAAGAATGTTCGTTCTAAGCAAACCGTATTCGCGCGCTTGCTCAACAGCACGACTCAGTCGGCGCACCGCCAGCGGGTATTCCGCACGGATGTAAACGATCCCTCGCGTGGAACCGGTGGCATATGCTCCGATAATCATGCCTTCCAGAACAGAATGAGGATCGCTCTCGATCTCGTTGCGGTTCATGTACGCGCCCGGGTCTCCCTCGTCCGCATTGCAGATGATGTACTTCTCATCCGCCTTCGCCTTGGCAAGGAAGTCCCACTTGTTTCCTGTCAAAAATCCGGCGCCACCGCGTCCGCGCAACCGCGATGCTTTGATTTGCTCAATGATCGATTCCGGTCGTCCATCGATAAGAACCTTGTAAAGTGACTGATAACCTCCGACTGCGATGTACTCCTCAATATCTTCCGGATTAATCAGCCCCGCGTTCCTAAGCACGATCTTCTTCTGACCTTTGAAGAATGGGATCGAGTTCCACAGGGGTATCTCAGGATAGCCCTGGCCGAATTTGAACTGCGCGGTGACGTGATCCCACTCTTCCAGTTTGCAAAAGACAAGATCGGGAGGCATCACCTTTGACGAAAGGACTTCGAGAATTCGGTTGGCGTCGTTCGGTCGAACGTGATGCAAAATCACCAACGGCGCACCGGGGATTCGAACTCCTACGAGCGGCTCCTGGAAGCAGGCACCGAAGCAGCCCACGCCCGCAAGCTGAACATCCTGTCCGCTTCGTTCAATGGCATCGTTCAGGGCGTGAAATACCTCTTCGGCTCCGTTACCACGCCCACATGTACCCATTCCCACGGTAATCCGCGGAATGGGAGACATGAGCTTGGCAATCCCGGATTCGCGTATAGCGTTAAAGCTCCCGATATCCTCGATGCGCGGCTTCATTTTTTCCTCAAGCTCAACACGTTGATCTCACGTTGCAGGGTGCGCTCATTCACGTGACTCAGGATGTGATGATTCACTTCAACAACGGGCGCCAGAGCACACTGTCCAAAACAAGCTACGGTTCTAACCGTGAAGTGCCGATCTTTCGTCGTCATCGACAGCTTGTCGGCGTCGTTGGAACCGTCGGTGGTTCGCTGATGCAAACCAAGGTCGAGGCAGAGCTTGGCAAGCAGATCTCGCGAGCCGCGAGTGTGGCACGCAGTACCTCGGCATACGCAAACCACGTTATCGCCCTGCGGGTCGAGATTGAAGAGCGCATAGAAGGTGGCGACGCTGTAGACCTTTGCAGGGGGGATTCCAGTTTTGGCGGCGACATAGCGGAGGGTATCCAGCGACAGAAACTTGTGAGGATTTGCGCCCTGCACATCCTCGAGAATGCCCAACAATGCGCCCGCTCCATCTCCGTGCACGGCAATCACCTTGTCGATCAGCAGCTTCTCGTTTGCATTCAATCCCTGAGCAATCTCTTCCCGCATTCGACCCTCCTCCAGGTGTCAGGAACCTCGTTGGTCGTCGGATTTCTTGCGATGCTCTGAAGAAGTGGAGAGGAAAGGGCGCGCACCGACAGAGCACATTCCAACGGGCACGCGCAACGCGTTTCAGTTTCCTGCATCGGAACTCCCGAGAGTCGTCCGCCGGAACTTTGGAATGACGAGCGCAGCTTTGGATGTGCCTTTGATCACATAACGCTGTGACTAGGTGTCGGAGCAAGATCTTCCCCAACCGTGATTTTGCATTCGTAAAGAAGGACCGACTTGCGTGGGATCTCAAGTCAAAAGGGGTTGAGGAGATGAACAGAGGAAGGACGCCTCGTTCAAGAAAAATGAGCTACCCTTCACTCACCCTTGAGCAGTTCGACAGAGACAAGAGCCTCCGGCCTATTGTCAGGATGCCCTGTAACTTTTGCCGAATCTCCCATCACTGACCCTCGCAAAAAGTATGTGATTGGGTGTGTGAGATCAGCCGGTAATGATGAGCCCGCATAAGGACTCACACGAACATTCGCGTACAAATCAGAACCCTCTACCTGATAAGAACCGAAGTACGTGTGCGCTGGGTCTCCACCTTCAATCAGCCCGTCATGCAACACGGCCACACCGTCTCCCTTCACTTCCCCAGATGTGAAATGCGCATACCAAATGCCTTGCATTTATCTAGCTCCTTACCGAAGATTGCGAATCTGGGCAACCAGCATACTCCAAATTTCAATGTGCGCACCAGCTCGCACATATAAATCTGCTGCCAACCAAGCCAACGCAATCGCAACTGTCTCAACAGCCCATGACGCGAATTTGGAATGCTCGTGACGTTTGTCACAAACGGTACCTACCGCGATGTGCTAACACCATGGGTGCTCGGCAAACTGCCACGGTGCGAGCAGTAGTTGACAACCGATCGTGTGATGCTGAAGTTGAACTGCCCCCGCCTAACCGGCAGACTGTCGTAGCTCGGCGCTGCCCAGAATGGCTCGTAATTCGCAGTTTCGCGGCGCGGGCCGCAGCTGCGACTCGGGAGACCTTAAATCGGGCACCGCCCATGAACATGGGAGGTGCGGATGCCGAAGCTTAATGATCCGGTTTACCTCTTGCTCGCACCGTGTGTCCTCCTCCTCGGCGCCCTCTTGCAGTTCCTGATTGCGCGCATTTGCTCTGCCCGGGTCAAGGGCGTCACAGCAGCAGCAACCTGCATCCCTGCACTGTTCAGCGTGATAAGCCTCTTTCCGCGCGTCCAGTCGGGTAACGCAGTCGACATCACTCTGTTCTCCTGGGATGGGCCGCTCGCTCTCGCATTTCACATCGATGCGCTCAGCATCCTATTCGCATTCATGGGGACGTGCCTTGGCGCGATCGTGCTCCTCTACTCGATCGCCTATATGCGTCGAGATCCGGCTGTCACACGCTTCTATGCCACGATGCTCGTGTTCATTGGCGGCTTCGTTGCGCTCGTCTATTGCTCCAATCTGTTTCTCCTGTACCTTTGCTGGGAAGTGATCGGACTGTGTTCGTTCAGCCTGGTCGGCTTCTGGTATCAGCAACGCGAAGCCGTGATGGGTGCGCGCAAAGTTCTGCTCATGACACACCTTGCCGGCTACGGTTTGCTGATTGCCATCCTCGTTCTCTATCACCGCACCGGCACAGCCCTTTGGACCGACCCCGCGATCGGACGCAACTTCTCAACGGGTATATTCCTCCTGATGCTCGCGGCGCTGGCGGCCAAGTCGGTGCAGGTTCCCCTGCACACGTGGATACCCGATGCCATGGCTGCTCCAACTCCGGTCAGTTCGTTGCTCCACGCAGCTTGTTACGTGACTGCCGGTGTTTATCTCGCAGCGCGCATGCACAGCTTCGCGGCATGGCCGCCTTCATGGAACTTGATTCTGGTTTCAATCGCCTCCGTCACCATGATGGTTGGAGTGATGTACGCCCTAGTACAAAGTGATTTGAAACGCATGCTGGCCTTCTCTACCGTGAGCCAGATTGGCTATATGTTGCTGGGAATCGGGATCGGCACTCCTCTGGGAATCATGGCGGGGCTTCTACACTGCCTCAATCACGGATTCTTCAAGGGCGGCCTGTTCCTGAACGCTGGCGCGGTGCAGCATGCCGCGGGAACACGGGACATGAATCTGCTGGGTGGACTGGCATCGCGCATGCCGCGCACAACACTCTGCTGGCTGGTCGGCGTCGGGAACATGGCCGGCATCCCGCTGATGAGTGGCTTCGTCAGCAAATGGATGTTGTACGCGGCAGCAATCCAGGCGGGGTGGGCGGTACCCGCCGTCATAGCCTGGATCGCAAGCCTCGGAACCGTGTTCATGTGCGCGAAAGCCACCAGCGCGGTATTCCTGGGTCCGCCATCTGAAGCAGCGCGCGATGCACACGAGGCTTCGCCCGGAATGCAATGGGCGATGGGGTTGATGGCTTTCGGGAGCATCGTTCTCGGCGTGGCGCCGCAATTGGCTTATGTGATTTTCTTCCAGCCAATGTTCAGCGCCATCGGGATGGATACATCGCTGCGTGTCACCTGGCTCGGCATGTTCGGCGGTGCAGGAACGTTCTCAACGGCTGGTGGACTCGTGCTCGCCATCGTCTCGTTCATGTTGGGCACGGCCATATTCGCGGTTGCGCGGATCGCGAGCCGTCCTCGCGTCCAGGTGACGGTTGCGGGTTCTGGTGGCATCCTTCTTGGCGGCCCCAACGATGTATTCACAGGCGGCGAACCACTGTGGGAGCACGACCGGCTTTCTGCCGCCGACTTTTCCCACATCTTCGAGCAGAATTGGCGAGCTTTCTTCCGCTGGTCAAACGTGGACAAGGCTTACGCATTTCTCTTTCAACAATTACGCGCTGCGGCGCAAACGCTGGCGCGGCCGGTCGCATGGCTTGAGCAGCACGTGTTCCAGGCGCTTCTGCTTATTTCAGCGGCTATGATGCTCGGCGCTTTCTGGATGGGCAAGGCCTCGGCAGTCTCCGTGGGACTTTCCGTCGCGCCGATGCCGCCGTTGCTCATCGGCGCAGTCTGCATTGCGGCAGTCTCTCTGGTTTGCACTGCGTCGACAACTAATGAAAGCAGATTCCTTCCGCTGCAATTGGCGCTCCCCTCGATTTTCGCGCTGGCGGGGTGCATGGCGGGGATCGAGTCAATTCGCCTTGGGCTGCTCGAAACGGCGGCGCTGCTCAGCATTGTGCCGGTGTGGAAAGCTGCACATACGCATAAATCGCGTCTCGCGTACGCGGCTGTGGTCGTACTTTCCGGACTCTGCATGGAGTCTTCGCAACTCCTTGCAAAACCAGAACAATTGGGCTGGAGCCGAGCGTTTCTCCTGACCAGCGTCTGCATCAAGTTCGCAGCGATTCCGTTTCTATTCTGGCTGCTTCGCCTCGCGGATGAACTCCCTGCCGTAATATTGGGTTTCATCCTCGCGGTTATCGACATCGCAGCCTTGGGTGAGCTGGCGCTTCGTGCGGAGATCGACCCGTCACTGTTCTTCCCGGCTGGACTCTGGCTCGTAATCGCCCTCCTCACCAGCTTGGTAGCCGCGCTACTGATGCTTGTGCAGCGCAGCATGAAGCGCCTGCTGGTTCTTTCCAGCATCGAAGACTTTGGGTTCCTCCTGCTCGGCGTCGCTTCGATCAGCCGCCTCGGACAGGATGGCGTCCTCCTCGCGGCTGCATCGCATGCCCTGGGAAAGAGTCTCCTCTTTATTGCGATTGCTGCTCCAGAACGCGATGGGGCACTTGCGCGTGGAGATACTGGATTAGCCGTGCGCTACCCTCTCAGCGCCTTCGGGTTTCTGGTGGGAATGCTCACACTGCTCGGCGTTCCTCCGATGCTCGGGTTTGCTGGCCGCTGGAGGCTCTACGAAACAGCCCTTTCGATTCATCCAGCGTTGTTGGGCGGATTCGTACTTGCGTCGATGCTGGCTCTTATTGCCTATGTCATGGCGTTCGCAAGTGTATGGTGGGGAATCCCGTCCTACGATGAGAAACATGTCACCGCGGCCGATAGAACTGAGCGGTACTTTCCCCCTCTCTTCCACGAGTCCGTGATATTGAAGGCTGTCATCATTCTGCTCTTTGTATGCATTCTTGGCGCGGGTGTCTGGCCCAACGTTGTCGTCCAGGCGTTTCAAGGAGGGCGGCCATGAATCTCTGGACTCGTTTGCTATTTGCCTGCCGCCGTCGCAGCCCGTGGATCTTCCATATGAATTCGGGAAGTTGCAACGGGTGCGACATTGAACTGATTGCCTCGCTGACCCCACGTTACGACGCAGAACAGCTCGGAGTGTTGTTGCAGGGAAGCCCACGCCACGCCGACATACTGTGCGTGACAGGTCCGGTAACGCATACGGCCGCGCCTGCCATTCACACCGTCTACGAACAGGTGTGCGGGCCGAAGGCAGTGATTGCGATCGGCTCATGCCCGGCATCTACCAACGTATTCATCGATAGCCGCGTTCTTGTTGGTCCGCTCGACAAGCACATTCCCGTAGATGTCTTTGTCCCCGGATGCCCACCCCGGCCTGATGCTATCGTCCGCGGAATCGCCGCAGCTGCCAACATACTGGCCGAACGCCGTGACAATGCCGCGAAGGCTGAATCGCCGGCAACCTCCATCACCAATCGGGAAGAGGCGCGGTCATGAATCTCCTTACCGCACTCGCGCGCTTCTTTATATTCCCTGGTTTGCTCTTCGCCATTCCGGCGGCATGGCTGGTGCTGTGGATCGAGCGTAAGTCTGTCGCTCTTTTGCAGCGGCGCATCGGACCCCCCTTTGGCCAGCCGTTCTTCGACTTCGTCAAGCTCATCGGAAAGTCAACGCCGCCGCGCTCCGGCGTGAACGGAGTCCTGATGCGAGCCTGGCCCTTGATCGCGGTTTCCGCGTCAGCCGGAGCCGTTGGGTTGCTCCCCGTTCTGCCATTACGTGGCGGCTTTCAGGGTGACTTGATTCTTCTACTCGCTTTGATGGAGATCCCCGCAATCTGCATGATCGTCGCGGGGTTTTCCTCGCGCTCATTATTTGCCGAAATCGGCTCGGCGCGCGAAGCTGTGCTCCTTGTCTCATACAATCTCGTATTCCTGCTGGCGGCTGTCTCGATTGCTGTCTCGCAGCACTCGTTTCGACTCGATTCGCTCGCCAGCGCCGCGGCCACTCCGTGGAGATACCTCGGCCTGATTGCAATTCTCATTTGCCTTCCTGCCAAGCTTCACGTCAATCCCTTCTCCCTCCCCAATGCTGAGCAGGAGATCTACTCGGGTCCGATGGTTGAATATGCCGGATTCGAACTCGCGCTGTGGCAGCTCTCACACGGCCTTGAATGGATTGCCGGTGTGGGCCTGGTTGCCACATTAGCCATTCCACCAACTGCACATCTTTGGCTCGACGTAGTCTTCGTCCTTCTCATCGGCTTGCTTCTTGTCCTGGCAATCTCGATCATTGCCGCGGCCACGGCACGCCTCGCCATCGACACAACCGTTCGGTTTTACTGGCAGTGCACTCTCGCCTTCGCGGTCCTTGCCATCTCCACGACTCTGCTCATGAGGTTACGCTCATGAAGATCTTTGGACTGCTCTGGAAGAACCTGCGTCGCGGCGTCGCGACGCTGCGATTTCCTGCAGCTCCGCCCATGACAGCTGGCTTTCGCGGCCTGGTGCATTTTGATCCCGCGCGCTGTACCGGTTGCGCCATGTGCCGTTTTCGCTGTACTGCCCGCGCCATCACATTTACTGCAGCCGGCAAGCAATTCACCTGGGCTTACGACCCGGGGCGATGCACGTTCTGCGGTCGCTGCGTCGACGGATGCAAAGACCACGCCTTGACACAGGACGCGGAATGCCCACCGATCTACCTCTCGGCAGGAAGCCTGCGAACCAGCTATACGCTGCAACGCAAAACTCCTTCGCCCAAATCGCAGCCCGCCCCTGCCGGGACGAGCGCCCAGTCAGGAGAGCCCCATGAACAACATTGAGGAACTGGCAGCCGAACTCAAAATCACCGACGTCTCGACAGACATAAGCGGGGTCAAGTGGTTTACCACCGGCAACCTCAGTCTCCGTGAGCTGGTGCCGGTTCTTGGTCGGGCCGGCGCGCGATTCGTCACCATTACCGCAACCGAACTTCCCATGAATCAGGGATTCTGCCTCGAATACCTATGGGACTTGAACGGCCAACTGCTCGGTTTCGCCTTCTACCCTACGGCCAACACCATGCCCAGCATCTACGACATCTGCGAAGCTGCCGATTGGATCGAGCGCGAAATCCACGAAGAATATTCGATTGATTTTACTGGCCGCGTTTACGAGCCGCTTCTGCTCCGGGATAACGACCGCACCGGCGTTAACCTTCACGAGGTGGCGAAATGAGCTACAAGTTGCCGATGGGCCCCTATCATCCCGGTCTGGAAGAGCCCTACAAACTCGAGATGATCTGCGAGGGCGAGACCATCTGCGATACGAAGCTGCATATCGGGTTTAATTTTCGCGGCATCGAGCACCTTGCGGAAACCCGCAACTACGTCCAGCTGATTGCGCTCATGGAGCGCGTCTGCGGAATCTGCTCGTTTATTCACACGCTCACTTTGTGCCAAGCTCTCGAGAAGCTCACCGGACTTGAGCCTCCGCCGCGCGCGCTCTATATCCGCGTCATCATGGCGGAGCTTGAACGACTCCATTCTCATGTGCTCTGGGCTGGCATTGCCGCCAAGCTCATGGGATTTAAGACGCTGTTCATGGCGTGTTTCGGTTATCGCGAAAAGGTCATGGACATGCTTCAGGCTATTTCCGGCAACCGCGTGAATTACTCGATGAATCGCATCGGCGGAGTCAATCGGGATATCACCGACCCCGACACCCTGTTGAAGATGGTCAATCTGCTCGAAGATGAAATCGCCCGCGAACTCGTCCCTGTCTTCACCAGCAGCTACACGGCAAGATCTAGATGTGCGGGTATTGGGATTCTCACACGCGAGAAGGCGCAGGACTGTGGAGTGGTGGGCCCTACCGCCCGCGCTTCAGGAATTCCTCAGGACCTTCGCCGTGCAGCGCCCTATGCAGCTTACGCCGAGATGGAATTCGACGTGCCGGTAGAGACAGCGGGTGATGTGCGCGCCCGGCTTCTCGTCCGCGCCTACGAAATTCTTCAGAGCTGCAGCATTCTTCGCCAGGCGATAGCCAAGCTCCCGCCAGGTGAGTTCGCGCATAGCGAAACAAAACTCGCGTTTGTAGCTGGAACGGCCATCAGCCGCGTCGAGGCCCCGCGCGGTGAAGTCGTGTACAGCGTCAGTTGGAAGGAAAACTCGCGCACGCCGAGCCGGGTTCATGTGCGCACCCCGACCTACGTCAACATGCCTGCGATTCGCTCGATGGTTCTGGGCGCCCGCGTCGCTGACGCACCCCTCATTCAGGCATCCATCGATCCCTGCTACTCATGCACAGATCGGTGATTTCAAAAAGGTCTCATCCGCGCACTGCATTTCGAAGTCGTTCAGGTCACTGAGAGCCATCGGCAAGCAGCACGGTCGAAGCACAAGGCAGCAGCCCCGCCGGCGCCGGCGCTGCAGGCCTCCCGACAGCAGAAAACGCTATTCGATCTGAAACATCGTGCTTTGGCGCTATTCACCCGCAACCTGGTACCCGAAACGCACTATCTCGACCTCAAACCGGAGCTGAAAGTGCTTGTTGAAGGCCTATTTGCCGAGCAACAGGCCATGGAGGAAGATGCCTTTGCCGAGAAGCAGCGTGAGGAACTGCTTCGAGAGCAGCAAGCGCGAACGCAGGCTTGCGCACAAGGGCAAAGGCTCGAAGATTGACGAACAGCGCAAGGCGAATTTCGATCTCGAATATCCTCACCTTGCCGCACTGGCGCAGGAATACGATGCGTGACGCCATAAGCTCGAGTTCGCAGATGAGGAGAGGGAGTTCCTGAAGGCATGGGATGCCCAAGAGCAAGAAGACGAGGATTGCGACGTCGCAAACCGGCAGCGGCTTACGGAATTGGAGCTTCGGTTCGCGCGCTCGCAGGCCAAGACGAGAGCGGCTGCAGCTCAACACAGCGATGATGCAATTGCCAGGCACGTGCGCAGGCGACGTGAGGAGTATCGCGCACTTCTACCGAAGTTATCTTTCAAAGATCGAGCGCTCGAGAGAATCGATATGCTGGACGAATCGCAACGCCTAGTCTTCCTGCAGCAATTTCGCCTGATGCACAACGGAAAGACTAACGGCAAACATGAGGTTCCGGGAACCACGCCCAAGCTCTGGGCGCTCGATGCAGGTAGCAGCGGTAAGGTCTATTGCCGGCGCGGCGATGGAGACTTTTTGATCATTGAACTGGTCGGCTTTAAACACCGCCAGGACTTCGATTATGCCTGGTTGCGCAATCAAGATCAGCGAAATTTCGCGAACCTGATGGGAAGCTCATACTATGGCGACCAAGGTGATCATATTTGCGGTGAAGGGCACAAGGGTGAGTGTCTCGCTGCGGTGGCATTCTTCGAGCGCAACTCAACGACAGACAAATCAAGACATTCTGCAACGGGCAGTTCAACAGTGCCTTGATCGTGCGGGAGCTTAAGAGCACAACCAAAGGAGGTTTAAGATGGTGACTCCGACGATAGCGGCACCTGGCCGGAACTACTGGCAGGTAGCAGCAGAAGCGGAAGGTCGTGATTATTCAGAGTGGTTTTTTGCAGCAATGCATTGCCTTTGTGGGTGACAAGCCGCAGGTCGCGACAATCTCGCAAGTTAAGACTGGTGATCGCGTGGCACTCAAACGCGGTACCTCACAACTGCTAGCGGTAGGTATCGCAAGAGAGCGCAATGGGCAAGTCGTCGGGCAGGCAGACAAGAAGTGGCTTAAGGACTTCGATGGTTGGGAGTTGCCGGGTTACTGCTATGTGGATTGGCACAGACTGCCTGAGACATTAGACTGCCAAGGGTTCATTCGGGGCACCATCTCTGGAATAAACAATGGGCTAATCCGGAGGACTATAGACGACTTGCTAGCTACGACTCCTGCAGTCGGTGAATGCCTTCCAGAGCCGGAACCAACCAAGCAGATTTCGGATGAGCAAATCTTGGGCTTTTGAATTGAGAATGGACTACGACCGGGCGCTGCCGAAGAATTTACTCACGCAATGAAGCGCATTCGTCTTTTGGTCAACTACTACGTGGATTGCCAGTACCCATCCGACATTCGCGAACACGAGGCTCTAACCTTTCTCATCGTACCGCTCCTCATCGCTCTCGGATGGGCTGAGCACCAACCTAAAATCGAGCTAGGCGTGAGCGGTGGACGTGTCGATATTGCTGGATTTAGGAGACCTTTTATTAGGAAACCAGGGGGAGCATGCAATCTAGATGATTGCACACTGATCGTTGAGAGCAAGGGGTTCTCTCAGGGGCTAACCTACGCATCCGTGCAAGGTCAGACCTATGCCAATCAGTTCCCAAACTGCAAGATCGTTCTCATGTCGAACGGGTTCTGTTACAAAGCGTACTCGCGAAGCGAAGATGGCTTCTCAAACAAGCCGACCGCATACCTGAATCTGCTCTCACCAACGGAAACGTATCCGCTCGACCCTACAAACGTCGAGGGAGCATTAGAGGTGTTTCGGCTACTATTGCCTTCAAATTCGTTCGATTAATTCTGACGTCTTTAGTTATCCAACTACAATCTCGGGATGCTCAAGAGGATGCCTACGGTGGGTCAGATCATTGTGTCACGGTTTGTGTCATAACCCTGCCATCCCTGCCGGTGTCGGGGCGTCGATCGCTGTGTCGCTCGGTCACGCGCAAAAGGCAGCGAACCGGCGTGAAACCCGCATGAACACTGCCTCTCTGTGTCACTTGGTGTCGTCTGGTTTCTCTCCGTCTGACTTCGCGCCTTGAATTCGCAACGAGGAGGCCAGCGGTTCGATCCTCAGCTCCACCAATCCCCTCAAAATCTTCGCCAGACTTCCTCGCGAGGCACGGTATAGTGCCTCCATGCCCCGCAAGATTTCCTTCCTGCTGCTCCTCGGCTTCCTCTGTCTGGCCTGCACCGCGCTTCTTGCTCAGAACAAAGACCCGCGCGCCCGCCTCGCCGCCGCCCACGCGCTCTACTACACCCCCACGGCAAGCGGCCTCAAGTCCTTTCATTGTGACGCCGCCATCGATTGGAAGTCGATGCTGACGCGCCTTAGCGGTGTCGATATTCCCGACGACAATCCCGCCCTGAAATTCCTCCAGACCGTCCATCTCTCCGTCGATGACGAACTCAAAGGCAATGGATCGCTTGGCTGGACGAGTGAAAGCGAAGCACCCCAGGACAAGGCAGCCGCGATTAAACAAATTCGCGATGGACTGCAAACCTCAGTCTCGGGCTTTTTTCAGACGTGGAATGTGTATATGAATGGCAGCATGGTGCCGATCCCCGACTCAACCATCACTGTTACCAATGCGGGAGACGGCGTTCACCTGAGCGGCACGTCAGACGGTTCGAGTTTCGATGAAGACTTCGACAAGAATATGCTTCTTACCGAAGTCCGGGTCGTCAACCCGAACATGAAGGTTCTGGCTACACCGACCTACGCCTCCACGCCCGACGGACTTCTCGTATCCGCCGTCGCGTCCCAGGTAAGTCAGCCATCCACGGCCCCTCCGGCTGAAGCCATTTTTCGCATCGACTATGTGAAGGTGGAGTCTTTTCAGATCCCGTCGCGTGTCGTGTTCGACATCAAAAATACCGGCGTCATCGAAATCGCCTTCAATTCCTGTCGCGTTTCGCTCGCTGATTTGGCTAAAAATCCGCCGTCACAATAGCAGCCCGCAACAAACTAGGGCTGAATCCAGTCCAAAGCATAGATATCCTGCGTTCCCCGATCGCGCAGCAGCAGGGGTGAGCCGTCCGGTGCTATAGATACCGCGCCTCCGCCAAGTCCAGTCAGTACAAAATCCTTCAAGTCCACGATCCGATCGGCCTTTCCGTCCGGAACTTGAAACCGCTCGACTGAACCTGTGCCTGCGAGATCTTTCACATAAATGAATTTCTCGTCAGGCGACCAGTTCAGCCAGCTCAGCGTCCCGGCCCCGATCTGCTTCCAGTTCCGGGTCTCGAAATCAAACAGCATCAGCTTGCTCGAATCGCTCGTCATGGCAGCGAGGTAGCGTCCATCCGGAGACCACCGCGGCGAAAACATTCCCTGCGAACCCTCCAGCGGTGAAACCTTGCCCGTCTGCACATCGAGGATATTGATCGCTGGACTGCTGTTCCGCACAATCGCATCGTTCGCATCCCCGGCGAATGCGATCCGCTTGCCATCCGCCGACCACGTCGCATCCTGCTCGTTCTGCTTGTCATCCGGTATCAGCTCGTGAGGAGTTCCTCCTGATGCCGGAATCTCATACATCTTTCCCGGCTTGCCCGGTCCGTTCGGAAACTCGAAGAAGAGGATCGTCTGGCCGTCCGGCGACCAACGCGGCAACACCGGCTTGGTCGGACTGAAGGTCAGTTGCACCCGATTCGTTCCATCCAGATTGCTCTTCCACAGATCCCCTTGCGGATAAGAAACATAAACAACCTGTCTCCCGTCGCGGCTTGCATCAACCCAATCGGCCGAAATCCCACCGAGAAAAGGCGTTGGCTTGCCCGTCTTCACATCGAAAGAAGTCAACTCGCCTCGAAACGTCATTCCCACCACAAATAGCTTCTTCCCATCCTTGCTCGGCAACGGCGATTGCAATTGCATCGGGCTCGATGTCAATTGAATGGGCTTCGCTCCTCTTTGCAGAAAGCGCCTCTCCCCCGAAAGTGCCCATATTTGCCCGCCCGACTGAAAAACAAAGTACTTCCCGTCCTCCTTCCACCTGCCGCAGCATTCGTTCCTTGTGCCTTGCCACTTCGGAACCAGTGGAGTTGGATTTGATCCGTTCGCCGGCGCCTGCCAGATCATTCGCTCTCCGACCACGACACTCGTTCCGCTTTGCGATATTTCTTCCGTTTCGATCTGAACGCGCGAGTTATCCGGCGAGAGACTGATTCCGGACACGAGGTTCTTCATCGTTGCAATCTTGCGTGCCGCCGTTCCATCTCCGTTGGCCAGAAAGACGTCATTGTCCTTACCAAACGCCAGTTGTTTTCCATCTCCCGACCAGGCGCCAACGCTACCCGAAGCATCTCCCAGTCGTCGCGGAGAACCCCCGAGCACCGGCAAGCTCCACAGCGGACCGGTCACGGGATATCCCGTTCCATCCACCAAAAGCAACGATGAACCGTCCGGGGAAACGTCCAAGGGAAGCATGCCAGGCCTCGGCAATGAGATCCGAGTTGGTTCGCCGCCTGTAATCGGAACTGCCGCTGCGTCCTCTGCTCCCGAATTAACAACCGTCAGAAAAAGCCTTGACCCATCGGTCCCGATAAGCGATTTCTGTAGTCCATCGTGTGTCAACTGCAGATAGTTCGCCACCTGCGGCTCCGGCACCGGCCGCAGCCATGAATACGCAACCGCAACAAGCATCACGGCGATAGCACCAGCGATCGCCAGGAGAAATCCACGCGACCACAACGGCCGTTTCTCTTGAATCCTGTAGTTCGAGGTGTACACACTCTGCAATGGACCCGCTGCCGCCTCCAGCGCAAAACCCAGATCCGATGCCGACTGAAAGCGCTGTTCAGGATTCTTTTCGAGACCACGCTGCACGACTCTTTCAAGTCCCGGAGGCGCATTGGGCAAGAGTTGCGTAAGGGGCGTCGGCTCCTCGTTTAAGATCGCGCTCATCGCATCGATCGACGTCGCCTTCTGGAACGCTCGCTGACCGGTCAGCATCTCGTACAGCACAGCGCTGAATGTGAAAATGTCAGACCGATGATCTGCCGACTGTCCCCGTACCTGCTCCGGCGACATGTAGCCCATGGAACCCATCAACATCCCTGCCATAGTCTGCACTTCGTGCGCAGACTGCGCCGGTATCGCCTCGTTCACTTGCGTTAAGCGCGCCAGTCCGAAGTCCAGAATCTTGGCGTGGCCATCGTTGGTCAGAAACAGATTCTCCGGCTTCAGATCGCGATGAACAATGCCCTTCTCATGCGCCGCCGCCAGTCCCTTTGCGATCTGTACTCCGTAGTCGACGACCTTCCGGATTGGCAGCGCGCCGCGCTTCAACCGGTCGCGAACCGTTTCGCCCTCCAGAAGCTCCGAAACCAGGTAGGGCGCCCCCTGGTGCGATCCCATCTGGTACACGGCCAGAATATTCGGATGGTTCAGCGCCGCCGCCGCACGCGCCTCCTGCTCGAAGCGGCGCAGCCTGTCAGGCTCGGACGTCGACAGCCCCGGCAACACCTTGATGGCGACGTCGCGATTCAGTCTCGTGTCCCGGGCGCGATACACCTCGCCCATGCCCCCCGCCCCCAGAAGCGCAAGTATCTCGTAGTGATCGATGAACTGGTGTGGATTGAGCGGCATCTGCGCGATTATATCGCCCCAACGCATCCGCAATCATTGGGCGAATCGAATTCACCCATGCAAATCCAGCAAAGGCGCAGGTTCGGGCCGTTTGCTGAAGCCTCCATTCATGCCGCGCCCTTCTCTGGTTAAGTCAGTTTGCATCGTCGCGGCTGTATACTTGAGCCGTTCAGGCGGCTTCTACGATCATCTGAGTTCGTCACACCATTCGGTCGAAGCGGGTACGCATTGAGATCACGTTTGACCGGCTTCTTCCGCATGTGCACGCGAGGTTAAGGTTGCCCCGAGTCCAGTCTCAAACAGAATCCGGAACGGCAAAACTCATGCCCCTCTGCGTCGACCTGGATGGGACTCTGGTCAAATCCGACACTCTGATCGACTCGCTGCTCGTCCTGGCCCGAACTCATCCCTTCCTCCTTCCGCGCCTGCCCGGCACGCTCCTTCGCGGAAAGGCCGCCTTCAAAGCCTTTGTTACCGAAAACGTCGCTCTCGACGTGACGCATCTCCCTTACAACCGAAAACTGCTTCATTTCCTTCAACAGGAAAAGGCCCGGGGCCGCGAAATCTATCTCGCTACCGGCGCCGACGCTCCACTCGCGCGCCGCGTTGCCGATCATCTCGGATTCTTCCATGAAGTCCTTGCCAGCGACGGCACTCACAACCTGACCGGTAGCTGGAAACTCGACAGCCTCCGCCGGCGCCTGGGCAGAGTCGATTTTGCCTACATCGGGAACGACACGCCGGATCTTCCGGTGATGGCGGGCGCCGCGGAATCCATGGTCGCAAATCCGAGTCGACGATTGCGCATGAGTTTGCGCGCACAAGGCATCGTCCCCTCGCGCGCCTTTGAAGAACGCAGCCGGCCCCTGAATTCGCTCGTCAAAGCACTTCGACCACATCAGTGGGCCAAGAATCTTCTCGTCCTGCTCCCGCCCCTCCTCGCCCATAATCACTCGATCCGACTATTGGCCTCAGCGCTGCTGGCCTTCTGCTGCTTCTGCGCCGCCGCATCGGGCACCTACCTCGTCAATGACCTTCTCGACATTGAAGCCGACCGCCGCAGCCCGAAGAAGCGTCTGCGTCCCTTCGCCTCAGGCGATCTGGCGCCTTCTATCGGACTTGTTGCCATCGTTCTCCTGCTCGCCGCAGGCTTCGCTGCCGCACAGCTCCTTCCTGCCGCGTTTTCATTCTGGCTGCTCGTCTATGTTGGCTCGACGCTCTCCTATTCCTTCTATCTGAAAAAAATCGCTCTCGTAGACGTGGTCGTCCTTTCCGGCCTCTATACCTTGCGCCTGCTCGCAGGCGGCGCCGCCACCGCCACGCCCATCTCTCACTGGCTCGCCGGCTTCGCGATCTTCCTGTTTCTCTCCCTTGCCATCGTTAAGCGGTTTGCCGAACTCGAGAACCTCCGTATCAGGGGCATGCAACTCAAGAACGGCCGCGGTTATCTCATGAGCGATATTGAGCAGATCCGCGCCTTCGGAACCGCCAGCGCTTTTGCGGCGGTCGTCATTTTCGCCAATTACATCAGCAGTCAGGACATTACGACTCTCTACCACCATCCGCAACGCCTGTGGCTGATCGTTCCCTTTATGGTCCTTTGGCTGTGCCGCGTATGGCTGCTGGCCTCGCGCGGAGAACTCGACGAAGATCCGGTCGCGTTCGCTCTCACCGACGCTGCAAGCCTGGTGATGGGCGTAGCTGTCGCCGTCATCGTAGTGATGGCAATCTGATCATTAAAGAGTCTAGATATATTCCGGTATCGCTCTAGCTGAACAAATCCTTCATCTTGTCCAGCAATCCCGGCGACGTCGGTTTATTCTCCACCGACATCGAGTTACCCAGTTCCGTAATCAGATCGCGTTGTGCGCGACTCACCTTCTTCGGAATCTGCACCACAACTCGCACAATCAAGTCGCCGCGTCCCTTTTCGTTGAGATACGGAACACCCTTGGCGCGGATGCGCAGTTCCTTCCCGCTTTGCGTGCCCTCGGGAATCTTCAGCATGACCGGCCCATCAACTCCCGGAATCTCGATATCCGCCCCCAAAGCAGCTTGCGGAAAGCTGATGGGGATCACGCAGTGCAGGTTCTGCCCTTCGCGCTCGAAAAAGTCGTGCTTGCGAATCGAAAGCACAACATAGAGATCCCCGCTCTGCGCCCCGCCGCGGCCCACATCGCCCTCACCCGTGTACCGAATCCGCGTTCCCTCTTCCACACCCGACGGCACTTTTACGTTGAGCTTGATCTCCTTCGTCAGCCGCGTCTCTCCGCGACATGTCTGGCACGGATCGCCGATGATCGATCCCCGCCCCGCGCATGCGTTGCACGTCCGCGCAACCGAGAAGAATCCCTGCTGATACCGGATCTGCCCGCGTCCATGGCATTGCGGACACACCGACGGCCCCCGGCCCGATGCGCTCCCCGTTCCCTTGCAGATTTCGCAGGCCTCGAGTCGGCGGATTTTGATTTCCTTCTCGGTCCCGAAAATCGCTTCTTCGAATTCAATCGCGAGATCAAAACGCAAGTCATCGCCGCGCAGCTGGCGACCTCCCCGCTGCTGTCCGGCGTTCATGTTGAACATCTCGCCGAACAAATCTCCGAAAATATCCCCAAGGTCAACCGCACCCGAGAAGCCCCCGAAGCCGCCCGGCCCTCCGCCGCTCACGCCCGCATGACCGTAACGATCATAGGCTGCGCGCTTGTCCACGTCGCTCAGCACCTGGTAGGCTTCGCTCGCCTCTTTGAACTTCTCTTCCGCCGCATGATTCCCCGGATTGCGATCCGGATGGAACTTGAGCGCAAGTTTGCGATACGCGCTTTTCAATTCCTGGTCGCTGGCTTCTCGCGAAACTCCCAGCACCTCGTAATAGTCAGCTTTAGCCACTCTCGTATTCAAACCCTGTTCAACCCTCTCTCGATGGTGGCGCGGAATTCGCCCCGCGCGTCGCCTCTTCGCCGTCCCGGTTGTCACGCGCCGGAAACGTCCGCATCCTGAGCGCCAACCGCGTTCACTCGCTCGTCTGTTTTGGATTGGATACTACCCGCACCAGCGCCGGCCGCAATAGTTTCTCCCGCAGTCGATAACCGCGGCGAACCTCCTCCGCCACGTGTTGATCCGGCAAGTCCTCGCGCTCAACTGAGCCCACTGCCTCGTGATGACGCGGATCGAATTCCTCACCCACAGTCGCCACCGGCTGCACCTGCAGTCCGCGCAGGATCTCCTCCATCTGCTTCACAATCAGTTCCACGCCCGAACGCAACTGTTCCAGCGAACCCGTCGACTTCAGCGCCAGTTCGAAGTTGTCAAGCACCGGCAAAAACTGCTCCACCACGGAGCCGACAGCGAAGTCCTTGAAATCGGCCTTCTCTTTCTCCGCCCGCTTACGCGCATTCTCAAACTCCGCCTGTAGCCGCGCCAGCCTGTCCAGCAGCGCATCGCGCTCCTTCTTGAGCTGGTCGTACTCGCCCTTCAGTTGTTCAAACTCCGCTCGAACTACCGTGGTTTCTTGGCCCTGCCCCTCGGCCGCAGGTATCTCGGCCGTCTCCGCAGACCTGTTCTCCCCTGCAGGGTTCTCCTCGTTTTCCAACTCTGTCAAATCTGCTTCCTTCTCTCGCATATCTTTACGAATTCCCCAAATATTTCTCTTCTTGGTCAATGATAAATTCCTCGGCAAATGCCCGGTTATTCCAGCGGCTCTTGCGGCGCAATATCCCCTTGCATGCGGACTCGCATCCGCGCAAACCCCGGATGCTTATCCGGGCCCTTTTACTGATTCGGAATCTCCAGAATGCGCTCCGAGAGCTTCGCCACATAGCGCACTGCCTGGATCATCTCCTGATATTGGATGCGGGTGGGCGCAATCACTGCCACAGTTCCCAGGCTGGTGCCACCCAGCCGGGCCGGTGACCCGATCAGCACCAGATCCTGCATCGCCGGGGAAGCCTCATCCAGTCCCACCACTACGCGTACTTCCTGCTGGCTGCCATTCACATAGGCCGTCAGCAAATCCACCAGGCGCTGCTTGGCTTCCAGCGCCAACAACATCTGTTTCAATCGACCGCGGTCCACCTCTACCGCAATCAGGTTCGCCATGCCCTCCACGAACAGCACCGATGCCGCATCGCCCACCTCCAGTGCACCCTTGCGGCAGAGCTCCTCCACCGACGCCAGCAACTGGTGATAAGCCGCGCGCTCCTCATCCATGCGCCGCGTCACTTCTGTGCGAATTCGCTCGATCTGCCACCCGTGATACGTCTCATTCAGATACCGGGCTGCCGTCTCCAATTCTAGATGCGTCAACTCGCGATCAAGCACCAGGACCCGGTCCAGCACCGCGCCGGCCCGCGTCACCACCACGGCCAGAACGCGCCCGATCGACAGCCGGGAAAAATGAATATGCTCCAGCACCTGATCCGCCGTCGCGCTCGCCAGCGCCACCCCGAGCCCACTCGAGATCAGCGCCAGCACATGCGAGGTGCGCTCCAGATATTCGTTTGAACTCGTCACGCCTGAGAAGCTCTCCTCAATCTGTTCGCGGCGTTCCTCGCTCAGCGGCATTCCAGCCTGCGGCAGCGTCGCGAACGCAGCTCCACCCACCCCAATCCGCCCCATCGGTGCATCCGGCCTCGTTATCTGCTCCACGTAATAGCGAAACGCCGCCGCCGTGGGCACGCGACCCGCCGAGGTGTGCGGCTGCTCCAGCAGTCCCGCCTCACTCAGCGACACCATCACATTTCGGATCGTCGCCGAGCTCAAACCTTCCTTGTGTGCAAAATGGTCGGCAACCGTTTGCGAGGCCACAGGTTCCCCGGTAGCAATATAGAGCTCGATAATCGCCGTAAGTACCAGCCGCTCCCGCGGACTCACGCGCGTCTCAGCCATCGGATCAGCTACCTCGCTGGACTGCAACCGGTTGACTTCAAACCGGCTAATCCTCCCATAATGAGATGCTTAGAGCTCCAAATAGGCAGGATTGTCCCTCTTTATTCTAGAAATCTCACAGTAGCACTGTCAAGTTGCGGCAAAGGTCCCCAACCTGCTTCTGGCACAGATCAGGCCGCTTAGGGCAACCGAATCAACCCCGTAGCTCTCTCAGCTTCCAGGATGATATTCCCCAAATAAACAGGCGGAGCGCGTGATGGCACAAAAACCCGCCAGAAGTATGGCAAACCCCGTCCTCCTCAAACCTGTGGACCAAAGTGAAGGAACTATCCAGGTCATTATTGAAATCCACAAGGCGCAGAGAGCGGCGTGAGGGCTCATCTCCGTGCGTGTTGAAATTGGAGAGCTTCTCGCTCGCTTCCTGATCGGCGGCGTCGTCGTCAGCTTCTTCGCCGTGCTCGCTGAAATGTTTCGCCCCAAAAGTTTCGCGGGCCTCTTCGGCGCAGCTCCATCGATCGCGCTCGCCACCATCGGCATTACCATCGCCGGCCACGGCAAAGCCTACGCGGCCGTCGAAGCGCGCTCCATGATCCTCGGCGCCATTGCGTTCCTGCTGTATGCCGCCTGCGTAAGCTGGATACTGCTTCGCCTCAAGCCGCACGCTCTCGCCGCAACCATCGCTCTCATGCCGGTATGGTTCGCCGCTTCGTGCGCGTTCTGGCTCCTCGTGAGATAGCCACCATGATCCTGCATGCCAGGCTCTCCGCGATTAAAGGCATCAGGCCCCACGAATGGATCATCCGCTTCGCGTTCGGAGGTGTTGTCTGCGTGCTCGCAGGCTTGATCGCACAGCGATGCGGGCCAGTGATCGGCGGCTTCTTCCTTGCCTTTCCCGCCATCTTTCCCGCCAGCGCGAGCCTTGTTGAAGCCCACGAAGAGCAGCACAAAGCGCGCGCCGGTTTCGACGGGACCAACCGCGGCCGCATCGTCGCCGCCATCGACGCACTCGGCACGGCCATCGGCTGCATCGGCCTTGCGGGGTTCGCGTGTGTCGTCTGGATCTGGCTGCCGCGCGCCGGCCTCGCTCAGACCTTCGTCCTCGCCACGCTTGTCTGGCTCGCACTCTCCGTGGGAGTCTGGCTGCTGCGCAAGAAACGTGTCCTCCACTGTTAGATCCCATACCCGCCAACCTCGGGGCCGGGCATGCTGCGAATTCCTCATTTCAATCCGGCACTATCCGCATCTCCGAGCGAAACACATGATACTCGTCAAAGACAACATCATTCACCCGAGTAACTTCACTGCTTGAAATCGGCCCAAACGACACTCCTCCCATACTCGGGGAGCGCCCTGTCGAAAGCGAAACACTCCGCAGCGGACACGTATATTTCTTCTCTCCAATCTCCATTTCACCGTACTCCACCATGATGTCGGCGCGCTCCATCGGAAGTTCCGGTTCGAGATCGGCCTCCAGTGCAAGACGCAGGATCCTCCCCGTATCCGGGTCAATCCCAATCTCTCCGTGATAAGCCGTTCGATGCTTCGCCGCCAGGTCAACACCCGTATTCACAATCGTTGGATAAGACACTTCGTAATGAGAATTCGGCTTGAGAACCTGATACTGGAAAACCGCCATAGGTCCGTTCGGGCCTTCTTCCCAGTGACTCCATCGCATCGTGCTATGTGCAGCATCCACAATCACAGTGGAAAGAATCGGCCCGAAGGTCCCCCACGTCTCCAGCCCCTGCTCGCTGCCATCGCTCCCTTTCACCATCTCCTGCTTTACCACTTCCTTGCCATCGCGGTATTGCACGATCGCCACTGCATCTCCGATCCTGCGCAGCGGACCATCGTTTTTCGAGACTGCGTTTTGCGCCTGCGGATTCCGCACGCGACGCGCTTCGAACTTCACCGTGGTTCGCCTGGCAAAAAAATTCGGGAGTTTTGGAACCGTATCTCGCAGGTAGTCCACCGCCAGCGACACAATCCGTCTTTGCTCGATAAGGTCGGCTTCCGGTTTTGCCGGTATCTCTGTCACCGGAGGTTCCAAAAACACTGACACATCGCCAACCGCCGTCAATGCAGCCTTCGACTTCGCTCCCGGCAACTCCGCGCTCAGCGCCGACAGCTTCGCGCTGCTCAGTCGCTCCGTCAGTTGGAGCCGATCGATTTCCTTTGCCAGCTCCGCATCGCGCTTCGTCTTGTCCTGCCGCAGAATCTCGGTGAGTTGGGCTACCGTCACCATTCCCGGCGCAGCCTCTTCTTCTATCGCCGGTTGCTCCACAACCTTGCGCAACTCCTGCACCGTCTGTGGCCGGTGGAGTTCCGGCTGATCGTAGTAGCCGGTGACGGTCCGCGCGTTCAGACCCGCTCTGTCGATCGCAACCCTCAAGTCATGGTATTCGTCAGCTTTCTTTGCCTGCGGCGGGTTGAACGAGATCGCATAATACGCGTTCGCTTCCCGCACAAAGTGGTTGAGCGCCGCCGTAACGACACTGTCCGCATTGATCGCCGGTAGCTCACCACGTCCGCCGCTCTTGAACGCCAGCACATCCAGCGACAGCGCGCGCGGATCGAGATCCGATGCTTTGTTCGCTCCTTTCAGAAAGTCGCGCATGTAAAAATCGCTCGCGGTGTATCCGCCGTAGAGCACAATGTGTCCATCGAGCATTGCTTCCAAAATCTGAACCATCAATTGATAATTCTCGCGTTGCTGCCGCTCGTCCAAAGAGGTGTACGTCTCGCGGACGATAGCGGGCGTTGGCCAGCCTGTGCCCAGCCAGATCAGCAATTTTCTGCCCGGCTTCGACGCATTTTCCTGCGCCAAACGCGCCAGAGCATTCATCGACGGCGGGAATGTATAGACCCCGATTGGCCTGTTGCTTGCGCCAATTCCGTGTACAACCTTCGCCAGCGCATTGCCGTCGAGCGATGGACGCGACAGCGTCTCCATCCCCGACACCGTCAATCTCGCAATCGAAGTCGGCTGCGATAAATGGCCGCCGTTCTCACGCAGATACTTCTCCAGGCCCTGAAGAATGAATCCCATCTCAATAAAGCTGTTGTTGAGCGCGTCGATCATCAGAATCACTTCGACGGGAGGATCCGGCTTGCTCTTCACTCCATCGAATGCAGCAAAGGAAACAATCTTCTGCGGCTTCCCATTATCAAAGAGACTGAAGTCCCCCTCTTGCAAACCGGTGACCGGATTGCCCGACGCATCCGTTACCACAACATCTAGCTGAATACCACCCTCGGCGCCCGTCGCCAGGGCTTGCGGCGCGATCTCTGAGGCTGTTTGCGTTGCTTGCGACTGTCCCGTTCCAAGGGCCACAGACAACAACAAAGCAATCGCCGCCGCAGTTCTCCCCAGGCCCACTTCCCCCATCGATCCCGTCCTGTTTGCTCGCCGACCCTCAGGCTCAATGGCCCGGCAGCTCGTTGTAGTACCCGGTATTCGTCCGCACAGTTACTCCCGGCTTGGCCACGACTACCTTCAGATCGTGATACTCATCGGCGTGTTCTGCCGCCGGCGGATCAAATGAAATCCGGTAGAAATCATTCGCGTCCACAATGCACTTGTTGATCTGGCTCACGATGTCGTTGTCCGGTCCCAGAATCTTCCCGCCTGTCTGCGTCGCCAACACCTTCAGCGAAAGGTCGCCGGGGTCCGACTCCCGCGCCGACTTCACCGGCTTCAGATAGTCCTGGTAGCGAATGTTGAATGTCGTGTCCGCGCCAATATACGGAGCCACGCTGTAAACCACCATGCGCGCCTCGCGCAGCCGGTTCGACAATTCCACTATTCCGTCGAAATAGCTTTGCTGGTCCCGCGCGGAATAATACCCAAGTTCCGGCCGATTCAGCATCGGCCACCCCGGTCCCACCCAGATCAGCAGTTTCCGGCCCGGCACGCGCGCCTCGTTCTCCGCAATCGCCGTCACCTGGCGCGAGCATCGCTGAAAACGCTCCAGCAGAGCCTCGCCACCCATGGCCGAATCAATCGTTCTCACTCCTCCCTTGATCTGCTTCACCACGCTCAATAACGCGTTGCCGTCGATCGAAGACCTCGGTTGCACCCGCATGCCCGCATCGGTCAGCAGAAGCAGCCTCACGGGTACCTTCAGATGTCCGCCGTCCTGCTCGAGAAACTGCGATATCTCCTGCCGTGTTACAGCCACCTGCTGAAAGGCCAGGTTCACCATGTCGATCACAAGAATCACCTCAACGGGCGGATCGGGTTTCACCTCTGCGTCGTTGAACGCGCGAAACGACATCACCTTGCGCGGCTGTCCATTGTCCAGGATCTTGAAATCCCACGGCTCCAGACCCACCACTGCTTTTCCTGCCGCATCGTTGACCATCACATCCAGTTTGATTCTTCCTTCAGGAATCAACAGGGTCTTCAGCTTCGGCGGTGGCCGCTGCGTCAGTACCGGATCGCCGCCTCCCGGCTGCTGTGCCGGAGCGGCCGGATGTACCTGCGCGAGAGCGCTAAGGCTATTCCCTGATGCCATTCCCAAAAGCGCGATTGCGAAACCGATCCACCACGCGAGCCGGCATCGCCCGATATTGACCCAGCCCATGAATCCTCCCATCACGGAGTCTACATCTGTCCGTTGCTCACTAAGACGGAGACGTATCACTCCAGGGCGGCATAAAAACGCATCCGCAATCGCAATACAACACTCCCGCCGCTCATACCGGCGATCTTCACCCGCACCATTCAGTATTCTGGATTCATCCCTCAACCAGGAGCCGCTCCGATGGTCACCCTCGAACTCTCGAAACAACAACGCACCGACGCCATCGCCTCCATGCACCGCTACTTCGAAGAGAACCTCGAGCCCATCGGCGAAATGCCCGCAGGCCTCCTGCTCAATTTCTTCCTCGAAGAGATCGGCCCCGCCATCTACAACCTCGCCATCTCCGACGCGCAAACACGTCTGTCGCAGCGCGTCGCCGACCTCAACGGCGAGCTCTTCTCCGACGAGTTCCAGTACTGGCCCCGCGCCGACGCCAAACGCAAATCCCGCCGCTGACTACCCCGGCAAAACCTGACTCAGAACGGCAAGAAGCGTCAGGGCACGACTCGGGGAACCCACAGAGTGGGTCGCGTGCCGCAAATGGGCAAGAATGAATGTCGGCTTTAGCCGCTGTGGGACATTTTTTGTCGATTCACCAGCATGCACCGTAAGCATTGCCTCACGCGATCAGAGCGCTCCCTTAATCACCTTCCGGTACGCATCGAGCACCTTTTTGCCCTCTTCCGTCAGCCGGCAAATCGTCAGCGTGTACTTGCCTTTGAAGCTCTTCTCAATCTCAACATACCCCGCTTCCTCCAGCTTCGATAAATGGACAGACAGGTTTCCCTTCGTCAGGCCGGTAGTTTGATGAAGGTACTGGAAGTCCGCCTCCGCCACGGCAGCCAGCAGCGCCACAATCATCAACCGCGCCGGCTCGTGAATCACCCGGTCAATCTGCGCCAATCGCTGAATCTTCGCGCTGCTCATCTCACTCACCCGCCTCGTCGCGCTTGCGCATGAAAAGCAACAGCACCACGACGCCGGAGCCCAGAGACAACAGCCCCATCACGCCGTACACCAGGGTGAAACCCAACGCGAGAGTCAGCCGGTCGAGCCCGGCAACACAACCCACTACCGCCCCGATCACTCCGCCAACGATGAACCGGGGCAAGCGGCCGGCAGCGGCCACGATCGCTCCGCCGAAGATGCCGGTCCCCGCCAGCACCCAACTCGCCGGCGGAAACGCTCCCCGCCAGGCTGCAAATGCCGCCGCCGCCCCGACCACGAACGCGATGCCAACCACAACGGCCAGCCGCTTCCGATTGGCCGGCTTCGGTTCAACATATCCCACCCTCTCGATCAGGTACCGCCTCCGGACCATTCTGATCATCCATGGCAATAACGCACCCACCGGAATAATGAGCAGCATCAGTCCCAAAACGGACGCCAGATACTCAATCGATCCCGGCTTAAATGCGACTTGAAGCCACATCAACCCCGCTACCGCAAGAAAAAATGCTCCAACCAGAATCTCCGGAACACCATCCTGGTTGTGCGCCCTCTGCATCAGGTTCCTGGCCGCCGCATCCGGGTTCACATCCACATTCTGGAACGATGAATTGATCATCACGTTCTCCATAGACTAGTTTGCACTACAAACCAGTCTGCGAACAATATGCGCCCCATGCCGTGAAATGTCAACTCCAAACTAGCGCGATAATCCCAGTCCCTTTGTCCCTCCGTCCCTCCAAAAACACTGATAATCTGAAACAAAGCTTCTCCCATGAATCAAGGCATTGAAGACGTTCGCATCCAGTGGACCAAGGTGGTCCTCCCCCCCGTCTTCCTTGAAGAAGAACGTCCCATCACCGAGGAGGCCATCGCCACCATCTTCAATGCGCGCCTCGACATCTCCCGCATCCTCGCCCATCGCGATCCGCGCCTCCTCGTCCTCGTCGGCCCGTGCTCCATTCACGACACAAAGGCCGCTGTCGAATACGCCGCCCTCCTGAAATCCGCTATCGCCGAATTCTCCGCCGACCTCCACATCGTCATGCGCGTCTATTTTGAGAAGCCCCGCACCACTGTCGGCTGGAAGGGCCTCATCAACGATCCGCATCTCGACGGTTCCTACAAGATCAACGACGGCCTGCGCCTCGCGCGCCATCTCCTCCTCGACCTCGCCGAAATGGGCGTACCCTCAGGCACCGAATTCCTCGACATGATTTCCCCGCAGTACATTGCCGGCCTGGTCAGTTGGGGAGCCATCGGCGCCCGGACCACCGAAAGCCAGGTCCATCGCCAACTGGTCTCCGGCGTTTCCTGCCCGGTCGGATTCAAGAACGCCACCTCCGGCGACATCCAGGTCGCCATCGACGCCATCCTCTCCGCGGCGAACTCGCATACCTTCCTCGGCCACACCAAGCATGGCCAATCCGCCATCTTCGTCACCACCGGCAATCCCGAAACCCACATCATCCTCCGCGGCGGCCGAAAAATGGTCAACTACACCGCCGCTTGCGTTGCCGATACTGCTCTCCAAATGGAGAAAGCGGGGACCGCGCCCCGCATCATGATCGACTGCAGCCACGCCAACAGCAACAAGGACCATCTGCGCCAGCCCCTCGTCTGCCGCGACGTCGCCGCCCAGGTCGCTGCCGGCAATCCCAACATCATCGGCGTCATGCTTGAGAGCAACCTGGTCTCCGGCGCTCAAAAGCTCGTCCCCGGCAAGCCTCTCGTCCACGGCCAAAGCATCACCGACGCCTGCATCGACTGGAGCCAGACCTACCCCTTGCTGAAAGAGCTCGCTGTCGCAGCCCGCACTCGCCGCCCATAGCCCAGCGCATCTGAGAATCCAGCAACCGTATTCCGTTAGCGGGCCACCCTTTCCAATATCAAGGCATCAATCTGTTTGTTACCGGACATAGCGGGTTCTGCTCCAGCTTCTGAACCTGCCATGCCGAAGCAGTAAAACTGGCCTGCGGGGGCGCTTCCTCCCGAGTCGTTGATGCCCAAAAATGGCATCCTCCCCAGTCACCGAGATGGGGTTGCGTATGAACCAGCCAGTCGAACTCGACCACTCGAAGGAAACCCAGGACATTCTTCGCCGTAACCAGGAACTGGTCGTGGCCGGTCAATTTGCGGCCATGGTTATGCACGAGATCAACGGCCCCCTCGAAGCCGTGCATAACCTCAACTATCTCATTCAGCAGGAAGCAGATAACCCGTCGCAGGTCCGCGTGTTCAGCGGCATGCTCGAGGAGCAGCTCGTCACTCTCACCAAGCTTTCCCGGCAAACACTCAGCTTCTACCGTTCCTCCGAAACCCGCGAGTCTATCGCCATCGCTACCCTCGCCGAAGCTGCTCTGCGCGTGCATCAACGGAAAATCTCCGCCAAACACATCAATCTGCGCAAGCGGCTCACCTCCGATGTCTCTGCCGAAGTTCACGCCGGCGACATGCTCCAGGTGTTCTCCAACCTGATCTCCAACGCCATCGACGCCCTGCCCGAAAATGGCACCCTCGCGGTCAGTGTGAGGCGCACTTCCGACGAAGCGCACGTCACCGTTGCCGACAACGGACCCGGCATCCCTGCTCCCATCCTGCCCAGAATCTTCGACCCCTTCTTCACCACCAAAAAGGAGCGCGGCACCGGCCTCGGTCTTTCCATCTCCAAGTCCATTGTGGAGAAGCATCACGGCCGCATCCGCAGCCGCACCACAACGCGGCCTTCACGAAATGGAACGGCGTTTCGCATCTCCATTCCCCTCAGCGCCCACGCCGGCTAAATCTCACAAATTATTAAGGCTATGTGCGGTAGTGAACATTCATCTGTCGGGTGGTGAGCATATAGTCGTCACCAGCAAGCGATAGGTCTCGTCAATTTTTGAGCGCAACCCTTCCCGCCAATCGGGCGGAATCCCTTGCGACTGTCGCAAAGGATCTTCCCAATGGCCGCCGAACTATCAAATCTGATCATCAATGCCCTTCCGGCTGAGCTGAAATCGTCTCTGCTCGCCCGCCTGCAGCCCGTCGACTTGCCCGTCGGAACGGTACTCACCAACCCTGGCCAGACGCCGCCGTTTGCGCACTTCATGACCTCAGGCATTGCTTCCGTCGTCACCTTCATGTCCGACGGCGTCGGAGCTGAAGTCGGCGTCATTGGCCGTGAAGGCCTCGTTGAAGCCATCAACTTGCTGGGACCCGCCACCGCCCCGACCACGGCCTTCATCCAAAGCGAAGGGACCGCCCTGCGCATGCCCTTCGATGATTTGCAGCAGCTCTTTCTCGCGCACACGCAGCTTTCGCAACGCATTCTCGAATGTGTGCAGTGCCAGGGTTTCATTCTCAGCCAACTCGCAGCCTGCCATGGCCTCCACGAGATCGTAGAACGCCTCGCCCGGTGGTTGCTGATGGTCCGGGACCGCCTCGGATCGGACCGCTTCGTACTGACCCAGGAGTTCCTCGCTGAGATGCTGGGCGCTCGCCGCACCAGCGTCACCCTTGCCGCCGGATCCCTGCAACGCAGCGGCCTCATCAAATACAGCCGCGGACGCATCCATATTGTCGACTGTGAAGGTCTGGAAAGCGCCGCGTGCGAGTGCTACCCCATCGTCCGCGATCTCGTCACTCGCCTCTATTCATTGGAATAACAAAATGCGCAACCAAAAGGTTGCGCTTCACCACACCCTCTGTCCCTCGCCCCTATGTCCCTATGTCCCTATGTCCCTACTCCCTGCTCTTTACGCGTTCCCCATCACAATCGTATGCGGACTCATCGGAATCGGGTGCGCCTTAGTGCCCTTGAACCCGGCTTCCTCGTACATCGAGTGCAGTTCGCAGAATGTATAAGCATCACCCGCCGCCGTGGTGGTGAGCATCGTCATTGCAAATCCGGCCGGCATCGGCGGCGAGACCCGATCCTCGTTCGGCACAAATTCGAGCGTCGCCGCTTTGCCGCCGGGCTTCAGTGAAGAATGCACCTTCTTCAGCAGCCCCACGCACGTCGGCTTGTCAAAGTGATGCAGAAAGTTCGTCAGCAGCACCGCATCGTACGGCCCGCCAAATTCCACATCGAATGCGCTTCCCGGCAGCATGTTGTAGCGATCGTGCACGCCGGCCTTCTCCGCATTTCGCAACGCCACGCGCAGAACCGGCGCCCAGTCCAGCCCCGTCACATGCGCCTGCTTGTTCTGCTTCGCGATCTCAATCCCGAAAAGTCCATGCCCCGCCGCAATATCCAGCACGTGCATCGGCCCCTCGTGCCCTTCCAGCACGACTGCGCCCAGCGGGCCCGCCATCGGCCCCATCATCGGTGCCATGTTCTCCGCAAACTCCACCCACAGCGGATTCTCCGGCTCAACGCTGCCCTCGCCCGGCAGGTGCGTTCGCCCTGCGCGCACCACGTCTGCAAGCCCCGTGAGTCCAGAAATCAGCTCCGGCCGGCTCATAAAATGCGCCACCGATGCCATGCAAGCCGGCGACACAGGATCGAGAAATGCAGCGCTGTTCGGTGTGTGCGTGTAGCAGTTCCCTTCCTTCGCCAACACCCCGCTAATCACCAGGAAATCGCAGAGAATGCGAATACCCCGCTCCGACGCCTTCGCGTGTTTTGCGATCGACGCGACATCGCCCGGCCCTTGTCCCACTGCCCTGAAAATGTCCAGATCAATGGCCGCCTTCAGTGCTGCCGTCTTCTGTACCGCCTGCACCATGTCGAAAACAATCCCTGGATTCAGCGGCGCGCCTGCATGACTTCCGTTTTCCATAATTGACCTCCGATTCTTTACCTGGCTCATGGGAAGTCCATTCCAAGGGGAGAACGACCTTGCCATCCCGTGCAGGCTCGCCGAGTGTACCATTCGCAATCTTCCGCGGGAAATGATTTTCGCTATGAGCAACCAAACTTCCGCAGTCGCAGTACCGTCTAGTCAAGAAGAGGACCGTCATGATCCAACGGCGTACAGCGCTCTCTCTCTCCTCTCTGTTGCTCCTCGCCGCATCCGCTCCTGCATTCACCCAGACCGCCCAGCAACAACCTCCACCAGCGCCTACACTCCACGTAACCTCATCCCTCGTCTTCCTTGATGTCACCGTGCTCGACAAGAAGGGTCACCCCGTCGTCACCGGTCTCACTAAAGATGACTTCACCATTACCGAAGACAAGAAGCCGCAGCGCATCTTCTCCTTTGAGCAGCCCGACGTTCATATCATCAACCGAAAATCCTCCGACGAAAATCCGGATGGCAAAGCCCCCGTCACCATCCTCGTTCTCGACCTGCTGAATTCGCGATTCGAAGATTTCGCCTACATTCGCTACTCGATGCGCAGATTCCTTCTTGCGCAACCGCAGCAACTCGCTTCGCCCGCAGAGATGCTCGTGGTGGGAAACGAATCGCTCGACATGCTGCAGGGCTACACGCGCAGCCGCGCCAGTCTGCTTTACGCGCTCGATCATCTCCCTCCGGCTCTTCCCTACAAGCACATGAATGGCGCTTTCTTCTGGGAGCGATTCTCGCAATCGATCGATGCCCTTCAGCAGATTGCGTTGCAGAACAAGGGCATTCCCGGCCGCAAAAACATCATCTGGGGCGGCCATGGAGGCCCCAGCCTGGAACTTGATACCACCGCGTTCTCTCCCAAGGCCGCCGAGGAGGTGCGAGAGTACACCCACCTCACAACGAACCTCCTGGTTGACGCGCGCATCAGCCTGTTTGTCATTTATCCCGGTCTACCGGTGACTCAGCGCTCTCCCTTCGTGCAGGCGGGCTTTCCTTTGAGCGCCATGGAGGCACAGATGGTGATCGGTGACAACGATCCATTCAGCGGAGATATCAGTTTCGGCCTCCTCTCGAACGAAACCGGTGGCAAGCTCTTTTACAACCGTAACGACGTGGATGCCGAGATCCAGCGCTCGGCCCAGCTCGGCGCTAACTACTACACCCTCACCTATCAACCGGAAAACGTAGATCCCAATGGTAAATTTCGCCGCGTTCGCGTTGCGCTGCGCGACTCCTCACTGCGCGTCATCACCAAGGCCGGCTACTATGCGCCCAACGAGAAGGCCGTCATCAACGTGCGGCAACAACAGATGATCAAGCTCTCCGAAGCCGTCCAGGCTGCGATTCCCTTCAACTCCCTCTCCGTAAACTTGACCAGCGTCGTCCGCCATCCAGACTCGAGAACCGCTGAGTTCACCGTCATGCTGCATTCCAGAAACCTCGATTTCCTTCCCACCGAAGACAGAAAAGAAAGCGTCCCCTTGATCGTGGCTGCTGCCAGCCTCAACAACGACCGGTATATCCTCGCTTCGCGCGTCGCGCGCACCACACTCCAGGCACCAAGCCAGGACCTGGCCATACTGCCGACCGTAGCCACGCGACTTAAACTCGTCGTTCCCTACCCGAAAAGAACCCGGACGATCCGCGTCGTGGTCGAAGACCAGAACGGCGGCCGCATCGGAACCGCCGAACTCGATCGCAAGTCAATCGACGCAGCGCCGGAAGCCCCCGCTCCAGCGCCTAAGATCGTACCGAGACCTTCTGCACCAGCTGCCACACAACCCGCTGGCGGCTAGCGGCTTCCCTTCATCGTCGTTGCTCTTGAAGGACCTGGGATTGTGGCACGCCTCGATGCAATGCACGACATGCCCCTGCTCTTCGTGGTACAACTTCGGGCAGGAAGACTTCCCCAAAAAAGTTGAAGCAGTCTCCCCCAATCTGGCCGGAATTGGTGCAGGCAACCTTGCGGATGGGTTTTGACTCACCGGAAAAATGCCCCATAAACCAGCCAGCCTGAAAGGCATCGCGGGCATGATCGACTCTACCGTCTCGCACTACCGCAACCTGGTGAAACTGGGCGGCGGCGGTATGGGCGTGGTTTACAAGGCTGAGGATTCTCGGCTCGGCCGGCTCGTCGCTCTGAAGTTTCTTCCTGAAGATGTCGCCGGCGATGCGCAGGCCCTGGAGAGATTCCGCCGCGAAGCCCGCGCAGCCTCCGCGCTCAATCATCCCAACATCTGCACTATTTATGACATTGGAGAAGATACTGGCCGCACCTTCATTGTGATGGAGTATCTTGATGGATCGACACTGAAGCATCGCATCGCCGGAAAACCGTTCGAGATCGAGGCGCTCCTCGGCATCGCCATTGAGATTGCGGATGCATTAGACGCGGCGCACAGCCGGGGTATCGTGCACCGCGACATCAAGCCCGCCAACATCTTCCTAACGGCCCGCGGTCACGCCAAGATCCTGGACTTTGGATTAGCAAAGGTCCTCTCCAGCGGATCAAGCCAGCCGCGAACTGCTTCAGGAGAGGCCCCGACCACAATCGACGATGAGCACCTCACCAGTCCCGGCACCACGATGGGCACCATCGCATACATGTCCCCTGAACAGGTGAAGGGCAAGGAGCTGGATGCGCGGACCGACCTGTTCTCATTTGGCGTGGTGCTTTATGAAATGGCAACCGCCGCTCTGCCCTTTCGCGGCGAAAGTACTGGCCTCATATTCGACGCGATCCTCAACCGACCGCCTGCTCCCCTGGTGCGATTGAACCCTGAGATGCCGCCCGCACTCGACGACATCATCCATAAAGCATTGGAGAAGGATCGCGATCTGCGCTATCAGCATGCAGCCGACATGCGCGCCGATCTCAAGCGTTTGAAGCGCGACACGGAATCGGGGAAATCGCAATCGGTCTCCGCTTCCCAGGTAATCGCCTCCGCGGCGTCGGCGCCGCTTCCGGTCGCGGCTCCGCGTTCTCCATGGATCAAAGCCTGGTGGCTTTGGCCGATCATCGCCGTAGCAGCGCTGGGTCTCGCATATCTTCTTCGGCCCACTCTTCCGCCTCCGGTAGTTACGGGAGTGACACAACTGACGCACGACGGCCAACCCAAGCTGTTTTTGCCCGGAGAACCGCCACCTCCGCTCGTCTCCGATGGCTCAAGAATTTACTTTACACAGGGGATTATGGGAAACGCTGAGGTGATGCAGATATCAACCGCGGGCGGTGAAACCGTACCGCTTCAGTCCCCTATTCGGCTCTTCGGTCCGTCGGATATTTCCCCCAATGGGTCCGAATTGCTCGCGGCAGGACCACCCCGCAACAATTCCGGAGCCGCCATCTGGATCATGCCTGTTCCCGGTGGTGAACCGCGGCGTGTGGGAAACATCATGGCAGGAGACGCTGCGTTTTCGCCGGGCGGATCCGGCATTTACTACGCCACCAGATCAGAAATCTTCGCTGTCGGTCTGGACGGAACGTCGCAGCGGAAGATACTCACGGCGAATGGTGAACCTTTTGGGTTCAGATTCTCTCCCGATGGCCATCGCCTGCGATTTAGCGTGTTCGATGACAAACTCCGCACCAGTTCGTTGTGGGAAGCACAGGCTGACGGCAGCCACCCCAAGCAATTGCTCGCTGGCTGGAATAATCCCGGAAACGAATGCTGCGGCAACTGGACGGGCGATGGAAAATACTACATCTTCCAGTCCATCCGCGGAGGGGTCGCGAACCTCTGGGCCATGCGCGACAAATCCGATCTCTTCCATAAAACCACTCCGGATCCTGTGCAGCTCACGGTAGGTCAAGCCGATTCAGAGGCGCCGCTGCCGAACAAGGATGGAACACGAGTCTTCTTCATCGGCTCCAATCGTCGCGGCGAAGTCATGAAGTTTGATGTGAAGACCGGGCAGTTCGCCCCGTTCCTCCAGGGCATCTCGGCAGAAGGCCTGGCTTTTTCGAAGGATGGTTCACGGGTCGCATATGTATCCTATCCCGAAGGCATCCTCTGGCAGAGCAAAACCGATGGCAGCGACCGTCATGAACTCACCTTCGCTCCATTGGAAGTGGGACTGCCCCGCTGGTCACCGGATGGCACCCAGATCGCTTTCGCGGGCCACGAGCCGGGTAGAGTTTGGAAAATATTTGCCGTGTCCGCCGAGGGAGGCACTCCGGAAGTGCTCGCGTCTGAAGATTACGATCTGGAGGATGCAACCTGGTCGCCCGACGGAGATTCCGTTGCCTATGGAGTCACGTCCTTCCTCGCCAGAACATCGAAGGAAAGTTCGATCCGGATCCTCGACCTGAAGACCCGGAAAGTCACTTTGCTGCCGGATTCAACGGGACTATTTTCACCTCGCTGGTCGCCTGATGGAAGATACCTGCTGGCCATGACCGGGAACTACACAAAGCTGAAGCTTTTCGATTTCACTACGCAAAAATGGGAAGACTTCCTCAATGCGACCTCGAGTTATCCCGAGTGGACGCGTGACAGTAAGTGCATCATCTATGCCAATACTTTTGTCAAAAACATTCCCGTTTACCGGTTTTGCCTAAGCGACCGCAAGTCGATGCTTATCGCGGACCTGACATCTGCGGGCCGCATTGCCCTAGGACGCTTTGGCTCCTGGACCGGTCTCGCCCCGGACGACTCCATTCTCGCCATCCGCGATATCAGCCAGGAAGAAATCTACGCCCTCGAAACAAAGCTGCCTTAGGGCCTTTCACCCCGCAATCAAACTAGCGGCTTCCCGGTAGTCGGCCTTGAAGCCTTCGATTCTCTTCATCCCCAACCCTTTATCATGTTTCCAGCGCGGGACGAGGCGCACGGATGTCCGAGCCCACCATCTTCATCTCCGCCGGAGAAGCCAGCGGCGAACTCTACGGCGCCATGCTGGTCGAAGAACTGCGCAGCCAGCTCGCCCTGGAGGGCCGCCAGGCCAGCTTCGTCGGTATGGGTGGGCAGCGCATGGTCAACGCGGGCCTGCGCCAGATCGTGCGCTCTGAAGACATGGCGGTCATGGGCATCACTGAGGTCATCCAGCACCTGCCGCGCATCTACCGCGAATACCAGAAACTCAAGAGCGCCATCCGCACCCACCGTCCCGTCATCGCCGTCCTCATCGACTTCCCCGACATCCACTTCAAGCTCGCTCAGGAGTTCCACCGCCTCGGCATCCCCGTCATTTTCTTCGTCAGCCCCCAAATCTGGGCATGGAAGAAGAACCGTATCAAGCTTGTGCAGAAGTTCATCGACAAGATGCTGGTGATCTTCCCCTTCGAGCAGGCCTTCTATCGCGAACACGGCGTCTCCGCCGAATTCGTCGGCCACCCGCTCGCCGACCTGCCCTTGCCCTCCATCACCCGTGAGCACTTTGCCCGCGAAAGCGGTCTCAACGCATCCCGCTCCTGGATCGCCCTTTTGCCCGGCAGCCGCGCCAAGGAGATCGGCGACAACCTGCCCCAGATGCTTTCGGCTGCCCGCATCCTCACTCTTCGCGGACCCCGCGCCACCAGCCCGCGCAAGGAATTCGAGTTCATCATCCCCCTCGCCCCCACCCTCAACCCATCTCAGCGCAAGATGCTCGCGGGCCTGGTCAAGCACCACGGTGAGGGATTTCCCGTCCGGCTTGTCGACGACGCCCGCGCAGCCCTTCTGCATGCCCGCGCCTCGGTCGTGGCCAGCGGAACCGCCACCGTCGAAGCCGCGCTCATCGGAAACCCCTTCGTCGTCGTCTACCGGGTTTCGCCCCTCACGTATGAAATTGCCCGCCGCGTCGTCAAAGTCCCCTTCGTCGCCATGGCCAACCTCATTGCCGGCAAAATGGTCGTCCCCGAGCTCATCCAAGCCGACTTCACCGCCGCCAATATCGTCCGTCAAATCGAGCCTCTGCTACCCGACGGACCACTTCGCGAGTCCATGATGAAGGAGCTGGCCCGCTTTCGAGGCCTTCTCACCCCCGGCGAGTCCGGGTTGTGGGACGAGGTAGAAACCGCCATCAGCCGTGTTGCAGGCATCACAATCAGGCAGATCGGCAGCGCCCTGCCCGTCTCCGAATCCGTACAATCCTGATGGGACAGGCATCAAAACAATGACACCACAAAGCTTCGTCGCGATTAGGAAGAACATGCTTCTAGCACTGGAATTGCTGAATCTGAATTCGTTTGTCCGCAGGTCATTGACGCCTCGCGGATTTGGTCCTTGGACGGCGCTCCTGATTCTTGGCGTCAGCTTTTTCGCCTCCCGCCCGCTCGCCGCGCAACGGCCCGAACGCCCCACGCTCGACATCACCGGCTACGTGATCGACGCCGAGATCGACACCGCCACGCACCATCTCGCCGCCAAGGCGACCGTCACTTTCACCGCGCCTGAAAACTCCGAGATCGTCAGCTTCGGATTCCATCCCGCCCTGAAAGTCACGAAGATCACCGATGACTCCGGCAAAGTCCTCACCGGCGAGCGCTCGGCCGACGGCACCATCCGCGTTACGCCGGCAACTCCGCTCGTCCCCAGCCAGCCCGCTCATTGGACATTTGAATACGACGGCACCATCACCGGCAGCGAAGACGGTCCCGTTGAAGGCCTCAAGCTCGCCGCTATCCAGGAGCCCATCACTTACCTGCTTTATCCCGCGCGCTGGTTCCCCACCACCGGTTTCATGACCGATCGCTACACTGCGGAGGTCCACTTCCGTGTCCCGCAGGGCATGAAAGTCTTTTCCAGCGGTGCGCAGGGGGCTGCCCATCCCGTCACCCTCGCCAACGGAAAACCTGGCGACCAATTCGACTTCAACTGGAATAAGCCCGGTTTCCCCGGCACCATCATCGCCGGCCGGTTCGTTGGCCCCATCTCCGTCGGCACCGGCAACATCAAGGTCTACCTCACCGTCGCCCACCAGGCCTCGGCAAACCAGCTCGCCCAAACCGCGACCCGCGAATTCGATTTCTTCACCGACAAATTCGGCGAACCGGAATCCTCGCATCTCAATGTCGTTGAAATCCCCGACGACACCCTGCCCGCCGTCTGGGCCCCTGAGCTGGCCGCCATCATGGGCTCCCGCGTCGGCGACAAGTCCGGCATCCGCCTCCTCGCCAACACCATCGCCCACCAATGGTGGGGCTCTGAAGTCAGTCCCCGCACCCTCAGCGATGCGTGGATTACCAACGGCATGTCGCGCTACGGCGAGCTGATGTACGTCGAAGACGAAAACGGCAAGACCGCCCTCAAGACCGCCCTTGAGGACGTCTCCGCCGGCGCGCTCGCCTACGACACCATTCCCCTGTCCAGTTCCGCGCGCCTCAATCCCTTCTCGCCTGAATTCCAGTCCATGACCCTCGAAAAGGGCGCCATGATCTTCCACATGCTGCGCGGAGAGATCGGCGACAAGGCCTTCCTCGCCACGCTCAAAGGCGCGCTCAGTCAGTACACCGACAAATCCATGCACGCCACCGACCTTGAAAAAGTGGCCGAAGCGCAGAGCCAGCAGCAGCTCCTGCCCTTCTTCTCGCAGTGGGTCGACGGCACCGGCGCGCCCACCTTCACCAACAAATACGCCGTCTACCGCCTCGGCAATAACAAGGGATTCCGCACCATCGGCCAGATCAATCAGGACCTCGACCTCTTCCGCATGCCCGTCGACCTGCGCGTGGACACCGATGGCAAAACGGTAGACCAGAAAATCGACGTCGTCGGCACCGACTCCCAATACGTCGTCGACACCTTCGGGCGTCCTCGCCGGATCATTGTCGATCCCGGCGACTGGGTGCTCAAATCCTCGCCCGACCTCCAGGTCCGCATCGCCATCCTCAAGGGACAGCAACTCGTCGCGCAAAACGATCTCGTCGGCGCACTCGCCGAATATCAGAAGGCTCTCCAGGCCAATTCCCAAAGCTCGCTCGCCAGCTATCGCATCGGCGAAGTGCTCTTCACGCAGCGTAACTTTCAGGCTGCCGTCAATTCCTATCGCGACGCCCTTCGAGGCGATGGCGAGCCTCGCTGGACCGAAGTCTGGAGCCACATCGCTCTCGGCAAAATCTTCGACATCACCGGCCAGCGTGACCGCGCCGTCAATGAATACCGCCTCGCCGTCCAGACCAACGACAACACCCAGGGCGCCGTCAACGAGGCCCGCCAATGGCTCTCCAAACCCTACAAACTCCCCGACACAGGCCAGTAAGTTCGATTGCCGTTCGCTATCCTCTACACCCTTACAGCCGTACGTGTTTTTGTCGCAAGAGTGGGAAAGCAACGACCCCGCCCCTCAAATACAAAAGACCAGCTCATGGCTGGCCTTCTATTTCGAAATTCAGATCTGATCTACTCGCCTTGTATTGCCGTCCGACTGGACCTGATCTCGTTCCAAGACCGACCTTGCGACGAATCCTGCCCGTCGGACTGAGGCTCGACGCATCCGATCGCCATCTCCGGCCTGAAGAATCGATAGTTCTCACGCCCGTTCTTCTTTGCGTGATACATTGCAATGTCTGCATGCTTGATCAGCGTTTCGCCATCCCGTCCGTCTCCGGGATAGACGCTCACACCAATGCTCGTCGTAATGGAGATCTGGTGCGAGTCGATCAAATATCCTTCCGCCACCTTCTTCAACAGCCTCGCAACCGTATAAACCGCATCCTCCGGGCGCCTCAGTTCCTGAAGCAAGACGATGAACTCATCGCCGCCATGACGTACCACGGTATCCGGAGAGCGCACGCACTCCAGCAGCCGCTTTGCGACGGCCTGAAGAAGCTTGTCGCCGATGGGATGCCCGAGGGAATCGTTGATTTGCTTGAACCCGTCCAGGTCCAGAAATAATACCGCCGCATGGCACCCCTGCCGATGTGCAAGGGAGATTGCCTGGCCAATCCGGTCATTCAGCAGGATTCGATTGGGTAGCCCGGTGAGAAAGTCGTGGTGGGCAGAATCCGTCAACTCCTTCTCCAATGCTCGCGTCGCACTCACGTCGTGGAACACGATCACCGCCCCGGCCACTTGTCCATCCCGATTGTGAATGGGGGCGACTGAGTCTTCGATATAAACTTCATGTCCGTCGCGGCTGATAAGGACGGAGTTCAGCGGCAGGTTGCCCGTTTGATTTTGAGAAGCGGCGTTTGCCATCGGGTCCAGGATTGTCTTTCGCGATGTTCCGTCCACAATCCGGACACAATCGCCCATCGCCTTTCCCATCGCATCCTTCAGTAGCCAGCCTGTCATCGCTTCCGCGACATGATTCAAGAAGGTGATATTCCCCGATGAATCGGTGCAGATTACGGCGTCGCCAATGCAGTCGAGAGTGACCTGGGCGCGTTCCTGCTCTACGGCCAGAATTTCCCCGACGCTTCTGCGCTCGACGGCATTGAGAAGAGCCCGTTTCAATTCCCGGGGCTCGATCTGTCCCTTGATGAGATAGTCTTGCGCGCCCTCCTGAATCCCCTGAACTGCCACCGGCTCCTCCACCGGATCGCACAGTAAAACCATCGAAACACGCGGCACCATGGTGTGGAGCCGCCTGAATGTTTCCAGTCCGCGCGGCCCTGTCAATCCGAGGTCCAACAGGATAATGTCTACCGCATTCCCTGCAAGATACCGTTCCGCATCGCTGACCGACGAAACATGGGTCACCTGAAAGACGTTCGAATCCATCTGCTTGAACATCTCTCGAATCCGGCTCGCCCGTTCCGTCTGGTTTTTGATGAGAAGAACGTTCTTCGCAGCAACTTGTCCCATGGTTCACCTCTTCCCGGCAAACCTTGCAATCCGGAGTTCGGGCAGCAGGATGTTTCCTCCTCCTGCACACGAATACACATTGTCATCATTTCAAAGAAATACCGCGAAATCTGTTCCCTTCTGATCAGTCCTGTACCCCTCCCGTTAACGAGACTGCACATGCTTGCGCTCGCCCGGGATTCCCTGTTCGCCGCATAGAGAATCAGGGCCAGCGCTTTGCGCTGGCCCTGATTCTCTATAACGGGTCTTTTCCGGTTTTACTCGCCGCTCACTGGATGCCCCGGCGACAGCACCTCGACTGAAACCCTTGCCAGCCCCGCCTGCGTCATCTGCAGCTTCTGTGCCGCCGCGAACGAAAGATCGATGATCCGTCCGTTGTTGCTCCCCAGGTCCCCGCGATCGGTAATCCGCACCACAACCGACTTCTTGTTCCGTAGATTCACCACCCGCACAATGCTTCCGAACGGCAGGGTAGGATGACACGCCGTCATGTCGTACATGTTGTAGGTTTCGCCGCTTGCCGTCTTCCGCCCGTTAAACACCGATCCATACCAGGACGCGATGCCACGAAGAATCTTGCCGTGTTTCTTGGGCGCTGGTTGTGCCGCTGCGCTCATATCCGGAGTCGCCGTCGCGACCACCGTTGGCTGTGTTGCCATTGGCCTTTGCAGCCGAGCATCCGCCTGCACTGACCGGGTCGAAATCGTTCCCAATAGCCCGGCCATTGCCACGCAGGAAATCCCCACAAGCAGCCAGAACGGCAGCGGCGTTGGGGGGTTCATGTTGGTTGCTTTTGGTCGAATAAGCATCCTCTGATTTTACCAGCCCGAGAGCCGATAACCTCCAATAAAATCTTTGAGATGCAAGCAAAAAACACTACAAAGTCGGCCCACTTTATGGTACGTCCAGTAAGCCGTTTAATCCGCGCAGTTAGGATTCGGAACTTCCTGGTGCACGATCGCTATTTGCCGGTGTCCGACCGCTCCTTTGCGGATGTGAACCGCGCCGATGCAACCCGTCGGGAATGCGCGGAAATCCCCGAGGCCGCAAAGATTATCATGGCGAACTTGCCTTGGGAAAGTAACTTTAGCCCTATACGCTCCAGGCCTCCTCGCAAATGGCTCTGGAAGAGCAAAGTCCACTTGAGAAGAAGAGCCAGATCCACTTTAGAGTCATACGCTTAGTCCGGCCATTAGGGCTACCCCGAGCGGCAAGGTGTCACTCAAAGCGAACGGACCCAGACGCTTTAAGCGAACGGTCCCCAGACGCTTTTATCTTCCGAGCGAAACCCTCCCCACCAAACCTCCCCCAATTGCACTGTCATTCTGAGTGAAAGGGCCCCCGAACGTACCAGGGGCCCCGGAGAGCGTGAGCTCTCTGGGGTAGGTTCGGGGGTGGTGAACGAAGAATCTGCTTTTCGGACGCGCCCTCAGTTCGGCGAAGTATGCGGTCGCCCCGAAAAATGTCAAGCCCCGCCTCCCGACAAAACTCCCCAAGTGACTCATTCCAAAAACCAAATTCCTGCCGCCAGTTTGCAGGTAATTGATGCCGTCCGGCGCATAATCAGTTCATAAACCAAATCCGTACCCCAGGCCGCCACGCGCGGCCTTTTTCTTTTGGATAAGGAGAAAAAATGCGCTTGAGCCCTTCAGGCCTGAACCTGCTCAAAAAATCCGAAGGCTTTCGTGACCGTGTTTACCCGGATGTTGCCGGATTCCGCACCGTCGGTTTCGGACACCGGCTGGCTCCCGGCGAGCAGTACCCAACCGGCATCAACCTGTCGCAGGCCGAAGCCATCCTCAGCCATGATCTTGCCATTGCCGAGACGGCCGTCGAGCACCTGGTCAAAGTCACGCTGACCCAGGGCCAATTCGATGCCCTCGTGGACTTCGTCTTCAACCTCGGCGCCGGACGCCTTGCCTCCTCGACCCTGCTCAGGTATCTCAACTCCGGCAAATACGATGCCGCGGCATGGGAACTCCTGGCCTGGGATCATGCCGGCTCTCATGAAATTGCCGGACTCAAATCCCGTCGCGAAGCCGAATTTCAACTCTGGAGCCCACACTCCACCGCTGCCTGAACCCCAATAACGGCTCGTAAACCCTTTCCTGAGACGACTCTGTGTCTAACGTCTTTGCTTGGAAGACTTTGCAAATCTGAAAACCCGTAAACCGCTGAAAACGGCGAACTCCGTCCCAGAGATGGGGAGGGCATACCCCCGCTGTTCAAAGGGTACGGACCGCCCACTAGCAGCTCAACTCCCTGATCTCCACTCTCTCGTCCGCCTTGATATACCCCTTGCGATGGAACCAATCCTCCATCGCCGCTTGCAGCCGATCCAGCGGCACCCGGTGCCCCGCTTCAAGCAGCCCGTCGCCGACGGGCAGGGTGTCATCGAAAATCGCGTCGTTGGTGAAGTTCCGCATCGCAAAGTTGTCGATCCAGTGCACTGGACACGCGTGCCGTAAGCCCTCCGCGTCTACACGCTCGACCGACAGTTTGCGAATGAACATGCTTTCAGCCTACAGCCGTTGCTCAGTGCTCTTTGTCTGGAGCGACCTTCACGTCCTTTGGAACCTGCGTTTCCACCTTGAAGCGCTGGTAGTCGTAGTCGCGCTCGCGAAAGCGCTGCCGGAGGTTCTTGAACAGCAGCAACCGTGCCTGCACGGTACCCTCGGCGCCCGTCGGCAGCCAGATCTCGCCATTCACCTTCGCCTGATCGAAACGAAAACTCGAGCCCTTCTGCACCGTCGCCAGAATTCCGCCCATCATGCGGAAGTTGTCGTTGAACCTCACCTCGATGTGCGCAACCTGCCGATCTGCTTCGTTGATCCAGATCGTTCCTTCCAGCTTCTTCGAGGCGTCTTCAGCCATGCCGTGTGTCTTGGCGTCCTTCCGGCCCACGAAGTCGAACACAATCGTCGGGTCGTTGCGGTAGAGTTCGCGGCGCTCGTTGCGCACGTCCATAATGTCGAGTAGGCGGCTGACACTGATCGTCGGGCCCTCCAGGGGCTGGCCCCGCGGCGTCTTCTCCGCCTTCTCCACCAGTTTGGTAATACGCTCCGTTTCCTTCTGCTGATCGTGCGCATTCAACGGCTGATCGTTTGCCTTGACCTTGCGTTCAATCACGTGGCCGTTGACGAAGAAGTCCTCGTACTCCGAGTTCTCCGTCTTCTTCACCTGCCCGTTCGCATCGACGTCTTGTACCACCTGGTAGGAAGTGTACGTGTAGTTCTCGCGGATCTTGTCCAGCTGCTTCTGGTGCTGCTGCACTTGCTGCATCAGTTCCCGAATGTCAGGCAAAGGCGTCTGCGCCGACTGTTGACCGCCGGCAACCAGAACCGAAACCGAAAGAAGCGTGCGGCCAATCCAGAGCGAATGATTACGAATATGCATGAAAGATATTGACCGTTGGTACCGCACTTGGGATGCGAATTGGAAAGAGAGTGACTACGCAGGATTGCATTACTAGAATGGTCGCACATATTACGCGCGATCGCCCGTCGATCGCGCTATGATTGCAGACCAACGCGGTCCGAAGTTCCTGCGCACACACTCCCCGCGACTCCGGAGATGAACGCCACATGTTTCGAGCATTGATTCACTGGGTACTGAGCTCCATTGCCCTGATGGTCGTGGCCAATTTCGTTCCCGGATTCTATGTCAATGACCTGCAATCAGCCGTGATTGCGGCACTCGTGATCGGCGTTCTCAACGCAACCCTGGGATTCGCGATCAAGCTGATCACCTTTCCCTTTGCCATTCTGTCCTTGGGAATCTTCCTGTTGTTCGTCAACGCAGGAATGATTCTGCTGGCGGCACAAATCGTGCCCGGCTTCATCGTGTATGGATGGGTTCCGGCCTTTTGGGGTGCGGTCGTGCTGGCTGTGATCGGCATGCTGGTCCGCGCGCTGATGAAGGATCAATAACCCCGCCAACCGCTCTGCCCTTAACGAACTGCCGGCGCCGACACCGGAGTCGATGATCTCTTCTTCTTATCTTGCCGGCGATCACCGTGCAGGCGCGGCTGCGTAGAAACACTGCCCGACCCAGTTGCCTGCCTCATAATCTTCGGGGTCGCAATCCTTGGGCCTTCCACAGTCTTAGGAGTTCGCACGGCTCCTGCGGGCGAAAGACCACCGCTTCCGTCAATGCGCTGCGGGACAGCCTCGGCAGTCGGCGTGGCCGCAGGCCGGAAATGCGTATACACGCCCCAGCCTCCGCCCGCGACCACGAACACAATGGCAGCGGCAGCGGCGGCGCGCATATACGAAACCTGTGCCCAGCTCGCCCTGCTCGATGAGGATAGCGGCCACGCGATCACTCCTGTTTGAAAAGAAGCATTGCGCAGCCCAGACTTCACACGGTCTTCAATTCCAACCGGGGCCGGCAGCGTTGCGATCAGACGAAGCGACCGTTCCGCTTCAATTGTCTCGGCATTGCGGTCGAGATCGTTTTGTGTCGAGGGATTCATCGGATACTCCTGGGATGGCTGAGCAAGTCGGCCAGCAGGTTGCGCGCGCGAAACAGCCGGGACCGCACGCTCGACTCCGTAACCTCGAGCACCGCGGCAATCTCCACGCTTGACAGCTCTTCAAACGCTGAGAGCATCATCACCTCGCGTTCGCGTGCGGGCAGTTTCTCAACGCATGACAACACGTGGGCGTGGTGCTGCGCAGCGGATGCGCGTTGCTCCGCGGTAAGCCCGGTCGCGGGCAGCACACGTGCGACCTCGGTAATGTCGTCGGTTTCCGGGCGCGTCTTCGTCCGGCGCTTGCGGTCGAGGACAATATTCCACACGATGCGAATCAGCCACACGCGGTGGTCGCGAATCTCACCGAGTGTCTCGCGATGCCGCAGAACGCGCAGAAAGGCTTCCTGCACGGCGTCTTCCGCGTCCGATTGATTGCGCAGGACAGAAAAGGCTACGCGGAAAAGCGTGGTGGCATATTGGTCCACCAGCGCCTCAAGTGCTTCTTCCTGGGCGCGCTGGCGGGCCTGGTCATGCACGTGGCTCTCGACGATCTCCATCCAAGCGGGAACTAGGGTCTGGCTGGCGCTCATACAACCACCAGACGCAGGCGACGGCAAAAATGCTCAGACGTTGAATCTTCTGGGACTTCCGCCTCGCGTCATTCGATCCGAAACCTACTGATTGCCGGAGAGCTTCTGTGCAGCGATCGAGCCGGCAGCGCCATCCTTGTCTGAATCCTTCAGCTTCGCCCATAACGCACGAGCCTGGGCCTGCTTGCCCGTCGCAGCATACAGGTCTGCCAGGTCAAGCTGCGCCGTCCCGGCAGTGACGGTATCTGAGGGCTTGGCAATGATCTCGTTATAGAGATCGATGGCCTGCTGATCGCTTCCCGTCTGGTGATAGATCGATGCCAGGGCGACCTTGGCAAGATTGGCGAGGTTGCGATTCCACGAATCCGCCACCTTCTTGAGCTCGGTCTCGGCCGCAGCCGTCTGGCCCAGTTCCTGATCGGTGACGCCGGTAAAATACCGCGCCTTGCCGCCTTCGGGCAGCCAGCCATACTTGTCGGCGACAGCCTTGAATTGCTGATTTGCAGCCTTAGACCGCTCGGCAACCGTCGCATACTCGCCCTTCTGCGCCGGAGCGCCCGGGAGCGCAAGGGGCGCTGTATAAGTATCCATGGCTTCGCCGAGAGCCGTTTCGGCCGCCGATTCCTGCACATTCCAGAGGATGATCAATCCGATGCCCACAACGAGGACCACTGCGGCTGAAACAATCCAGCGCACAACATTGGTGCGGTGGCCGCTCAGCCAGGTAACGCTGGTTTTGGTGGCCTGGGCAAATTTATCGCCCTTCAGGGCATGACGAGTCTGTGTATCCACGGGGTGTTTTGTCCTTCGCTTCGATCAACTTGCAGGCGGGTCCGTACAGGGGTGGGCACAGCCACTGCAACCTTACTAGTTTATCAGCGCGCGAGGCTCAGCGCCACAGAACGTGATCCCTGCGCTTGCCCTGCCGTAGCGGGGGCGATAGGCTAGGAATATGTACGAAGATTTCCATGTGACCGATCGCTGGACCGGCGAAGACCTGCATTGCTCCTGGAAAGCCAACATCGTGGCCATCGCCACCCGCCACGCCGATGCCGTCGATGTGCGATTTGACGTCAACGGCCGACCCATGTGGATCGCGCTGCCTTGCACCGCTTGGCTCGAACAGAAGAAGCGCTCCGGCAAAGTCATCACGGACCAGCTTGCCGTGCAGGTTGCCGGCCGCCATCTCAAACAGTTGATCGAAGAGGGCTACGACGCCGGCCGCGAGATGTACGCCGTTTCAGTGGCTGAAGTCCTTGCGCACCTTGATGCCGTCATCGCCGAGGCCAAACAACAGCGCGGTCTTCCACTCTTGCCCGTCGGCGTGTAGAACAAGAGTGCAATCAAATGCTATTCATGCCGCAATGCTTCCATGGGCTGTACTGAAGCGGCGCGGCGTGCGGGAATCCAGGTGGCAACCAGTGCAACGCCCAGCAAAAGCGCAATCCCGGCCGCCAGCGTAGCCGGATCGCTTGGCGTGACCCCGTACAGCATCGATTTCACCAGTCGCGTGAGCCCGAGCGCAGCGGCAACTCCCACAGCAATCCCGGCGCCGGTAAGCCACGTACTCTCGCGCAGGATCATGCTCCGCACCTGTCCGGGCTGCGCACCCAACGCGAGACGTATGCCGATCTCGTTAGTCCGTTGCGCAACCGAATATGCCATGATGCCGTAAATCCCGACGCAAGCCAGCGCCAGCGCCAGCACGCCAAAGCCGGCGGTCAGTGCGGCAAATGCGCGCTCCATCTGCATCGTGGCGTCGATCTGTTCCCGCTGCGTGCGGAAGTCAATGATGGGCAAGTCGCGGTCAACGGATTGAACGACCCCGCGTAGCGCCGGGAAGAGCGCGGACGGCTGCATGTTTGTCCGGACCTGGTATACCAGCGTTCCCACTTCAGGCAGCTGAACGTAAGGAAGGAAGAACTGCGCGGGTGGATTGTTCCGCAAATCAGAATATCGACTGTCGGCGCAGATGCCGACGATCTGAATCCAGTCAGAAGTTTCGCGATCTGCCTTGAACCGCTTGCCGACTGGATTGCTGTTCGGGAATCTCTTGCGCGCCAGCGACTGGTTGATAATTCCAACCTTCGGCGAGGTGGACGTATCCTGCGGGCCAAATCCTCGTCCCGCGAGAATCCGAATTCCAAGGGTGGGAAAGAAGTCGGTGCCGACGCTGTTCTCGTATTCAGCGCGTCTTATTTTGGGATCCGGGCTCTCCCCTTCCGGAAGGAAGTCTTCATTGCCCATGCTCTGCGCAATGTAAGGAATCGATCCGGGAGCAACGTGTTCGACCCCGGGAAGTGCGGCAATGCGCTCTTCAATCTGCTGATGGAGACGCACATCTTTAGGTCCGGGATAGCGGCGGGCAGGCGGGCTGATTTCAAACAGCACCAGGTGATCTGCGTCGAATCCCACATCCACCGCATTGAGTTTCAGCAGCGTGCGCAAAAACAGACCGGCGCCCACCACGAGCAGCGTGGAAAGAGCAATCTGAAACGCCACAATGGTTTTTCCAGTAAGGCCTTTGCGTCGGCGTGAGGCGCTTTGCGCCGTTTCCTTGAGCGTGCTGCTGACTTCGGAACGGGCCGCAATCCATGCGGGTACCATTCCAAAGACGACACCTGTCAGAAGCGTGACCGTTACCGTAAACGCGAAGACTCCCCAATCAAAAGGCGGATTGAAGGTTCCTTGGTCAGCGCGCTCCCAGGGGTTGGTCAAGAGCATCGGAAGCACGCTGCGGCCAAAGTATCCAAGCACCAGTCCGCCTGCGCCACCCAGTATCGCCAGCATCAGGCTCTCCGTCAGCAACTGGCGCAGAATCCGAGCCCTGCCGGCGCCCATGGCGAGACGGACGCTCATTTCACGCTGGCGCTGCGCACCGCGTGCCAGCAGCAGGTTGGCAATGTTGGCGCATGCCAGCAGCACCACAAAAGCGGTGAATCCCGACAGGACGAAGAGCGGCTTCTTGAACTCGCGATCTGCATAGTGCAACCCACGGCTGCCATCGACAAGCGCCAGGCGCGGAATGGTTTCGCCCACTCCCACTGTAGTCGTGGCGCGAACCGCGGCTTGGAATTGCACGGCCAGGGCGGCTTCTGCCTCCCTGTCGTTGACGCCCGGTTTGATGCGTCCGACGATATTGACCCACCACAGGGATGCGTCGGTCAGCAGCGATGCTGACTTGCCCTTGGGATCGACCACCGGCTGCATGTTGATGGGCACAAATAGATCGGGGGACTGCAGAACATTCTTTGCACCGGTAAAGCCACGCGGACTGACACCAACAATTGTGACGACCGTTTGGTTCAACGTCACAGTCTGACCGAGAACTGAGGGCGAGCGGCCGAAATACTTCTGCCACAAACTGTCGCTGATCACGGCAACTGCTCCCGATCCTGGTTCGGCATCGTCAGATGGTTGCAGCGTCCGCCCCAGTTCGGGACGCACGCCGAGCGCAGCAAAGAAATTTCCCGACACCATATCCGCGTTTACGCGCTGTGCGTTGCCGTTGATGGTCGCGTTCATTCCGTCTTCTTTAAATGCGATCAGATCTTCGAGTTTCTGGTTGTGGTCGTGCAGTTGCTTGTAGATGGGATACGAAAAGACCGAACTCGTGGTGCCGGAGTCTGGCGTGGTATCAAAATCTCCCCACATGCCGTCGACAGCTTCGTGGCCATCGCCGTTCCAGCGCAGCATGCGAAGCTGCTCTGCGTGCGGAACATTGAGCCGGTCGTACAGTAATTGCTTGCCAATCGCAAAGATGGTTGTGTTGGCGCCGATGGCGAGCGCGAGCGACGATGCGGCAATCAGGGTGAACGCCGGACTCTTCGCCAGGATGCGCATGCCGTAACGAATATCGGCGCGGAACTCGTCGAACCAGCGAAGCCCCAGCGATGCGCGCATGCCCTCCTTGTGGATGAGCGCCGGGCCTAGCGCGATCCGGGCCTGGCGGGCAGCCTCGGCGGGCGAATGGCCGGCGCGAATAAAGTCATCGGTGAGCTGTTCGAGATGAAGCTGGAGTTCAGCTTCCATCTCGGATTCGAGCCGATTGCGGTGCGACATCGCTCGAAGCCACGAGCGCATCTCAGCAAACAGGCGGAAAGTAAAGAAGCCGTCGCTCATCGCGTCCTTTTCCCTTTTCCCTGTTCCCTATTCCCTCTTCCCTGTTTCATCACACATTCTCCGGAGTCGTGCGAAGAATTCCGGCGATCACGCCGGCCATCCGATTCCACTTTTCGGTTTCCGCTTCGAGGCGACGGCGGCCCGCGGGAGTGAGCCGATAGTACTTGGCGCGGCGATTGTTTTCGCTCTCGCCCCAGTCGCTGGCAATCACGCCCTGATGCTCAAGCCGGTAGAGCGCCGGATACAGCGAGCCCTGCTGAATGACCAGTTCCTCGCCCGAAATCTGCTGAATGCGCAGCAGCACGCCATAGCCGTGCAATGGCCCAAGCGAAACGGCTTTCAGTATCAGAAGATCCAGCGTCCCTTGCAGCAGTTCCATCTGTTTGTCTTGCGGTTTATCAGCCAAGCCGTTCTCTCCTTGACGCTCTAGGAGAGCTAGATTAAGGCATCTCTCCTAGTCTGTCAAGGAGAGCGGTCAAACACCACTCCCTGGACTTCCAAAACTTTTCTAGTGCATGCCGGGTCGCGGGATGTATGCTTCCTGCCTGCGAATGGGCGCGCAAGTTGTAGCGGGATATATAGGTCTATCGCTTCTACCGGCTTCAAATTTCACTGACACGAAGGAGGAGAATGCAATGGGTCATGGATGGATTGCGTGGATCATTATCGGCGTGATTGCCGGCTGGCTGACTGGAAAACTGATGAAGGGGTCGGGGTTCGGCTTCTTCATGGACATGATTGTTGGCCTTGTGGGGGCTCTCGTTGGCGGCTTCATTTCGAGCCACCTCGGATTGGGGGGAGTCGGTCAACACGGCTTGATCGTCAGCATCATCATTGCGACCATAGGCGCAGTGATTCTAACCTGGATCTTGCGGCTGATTTCGGGCAATCGAGGCGCCAACCTTTAGACCGGGCTACAAGGACGAACGCCGTAATCTCGGGCAATACTTCGCATGTGTAACGGAATGGCGTTCGTCCTCAACCCCAGTCGTTCGTCCCAAAAACCTCCTGTTTGCCGGAATCCTGTGAGAGACTTGCACGCAAGCAGTATACGGACGCATCGTCCCGCTTTCCCTGAGATGAAGACAGACGCGAGGTAACTTTGAGCCTGGTAAGAGACCTGCAATACTCCCTGCGCCAACTGCGCAAGAGCATGGCGTTCACGGTGGTCGCCGTCGGGACGCTTGCGCTCGGCATCGGATGCAACACGGCGATCTTCAGCGTGTTTTACAGCGTGCTTCTGCGGCCACTCCCCTTTCCCGATTCCAATCGGCTCGTGATGCTCTCAGAGCGCGCGACCCAGTTCCCCACACTTTCTGTTTCGTGGAAGAACTACAGGGACTGGCAGTCGCAGAGCTCTTCGTTCGAAGAGTTCGGCGCGGCGCGCGTCTTCACGTCAGCGCTTACGGGCAACGGCGATCCGGAACAAATTCCCAGCCAGATGATCAGCGGAAATTTGCTGCATCTGCTTGGCGTGCATGTGATCGCCGGTCGCGCTCTCATAATGGCCGATGACCAACCCGCTTCGCCTGCTGTGGTGCTGCTGGGTTACGGCCTGTGGCAACGCAAGTACGGCGGCTCGCAGGGAGTGATCGGGACCGCCATCACCCTCGATAACCAGAGCTACACCGTGATTGGCGTTCTTCCCAAAGGCTACGAATTGCTGCAGCAAACGCCCGATGTGGTGATCGCGATGGGTCCGTGGGCCAGCAAGCTGCCGGACGATCGCTCGTGGCACCCCGGCATTTTTCCGATTGCGCGGCTGAAATCCGGCGTTTCTCTTGCGCAGGCGCGCGCCGAAATGACAACCATCGCAAAGCGCCTGCTCGCAAAGTATCCCACGGACAACATTGCACTCGATGCAGTGGTCAACCCTATGCACGAGCAGCTTGTAAGCCAGGCGAGGCCCGCCCTGCTAACACTGCTTGGCGCGGTGATCTTTGTGTTGTTGATTGCCTGCGGAAACATCGCCAACCTGATGCTGACCAGGGCGACCGCGCGGCGGCGCGAGATCTCCATTCGCATTTCGCTGGGAGCTTCAGATTGGCAAATCATCAAACAGTTGGTGATCGAGGGTCTGCTGCTGTCGCTGATGGGGGCGGTTGCGGGAGTCGCGCTGGCCTACGCGCTGATGCCCTCGTTGCTGCGCGTTGCCAGCGGTTCTTTACCCCCAGGAACGGATGTCCACATCGATCTGCACGTGCTGCTGTTTACGGCGGTGCTGTCGATCTGTGCTGGAGTATTCTTTGGGGTCGCACCGGCAGGGCAAGTGCGCCTCACCGATCTGCGCTCCATCCTCAATGAGTCCGAACGCGGCGCCGTGGGCCACCAGGCGAAGGCGCTGCGCAACTCGCTCGTGGTTGCGGAGATTTCTCTCGCGCTGCTGCTGTTGATGGGGGCGGGACTGTTTGTGCGCAGTCTCAGTCGCCTCGGCGACGTCAACATGGGCTTCTCTGCCGATCACATCCTGGTCGCCGATCTGCCTGTGCCGCCTGCGGGGGCCGCTCCGGCGGATGCTCACCGCAACATGGATTTCTACGAAGACACGCTGCGGCAATTGCACAGCTTGCCTGGGGTCCGCATGGCTGCGGCTTCTTCTTTCCTGCCGGTGAGCGGACAGGGCGCGGTGATCCACTTCAACATCCAGGGGCGGCCGCCGCGCAACGCTTCGGAATACATCATGGCGAACTACCGCACTGTGAGTTCGGAGTATTTCCAGGTGCTTCGCATTCCTTTGCTTGAGGGGCGCTGGATCGAAGACTCCGATCGGGAGAAGATGCCGACCGTGGTGGTGCTCAACCAGGCGATGGCGCATGCGTATTTTGGAAACGAGTCGCCGCTCGGCAAGAAGCTGCAACTCGGGGCCATCCCCGACGAAAGCGTGCCGTGGATGATGGTGGTGGGCGTCGTCGGCAACGTCAAACAGTCGCTCGTCTCGGATATGCCGACGGAGATGTACGTTCCCTTCCGCCAGGCAAACGAGGTCCTGCCCGTCCGCAATATGTCGTTCGTGGTGCGCACAGAGGTCGACCCGCGCAGCGTGATTCCGGAGTTGCGGGAGGCGGTGCACAAAATCAATCCCAATCAGCCGGTCGTGCGCATCCGTACCATGGAAGAAAATGTCGATCAGAATTTCGCGCAGCCACGCTTCCGCACCTTGCTGCTGGTCATCTTCGCGGGAATCGCATTGCTGATCGCGGCCCTGGGCGTCTATGGCGTGATGGCCTATGCGACAGTCCAGCGATCGGGAGAATTAGCGATCCGCATGGCGCTTGGCTGCAGCGTCGAACGCATCTTCATGCTGGTGCTGACCGACGGTCTGCGTCTGACGTTGATTGGCGTGGCCATTGGTACGGTGCTCGGAATTGCACTGGGACGCTGGCTGAAGTCGTTGCTCTTCGGTGTTTCGGCCGCAGATGCCGTATCGATCGCAGGCGCAATCGCCGTTGTGGTGATTGCAGGAGTAGCGGCATCGCTCATCCCCGCCCGGCGAGCCTCGCGCGTGGACGTCGTGACGATGATGCGGGAGAATTGAGGTGACTCTGCATCCAAAGTTCGTCTGGTATATATTTCCGACATGCCACGGGATCGCAAAACACCTCAAGAAAAGAAACACCTCGAGCTGCAAAAGGACCATTTCACCTTTTCAAAGAATCCCCACGCATTTCGGAAGACGTGGAAGCGAAAGAAATCGCTGATAAATCGAGAATATCGACGCAAGAGCGACGAGCTTCTTGCAAAAGCCAAGCCTCAGATTTCCGCGAAAGATGCGGAGTCAGTGGTCGGGGATGTAACTGTCGCTCATCTGAAAGAATCGATCCTTCGCAAACGTTTGCAGAAGTGGAGCACCGTTACCGTTGGGGAAAAGGTGAAGATCAAACTTCAGAAACGCGAGGAGATGGTCGGGCGGAGAGTCAACAGCACCCGCCATTACGATTCCATTGTCAAAACAGCGGTCAGCACGCTGCTGGAGCTTGAAGGCGATCAACTCACTGACACGGCGAATCGCATCGCACGAGTACTGCAGGGTGGAGATCCGGTTGAATGGATGAGATTGTATCGATCAAGGGATCGTCTTGATCGAGCAATCTATTTCGTCGAACGGTTAGCGAGAGGCGATGCGTTTTATATTGACGCTCTTCGCAGAGACCAGGCTCTCTGTGAGTCTTTTCAATTGTGGAAGAAGAATGCCAATAGGCTTCTCGCCAAACAGAGGCGTCCCGTGCAAAAAAAGCTCGAAGAGAAAGCCGCTTCGCAGAAGAGGGTGAAGGCGCTTGTGAGACAGAACCGACAGACTTGAGGATGATTAGGAGAGGCAAACGCAAAAAAAGCCATACCCGGGGGCATGGCTTTTTCTTTTGAATTTATTGCCGGCGATCACCTAATCTCCCACACAGTCGCCCGTGCAGTACCATCGGCCCAGCGAGGCTTAACTTCCGTGTTCGGGATGGGAACGGGTGATCCCTCGCAGTATGGTCACCGGCAAATTGAGGCGCTTTGAAAGCGTGAGGCGCAGAGCGCCGGGAGCTTTCAGCCGAAATCCCGAGCGAATGCGAGGGATCTCACGCCTTTGATTCTGGTATGGCGCTTGGCGGGTTGGTTTGCCCGCAGCCTGCCGCGGCGTCTACGTGTGTTCCGGATGGTTTCTCCCGGAGGCTGCGTAGGAACGCGGACTGCAATCTGGCGCCACAAAAATTTGCTCAGAGTTTATCTGATTGACACGAAATTGATTGGTCGTACAAGGCTTGTAAGAAGAACGTCCGCGAACAACTTACTGCGCGGAGTTAATTCTATGGACAAGCCGAACGGGCGATTAGTACTGGTAAGCTACACGCATTACTGCGCTTCTACCTCCAGCCTATCAACCAGATGGTCTTTCTGGGCCCTTCAGGGAGATCTCATCTTGGAGCGTGCTTCCCGCTTATATGCATTCAGCGGTTATCACAACCGAACTTCGCTACCCAGCCGTGCCCTTGGCAGGACAACTGGAACACAAGAGGTTCGTCCATCCCGGTCCTCTCGTACTAAGGACAGCCCCCCGCAAATCTCCTACGCCCACAGCAGATAGGGACCGAACTGTCTCGCGACGTTCTGAACCCAGCTCACG
>NZ_JBAUUO010000083.1:0-55667 GCF_049582745.1 Occallatibacter sp.
CTCGTCCCCGCCGACCCCACCCACTCCCGCAAATTCACCGCCAGAATCAACAGAAACGAAACATACAGCAAGCTCAAGTCCCGAAACTCCCCCGGCTGGCAGAACAGCAAAAACAGCGGAATGTTAATCGCCGCCGCGATCTGCGCGTGCCGCTTCACCCACAGCGGCAGCAAACGCCATCCCCGCCACACGACCCAGATCAGCATCAGCATCGGAATCGGCGCGCTCAACGCAGGAAACATCAGGTCGTACGTCCGGTCGACCCACGTATCCATCTTGAACGGATGGAGGTAGAAATCGATCTGGTCCCTGAGATGCCACTCAACCGTCCCGCCCGCGTTGTGCGCGAACGCATGACGGATCGGCAGGTAAACCGCCGCGCACACTGCCACCTGCACGCCGACGCCGATCAGTGAACTCACTCGCGAATGCCGCCGCCGGAACACCGGATACAGCGTGAACATGAAGAGCAGAAACGACTCCTTGTTCCAGGTTCCCAGCGCCGCCACCGGAATGACCCACCACCAGTCGAGCTTCAGCGCAATCCAGAACGCCGCCGCCATAAAAAACAGTTCCGGATAGTCGCAGAAGTATCCCCCCTTCACCCCGAAATGCGGAAACAGCAGCATGAACACAACCGCCGCAAACACCGCCACGGGCTCTCCCACATTAGCCGCCGCACAAACCATGTACAAAGCCGCGGCCGCCAGCAGCGCAAACAAATACGTAGCAATATAAAAAATCAAGTATTGAGCTGGATACTTCTTTGAAGACAAGTTGAACGCAACGCTGATCCGGTCCTTCGCTCGTTGCGGCACCCGGCGCGCAATCGCTTCACCCGGCAGTACACGGGTAAGCGAATTGGCAAGGTCGGGAAGCAATTGCCGATAGATATACGGACGGTGGGCCGTGCCGTCGATCATCCGATCGAATTCGGCAATCAGGTCGGTACCCCGCGCTCCCTGCTCTCTGAAATGCCACTTCTGGTAGAACGCACTGAACGACGCAGCCGAAACCACGATAAGTAAAACCAGCACGCACATGCGATGGAAGAGCCGCGTGTTGCGCGTCTCATTCGCACCAGCGCGCGACTCAGTAGGCGGCAACACACCGCCTTCTTCATGGGTTTTGATATCAAGGCGCAAAGCGGCAGGGGAAGCTTCGAAAGCGGGTGTAGGGTTCATTCGATGGTTCCAGATTATAGCGGATGTCTTCGTCAGTGCGAACTTGGGCTTGCATTACTACCAATAACAAAGAAATGTGTCGGGCAAAACCAATTGTTACGATTCCGTGAAGCCTCCCCGTCGCCAATGCAAAATCACCCGCGTACGGCGGTCGACGGTGCTTTTGCGGTCTCGACGCGAGAGGCCACTGCTGGACTGGGAATCGCCAGGAAATCGGCGCGGTCTTCGGGATCTTCGGGAGAATCAAAACACTCAAAGTGATAGCCGTATCCTTCCATCAGCGCACGGCACTGGTCCCGCAGCAGGTTAGAATGCGTAGCCAGCAGCCAAATGATGTCCCCTTTGGAGAGAAGCCTTTTCGCTCCTTCCAGCGCCAGTTTTTCTACACCTTCGATGTCCATCTTCACGAAGGACGGCAGAGGATGCCCGGCCGCAATGAATTCGTCGAGAGACATCGTTGGCACCACGTACGATTTTTCCGTTCCCATGCGCCAGCCGTCGAAGGTCACCAGGCCCGTACGGTCGGCGATAGCCGTTTGCACAACGGTTACGTTGCGGATGTTGTTTAGTTCGAGGTGCCGCCGCAGGAAATACACGCTCCGCGCCGCCGGTTCGAATGCGAAAACATGTCCCGATTCGCCAACCAGCCGCGACAGCGCCAGCGTATAGAACCCGACGTTTGCTCCAATATCGTAGGCAATGGTTCCGGGCTTGATCAGGCGCGGAAGGGTCACTGCATGGTCTCTTTCGTAGTTTCCCAACCAGCAGCCATGCGTCGGCCCCGATCCGGTGATCCACCGTGAACCCTTGTTTACACCGCTGAGCACCCGCACGGTGCGATTGTTGGGAACGAGCCGAAGAGGTAAGCGAACAACCTGACCGATGAAGCTCTTGGGGTCTGGAGCTGAATGGAAGGAAGGCCTGCTGCTCATGGCTTCAGGATATCCGATATCGACTCACGGCAATCGCCAGGCCCATCCCCCGGTGCGGTTGTATGATGACTGCCATGTCGAAAAAGATTCGCTGGGGTGTCCTGAGCACTGCAAACATAGGAGTTAAAAAGGTATTGCCGGGCATGCAACGGGGCCAATACACGACCGTCGACGCCATCGCCTCGCGCGATTTGGCCAAGGCAAAAGGGGCGGCGGCCGCGCTCGGCATCCCCCGGGCTTACGGGTCCTACGAAGAGTTGCTTGCCGACCCTGAAATCGACGCCATCTACAATCCCCTGCCCAATCAGATGCATGTGCCCTGGACCATCAGAGCCGCAGAGGCTGGCAAACACGTTCTCTGCGAAAAGCCCATCAGCCTCACCGTCGCCGAAGCCAAAACCCTCCTCGCCGTCCGCGCACGCACCGGCGTCAAGATCGGCGAAGCCTTCATGATCCGCAGCTACACCCAATGGCTGCGCGTAGGCGAGTTGCTCCGCGCTGGCCGCATCGGCCAGTTGCGTTCAGTGGTTGGATTTTTCAGCTACTTCAACGACGATCCCGCCAACATCCGTAATCACATCGAAAGCGGCGGCGGCGCGCTGCTCGACATCGGTTGCTACTGTATTCAGGCCGCCCGCTTCGGCTTCGGCGCCGAACCCAGACGCGTCATCGGCCTCATCAAGCGCGATCCAAAGATGAAGATCGACCGCCTCACCTCCGCTATGCTCGACTTCGAAGGCGGCCACGCCATCTTCACCTGCAGCACGCAGCTCGTCCCGTATCAGAAGGTCCAGTTCTTCGGCACCACCGGCCGCATCGAAATCCAAATCCCCTTCAACGCGCCCAAAGACCGACCAACGCGCATCCTCATTGACGAAACCGGCGAACTCTTCGGCAGCGGCATCGAGATCGAAGAATTTCCCATCGCCGACCAGTACACCATGCAGGGCGACGCTTTCTCCCGCGCCGTCCTGGAAGGCGGCGAAGTCCCCATCCCTCTCGAAGAAGCCATCGCCAACATGGCCGTAATCGAAGCCATCTTCCGCTCCACCGAAGCCGGCCAGTGGGAAACTCCGCAAGCTTAGGAATAGTCCTGCAACCGGCGGGTGGCCCACTCATCGATTCCGAATATGCGTTTTTTAGGAGGTGCAGGAAGTGTGCCCCGTTCATCGCGGCTCCATCGCGATGAGCGGGTCTTCCACTTTCGCAGGCGGGTGGCCCACTCATCGATTCCGAATATGCGTTTTTTAGGAGGTGCAGGAGGTGTGCCCCGTTCATCGCGGCTCCATCGCGATGAGCGAGGGTCTTCCACTTTCACGGCGCCTGCTACCGAGTCTCACCCGTCCGCAGAATCGCCTCGGTCCGCCTGCTATACCGTCCCGTGAGCGCATTCCACCGCACAATCGCCAACTCCTTCAGCATCTGCAGGCCGTCCCGCAGGTAGCTCATCCGGGAGCGCTCATCGTGCGCCCAGCTTACCGGCACTTCCACCACGCGGAATCCCCGTTTGATGGCGATAAACAAAATCTCCGGGTCGAACCCCCACCGCTCAATGGTCTGCAACTGGAAGACCGTATGCGCCGCCGCCCGCGTAAACGCTTTAAATCCGCACTGCGTATCCGCAAACGGCAACTGCATCACCATGCGGCAGACAGCGTTGAAACAGCGCCCGAAAAACTGCCGATACAGCGGCTGGCGATGGGTCTGCCGTCCGCTTTCGAGCCACCGCGACCCAATGGCAATATCGGCGCCGTTCGCAATTGCGGCAAACAGGCGTCCAGCCTCGTCCATCGGTGCCGACAAATCGGCATCGGTAAACATGACGATGTCGCCCTGTGCATTTAAAACTCCGGCCCGCACACTGTAGCCCTTGCCGTGATTTCCGGGGTTTTCCAGCAGGCGAACCTCCGGAGCGCTCACGGCAAAATCCCGCACCAGTTGGGCAGTTGAATCGGTCGAACCGTCATTCACCACGATCACTTCGGCGTCCCACCCGTTCGCGCGAATCGCAGCCACCACCGACTCAAGCGTCGCCGGAATGCGGGCGCTTTCGTTGTATGCCGGAATGACAACGCTGTATTTCGGAAATTCCACGAGCCTCTGGCTCCTTCCCTCTGGATGAAACGGCAGCGGGGGAAGACTCAGGACATGATAAACCCGTGGCGTCCGCCCCTGGCGCCCTTCCCGCGGGAAAGGTCTACTCCGGCCCCGATCCGTACTTCAGAAAGCTCAATTCCACAGAAGAATCGGTTTTTTCTTAACCCCCTGTGCCGAATGCGTTTATCCTGTGGTACGGAGGCCAGAGGACATGACGAAGGCAGATCTGGTGGAAAAGGTCACTCGCCTGGGCGACCTGACGCGCCGCGATGGCGAAGTCATCGTGGAGACGGTTTTTGATTCGGTGATCTCTGCACTGCAGAGCGGTGACAAGATCGAAATCCGCGGCTTCGGTTCTTTCCGCATTCGCCAGCGCAATCCCCGCATTGGCCGCAACCCCAAGACTGGAGAGCGCGTCGAAGTCCCCGCCAAGCGTGTTCCTTACTTCAAACCCTCAAAGGAACTGCGCGACCTCGTCAATCCCGGCGAAGCCGCCCACGCATCCTCATAGTCTGCACAACATCGAGCGAAGCCGATTCTCCATGCTGAGATCGGCAGACCTTTCTCGTCTGCGTAAACATTCTTCGCAACCACTCCAGCAAAAGCTGCGGTCCATCCGGCCGCAGCTTTTCCGCGTTCGCGGCGTTCTACGAAATCAGATCGTTCACCTTGAGTGGCCAGCAAAGAGAGCAATGTCCGAATTGGCGACAAACCGGTGCTTCGAATGACGAGACTGACTTTTTTTCTATTTGCGATTGTTTGTCTCACCACCCCGGCTTCCTTCGGACAATCCCAGTGGGTACACTTCGGAGCGGACGGAAGGCTAGAGTACGCGAGAACACCCAAAGGATCTCAGGTCCCCGATTTTTCCTCGGCCGGATACCGTGGCGGTGGTGTCGCTCTACCCAATGCAATTGCGCGCGTGAAGGTCTCGCCCGCAGGCGGACCGGATGATACGCCATTGATTCAGGCCGCGCTGGATAAGGTGGCCAAACTCGTTCCTGGAGCGAATGGCGAACGCGGTGCTGTGGAACTGACGGCAGGAAAATTTCGCCTCGCGGGAACGCTCTCGATGCATGTTTCCGGCGTAGTGTTGCGGGGCGCGGGTAGCTCGGGTACGCATGCGACCGTGCTCGAGATGGTAGGCGCGCCACATCTGGCAATTGAAATGAAAGGAGAGTTTCACGAGCAGACATTCGGCGGAGATTCATGCCGGGGACACAATCCAGATCATGAAGCCGGTCACAAAGCAATGGACCCACTTCATGGGTATGGATCAACTGTTTCGTGACGGAAAGCCGGAAGTGTGGGTGCAGAACGACATCCGTGTTCGGCGCCGCGTTGCATCGGTCACCCGAAATATTCTCCGACTCGATGTGCCGTTGACTGACACATTCGACGCGCGACTCTACCCGGGGCAACAGGCAGAAGTGACACGGGTGGAGGTGACCGGACAAATTGCGCAAGTGGGAGTGGAGGATCTACGTGTCGTCTCACCGGCACGCGCAATCAATTATCGTCAGGATCCGGAGTTCGATGGAATTGCGATGGACAATATAGTCGACTCGTGGCTGCGCTCCCTCGCGTTCGAAGACACCACCAATTCGGTTCGCATCGATCAAGGCGCGGAGCGGTTGACGGTGGTGAACGTGGATGTGCGCCAACACAAGGGGGTGACGAGCAGCGCTAAGCCGTTTGATTTTCGGATCAACGGGGCGCAGATCCTGCTGGATCGGTGCACGGGCCAGGGGAACAAGGTTTGGTACGTTGCAACTCAGTCCCGGTCTGAAGGGCCGGTCGTCGTGCTCCATTGCCGATTCACCGGCGATGGCGAGATCGAGGGACATCAACGATGGTCGACCGGTTTGCTCGTCGATGGGTGTGCGATACCCAACGGAAAGATAAACCTTCGCAACCGTGGTGAAATGGGCAGTGGACACGGCTGGGCGGTCGGCTGGTCCGTCTTGTGGAACAACCGCGCAAAGAGCTTCGTCGTGCAGAATCCGCCCGGCGCTCTGAACTGGTCGATTGGTGATGTCGGAAAACACGCGAGCGAGTCGATGCCCGTCTTTGGACAGCCGCTTGGCCCGCCGCTCCCGAGCGGCGTCGTCGAGTCCACCGGCAAACCCGTCAAGCCCGACAGCTTGTATCTCGAACAGCTGCGAGAACGAATGGGACCAAAGGCCGTAACGGCCATTGGAGATCACTGATAGTCGTTCACCGGTGGGGCTGCCCCCATACCCTTCACCCCCGCACCCCAATCACGCTCATCATCCGCCCCGCATGTCCCCGCGATGCACGATGCGAAAAAAACAAGTCCGTATGGCAACTCGTGCATCCCCCCGTCACGCTGATCGCCGACGCCTTCACGCCCGCATCGAGCAGCTGCCTGCGATTGGTCTCGATCAAATCAAGGTGCAACGCCGGCCCCATCGGCGAATGCCCCGGCGCCCGCTGCGTCAAAAACAGCATCGGATACTTCCTGCGCACCGGATCGGAATCGAACACCTCGCGAAAAAGCTCCCGCGCATAGTTGAATTGCGATTCAAATTCAGAGACCACTTCTTCTCCAACCGCATAGCAGCACTGCCCCACCCCAGGTCCGATCGCGGCGATCAGATCTTCCGGCTGCGAACCAAACTCAAGCCGCATCCGCCCCACGCCAAGTTCCACAATCCGCTTCACCGTGCCCCGCCAGCCCGCGTGGAAAGCCCCAACCACCCGGCGCCGCTTGTCCGCCACCAATACTGGAATGCAGTCCGCCGTCTGGATCGCGATCAGCAATCCCGGCTCGGACGTGATCGCTCCATCCGCCTTCCGCGGCCGCTCGCGGTCCGCATCAGCGCCGCTCACCACAATCACCAGATTCGAATGAAACTGCCTCAGCGCAACAATCGGCGTGGACTCATCGCCCGCGACAGCCTGCGCCAGCAGCCTGCGATTCCGCGCAACCGCCTCGCGGTCATCCGCGGCGGTAAAGCCCAGATTCAATTCGCCCGGAGCACCCTCGCTGCAATAAGCCCTGCTTGTGCCGCCCCGCCGCGTGCTGAATCCATGCCAAAGCCACTTGCTCACCGCTCGCCGGTCGCGCCACGACGGAACCTGCAGCAAACTCACTCCGTTTCGCGACACCGTGGGAATCGGGGCAGCAACAGCCAGCTCCTGCTTCGTCGCGGCATCCTGCCGCTGCGCACGCAGCCGCGTCGTAATCCGCGGCGGCGTCCTGCGCCGGCTCCGCATCAGGCCGGCCTTGCGGAACAAGTCATCGATAGGCTGCAGGTTGTGTTCGGGTTTTACGCTTGGGGAAGGCAAAGACCGCTTCACAAATTCGATTGTACGATTGTAGCGAGGCGCCATAGCTCCTCTAAAGAGCAGATGGGCCCACCTTCCGGTGAGCCCGCTCGAGAGGCATTTTTATGGAGGGAGGTCCTGAAGGGGTCGTGAGAAGGGGTCTAAAATTCAGACCCTCAAAAGGAGTAGATACCTTTCTTGGAAGGGCCAAATTCGGGGAAGCCTCTGCTAATTACTTAGTCAGATGCGCCAAGGACCGAAACGTTGCCCTCCACCCCAAAAATTCTTCTCCGCACTCAATTATCTGTGGAAAAAAGGAAAAAGCCGTCCAGATTCCCAACCTGGCCTCGACCATGCCCCAACTTTGCACTGAATTCAGTGCGGTGTCCGGTCCGAAATCCGCCCTAAGCCCTTGATTCCCTTCTTTTATTGGCTGGGAGCCTTCGGCGCTTCCTCCTGCTTCACCTGCGGACCTTCATCCGGGAATGGCCAATTCTTGTCTAGAAGAAGTTCCTTCTCCCGCTCCGCCTTCGGGACTTTGTCGACTTTCAGATTTTCAAGCAAGTGCACCCCGGTCTTGCCTGCCACCACAATATCGATGTCGCCGTCCTTATCCATGTCCTCGGTCACAAACTGCGTCCCCGCGCCCGCCGTCCCGTTCACGCTGATCGGATAGCGATTGAACGTCCCCGTCTGCCGATCGATCTTGTAGTAGTAGATGACCAGCGGATCGTACGAACCGGGATCGTTCCCGTTGTGTCCGCGATATCGCTTGCCCGCCAGCAGTTCCGGCTCGCCATCGCCGTCGATATCCACCAGCTTCAGCGCGTGCACCTGCGAGAACGACTCATCGATCGCCCGCCGCACCCAGTGGCGATTGTCCCCGTCGCCAATCTGCTCAAGCCAATAGAGTCCATAACTGTGCCCCTGTCCGTAGATCACATCCATCTTCCCGTCGTTGTTCACGTCATAGCCGATGATCGGAAATCCCGCATCCCCCAGCTGCCAGTCCGGATGCCACTCCCAATCGTTCTTGCTGGCGTCTACCTGCTTCAGCCAGCCATTCGGCGTAAGAATATCCGCCAGCCCATCGCCGTCGATATCGGCAACTCCCACGCCATGTCCGTCCTGTTCAGCCCCGCCAGCATGATGCACCTTCGGCTCGGGACCCGAAAAATCTATCCAGATAAGGCCCGAGTGGTTGTAATGCGCAAACACCAGGTCCGGAACTCCATCGCCATTCACATCGGCCATCACACCGCCTTCGGTGTCGTAGCTGTCGGTGATCATGTGCTTCTTCCACATCACGCCGGGCTGCTTCGGATTCTCAAACCACCAGATCCCGTTCGTCTGCCATCCCGCCGTCACCACATCCGGCGCACCGTCGTGATTTACATCGATCGCCCACTCCCCGCAGTCCGCAACAAATTCCCCCAGCGTGCTCGCCTCGCGATACTGATGCCGTTTCCACTCGCCCCCGTTCGCCCCCGGATTCTCATACCAGTACGCGCCGCTCAGAATGTCCGGATAGCCATCGCCATTCATATCCAGCGTGGTCACGCCTTCCGCGTGATCTGTTCCAAGACGATGTACCAGAAACGTAACCTGCGGCAAGGCCCCCGGCCCCGCACCCGGCGCGGTCTTCCGTTCTGATTGCGGCGAAGCCGGCGCGACAAGTGACACAAGTAAAACCACGAGAAACGCAAAACGCACGCTGAGTGTCATGGCACAAACCTTTCGACTGCGTGAACCTGCTTCGGCTGCCCTTGCGAAAAGGAAGGTATCTCGCACGCCATTCTCAATCGCGAAGGGGCCACCGCGCAAGCCGATCATGCGCGAAGAGCGCACGCCGGAACAGAAGTAGATGTACATGATCAACAGCGTAGAAAGCAGCCGAAGCAGAGTTTCGCGCGACAAAATGGAGTCTCGTGCAACGGCCTCCACCGGCGTTTCCGACCCGCGAGAGATGAAAACGCGCCGGAGCCACCGTCCAATGAAACGCTCCGGAGGCCACTGCCCGATAAAACGCGCTTAAGGCGCATTGTTCGATCAAAACGCGCCGGAGGCGCACCGTTCATTAGCCCCGCGCTTCAGCGTGGGGGGAAATCGAATCCCCTGAAGCCCTCGAGTTCCGTAGGGACAGCGCCTCTCAATTTTCGGGTTTCTCGCCCGAAAACCCGGTTCATCCCCTCAATCGTTCAGCCCGTATCGCCTCTTCACGCTCTCCAGCATCTCCGGTGTCGTGAGTCGTGCCCGCATCTCGGCTTTCCGCCGTTTATCCAGCAGGATGATCTCCGGCGTTTTGGTGCTCGCGGCGCTGCGCCTCCTGGCTGCATTCAAAGCGCCCAGGCGCGCATTCTGATTTTTTTCAATGCGCAGCTTCCACGCCCAGCGCAACGCACCCGACAGAATTTCTTCGCTCGCCAGGGCAAGGCGTACATGCGTCGCTCCATTGTGCCCCCATGTGCCCGCAACAGGAAGAAATACATCCGGCTCGTCAGCAATAAAGGCCGCCTGCTCCTCCGGGTTCAACATCAGATTGCCGAAACCCTGCCTCTCCGAAGCCAGGGTCGCAAAGATTCTTCCGCCGACGCGAAAATCCGCCGCTCCCATGTGCGAGCCTTCCTCGGCCCCTTCGAGATTGAGAGCGATACGGCGAAAATCTGCTGCAGTCACAATAACTACTCCTCTAAGAATCTCTTCGTCTTTCGATTGCGGGGCTCATCAAAAGCAGTCGTGATCCTTCGACGCAACGTGATGCTGTATTCCTGCGTCAACATCTCAGCGCTTTTGGCGCAGATTTACGGGATCTTGCCGTTCAGCCTTCTTGCGGCATACTCGTTTAGATGCGCAAGTCTCCCAGCGAGACGCCCGGCAGTAATCAAATTCAAACGCTTTGGTAAGAGACTTACGAGTCTGCAGGCGCAAACTCGTTTCGTTTCGACTTACTGCGCCGCGCACGGTCGAAACGCCGCCCAATCGATCGCCCGCTGAAACGCTTCGCTCGGCGGAGTCACTGTCTGAAACGTGAATGCAAACTCCGAAGGTCCATGCGCCTCGAGATACGCCAGGCGCTGCTTCGCTTCGTCCACACTCGGAATGTGTCCCGCAGGCACCCACCACAGCGCCGTATAAACGCCGGCAAGCTTTTCAAACCACGCATGCCGCTCCCGCAGCAACTCGATGTGCACTGTCTTGTACACGAAATGTCGCAACTGCTCCACCGTCTCCCACACCGACATGTTCATCAGCATCCGGTTATCGTCAAACGGCCGCAGGTACGTCGCATTGCCCTCGCCCTCAACCAGCCGCCACACAAACCCCGGGCTCCCATCTGCCAGCGCATTGCTCTCATCCAGCCGGTTCACAAACCCCGCCATCACGGGATGACTGAGTTCCTCCACAATCCGCCCGATGTTCACCTGCGCAATGTGATATCCACTCACCGCCGCCTCCAGAAATGCAGCAGCCCTTTGTCCCTTTGTCCCTAGTCCCTACTCCTATTCCTTATGCCCTATTCCTTCAAACTCTTCATTCAGCCAATTTGAAAACGCCGCAAACTCCTCATCACGCCCCAGAAAATCTCGCACCATCTCCCGCCCCGGCTTCGATCCGCCCTGTTCCAGCACCAGCTTGCGATACCGCGCACCCGCATCGCAGCCCAGCGGATCCTCCGTATCGAACTGCGCAAAGAAATCCAGCGCAATCACCTTGTCGAACGCATACGTGTAATAGTTCGACGAGTACCCCGTCAAATGCCCGAAGCTCGCATACATGCGATTGCCATCAAGCCATGTCCATGGCACCAGCGATGTGTACAGCCGCTTCGTAATCTCATCGAAATCAATCTGCGCCGAATTCTGGTCGTGCAGATCGAGCGACAGTGTCGTGTAATACAGCTGCGTCCGCACCCAGTCCGCACGCCCAAACGCGCCTGCTGTTTTCATCTTGCGAATGATCTCCGCCGGCAGCACTTCGCCCGTCTCGTAGTGTTTCGCAAAACTCTGCAAAAGCTTCTCATCGCGGAAAAACTCCTCCAGCATTTGCGAAGGCACTTCGATGAAGTCGCCCTCCGTCGCAAATCCTGAAACCCCCGCCCACTCCGTCTGCCCGCCAAGAATCGCGTGCATCAAGTGTCCGAACTCGTGGAAGAACGTCACCACGTCGCTGTACTGCAGCAAACCTGGATCATCAACATCTCCTCCCGGGAAATTGCAGATCAGCGCAGCCTCCGGCATGTACCGCCCCCGCACGCCCGTCACCACCGGCGCCGCAGAAAACCATTTGTCCTTCCCTTCGCGCGGATGCATGTCGAGATAAAAACGCCCCACCTGGATGCCTTCTTCAAACACATCGAAGACACTCACCGCCTTGTCCCACGCCGTCCCCACCGACTTGCGAAACTCAATCTTGAACAGCTTCGCCGCCGTCTCCAACACGCCCGCCTCAACCTTCGCGTATGGAAAATAAGGACGCACCGACTGCGAATCGAAATCAAACGCCGACCGCCTGTACTGCTCGTACCAGTACCCGCGGCTCGTGATATCGATGGCCTTCAACTCCGGCTGCCTGCTCTGCACAAACTCCATCACCTGTTCATGCTCGCGAACCGCACCTTCCCGGCTCGCCTCCTCCAGCTTCGCCAGAAACGTCCGCACGTTCGCCGCCGAGCCCATCATCTGGTCTGCGGTCGCCAGGTCGGCCCAGCTGCGAAACCCCAGCACGGTAGCAATCTCCTGCCGCGTCGCCAGCAGATCGAGCAGGATCTGCTTGTTCTCCGGATACGCGCGCGTGTTGTACGCCACAAACATCCGCTCGCGCAGTCCTGCATTCGACGCAAAGCTCATCACCGGCTGCATGTCCGGCTGATCCGTTGTCAGTGTGACCTGCCCCTGCGCATCCGGCTGATGCCGCCCAATGTAGTCTGGCGGCAACCCATCGAGTTCCGCCTGCGTCGCCACTATCGTCTTTCCGCCCTCTTGAATATTGCGACTGAAATCCAGCGAATGCCGCGTCGCCTTTTCATGCAGCGCCTGCAGACGATCGCGCGTCTCCTTGTCTTTGTCCACGCCGGCCAGTCGATAACCCAGCAACGTCCGCTCGACGTAATGCCGCGTCGCCGCGCTCGCGCCCGTCAAATCCATCGCCGCCAGCGCGTCATACACCCCGCGATTCAAACTCAGCGCGCTCCCCGTCATCGCCACACCCTGCGCTTCCATCTGCGCCTGGTCGCGAACCGCCTTGTCCGCAGCCACCGAATTCAGCACGCCAGCTTGTGCACCCGCCAACGCCAGGTGCTCAATCGCCGCATCGTAGAGCCGCAGCGTGTTCTCGATGTTCCGCGGGCCTTCGACAGCAAGCAATGCTGCCAGCGCTGCCTCATGCGCCGAAAGCCGCGCCCCCACCCACGCCGCAAGAGCCTCCGCGGACGACGCCCCACCCGCATCCCAGGAATGAACATCGTTGGTGACGAGCGCCGCAGCCACAGTTTCAACCGCCATAGTGTGTACAACCCTCCATTCCCTAGGTTGCCACATCGGGCCCGTCTCAGCAGCACCCCGAGTTTTTTCCCTGCCCGAGCACCCCGGATGCGATCAGGCTTTGTACGGTAAGGTAACGTCCAAATTGGCCGCCCGGATCTCACAAAAAAACACCGGATGTTCGGCCAATCTGACCAACTCGTGGTCAAATCGGCGAATCGGACGACCAATCATCCCTCTTGACTTCCCGTGCAAGCCGCATACATACTGGTTGGTATGTTGCTGGAGCGGAAGAAGCTGCAAAGCACGGCGAAAAGGCTGCGCGACCCAGAGGTCACGCGACAAGGCTTGTTGCAGGCAGCGTTTCGCGAAGTTTACCGATACGGGTTCCAGAGCGCGGGGATCGATGCTATTCTCGCCGCCACCAACGTCACCAAAGGAGCGCTCTACTACCACTTCGAGAGCAAGGAAGCTCTGGGCCATGCCATTATCGAGGAAGTCGTCGCAGAAATCACCAAGGACCGGTGGCTACGTCCTCTAGGGCAGAGCAAAGACCGGAATCCTATTGATGCTTTGATCGGCATCGTACAGGCGATACCCGCCCGGCCAGGGGATGTAAAGCGGGGTTGCCCCCTGGTCAACTTGACGCAGGAAATGTCTCTGCTCAATGAACAATTCCGAAAGCGATTGGAGAAAATCTTCAAGGCTTGGCAGGAAGGCATTGCCACCGCTTTGCGAGAGGGGCAGTCTACGGGAACAGTCCGCCGCGACCTGGTTCCGGAAGAGACTGCGAGCTTTTTGATCGCGATGGTCGAAGGCTACGAAGTGCTGGCAAAGAACACTCAGGACGCGAAGGTGTGGAATATGGGAATCAAAAATATCGCGAACTGGTTGAGTTCTCTTCGAGCGCCGGGCAAAAGCAAGTGAGGCTGAATGCAGTGAATCCAGCCTGCTGTTGCACGTCGTTACATACCAACCTGTTCGTATGTCAGAGTGTTCAGCATCGCGGGGACTCGAAAATCACATCATGGAAGGAGAACGATCAATGACGAGGATGACAGTGTCGCGCAGGAAACTGTTCGCAACGGGAGCCTGCGTACTGGTGGGTGCAGTGGCTCTGCCTGGACCGGAAAGTGCCAGCGCATTGCGAGGGCAGAACTCAATGAACGAGGAGATCGTCCGTAAATGGTACGCTGCGTGGGAAAACAATGACCTGGGCACGTTCAATGCCCTGCTCGCCGACAACTTCACCTTTAGCAGCGCAGCGGGCGACGACCACATCAGCAAAAGCACCTTCAAATCGCAATGCTGGGATACTCAGGTTGCTTTCATTCAACATTTTGACTTGGAGCGGATCAGCACGGGTGCGGACGACGCTTTCGTGAAGTATCTTTGCCACACAAAGAACGGTAAAGCGTTCCGGAATGTGGAGTACCTACGCATTACGAGCGGAAAGTTGGAATCAATTGAGTGTTATTTCGGCGCACAGTCTAGCTTCCCGTCCGCGGTAAGCACTGGGCAGAAGTAGCCTCCGGGTCGGCTGAAATCACTCCAGAAAGGGTGGAGGGTGGTCTCCGACGCGGGCGGGCGCCTTACCTCACCTGGGCGCCGGCCGTTTGATTCACGTTGAGTGGGGCGGCAACCTTCGTGCTAGGACAGTAAAAGGAAATGCCTCATTCGGAAGTGATAATCTCGCAAGGGTTTCGTGGAGGAACACTCACCTATCGTGAAGGCGACCACGAAGTCCCATTCGACTGGGAGTGCTGTGGTTGTGCGGCTGTGATAATTTGGGGAACGAAGAAGCGTACTTGGGATATCTGTCACCCCTGGGCAGCCGGTCGCCAATCTGAAATCTGCGATTTTGTTGCCAAAGAAGTGATCCGCCAGAAGGCCCTAACTTCAAATTTCAAGCTTGATCTGGGGTCAGGAACCATGACCATTCTGTGAAGCCATTTGCACGACTTTGGCGGCAGTTCTGCACGTTTCACATAGCTGCGCAGCCAATGTTCGATTGTGGCTAACCCCGCAAAAGCATCCACTTGGTACGGGACGCGATTTGGCAAGAGGCGTGCTCGCATTTTCCCGTATCTCTCCGCAGCCGTTCCCAGGAGGCACTCGCATGAACTCTTTCACTCGCAATCTCCGCCTCGCCCTCCGCCAACTCGCTCGCAACCCCGGCTTCACCGCCACCGTCATCCTCACGCTCGCCCTCTCCATCGGCGCCAACACCGCCATCTTCTCCGTCGTGAACGCGCTGATGTTGAAGAGCCTCCCCTATCCCCAGCCCGACCGCATCGGAACCCTCTTCCAGCGCGAACAAGGACCCGTCGCCTCCGACGAATTGCGCTGGATCGACGGCACGCAATGGGAGCGTCTCCGCGACAACGTGCCCTCCCTCGTCTCCGCGGTCTCCTCTGCGCTGGCCGCTGGCGCGAACCTCGAAGCCGGTCACCGAATCGACTACGTCCACGACGGTCGCGTCTCCGCTCATTACTTCGATGTCCTCGGCATTCGCCCGGCTCTCGGCCGCAACTTCAGCGAAGAAGAGGACCGTCCCAGCGGCCCCAAAGCCGCCATCCTCAGCTACAACCTGTGGCGCACGACCTTCGATACCGATCCCAACCTCATCGGGCAGGTGATCCATCTGAAGGGCGAGCCGTACACGGTTATCGGCATACTTCCTCAGGGCGCAACCACTCCCCTCAATGCCGACCTCTACACCGCACTCCAGCCCAGCCCTACGGGCGAAGGCAACGGTACTAACTACGAAGCCTTCTTCCGCCTGAAAGACGACCTTACCTGGCAGCAGGCCGATGCCGAGATCAATCGCGCCTGGGCCTATCGCATCGCGCAGATTGAAAGCAAAAATCCCGGAACCAAAATCCTCTACTACACCGTCCCCCTGCAGCGCGGAATGACCGCCGAGTTGCGTCCGCGCGCCATCGCCCTCATGCTTTCTGCGGGATTCATCCTGCTCATCGCCTGCGCCAATCTCGCCGGACTCACTCTCGTCCGCATGTCGCGCCGTCTGCCCGAGATCGCTACCCGCCTGGCCCTCGGCGCCTCCCGCTGGCAGATTCTGCGCCAGTTCTGGATCGAAAACCTCCTGCTCGCCTGCCTCGGCGGTGCCGCGGGTATCGGCGTTGGCTTCGCCGCGTTGCACGGTCTGCTCTCCCTGCTGCCCGAGGGCTTTCTCCCCGTCGCCAGTGTCCCCCTCGACGGTCCCGTCCTCGCCTTCACCATGACCGTTTCGCTCCTCACCAGCGTTCTCTTCGGCATGCTGCCCGCGCTTTTAACCAGCCGTGTCGATCTGCGCAACTCCATGTCCAGCCGCGGCGCGTCACCCGGCCAGTCCGTTCATCTGCGTCAGGCCCTGATTGCCGGCGAAGTCGCGCTGACGGTGGTTCTGCTTGCAGGTTCCGGCCTGCTCATCCGTTCGCTCATCCACCTCGAAACCCTGCCCCCCGGTTTCAATCCCAACGGCGTCATGACCGCCAAAGCCTCCCTCGACGACGCCCGATACCACGACCCGGTCGCGTTTCGCCGCCTCATGAGCGACAGCATCGACGCCATGCAGCACATTCCCGGTGTCCAATCCGCCGCCGTGGGATTAACCCTGCCCTACGAACGTACCCTCAACGACGGAGTCGTCCTCCACGATGGTCCGCAAAACGGCAAGTCTGTAGGCACTGATGTTGTTTATGTCACTCCCCGCTTTTTCGACGTGCTGCAGATGCCGCTCATTCGCGGTCGCGCCTTCACCGCTGCAGACTCGCCAAACTCGCAACCGGTGGTGATCATTAACTCGGCCTTCGCGCAAAAATTCTTCCCGGGGCTCAATCCGGTTGGCCTCGTTATTTCGAAGAACGCTCTGATCGTCGGCGTCGTCTCCGACACGCAACTCTCCTCTGGCCTGAACCCCACCGCTCCCATCCAGAGCGAAGAAACCATCTACATTCCCGCCACCCAGGTCGCAGCGCCGATGCTCGGCGTTCATGTCTGGTTCCAGCCCAGCTGGGTGGTCCGCACCGCGGGACCAGTAGAAGGATTGACCGGGCAAATGCAAAAGGCGCTTGCCGCCGTCGACCCCGCGCTCCCCTTCTCCGGCTTCTATCGCATGAGCGATCTTCAGGCCACCGCTCTTTCCGAGCAGCGCGTCGAAGTAGCACTCCTCGGCACCATGGCGGGTCTCGCCCTGCTCCTCAGCGCAGTGGGAATCTTCGCGCTCGTAGCCAGCCTGGTAACGCAGAAGACCCGCGAAATCGGCATCCGCATCGCCCTCGGTTCCACCATCCGCCAGGCCATGACCCACGTCTCGTCCTCCGGAGTTCGCGCTGCCGGAGCCGGCCTGCTTCTAGGCTTGGTGCTCTGCTTCCTCGCCTTGCGAACCATGCGCAGTGTCCTCTACGGCGTAGGTGTCTACGACGCGCCCAGCCTGTTTGCGGTCGTCGGAACGCTGGCGGCCGTAACCCTGCTCGCCGCCACCATCCCCGCCCTCCGCATCGCCCGCATCAACCCCGCCACCACCCTCCGCGAGGAATAGGAGACCGCACCCGTGCCGACGGACACCTATTAACCGCATCCGTTCAATTTTTGTTGCAACCCTTTTTACTGCAATTACTTCCAGACACCCGAAGGTTGCAGGCAGTTCCCCCCATTCGGACGCACAATCAGTTCATGGGCACGATCTTCGAGACTCACCGCCTTCTCCCCTTGTTCTCTTGTTCGCTCGTTCCCTCGTTCTTTTGTTTTCTCGCTCCCTCGTTCCCCGCCTCTCACAAAGTTACGAAAGCGCTTATCTTGCTGTTGCATACGAAACCCAAGCCATCTAAGATGCGTCAATTGAACGAAGATGCCGCAAGCGCTCGCCATTCCGCCCCCACCTACCCCCGCCCCCGCCCCGCCCCGCCTGCGCTTCGGCAAGCTCTGCGTCGCCATCCAGGGAAATTCGCCCGCGGAGTTGTTCGACCGGGCCGAGTCGGCTGTCAGGCATTTCAAATTCATCGAGTTGAGACTTGATTCCCTGTCCAAGCCCGCCAATGCCTTTTCTTACCTGAAACAGTTTTTGGGCGAGCACAGAGACGTCACCGTCATCGCCACCTGCCGCCGCAAGTCGCATGGAGGAGGATTCGACGGGCCGCTCGCCGCCCAACTCGACATCCTCACCAGGGCAGCTCAGACCGGCTGCCAGATCATCGATCTCGAAGTCGAATCGGCCGAACAGTGCAAATCGGCCCAGCTAAACAAACTCCGCTCCGCCGGAGCTGCCTTGCTCATCAGCTTCCACGACTACAGCCGGACCAAGGGCCTGGATCAGGCCGCCGACCGTATTGAAGCGTTCAAGCCCGATTTCGTGAAAATAGTCTCCACCGCTCGCAACCTGGTCGACAACCTGGCAGTCCTGCGGGTGATCGAAGACCACTCGCTCGCCTCGCACGTCGTCGGCATCGCCATGGGCGAAGAGGGCCTCGTAAGCCGTGTACTCGGTCCCCGCGCAGGAGCAGCGTTTACCTTTGCGTCGTTTTCCGAAGACACCGAAACTGCACCCGGACAGATAAAAGCGGAGACGTTGCGCGACGTCTATCGCCTGGAGCATCTCGACCAGGCGACCCGCGTCTTTGGCGTCGCCGGAAACCCGATCTCCCACTCCCTCTCGCCGCTGCTGCAGAACGCAGCCTTCCGGCGCGAAATCGTGAATGCCGTACTCCTTCCCTTGAAGGCCAAGTCCGCGCAGGATCTGTTGACCCTCGCGCTCGAGCTGCCCCTGGCCGGTTGCGCCATCACCATGCCGCTCAAGACTGAGGTCCTGCCGCACCTCGCGAACATGGACCCTCTCACCGCGCGTATCGGCGCCTGCAATACCCTGCGCATGGGCGCGGATGGAAAGCTCTACGGTTTCAACACCGACGTAGCCGGCGTCATCCGCCCCCTCGAACGCCGCCTGAGGTTGAAAGGCGCTCGCGTCGCGGTCCTCGGAGCCGGTGGCGCTGCGCGTGCGGCCGTCTTCGGCCTTGTTGAGCAGGGCGCGGAAGTGTTGGTCGTCAACCGCACCCACGAACACGCCGTAACGTTAGCCCGCCAGGCAAAAGCGAAATCCCTAAAGCACGAGTTGCTGGCCAAGCAGCGCTTCGATGTCATCGTCAACGCCACACCCTGTGGCATGCCGGGGTCAAAACAGCCGCTTCCCCTCGCCGAAAACGAGTTGAATGCAAGTCTCGTTTTTGACTTGATCTACAATCCGCTTGAAACACCGCTGCTGAAGCTCGCGAAGTCGCGTGGCATCCCGGTCATCAGCGGCCTCGAGATGTTCGTACAGCAAGGAGCGCGTCAATTCGAGATCTGGACCGGCAAACCCGCTCCCGAATCCGAAATGATGCGCGTTGTCGAACATGAATTGCGCAAACGCGGCTGAACGAACTCTCTTTGCGACAACGAATTCTGTACCCCCTGTCAAAAAATCCATCCCCGCAAAGCACCCTTCTGCCCTCTGTACCCGTCAATAGCTTCAGCGCTGGCTCCCGGTGTATTTGACTAAACTTCCCCGCCTTTATAGGTTGAAAGTGGCTGATGAGAACTTCCCCTAGGATCGGCCGCAGTCTGCCGTGCAGCCGAAGCGTGGTTTTGATGTCCCGTGATCGTTGGCGGCCGTTCTCGCCCGCTCACCTGGTCATCCTTTGTCTTGCCGCTCTTGTGTCCGGCTGCGGCTACTTCATCAACCCGAACGCCGTCATCCCCAGCGGTCCCGGCACTCCTAGTCAGAGCGGTTCGGTCACCATCTCCCCGACCTACGTTGCGCTCTCCCCTGGACAGAAATTCCAATTCACCGCTACCGCTGCCGGAGGCGGCCAGATCGAGTGGCTCGTGAACAATGTCGTCGGCGGAGTCCCCGCGACTGGCCAGATTGACACCGCCGGCAACTACTCCGCGCCTGCCGTAATCACCCAGAGTGAGAACATCTCCGTGACAGCCGCACTTACCTCCTCGCCGGCGCAGAATTACGCCACCGCCATTGCCGCCATCGTTCCCGGCGGCCAGGTATCGTGCCCCGACGCGACCGGAAGTCCGCTCGTGGCGGCATACACGATGAATCTTCCCTCGTCGGGCAAGGTATCCGTCGAGTTCGGAAAGACCACCGACTATGGCATGAACACCTGGCAAGTCCCGAGCAGCGCCAATGGCGGCGCTGTGAAAGTGCTGGTCGCCGGAATGATGGGCAAGACTCTCTATCACATGCGGGCAGAGGTTGCGCTCGACAATGGCGCGACCTACACAGATGTTGACCACACCTGTACCACGGGAACTCCGCCGCCGACTTCACCGCTTCAGATCTCCACCATGAACGGGGCAACGCCTCAGTCAGGCATCGAGATTTGGAACACGGCCACCCCTGCAGGGGTCATCCAGGCCTTCGCCACAGACCTGCAGGGCCAGGTGATCTGGTCCTACCTCTATCAGGGCGCAACCGTGGACCTGATCCAGGGCATTCAACTCCTGCCCGACGGCAACATGCTCATGCTCATTTCCTATCTTTCGTCGCTCACCGTCAACGGAACCCTTGGCTTGGTGAACGACGTCCGCGAAATCGATCTGGCGGGAAACACCGTCCGCGAGATCACCATGGACACCCTCAACCAGAAGCTCGCAGCGTCCAACCTCCGCGACGCCGACGGCAATAAATATCAATTCAAGAGCTTCCACCATAGCGTAGTCGCGCTGCCCAATGGGCATTGGGTGATGCTGACGACCTACAACAAGAATTACTCGAATCTGCCCGGCGACCCTGGGACGACCTCCGTGATCGGTGACGCAATCGTCGACGTCGACCAGAACGGCAATCCGAACTGGGTTTGGAATACCTTCGACCACCTCGACATCAACCGGCACCCCATGAATTTCCCTGACTGGACCCACTCGAATGACATGGTGTATTCGAGCGACGACCACAACCTGCTGCTGTCGATCCGCCACCAGAATTGGATCATCAAGATCAACTTCCTTGATGGCACAGGTTCAGGCGCGGTGATGTGGAGGCTGGGCGAAGGTGGCGATTTCAAGCTGGCGGGTGGTACGGATCCCACCGACTGGTTCTACGCGCAACACGGCTTGAGCTACTTTTCGCCGAACACCACCGGGGTCTTTCGTTTGGGCATGATGGACAATGGCAATGACAGGATCTTTCCAAGCGGACAGGTGTTCTGCCAGCCCCTCAAACCCTCCACACCAACTTGCTATTCCACCATTCCAGTGCTGGAGTTGAACGAATCCAACATGACCGCCACGCTGGTAACCCACTATCAGCCTCCGCCAAGCTACTTCACGTTCTTCGGAGGCAACGCGGAACTGTTGCCGAACGGCAATATCCATGCAAATTTCAGTGCCGCAGCGAGCGGCGCAATCATCCAGGAACTCAATCCGCAGGCCACGCAGGTGATCTGGCAGGGCACAACGCCCGGTGCATTCCAATTTCATGCCTACCGTTGGCCCAGCCTCTATCCGGGAGTTCAGTGGTAAATCGATGGGCCAGATGTTCACGGGCTGAACACTAATCCGGCTGCCGAACAATTTTGCTGAAATCGACGTTACATTTCATTGACACCTTGCGGCCTTCGTGAATCTAAGAATATCTAAGGCGTAGATTTCGCGGACCGAGGTACAGCGTGACCCCTGCCTACATCAATCGCATCGCAACATCGGTGCCGCCCCACGATGTGCATCGCCCATTCATCGACTTTGCCGAGGGCATGCTGCCCCAGGGAACCATGCGGTCGCTCTTCCGGCGCATGGTGCGCATGTCGGCAATTGAACACCGCTTCTCCTTTTTGCGGCCGATCGAAGGTGACAACGGAACTTGGAGAGACGCTGAAGATTTGTACGCTACGGGAAGATTTCCGGGGACCGCACGCCGGATGCAGGTCTTTGAAAAGTTCGCACCTCAACTGGCCGCGTGCGCATTGAACAAGCTTGGATTAACCACCGAGGAGCGCGCGCGGATTTCGCATGTCATTGTCACCTCCTGCACAGGCCTTTACGCTCCCGGACTCGACTACGACATCGTGGATCACCTTGGATTGGATCCCTCGGTGGAACGAACCATGATCGGCTTCATGGGGTGCTACGCCGCGATCAACGCGCTGAAATCCGCGCATCACATCGTGCGCTCCGTACCCGAAGCTCATGTTTTAATCCTCAATCTGGAGCTTTGCTCTCTGCACATGCAGGAAACGCAGGAACTCGACCAGTTGCTGTCTTTCCTGCTGTTCGCCGATGGATGCGCGGCCTGCCTGGTAAGCGCCAATCCAGCGGGCCTTTGCATCGACAGTTTTCGCGCCCTGCGCATCCCTGAAACCAGTCATCTGATCACCTGGAAGATTCGCGAAATGGGATTTGACATGCACCTCTCCGGTCACGTGCCCGCCGAAATTTCCAAGGCCATGAAAGAAGTAGGCCCCCAGATCACTCCGGGTAAAGATCCGCTGGAGATTGATCTCTGGGCTGTGCACCCCGGAGGAAGAACGATCCTCGATGCCGTCGAAAAAGGCCTGGGGCTGCGCGAAGATTCTCTGCGCTCATCGCGCGAAGTTCTGGCGTCCTTCGGCAACATGTCGTCTGCAACCGTAATGTTTGTCTTGAAGAGCATATTAAAACAGGCGCGCTCGGGCCAGCAGGGCTGCGCAATGTCGTTCGGGCCCGGAGTGACTGCGGAGACAATGCTCTTCCATGCCGCCTGAGGTGCTCGACTTCAGCAAGCGCGCGGAGCTGACGGAGCTGATGGACGCGCCCTGCAGTCGAGAAGTGATGCAGGCATGTCTCCGGGATCTCAGCAAAGTCAACCGCTGGTTTCTGGGGTACAGGCCGACCCTCAACTGGCTCGAGTCTCTTGCATTGCAGCAGTTCCACTCGCCCGTGCGCATCCTCGACGTCGGCTGCGGATACGGCGACACTCTGCGCAGAATTGAAACCTGGGCCACCGGGAAAAAGATCCACATGATGCTCACCGCTTGCGATCTCAATCCGGACACAATGGCGATTGCCGCTCAAGCCACTGCAAAGACGAGTGCGATCGAATGGGTGGCCGCCGATGTTTTCAGTTATCGGAATACAGAACCCATCGACGTCGTCGTGAGTTCGCTTTTCACACATCACTTGATCGAAAGTGACATTGTCCGTTTTCTCCAGTGGATGGAGAAACACGCGCGTGTTGGGTGGTTCATCAACGACCTTTCGCGCGCGCAGATTCCCTATCATCTCTTCAAGGCATTCTCGATGCTGGTGGGTCTGCATCCTTTCGTCCAACATGACGGCCCCGCTTCCTTCGCCCGCGCATTTGTGCCGGAAGACTGGCAAAACATGTGTGCCGCCGCGGGACTTCCCATGGATGAAATTGTGATCGAAGGGTTCACACCGGCCCGGCTCTGCGTGGGACGAAAGAAGCCGAAGCAATGACGTGCGAGTCCGTGGAGAACCTGGCAATCGGCGGCGGCCTCGCAGGCTCGATGGTCGCGATGCGGCTTGCTGCCGCCGGCCGCGAAGTCGTGCTGGTCGAGAAAGAGCGCGAAGCGCACCACAAAGTCTGCGGCGAATTCCTCAGCGCTGAAGCCATCCACTATCTGCGCCAAGCCGGGATCGAGCCACTCGATCTCGGTGCTCAATCCATCCAGCGCGTCCGATTTCTTTCCGGCGCGAGGAACGTTGAAGCGCGCCTTCCTTTCACCGCGCTCTCCCTTTCCCGGCGCATTCTGGACGAATCTCTCCTTGTCAAAGCACAGCAGGCAGGATGCGCAGTGCGCCGTGCCGCATGCGTTGAACGGCTCGAAGCGGCCGGTAATGGCTGGTCTGTTCGCCTCCGCGGTGGAGAGGCGATCCAGGCGAAAACAGTCTTCCTCGCAACCGGAAAACACGACCTGAATGCGTGGGAGCGCGGCGGAGCGAGCCAGCCAGACCTTGTCGGGTTCAAGATGCATTGGCGCCTGGCTCCCGCGCAATCCGAGATCCTTCGCGGAGTCATGGAGCTCTTTCTGTTTCGCGGCGGCTACGGGGGTCTTGCGATGGTCGAGGCCGGAACAGTCGAAGGAGGCATAGCCAATCTCTGTCTCGTTGTCCGCCGAAATACCTTGCGCCTTCTCGGCGGCTGGGAGCAGTTGCTGCATTCGATGCAGAATCAGTTGCCGGCCCTTCACGATCTACTGACAGACGCCACACCATGCTGGCAGAAACCGCTGGCAATCTCGCCGATTCCCTACGGCCATCTCGGCGGCCCTGCCAATGGCGTATGGCGAGTCGGAGATCAGGCTGCGGTGATCCCTTCCTTCACCGGCGATGGAATGTCGATAGCACTCCACACCGGCATTCTCGCAGCGGAGATGTACCTCGCCGGAAAAGGCCCGGACGAATATCTTCTCAGCGTGACGGTTCAGCTTCGAGCCGCCATGCAGTTTGCGTCGCGACTTTCGCGAGCGATGGTCACTCCCGCTGCTCGAGCGATTGCTCCCGTCTTGCTGTCGCTCGTTCCCAGTGCGATAGCGCGGATCGCGCTTTCGACGCGCATCCCCGAACCTGCGTTGCTGACCACGCGAGTTGGGCCGGTCGCGCCCATCCCTCGGCAATCCGCACCAATCGCGTAACGCTATCGAGAATCTTGAGTCTGGAATCCTTCAGGTAATTGGCGGTGTCATTCTGTCGAACGAGCCCCCAAACGCAGTTCAGTTTGGGGGTGGTAAGCGAAGAGTCTGCTTCTTGTCTTTCCGAATTCGCGTTGCTTCTTGCCTTTCCGAATTCGTGTTCACACTCACCACACTACCGCCGCTTCCTCTTCCGCGCTGCGCCCGACTTTGATTTCTCTCCCGGCACATGCGATGTTGGAATGGACGCCATGTCAGGGCCAATCCGGCGCATCAGGTTATCCCGCATCACATAGGTGATGGTACGCGGATTTACGGGCTTCGTGATTCCGGTGTCTGGATCGATGGAAACATCGGGGGAGCCCGAAATTCGAAAGCTGAACACAGGGTCAGTCCCATTCTGTCCCGGCTGAGTCCAGACTTTCACAGGCAGAAATCCCTGGATTGGGCGGACCCGGAACGCCGTCTCGTACCGGTGGTGCTTCACGCTCCACGTGAAAACGCGAATCTGGTCGAAATCAAAAGGCAGGCCCGATTTCGGCGGACTCAGCGCGGTCACGTATTCCGGAACCTGGTGATTAGGGACGTTCGCCTCAGCGTCGTTGACGTGGGTGAGCACATAAGCGCCCACGATGCGCTGGCCTTCGGCATATTGGCCAATCTCGTCGGGCACATCGACATCCACGCGGCTCGAAAGCAACCAGCCTGTGCGTCCCTGGCTGTCGCGAATCAGCCACCAGTCTTCCATGGGAACTTCGGGCTCTTCCGCTTTCTCCACATTCTCTAATACAGGCGCAGTCGCAGACGTCGACGATGCGGTTTTGCCGCCGTTCGTGGCCGGTCGAACGGGATGCTTCACCGGCTCAACGGGCGCCCCCGGAATCGCTTTCGGTACTGAGGCGCGCACAAGCAGTTGCACCTTGTCATTTTCAGGAAGCAGATAGAAACGATCAGTATTGCGGCCAGGACTGATATGCAGATACATATCATCGCGCAGCGTGCCCGTCGCGACAACCGGATCCTGTTTGTGTTCCGTTCCCATATGCGCAAACGCGTCATAGGTCTTGGAATCAATCACGGCGCGTTCTTCAATCCAGCCGATTTCGTTTTTTTCGGTCTTTACGCGGAGAAACCGGCGACCGTGTTCCAGCACTTCGAGCGGTTGCCCGTTGACAACCTGGCCGACGCGGTTCGATACGGCGGCGACGCGGTCGTGAAGGTACATTTGCCGGGCAGAGACGTAAACCGTCTCATGCGCCTGGCGATGTAACCGACCGCATCCCAAGGTGAGCAAAAGAAAAACACACACCAGCAGCCCAGGGATTCCTGCCACAGCGCAACGGACAGATGAGACGGAGGGATTTGGCAATCGGATCAACACAGCAGGAGGATCTATCTGAGGATATCAGCAATGCGCGCTCTGGCGACAGTCACCGCATCAATGAAGCGCGGCAACAGCGCTGGCCTGCACGGGATCTGTCCCCGTTGCGTTGGAGATCACCTTGTCAAGATACCCTGCATTGGTGGTGTCGAAGACATAACCGATCAGGTCCGGGCTGCCGCCGAAGTCTGCGGCGAAGACGAAAGCCTGCGTGTTGTCTTCCACAAGCGCCTGGGGATTTGTACCCGTGGCAAACGTGCTGCCCAATGCCGTCAGGGTGAATGCGCTGTTCGCACTCGTAATCGAGAATCCAGCGATGACTCCCGTTGATCCACTGCTCGTTTGCCTGCTCACCACATAAACATAGTCCCCGGTCGAGAGCGGCAAAATCGAGTAAGGTGCCAGACCGCCAATCGCGTAGGGCGAACCCGAGATTTCCTGGCGCGTGCTGAAGTTGACGACCCGCAAACCGCCGGTATTCGATCCCGAGGTGGCCACCGTTTCGCCGATATAAAACAGTCGTGGCACCGTCGAACCGGAAGGACCTGGATCGAAGGCAACAGAAAGTGCGGCGCCGTTTGCGTTCTTCACGCCGATCGTCCCAACCGTACCGAAAGGATTGGCGTTGTTGGGATTGAATCCAACAATGGCCGTTCCGCCGGAGCCCATGGCGGCCAGCACCGAGCTGTCGTCCGGAGAAACGGCAACTTGTTCGAGGCTCGTGGCAGGCAACACCGCGGTTTGCTCGGTGTTCGAGGCCAGCAACCCGGTAGTCGCGTTCACGTGAATCGCAAACAAGTTGGAAGTTCCAGAAACACCCTCCACGAGCCACGTGTTGGTGGAATCCACCTGCATGCTTGTTGCGGGATCCGAAGAGATGGGCTGGCCTGAATTCCCAACGGTCAGCTCTCCCGTCGAAGTGTTCACGTTGTACACAAAGATGCCGCCCAGCGTGCTGACGTAGAGAAAGGCATTATTCGGCGCAACCGTAATGGCGATGGGAGCAGCAGAAAGCGTATATGGGCTCCCTGGGAGAACCGTCAGCGCGCCGGCGTTGACGTAGAGACCGACCATCTGGCTCGTCGCGACATTCAGGACATAGACATCGCCGCTGCTGAGAGTTGTCGACCCCGTCCCGCCGCCGCCACTACTCGCCGGTGCATCCCAAAACCCCGTGCAGCCTGTCAGGCAAAACGCCGCCACCGCCAGGCACCCCCAAAAACGAGACCTCATGGCCGCTCCTTCTGCAAACCCGGGTTTCCCTATGCCGCTCAACAGCCTGTCCAGAATGGCATACCCGTCTTTCCAAGCTTCCCGGAATCGTTCGCTCCATCAAGACCCGTCGATTGCAGGAGTCCCCCGCCCCGGAATAAAGCAATTCTCGGAACGCTCTCAGGGTAACGCCTCCCGGCGTATCTGTCCCAATACGATTGCGGACAGGGATATCGCTTATTTTCCCATCTGAAAGAAAGGACGGGCAAAGAAGATGATTCGCTCAGACAAATTGGCCGATTTTTCGCCATGCGTACGGGCGAACGATCTGCCTGGAGCGTGTTTCATAAATAGGCTTTGTGTCAGGGCACGACTTCAGTCGTGCCGAACGTGGCCTGACAAGCGGTTTTAACTCCTGAGGAACCTCAACGAACGCTGCGGACATTTGTGAAACACACTCTAATCTCAGACGCAATCGAACAGAATCAGTGCCATGAAACTGACTACAGATTCACGTCCACGGAATCGATTCCACACTACTGAAGCGCATGCCACACAAGGCGCGCGGCCGTGACATCTTCAATCGCCATGCCGACAGACTTGAAGACAATCCGCTGACCGCGGGGAATATTCGCCGCAGATGGTTCGGCCAGGATCTCTCCAATTTCAGCCTCCACCTTCGCACCCGAAAGAATCACGTCGCCGGATTCCCGTTCGACGCACGATCTGCCTTCCGCAACAACGTAGCTCGAAAGCATGGCCTCATCATCGAGTTCGCGCACGCTCGCGCCGCTTGCGCCAACAGCAAGAACAAACGCATTCGGCTTCAGCCACTTTCCCTGTAATACAGGTACGTGCGAAGTCGTGGCCGTAAGCACCACATCGGCGGCAGCAGCTTCCTCCACCGGAACCGAGCGAGCACCTACCTCTTCGGCAAGTCGAGTCGCATTCGAAGCCTTGCGGCTCGCAATGCGAATCTCGCGCATCTCCGGCCACACATGCCTCAGCGCAGCAATATGCGCTCGAGCCTGCACGCCCGAACCGATGATGCCAAAACTCGAAGGCGCCGAATCAAAATGGAGCGGAGCCAATCCGGCGAACGCAACCGCAGACACTGCCGCGGTGCGCATCTCCGTGATCAGGCGGCCGTCCATCACTGCCAACGGCTCTCCGGTCTCGCGTCGAATCAGTTCGACGATAGCCATATGCGTATGCAGGCCCAGTTCATCGTTTCCAGCATAGAACGTAACCGTCTTCACACCCATCACGTCGCCCGCAACCACGGGCATCACGCCGAACCAGCCATTGCGATAGTCTTCCGCATTGCCGGCGCGAAGAATCATGCGCGGCGGCTGATTCACACGGCCGGCCGCGTAGTCAATCAGAGCCTGACGGATCGCCGGGATCAGGACCTCATAGGTGAGAACTGCGCGAACCTCTTGCTCGGAAACGTACATGGAGGTGCCAGTTTACAGCGCCGGAAAGGTGCGGGTCAGTTGGGGCGATTATTGCTCGAGTTCGATCTGCGACGGAACCGCTCATCCACCGGCTTGCGCCCCTTGAAACCGTCCTCGATCGTATGCCAGTGCTCGATTGCAGTCTCCCCCATGCGCCAGCAGAGCAGCACCACGTGGTCATCGATACGGCACGGAAAATCGAGCAGGCCCGTATCGACATCCTTCACCTGCACGCCGATCGAATCGATCTCGGCAATACTTTCGCGCACTCGCTGCATATGCGCTTCCATCTCAGTGCGCTGCCGCCCTACTTCCGCCACATTCACGCGCATGCCTCCGGAAAGGTAGATGCGCCGGCCCAGCTCGGCAATCTGCGACTCAATCTCCTGCGCGGCACGCTTTCCTTCGATAGCGCGCTTCAACAGCGACTCCAGCAGCGGCAGCAACGACTGCGCCTCGTCAATAGTAAAAGTCTTCAATAAAGTTCCCTGTTCTGCTCCAATGATTCCCTGTTCTAAGGATACGTCGGACGCGCTCGCCCGGCCACTGCCATTCGTAACCAGCACCGCACCAATCGGTCACTGTCTCGCAATGACGCTCGCGATCAGCGCTCAGACACAGGCCGCACGCCCCCGAAGGCCTTCCTTACTTGTCTCAAATCTGAAGATATTCCTTCAGACTCAGCCGTGTCATTCTGAACGAACGGGGCCCCAAACGTACTTCAGTTTGGGGGTGGTGAGCGAAGAATCTGCTTTCGCCTTTCGGGAAGACGGCCCTACAGAAACCGCATTTGCCCTCATCCAATCTCAAGCATCCGATCTAGCGCGACCCGCGCCCAGTGCTTAACGCTGGCGCGCACCTTGATCCGATTCACCACGCGCCCTTCCACCAGGTTTTCCAGCGCCCATGCCAAGTGCTGCGGACTGATGCGATACATCGTCGTGCATAGGCAGCCATGATCGTCGAGGCTCAGAACGCGCTTGCCCTCGGCGGCAAATCGACGCGCCAGCCGATTCACCAGGTGGATCTCCGTCCCCACCGCGAACGTTGTGCCCGCAGGCGCTTCCTCCACAATCTTGATTAGCCGCTCCGTCGACCCCAGCGCATCCGCCTTCTGGCAGACTTCCCACCGGCACTCCGGATGCACGATCACCTGGACCCCTGGATGCTTCGCGCGAATCTCATCCACGTGGCTCGGCAAAAAGCGCTGATGAACCGCACAGTGTCCCTTCCAAAGCACGATCCGACTGTCCGCTAAAGTCGACGCCGACTGCCCGCCCTGCAGGCCCCACGGATCCCACACCGCCATCTGCTCCAGCTTGATCCCCATCGCAAATCCGGTATTGCGCCCCAGATGCTGATCAGGCAGAAACAGGATCCGCTTGCCCCGCGCAAAAGCCCACTCAAACGCCGCCCGGCAATTGGACGACGTACACACCAGCCCGCCGCGCTCTCCGCAAAACGCCTTGATCGCGGCCGTCGAATTCATATAGGTAATGGGCACAATCTCGTCCGAAAGATGAAGGCGCGTGAGCGCTTCCCAGCACGCCTCCACCTGCGAAATCTCCGCCATATCCGCCATCGAACAGCCCGCATTCAAGTCCGGCAAAATCACCTGCTGCCCGTCGCGGCCCAGCACGTCCGCACTCTCCGCCATAAAGTGCACACCGCAAAACACGATGAAGTCGGCTTCCGTCTCCGCCGCAATCTTCGAGAGCTTGTAGCTGTCCCCCGTAAAGTCCGCAAAGCGAATCACCTCGTCGCGCTGATAGTGGTGCCCTAGCAGAATCGTCGAAGCGCCCAGTCGCTCGCGCGCCTTCGCAATTCGTTCATCCATGCTGTGGTCGGGAAGCGCCAGGTAGTTTTCCAGGCTGCATGCATTGCCGGTCTCCGGCGAGACCGCCGTCTCTTCGTCAATGATCAAATTCACTTTGTCCGCCTTCAGTCCGCCCGGCTCTGTAGAACCGGCGAACGGGGATGTTGAAAGCAATCAGCGGCTGCAGCGGATGCGCATTCTCTGCAAAGTTGCCCGGCGATTCCCACCAGACCTGCTCAGCAGCGACCCACCCACGGGGATGTTGCAGCCCTCTTTTAATAGACGCGCCCAGTTTGCTGCGGACTCAACAGATTCAGCCCGCAAAGAGCGCTACCATTACCTCGATTTTACCAAAGCCGCATCCATCCCCAGCCCCGGTGCGTAATGCTGGTGAGGCCAACCAAGCGGATGTTTGTGAGCACCGTGCACATACAGGTATCATTAGCCTTCATGAGCCCTCACCCTCCAATCCTCCTCGGCACCGTGTCGATGGTGGACTCCCTCATCCTGATGGTGATGGCGCTCGTCGTGTTCGGCCCCCGCCGCCTGCCCCAGATCGGCCGTCAGATCGGCAAGCTCATGTACGAATTCCGCAAAGCCTCCAACGACTTCAAGTTCCAGATGGAGGAGGAGTTGCGCAACGCTGAAGAAGCCGACCGCCGCAAGAAGGAAGAAGAACGCCAGCGCTCCCTCGCCGCTCTTGCCGCCACCGATCAGGCATCGGTCTCCGCCGATCCCCCAAAGACCCTCGAGCTTCCTTCTTCCACCATCAGCTCTGAACCCGTGGTCTCCACCACCGATTCATCCAGCGCGAGCGAAGAAACTGCCCCCCGCATCATGCCGCCTTCCATCGGCGAGACCGTCGCCGCCGCCCGCCCAAACCGCGTCTCGGAGACCTCCCCGGAAACCCCGGCAGAATCCTCCGCAACAACCCCGCCTTCCCCGGAAACAAACACCGACGAATCCGCCTCCTCCATCCGCCCCTCAACCGACTCCGCAGAGGCTCTGAACCACCATGCTTGACGCCACGGACGCCATCGGCAAAGCGCGCGCCGCCGTAACCGAACGCGCCGAACTCCCCGGCATGAGCCTCATGGAGCATCTCGACGAGCTCCGCAAGCGCATCGTCCACTCCGCCGCCTACCTTGCCGTCGGCTTCGTAATCGCATGGATCTTCCACGACCGCCTCGTCGGCTATCTCCAGGGGCCGCTTCTCAAAATCGGCAAGTCTCTTGTCTTCACCCATCCCATGGATGCGCTCAATCTCAAGCTGCAGGTTGCCCTGCTCGCCGGAGCCATCCTCGCCAGCCCCTTCATCCTTTTTCAGGTCTGGCTCTTCATCGCCCCCGGCCTCTATCAGAAGGAAAGACGCTTCGTCGTTCCCTTCATGGCAGCCACCGTGGGGCTCTTCCTCGCCGGCGCAAGTTTCGGCTACTTCTACGTGCTCCCCGGCGCCATGAGAATCCTCATCATCGACATGGGCCACGACTTCACCCCCATGATCACCATTGAGGATTACAGCAGCTTCTTTCTCTCCATCATCCTCGGCCTCGGCATCAGCTTCGAACTCCCCATCCTCATCTTCTTCCTCGCCATGTTCGGCATCGTCAGCCCCAAATTTTTGTGGAAGAACATCCGCTACGCCATCCTCGCCGTCTTCATCGTCGCTGCCGTCATCTGCCCCAGCCCCGATCCGTGGACCATGTGCATCTACGCCATCCCCATGCTCGCCCTCTATCTCATCGGAATCGCCGTAGCCTGGTACGTCCACCCCTCCCGCAGAAAGGCCAAAGAGGCCGCGCTATGACCGCATCGCCCGGTGCCCCATTTATGACGCGTCTTTTCCGCGTCATGAGTCGGATACCACGACTCCGGGTGCCGGGGAAAGCACGAACAACCCAAGCCCGTGTCATCCTGAGCGGAGCAGCTTGGGGCCCCACGCAGTGGGGTAAGCGGAGCGAAGGATCTGCTTTCTTCTTTCAGCATCACTGGCGGGTGCCCCCGGTCTCGCTTCTGAGACCGGGGAAACAACAAATCTCACAATTCATCGCAGCTCTCCTCCTCCTCCTCCCCATCGCCCTCCCGGCCCAGCAACACTTCAACGGCGGCAAAGCTTACGAATACGCCCGCGCCTTCGCCGCCATCGGCCCCCGTTGGCCCACCGGCCCCGGCCACCTCAAGGCCGAGCAGTTCCTCAAGACCCACTTCCAGCACGACCAGCTTGAAGACGACGCCTTCACCGCCAACACCCCCATCGGCCCCGTCCCCCTGCACAACTTCATCGTGCGTTTCCCCGGCAAAAAAGATGGAGTCATCGTCCTCGGCTCCCACTACGAGACCAACTACCCCCTCCGCAACATCAACTTCGTCGGCGCCAACGACGGAGCGGCAACCACCGGCCTGCTCATGGCCATCGCCGACGAACTGCGCGGCAAAAAACTAGAGGGCTACTCCGTGTGGCTGGTCTTCTTCGACGGCGAAGAGGCCTTCGAACACTGGTCCGCCTCCGACTCCACCTTTGGCAGCCGCCATCTCGCCGCTAAGTGGAGCAGCGATGGAACCCTCCGCCGCATCAAGGCCTTTATGCTCGCCGACATGATCGGCGACAGGGATCTCGACATCCAGCGCGAAACCCGCTCCACCGGCTGGCTCGTCGACCTCGTCCGCCAGGCCGCAAAAAAGTTCGGCGATGAGCACTACTTCTTCCAGACCGAAGAAGCCGTCGACGACGACCACCTCCCCTTCGTCGAACGCGGCGTCCCGTCCATCGACATCATCGATCTCGACTACGGCCCCAACAACAGCTACCACCACACCGTGCAAGACACCATGGACAAGGTGAGCGCCCGCAGCCTAGCCATCGACGGCGACGTCTTCATGGAAACCATCCGCCTCATCAACCAACGATAAAAATCACTTGTCGACAATCGGCCGGATGCCGGCTGCTGGGATGATTCGGCATGCTTGCTTGAATCGACACTGCAGAATGGCCGTTGATCGTTGAACGGTCGGACACTCCCGATACAAAGGGACTCAATTGTTCATGGTTAGAAGTAGAGGTCTGATGCAGAATGGCTCGTTGAATCCTGATTCTTCATATGGTCGGTGATATCGATGCCAATGCCAATCATGCGCTCGGAAGCATCGCCCACCATCACACCGCGTGCATCAACCCAGCAGATTGAACCATCCGGTCTCAGAACCCGATATTGAGCCGCGTATTCGTCTGTTTCGCGAGTAATGACCTTTCGAATTGCCGAATCCACTAACGGGCGGTCCTCGGGGTGGATTCTGGGAACGGCATCAGCGACCTTGCTGGAAAACGCCTCGCGCGTGAATCCCCATTGGCGATAGGACTCATCGGACCAGACAACGGTATTCGCTCGAATGTCCCAATCCCACAGGCCGATGCGTAAGCCTGCACACTCTGCCAGTTCGATGCGCTTCCGCCAACCCGTTTCCACGAGTTCGACTCGCTTCATGTCCGTGATATCCCGCAGCACACAGGCAACCGTTTCCACCACCCCGGAGACTTCAATTGGCGAATAGGAAACACTCAAGTGCCGCACCCCGATCCCCGGTAGGTCATACTCCATGCTGAAAAGAACAGGATTCCCGCGGAAGCACTGCTCGAGGTTCGGGATGACAATCCGTTCAAACACATCCCTGTTGATGGATTCCCGGATTGACCGCCCTTCGATTCCCGAGTTGGCCCCGCCGAACACTTCAAGGAAAGCGCGATTTGTGAGTACATACCGATGATTCCGGTCCACAACGGCAACCATTTCATCGAGACCCTCAACGAGTCGTTCGTACTGCCGAAGCTTATCCTCGGCATCTTTTCGAGCGGTGAAATCCTTCACCGCGCAAGATACGCCAACGACCTCTCCGGCCTCATCAAATGCCGGCTGGTACGACACGAGAAAGGTTCTCCGGCTATGCCCGTGCGAAGCGGGCTCGCGAATCTCCAGATCGCAAGTCCCCTTTCCATTCAGGGCCTCTTTTACGTGGGCCTCCAGAGTCGGGTACAACTTCGGGATGACTTCGGCAAGCGTCTTTCCATAGTGGTCCCCGACCGAGACACCATGTAGCTCGGCAAGCCTGCGGTTGATGTTGATGTACTTCAGATTTCGATCGAGAAAACCCAACCCTACGGGCGCGCCGTCGTAAACTGCCTGCAGTTGAGCCAGACGCTGTGACGGAAGCCCCTCCCTGCAAATGACCGACGACCCTATGCCTTCATTGCCAGCGCGCGAAACCGCGCGGGGCCGTCGCAACTCGATGACAGATGGAAGCTGCTCAGCCGGGGCCGGCCGTCCGTAGTGCCAACCCTGCCCCATCTCGCAGCCAAGGCGCACGAGCATGTCCGCCTGCTCCTGGGTCTCGATGCCCTCGGCTATCGTTTCCAGTCCCAGGCTTTGTCCAAGCCCCACGACGGCGGCTACGATCTTTCGGCTCTCCCGTTCAGTCGCCATCGAGCTGACGAATGTCCGGTCGACCTTCAATTCGTCGAAAGGAAGAGACTTCAAATGATAGAGACTGGAGTATCCCGTTCCGAAGTCGTCCAGCGCGATGCGGCATCCCATCGCCTTTAAATCTATGGATATACTGCGGGCCGCGTTCATGTCCTCTGCTATTGCGCTCTCAGTGATTTCAACCGTGGCGCATTCAAGGGAAAAGCGAGCGCCCTCTGCGATCTGCCGGATACGTCTCGGCAAATTCAGATCTTTAAGTTGCAGCGGGGAGATATTGAACGCGAGCCTGAGACCCTCTCCGTGAAGCGCGATCGCCTCAAATGCCTTCTGCAGGATCTGGCTGCTGAGTTCACCGATCAAGCCATGGCTCTCCGCCAGGGGTATGAAAATATCTGGAGCGATCATGCCGAAATTCGGGTGCTGCCAACGTGCGAGCGCCTCAAACCCGTGAAGCTTGCCCGTTGCGAGAACCACAAGTGGCTGAAAATACGGAAAGAATTCTCCGTTTTCCAATGCACTGCGAAGGTTCGAATGATCAAGTTTCTGCGTCTCGTCCATGGATGGCAATATATATGTTAGGTTGAGGTCATTACTTGGAATGTGATTTAAATCACCTCTCTGTTCGCGGGCAGAGGTCCTCCCTGTGAATCAGGATTTCGCGGTAATTGTCCTCGGTGGTACGGGACAAGTCGGCGGCGCAGCCGTCGCAGAACTGCTGGCAATCTCGGCATGCCGCGAAGTCGTGATGGTCACCCGGAAGCCAATTGCTTCGCGATCGCGAGTGCGCAACGTCGTCCTTGACACTGCCTCTGCTGACTTTGCCGGGCATACTGCCGCACTTGCCCGCGAAATTCTAAGCCAGGGTCCCGTCAGCGCCGTCAGCTGTGTGGGTGTCGGTTCTGGATCGGCGCGCTGGAGCGAAGAAGAACTGCAACGACTCGAGATCGGCGTCGTAGGTGCCTTTGCGCGTGGTTGCCATGACGCCGGAATCGCCCAGTTTTGCCTGCTTTCCGCGGCAGGAAGCTCCGCGCGCAGCCGGCTTCGCTATGCCCGCGTAATGGGCATGAAGGAAGACGCCGTGCGCAACATCGGCTTTACCCGCCTCGCCATCTTTCGCCCCGGCATCATTGTCGGCAACGCTCATACCCCGGCCTGGGTCGCTTGGTTGGGAAGCCTCGTGCCTGGATCGTTTGGCAATATCGATCAGCGAATTCTCGGCCGCTCAATCGCCGCGGAGATCGCTTTGCACAGTCGCGAGGCTGGCGAAGTTACCCGCGAAAATGCAGCCATGAAAAAACTCGCCGCCGAATTCAAGACCGCGCCGGGTGCTCCAACCTAAGCCTCTCCAAACATGCCGGTGCCCCATCCTGGCGTAGCAGTCCGGGGTCCCCACGAAGGGGTCGATCTTCGTGGGGTGGTCAAGGGTGGGAAAGCACCAACCCTGCTTGGTTCCGCGAATACCGACGCCTGAGTCGCCCAGCTCCCTCTCGTTGTCTCCTCTCCCGTGCTGTTTCATCCCCAATGCCGTGTCATCGCTGAACGTAGCGTCTTGGGGCCCCACGAACGCAAGCGTTCGTGGGGTAAGCGAAGTGAAGGATCTGCTTCTCCCCCGGTCTATCTCAGGAGACCTCGTACATGAAGCCGAATGAACCCAGCCGCACAGCCCTGATGATCGCCCGGCAACGCGCTGCTCATCAGCTGCTCGATCATGGCTCAATCCTCGATGACCCCTTTGCCATGAAGATTCTCGGTGAAGACGAAAAGGAGGTGCTTCAGTTTGCGAACAAACACCCCCTGGCCAGCATCGGACGTCTCTTCACCGCCGCGCGCAGCCGGATTGCGGAAGACGCTTTGTCAGGTGCGGTCGAAAGAGGGGTTCGGCAGTTCGTTATCCTTGGCGCCGGGCTCGACACGTTCGCTCTTCGTAATCCTCATCGCGCACGCGACATCCGTATCTATGAGATTGACCACCCCGCCACGCAGGCCGGCAAACTCCAGCGGCTGGCCGAAGCTCAAATCACCCTTCCGCCATGGCTCGTTCTCGTGCCAGTCGATTTCGAGCGGGACGAAGTGGGAGAGAAGCTCGCCGCCGCAGGCTTTCTTGAGAACGCGCCCGCGTTTTTTACCTGGCTCGGCGTTGTGCCCTATCTGACCAAGGACGCGATCGTCCGCACTCTGGACTACATGTCGTCCATCCCGAACTCGGAGGTGGTGTTCGACTACATGGAACCTCCCGAAGCATTCTCTGAAGAGCTAAGGCAAATAGAAAAAGCGCGGGCCGAACAGCTTGATAAAATTGGGGAACGTTCTTGCAGCCGTTTCGAGCCGGCCGGCATTGCAGCGATTCTTCGCTCGCACGGATTTAGCGCCACCAAAGACATCGATTTCCACCAGATCGCGTCCAGGTTCGGCCACGCCATCCAGTCACTCGCGCCCGGACACCTTGGCGCTCACGTTGTCCAAGCGAAGCACTGATTCGAACGTCTTCTAGGTCTGAAACTCTTCCCTGAATGAGGCGGTTGCCCACCCTTCGGAATCCCCCTCGGAGGGATGCCCGAAACTTCCGGATTTTTTTGTGTCAAGCCGATCATTCCAACATTCCCGCCTAACCCACTCAAAACACACGGCAAATTCTTTTCGCCATTTTGCAGGTTATTTCCCGTCCTTGGCGCACAATGAACTTGAATCAACATCTCTCCGGAGAGCGGCTGCATCCATACAGGTTCATCTTCCTTCTCTGACCACGGATCACCTGAAAATTGACCGCTGCGGTCGGAGCTAACTCCAATCCGTAGAATCATCTGCAGCGAAGTCCAATGACCGGAGTAATTTGGCGCCACCCCCTATCTCTAACCCAATGAAAGCAGGATATTTACCCAAAGAGACGGGATAATAGGGGGGGCTCCTGGAAGAGGCCCTGATGGGTGCGGCATGCCGAACAGAACAGAGAATCCGTCGCCATCCCGTCCACTAATCACTGATCCCCGTTTATTTGTTCACAGTTCACTCTTTCACTTGTTCACTTAGTCACTTCTTCACTTGTTCCTTTTGTTCACTGTCCACTGCCCACCGCCCACTGCTCCTGTAGCATTCAAAGAATGATCGCGGGCGCATCCTGGGGATGGTGGATCGGTTTTCACTTGGCAGTCCTCGTGCTCCTGCTCGTAGACGCCTTCTTGCCGGCGCACCGAACCGATGAGCCCCGCTCCCAGGCAACTGCATGGATATGGACCGGCGTGCTGGTGGCAGCCGCGATGGTGTTTGCCGTCTGGATCGCGATCGGGCAAAGCCAGCATCACGCGCTCGAATTCGTTGCCGGCTATGCCATCGAGACGTCGCTCAGCGTCGACAATCTCTTCGTCTTCCTGGTCCTCTTCCGAGGCTTCCGCATCAGCGAAAAGCGGCAGCATACCGCCTTGCTCTGGGGAGTTGCGGGAGCAATCGTTTTGCGCGCCCTGTTCATTGCCGCCGGCGTCACTCTGATCCAGCGCTTCGACTGGATCACCTGGGTCTTCGGTCTGTTTTTGCTCTACGCTGCATTCCGGCTGATGCGCGGCGGTTCCGCGCACGCTGCCATTCCCGAGTGGATTCGCCGCCTGCAGCCTGCCAAGGGCTCGCTGCTTCCGGTAATTCTCGCGGTCGAGTTCACTGACCTCTTGTTCGCGGTGGATTCCATTCCCGCGGTGCTGGCCATCTCGCACGATCCGTTCGTCGTCTACACCTCGAACATCGCCGCGATTCTCGGTCTGCGTTCTCTCTACTTCGCACTCGCCGCGCTGCTTGATCGCCTCCGCTACCTGCACTACGGCCTCGGCGCTTTGCTCGCCTTCGTCGCCTTCAAGATGCTCGCCTCGCACTGGCTCGATGTGCCCATCACGATCTCGCTCGCCATCATGGGCGCGATCCTGGCGATTTGTGCTGTCGTTTCCTGGTTCGCCGGCAGCAAGCCCGCCGATTCCACGACCCACAACGATCCATCATCCTGACCACCCTCACAAAGCCTCAAAGGTGACGATTCCATCCGCCGTATAGATCGAGTGCTTCTGAAAGCGCTCATCGTCACGCCGCGAAAAGTCGCTGCGAAAATGCGCTCCCCGGCTCTCCTCCCGCGCCAGTGCGGAGCACAGAATCGCCCGCGCCACGCGCGCACGCGACCGCGCTTCGAAAAGCGCCCGGCTGCTCTTTCCCTGCTGCTCGAAGCGCTCGATGCCTGCTGCACATTCCGCCTGTGCGAGCAGCCCACGCTCCAGGCTCGAAGCGGAACGCAGCAATCCGCCGTCCGCCCACATCGCGCGCCGCAAAGCACCAACATGATCCGCAACGAGAGCTTCGTCGCCGGCGTCCAGCGTCAATGTCTCGGAAACCCCGCCGTCCACCGTCACCAGCTCGAGCGAATCCCCAATCATCGCCTCCGCCGCCCGCGCGCCAAACACCAGCCCCTCCAGCAGCGAATTGGAAGCCAGCCGATTCGCGCCGTGCACACCCGTGCAAGCCGCCTCGCCCGCCGCATACAATCCACGCACGGTCGTCCGCCCCATCAAATCCGTCCGAATCCCGCCCATCAGGTAATGCGCAGCCGGCCGAACCGGAATCAGATCCCTTGAAAGTTCCAGCGAGTACCGCTCAAGAAACCGGCTGATCCCCGGAAATCGCAGCCGCAGATCGACGCCCTCCACATGGCGCATATCGAGGTAAACCGTACGCGCCTCTCCTCGCTCGCCCAACCCTTCGCGTGTGATAGCCCGCGCGACGACATCGCGCGGAGCCAACTCAAGCAGCGGATGATACCGCTCCATGAAGCGTTCGCCACGATCGTTGCGCAGGTTGGCTCCTTCCCCGCGAAGCGCCTCCGAGATCAGAAAGCGCGGTGCTCCCGCCAGCGAGAACGCCGTCGGATGGAACTGATAGAACTCCATGTCCGCAAGCTGCGCACCCGCTTCGAGAGCCAGCGCAAGCCCGTCGCCCGTAGCAACCTCTGGATTCGTAGTATCGCTATAAACCTGCCCAGCGCCACCTGACGCAATCAGGACAGCCCGCGCACCAATCCGCTTCCGATCTCGGCTCTCACCCCCCTCAGCCTTGGCCGAAGCCAACTCGGCGCCGACTACGCGACCATCCTCCACCAGCAGCTTCGTCACCATCGTCCACTCTGCAAACTGGATGCGCGGATGCGCATGGGCGTACGCCACCAGCGACCGGCTGATCTCGGCGCCAGTAGCATCCCCATTTGCGTGGAGTATGCGAGGCAGCGAATGAGCGCCTTCCCGCGTTCTCAGCAACCTGCCCGCTTCGCTGTCAAAATGCGCTCCCCACTCAATCAGCTCAGCAACGCGCTCGGGCCCTTCGCTGACAAGCGCTCGTGCTGCAGGTTCGAATACCAGCCCGTCGCCCGCGGAAAGGGTGTCTTCCAAATGAAGTTTGATGTCCGCTTGATCGTCCTGCGCGGCGACAGCAATACCACCCTGCGCATAGTGGGTATTCGATTCCCCCAGCGATTCTTTCGTGATCACCAGGACCTCGCCGTGATCCGCAAGGTCAATCGCAGCACGCAATCCCGCCACGCCCGCGCCCATCACCAGAAAGTCCACCGAAGACACTGGAACCATCACTTTCGAGGCTATCATTCAGTACAGAGCACCGACGAAGCGAGACAGAGCCGGTACGCGCTTCAGTCCTTTAGGATGGAAGCAGCGTGCAAACCATACGAGTCGACACTCCTTCGGCAAAATACGACGTGATGACGGGCAGCGGACTGATCGGCTCGCTCGCTTCGCGCATTCAACGCGTGGCAGGAAAACTGCCGCGCCGCGTCTTCGTCCTCACCTCACCGGAGATCTGGGCGCTGTGGGGCAATGCGTTTCTCAAGTCATTCTCCGAGCCCCCAGTAACGCTCTTTCTGTCCGCGGGCGAAAAGCACAAGACGATACAGAGCGTTGACCGGCTGTTGCGCCAGATGGTGGATGCCGGCGGCGACCGCGGTTCCATGTTGATTGCCTTTGGCGGCGGAATCGTTGGCGATGTCGGCGGATTTTTAGCCGCAGTTTTCCTGCGCGGAATCCGCTACGTCCAGGTGCCGACCACGTTTCTCGCGCAGGTCGATTCGTCCGTAGGCGGAAAGACAGGAGTCAACCTTCCCGAGGGCAAGAACCTCGTCGGTAGCTTTCATCACCCTGTCGCCGTTTTTGCCGACATCGATCTGCTCGGTACGCTACCTGATCGCGAACTGCGCGCCGGCCTCATGGAAAGCATCAAGGCGGGCATTATTCGCGATCGCGCCCTCCTGCGCTTCATGGAAGAGCAGGCCGATGCAGTTCTCGGCCGGGATCCCAAGGCTCTTGAAAAAGTGATCGCCGCTTCCATCCGCATGAAGGCCTCGGTCGTAAATCGCGATGAGCGCGAGAACGGCTTGCGCATGATTCTGAATCTCGGCCACACGGTCGGCCACGCCATTGAGCAGGCAACACGCTACAAGGCATTGCTGCATGGCGAAGCGGTGGGCTGGGGCATGATTGCCGCGCTCTACGTCGCGCATCGGCGCAAGAGCATCACCGGTGCACAGGCCGCGCGCCTTGAGGGCCTCATTCACCTCTACGGACCGTTGCCGGTGCTCAAACTTCGCCCTGCCAAAGTGATTGCAGCGACGGGCGCTGACAAGAAAAACATCGGCGGGATCCGCCGATTCGTGCTTCCAATCGGGATCGGCGACGCCGGCGTGATCGAAGACCTGGAGACCTCGGAGTTGCAGGCTGCCGTCGGCTATATGCTTTCGCAGGCCAGGGAGCCCCGCGCGCAATGACCGTGACGGGTGCTAAGCCGTTGGGAGCCGAGAACGAAGCCCATGCAGCCGCAGCGGTGCAGCAGATGTTCAATACGATCGCACCTCGCTACGATCTGCTCAATCATGTCCTCTCGGCAAATGTCGATCGGCTCTGGTGGTCGCGAACGGCATCGAGATTCCACGCCGTGCTGGCCGATCCGAATGCAGCGGTGCTGGATATCTGCTGCGGCACCGGGGATCTGACGATGGCCCTCTTAAAGCACCGCGCCGCGGATGCCCGTCCGATTCTCGCAGCCGATTTTGCGCATGGCATGTTGCGCCGCGGCGCGGAGAAATTCAGCCGGCAACCGCCGAATCGCTCCAGCGCAATCGCTCTGGAAGCCGATGCGCTTCACCTGCCAGTCCGCTCGGAATCGCTCGATCTGGTCGTCACGTCGTTCGGCTTCCGCAACCTGGCGAATTACGAAGCCGGACTGCGCGAATTCCAGCGCGTCCTGAAGCCCGGCGGCCAACTCGGAATCCTCGAATTCAGCGAGCCCGGCGGTCTCATCGGGAAAATCTACGCTCTTTACTTTCGCCGGGTGTTGCCGGCAATCGGGCGCCTTATCTGCGGCAACGACGGTCCGTATAGCTATTTGCCCGCTTCTGTCGGCGCATTCCCGCAGCCCCCTGAAATGCTTTCCATGATTCACGGCTCCGGCTATTCCAGTTGCGAATGGAAACCCTACACCTTCGGAATCGCCGGGTTGTACACGGCGGTGCGCCCGACTGTACTCTAGGAGGCGCAATGACTTCTGCCGCCGAAAGCCCCGCCGCACCCAGCCCGATCGAATGGTCAGCTCTGAAGCGGCGCGTCGCGCTCAAGTCGATGCTGGCGGCCACCTGCATGACTGCGCTTAAGCTGGCGGCAGGACTCATCTCGGGCTCCCTTGGCGTTTTGTCCGATGCAGCGCACTCGGGACTCGACCTCGCCGGAGCTGGGATTACGTTATTCTCGGTGCGCGTCTCCGACAAACCCGCCGATGAGGATCACACCTACGGCCACGGAAAGGTCGAAAATCTCTCGGCCTTCTTCGAAGCCGGCCTCATGGCCCTTTCCTGCGCATGGATCATCTGGGCGGCAATCCAAAGAATCCTCCATAACACCTTCGAACTCCGTTATTCCGTGTGGCCCGTCCTGGTGCTGCTCACTTCGATTGGCGTCGATTTTTGGCGGTCACGAGAGTTGCGCCGTGTCGCCGAGCAAACTGGATCGCCGGCGCTTGCCACGGATGCATTCCACTTCGCATCCGACATCTGGGCATCGCTCGCAGTGCTCGCCGGATTGCTCGCCACATGGGTGGGAATCGCTTTCCACGTCAACTGGTTGCGCTACTCCGATCCGGTCGCCGCCATCTTTGTATCGCTGATGATTCTTCGCGTCACCACCCAGCTGACAAAGGAAACCATTGGTGTGCTTATGGATCAGATCCCGGCAGAAACGCGCCTCCGCGTGATTCTCGAAGCCGAACGCGTGCCCGGTGTGCTCGCAGTGGAACAGGCGAGGGTTCGACGTGCCGGACCCAATTATTTTGCTGACCTCACACTCGCCCTGCCGCGAAGCTTCACCTTTGAGCACACTGGCGAACTGGTACGCGCGGCGACTGAAGCCGTGCATCGCGCTCTTCCCACCGCCGATGTCGTGATACACACGGTTCCGCGGCAAGCGAGGGCAGAAAGTATCTTCGACCGCGTGCGGGCCGTCGCTGCCAGAAACAATGTGGCTGTGCACGATCTCAGCATCCAGTCCCTTCACGGCAAGCTCCACGTTGAGTTGCACGTGGAACTCGACGAAAAGATGAAGCTCCTCGATGCACACAGTTTTGTCAGTAGCCTTGAAGCGGAGATCATGCGCGAAACTCCAGAGATTGATTCCATCCTCACGCACATTGAAAGCGAGCCCGCCACCATCGAGCAGCCGCATGAGCTGGTTGAAGAGGACCGCAGGATCGAAAAGGCCCTGCGAGACGCCGCCAGCCACTATGCGGAGATTGTGGATGTGCACCAGATCCTGGTGGGGCGTACGGCCGAACACATCGCACTGTCCTGCCACTGCACGCTTCCTGACGACTTGTCGATGAATCGTGTACACGAATTGATCACTTCCCTCGAGGACCGATTCAAGCTCGAATGCCCCGAGGTGCACCGTGTCACAATTCATCCCGAACCGGTCACGGATAACACCCGCTGATTTAAATCGAGCAGGCTGCAGGAGAAACCCTGCCAACGTCCTTGCCATCTAGACAGGCGCCACTGCCTCGCGTCAATGTCGGATAATGAAATCAATGGCCAGGGAGGGCTGGGTTCTTGATCGCTCACAGCGAGTGGAAACATGGTGAGGTTTTTGAGGGAATCACCGAAAAGGGCAATACCATCACAATCGACGGAGATTCCGCCCACACGCACGGACCGAGCCCCTTGGAAGCCGTTCTCATGGCGCTGTGCGCCTGCACCTCGGTCGATGTCGTCAGCATTCTCCAGAAGAAACGCCAATCCCTCACCGGGCTCCGCGTGACCGCCGCCGCCACGCAGGCGCCTGCTCCGCCTCGTGTCTTTACGCACATCAGCCTTACCTATGCAGTTCGCGGAAAGCTCAACCGTAAGGCAGTCGAAGATGCGGTCTCGCTCTCCAAAAACAAGTACTGCTCCGTATCGAAGATGCTCGAAAAGGCCGCGACCATCGATTACCAGATCGTCTATCCCGACGGAGAACCGGAGCCATGAGCACGGGCTTCATCATCCGGTTTTTTCGCATGTCTTCCGTCGTGATGCTGCTGGTTGCCGTTGCACTTCTATCGGCGATCACCACAATGCACTTTGCGATTCATGGCGCTGAGGTGAAGATTCCTTCATTGAAAGGCATGACCGTTGCCCAAGCACGGAGCCAAGCCGCCGGCATGGGGCTGAATCTCGATGTCGACAATCGCTACTACTCGTCAGACATTGCAGCTGGACATATTCTCACCCAATCGCCTTCGCCGGGCTCTGTGGTCCGTCGCGAATGGCATGTACGCGTCGCCGAGAGTCTCGGTCCGCAAAAGGTTGACGTTCCTGATACCGTCGGTGCAGATGCCCGCGTTGCTGCATTGCGACTCCGCCGCGCCGGGCTTGAAGTGGGCATCACCGCAAAGCTGCCCTGGCCTGATGCACAAGACGGCACAGTGCTGGCGCAGGATCCGCCCGCGCACTCCCAGGGAATCGCACAGCCGAGCGTAAGCATCGTCGTAGCCGCGCCCGACAACGCCTTGCCCGATGGATATGTCATGCCGGACTTCACCGAAATTCCCGTCATCGCTGCGCAGGCGATGCTGACCAAAATCGGCCTGAAGGTGGATACCCCAACATACGTCGACGTCTCTGTTCCGTCCGTAAGCACCGGAACCCAGCCGCCCAAGCCTCCCATTCAGCCTGGATCCATCGTCCTGCAGCAACCTTTAGCGGGCGCACGTGTCGACCAGGCCACCGTCATAAAGCTGACCGCGGCAAAATAGAGCGGGCCGATACGCTCGAACAAACATCTAAATCAAAGACGCATGACACTGGACCCCCGTAACCCACAAGAGGAGTCAACGGCTGCACCCGCCGCCCGCGACTTTTCGCATGCCTGGCGGGCGCTGCGTCATCGCAACTTCCAGCTCTTCTTCGGCGGCCAGAGCATCTCGCTCATCGGCACCTGGATGACGCGCATCGCGACGTCCTGGCTTGTTTACCGGCTGACGGGATCTCCGCTGCTCCTGGGCACCGTTGGCTTCGCCGGCCAGATTCCGACCTTTCTGCTCGCTCCCATCGCTGGAGTCCTGGTCGATCGCATCGACCGTCGCAAAGTGCTGGTGTGGACCCAAAGTCTGGCCATGGTGCAATCGCTCGCACTGGCGTGGCTCACGCTCTCGCACCGCATCACCATCGCCGAAGTGCTCGCGCTGAGTGCCATGCAGGGCGTCATCAACGCCTTCGACATGCCGGGCCGCCAATCGTTCATGGTCAAGATGGTCGAGGACCGCGCCGACCTCTCCAACGCCATCGCCATCAATTCCTCCATGGTGAATACGGCGAGACTCATCGGCCCCTCGCTCGCCGGATTGCTGATTGCAGCCACCAATGAAGGCTGGTGCTTTCTCGTCGATGGCATCAGCTACATCGCGGTGATTGTTTCTTTGCTAATGATGCGGATTGCCCCTGACCAGGTCCCGCGCTCAACAACTTCCTTGATCGGTCAACTGAAAGAAGGCTGGACGTATGTCGCCGGATTCGCGCCTATTCGCACCATTCTGCTGCTGTTTGCCCTGCTGAGCCTGATGGGATGGCCCTTCATGGTGCTGATGCCCGTGTTCGCTGTGCAAGTTCTGCATGGCGGCCCACACACGCTCGGCTTTCTGATGGGGGCCGTTGGCGTCGGCTCCCTCATTTCGGCGCTCTCACTCGTGATGCGGCGTTCCGTCCGCGGCCTGACCAGGATGATTCCCATAGCGGCAGCCGTCTTCGGCGTCGGATTGATTTCTTTCGGTTTCTCCCTCTTCTTATGGCTCTCCATGTTGATGATGCTCGTAACAGGATTCGGCATGATGCAGGGCATGACTGCAAGTAACACCATCGTGCAGACGCTCGTCGACGAGAATGTGCGCGGCCGCGTGATGAGTTACTACACCATGGCCTTCGTCGGCATGGCCCCATTCGGCAGCCTGCTGGCCGGCGCCCTCGCCCACGCCATCGGCGCACCACGCACAGTCATCGTGAGCGGAGTCGCCTGCATCCTGGGCTCCATCTGGTTTACAACACGCCTGAAGTCTATTCGCAAGGAAATGCGCCCATTTACGAACGCCTGGGCATCGTGCCGCAGCGAATTCCCGTGGAAGATGCCGCCGAGAGCTGAGCCTCACGCATTATGATGGCAACGCAAGAGGACGCAACCGATGGGCCTGAGCGAAGACTTGGAACGAATCGCATTGCAAGAAAAAGAACTCACATTGCCGCGTTTCGATGCGAAGACGGCGTGGACGCTTGGATCAAAGCTGCGCGCGACGGCTGCCGAGCGCAACCTGGCCGTCGTCATTGACGTTCGCCGATTCGGACAGCCGCTCTTCTACGCCGCCATGGAAGGTACGACTCCTGACAATATTGAGTGGGTGCGTCGCAAGAGCAACGTCGTCGCTCGCTTCCATCGCAGTTCCTACGCTGTCGGTCTGCAAGAAAAACAAAAAGGTCAGTCGATTTATGAAAGCCAGGGTCTATCCCTCGCCGATTACGCGACCCACGGCGGCTCATTTCCGCTCAGCGTGACGGGCGCTGGCGTTGTCGGCAGCGTTACCGTTTCCGGCCTGCCGATGCGCCAGGATCATGAACTGGTGATCGAAGCGCTTTGCGTGCTGCTTGGTCGAGACTACAAGACTTTAAAGCTTTCGTTGGAATAGCGCTGGTCCAAGCCACCGCATCATGCTTTCTTCTCAATCATCGCCACAAAGAACCCGTCGCTCTCAAACATCCCGGGCAAAAGTCGCAAATTGCCTTCCGTCGTAATCCCGGGAAGCAAATTCTCTGCTCCCCAGGCAGAAAGCACGCCCCCACAACGTAGCTCCTCAATCCGCGCTCGAAGCGGAACCAGTCGCGCATTCGAGTCTTCTGCAAGCACCGCCGCGACAATCTCCTCGTTCTCTTCGGGCTCAAGAGAACAAGTGGAATAAATCACAAATCCGCCAGGCTTGGCAGCCCGTAGAGCTGCGCGAAGAATCGCACCCTGCCGTTCTGCCTGCCGCCTCAGATCCGATAGCTGCAGCCGGTGTCGAATCTCAGGATTGCGCCCCAGCGTGCCCGTACCGCTGCAAGGCACGTCAGCCAGCACAGCATCGTACTGTGCCTCTTCCTCAAGCGCGGTGACGTCGGCGAGACGGCATTCGACCCGCTCCCCTAATCCAGCCAACCGCTCCTGCAATCGCTCCAGCCGCTGTGGGCTCACTTCGCAGGCCACGATGCGCGCATCCGGATTCCGCTCTGCAAGAATCAATGTCTTTCCACCAGGGGCGGCACAGCAATCGAGAATTGCCTTGCTCCGCGGCACAAGTTCCGCAACCAATTGCGACCCCTCATCCTGAAGCCGAACGCGCCCCTCGCGAAATGGGGCGCTCGCCGTGATATCTCCTGAAGCTACGGTGAACGCCTTCGTGAGAATTCGCCCCGCCTCCAACTCAATTCCGGCCGACGCGAGTTCTTCCCGCATTGCCGCGTTATCTGCCGGCACTGTGACCTTCGGCTGGCTCTGTCCTTGCCTGCAAATCGCACCAGCCGCTTCCTCGCCGTAAGTCGTCGTCCAGCGCGCAACCATCCACTCTGGAAATCCACGCCGCCAGTCCCGCTCGGCCGACGCTTCTCCCTCTCCCTTTGTGCGCGACGCCGCAACTTTGCGAAGCACCGCATTCACCATTCCCGAAGCAAACCGGTGTCCCGCCCGTTTCGCCAGTTCCACGCTTTCATCGATCGCCGCATGTACCGGAATCCGGTCCATATGCAGCAGCTGAAATGCACCGAGCCGCAGCGCGATCAGCACCTCCGCGTCCAGCTTGGCGTTCGGATGCTTCAGCAGCGGCAGAACGCGCCGATCGAGATCGATCTGCCATCGCAGCACACCCAGCACCAGGGCCGTGGTCAGATGGCGATCAGATTCGGAAAGCTCCGCAACACTCCTGCCGCGAAGCAGATCGTCGGAATGGCCTTTGCCTTTTTCAAGGACGTCCAGAATCGAGAAGGCTGCTGCCCGCGCTGGCGAAACCGCATGCATCGCGCTAGCCCAGCCGCATTCCAGGCGTCAATCCCGCACCCCGCAGAAAATCGGAAGCAGCCATCCGCTTCTTGCCTTCCAACTGCAATTCCGTGATCTCTATCCAGGTGTTCTGCGCACACGCGACAAGAAGGCGGCGGTCAGCAAAATCAACCTCGCCAGGCAGACCCGGTGCGGTTTTCCCATCCACCCGCACCTTGTGTGCAATCAACTTCCTGCCATCGAGCACAGTGTATGCTCCCGGCCACGGCTGAAACCCCCGCCACCGATTCCAGATCTCCATTGCCGTGCGCCCCGCAAAATCCATGCGTCCATCCGTGCGATCGAGAATCGGCGCGAGCGTTGCCCGCGCGTGGTCCTGCTGCCGCGGCACAATCGTGCCATCGTGAAGACCAGCCAGCGTCTCGACCACATGCGGCGCGCCCTTCTTCGCCAGCACATCGAACAAGTCCGGCGATGTCTGTTCAGGCCCGATTGCAACCTCGCGCTGCAACAGAATCGGTCCGGTGTCGAGACCCTGTTCCAGCAGCATCGTGGTGTTGCCCGTAACAGCTTCGCCCATCGCAACCGCCCACTGAATCGGCGCCGCTCCGCGGTACTTCGGCAACAACGAGGCATGCAAATTAATGCAGCCCAACCGCGGTAGCGCCAGCATCCATGGCGGAATAATCCGCCCATAGGCCACCACGACAATCGCATCCGGCGCGATCGCTTCAAGCCGCGCCCGAAACTCCGCATTATTCTTGATTTTTTCAGGCTGCGTCACTTCGAGACCCGCGGCCACTGCCGTTTCTTTTATGGGTGGCGCAGTCAACACCTGCGAGCGCCCAACCGGGCGATCCGGCTGCGACACCACCAGGGGAATCTCATGACCCGCCGCAATCAGCGCCTGCAACGTCGGCACGGCGAAGTGGGGGGTTCCGCAGAAGACCAGCCTCACGGTCTTACCATGTGCCTTCGCGTTGCATCTTGCGAATCTTGCGCAGCACAAGATCTCGCTTCAGCGAACTCATGCGGAAAATGAACAGCATCCCGTCGAGATGATCGATCTCGTGCTGAAATGCCCGCGAAAGCAGTTCCTCGCCGTCCATCTCAAACCATTTGCCCTTCAGATCCTGCGCACGGATGCGCACCTTTGCGGCGCGCTGCACCTTCTCGCGAATCTCAGGAAAACTCAGGCAGCCTTCCTCTTCATACTGCTTTCCTTCGCGAAGAATCACCTCCGGATTGACGAGAACCAGCTTCTGCGCCGGATCCTTTCCCAGGCTCAAATCGATGATTGTCACGCGTTTCGCCACGGCCACCTGCGGCGCCGCGAGGCCAATGCCCTGCGAGGCGTACATGGTCTCAAACATGTCGTCGACCAGCTTCTTCAGCTCCGCATCGAATTCGGTAACCGGTTCGCCGGGCTGCGAGAGCACCGGTTCCGGGTATTTGACTACCTTCAAAATCATCTCTGCCTAATAGCTCCGTATCTGTTCGATGTAACCCAGGAAATTTCGTTTCATCTCGCCAGCCGAGTCGCCCCCGAACTTCTGCTGCGCCAATCCCGCAACCGTAATCGCCACCATGGCCTCTGCAGCCACCCCCGCCGCGGGTACCACGCAAATATCGCTGCGCTCATAACTTGCGCTCGTCGCTTCGCGCGTGTCAAAGCGCACCGATTCGAGGGGACGTCGCAATGTCGATATCGGCTTCAGATATCCGCGCACCACGATATCCTCGCCGTTAGAAACGCCGCCTTCCACCCCGCCGGCATTGTTCCTCTCACGGGTAAAGCGCGTCGGCTTCCCGGTATCTTCCTTGGCGTAATGGATGGCATCGTGCACTGCAGATCCGAATGACTCCGCCGCCGTGATGCCGCGGCCGATTTCAACCGCCTTCACCGCCTGCAAGCTCATCACCGACCACGCCAGCAGCCCGTCGAGCCGCTCATCCCAGTTGGCGTAGGTTCCCAGTCCCGCCGGCGCGCCATGCACCACCACTTCAAACACGCCGCCCACCGTGTCGCCTGTCCGGGAGGCCTGCTCGACCTCCTCCTTCATCCGCGCTTCGGTCGTCCCGTCAACGCAGCTCAACACAATCTCCGGTCGTTCCGCCACAGCCGCAATCTCGTCCCATGTGGCCGTACGATCCAACTCCACACGTCCCACCCGAATCACGTGGCTGCCGACCTCGATTCCCAGGTACCGCAACAACAGCTTGGCAAACGCTCCCCCCGCAACGCGAGCGGTGGACTCGCGCGCCGATGCTCTCTCCAGCACGTAACGCGCGTCAGGAAAGTCGTACTTCAGGGCGCCCGCAAGGTCCGCGTGCCCCGGTCGAGGCGATGTCACCGGCTGGTGCTTTGCCACGTCCCCGGTCTCCACCGGCAGCTTCTCTTCCCAGTTTTTCCAGTCGCGGTTCACAATCTCGATCGCGATCGGCGACCCGATCGTCTTCCCATGCCGCACGCCGGAGAGGATATGCGCCTTATCCGTCTCGATCTTCATGCGCCCGCCGCGCCCGTACCCCTGCTGCCGACGCCAAAGCTCGCGATTGATGAATGCGAGATCGACCGGCAGTCCCGCAGGCAGCCCCGAGACAAGCGCAATCAGAGCCTCGCCGTGGGACTCCCCTGCTGTTGAAAAGCGGATCATGTTGAATCCATTGTACGATGAAGCGCATGGCCTACTTCCTCTTCAAAACAGAGCCCGGCGTCTACTCCTTCGACGATTTCCTGCGCGACAAAGAAACGAACTGGGATGGCGTGACAAACCCGACCGCCGTCAAGAATCTCCGCGAGATGAAGCCCGGCACAAAGTGGATCTTCTATCACACAGGAGATGAACGCACCGCCGTCGGAACCGGGACGGTTGTCAGTGTGGATGCCAAGGACCCCAAGGTCCCCATCGTGCGCGTGAAAGTCGGCAATCGCCTCAAGCACCCGAAGACGCTGGACCAGGTGAAAGCCGACCCGATCTTCGCCGATTCCCTGCTCGTCAAGATCGGGAGGCTCTCCGTCGTGCCGCTGACCGAGCAACAGTGGAACTGGTTTCTAAAATAGCTTTCCCGGTTCCGGCTTCGCGTCGCCTTTCAGCCACTCGCGCGTGTTCAGCATCTGCCGCTGATCCAGCGCCCATATCCGGCCCGTCAACTCGTCGGCGCCTTTGCCCTCGCGTGTGGACTTCTCGAACTCACTCGCGACAGCCTGCATCTTGGCGTCGAGATCATCCACAAAGTTCAGCACCAGCGCCTCGGGAATCATCGGCAACTTGGGCGATCCAAACTCAAGCTTGCCGTGATGCGACAAAATCATGTGCAGCACCAGCGTCTTCAGACGCGGCGGAAAATCAGGCAGGCTGTCGATTGTGTTCTCCACCAGTTCCATCCCCATCTGGATATGCCCCAGCAGAACGCCTTCCACCGTGTATTCAAATCCAATCTCCCACGCCAGTTCACGCACTTTGCCGATGTCGTGCAGCACAACCCCGGTGAGCAACAAATCTCGATGCAGGATGGGGTAATGCGGCGCCACGCGATCAGCGAGCGTCAGCAGGCTCACGACATGCTCCAGCAAGCCGCCAAGCCATGCGTGATGAAGCTGCTTGGCTGCCGGCGCCTCGCGGTAAGCCTGTGCCAGTCCCGCATCCGCCAGTAGAGTATTCAGCAGCAATTTCAGATGCGGATCGGTAAAGCTCTCCACAAATTCCAGCAGCTTGTGCCAAAGCTCATCCACATCGCAGGTGGTGCAGGGCAACAGGTCGCCCTTCTCCACTTCGCCGGCGACGCCCTTGCGCAGGTGCTCGACCTTCATCTGCAGCCGGTCGTCAAAGCGCGACACACAGCCGCGAACTTTGACAATATCTCCTCGCTCAAAATCCTTCGCAATCCTTGAGTCACCCGGATCCCATACGCGCCCCTCAACCTGCCCCGTCTTATCCCCCAGAATCAAATTCAAATAAGGCTTGTTCGTCTTTGTGGTTCGCTGCTGCTTGTGCAACACCAGAAAAAATGCGTCGAAGTTCTTGCTCTCTTCGAACCCCGCCAGATCGGCAATGTAGATGTCCTTCATGCTGCGGGAAAGCATACAGCAACCAGCGGAGCGCTTCCAAAACGCCTTCCTCTCTGTGAGAACATGGTGATCGTGAACGGTCCCTCCGCAGAAGAATCTGTCACGTTCGTGATCCGCCCCGTCGAACCACGCGACACAGCAGAAGTTTGCGCCCTCATCCAACAGCTTGGCTATGAACGTCCCTTCAACGATGTCGCAGCCTGGATTGAATCGCTCGGGAAACACCCTCAAAGCCAGGCCGCTTTTGTAGCCGAACTCGCCAACGAGGTAATCGGCTGGATTGAAATATCAATCCAGCATCGGCTCCAATCGGCCCCCTACGCTCTCATCGGCGGACTCGTGGTGAAGGAAGGCTTTCGTAATCAAAAAGTCGGTCTTAGGCTCTGCGAAAAAGCTGAAGCCTGGAGTTGGGAGCGCCGCGTTTCAGTCATTCGTGTAACCTCACGCAGCACTCGCCTCGACGCGCACCGCTTCTACGAGAACAATGGCTATCGCCTGACCAAGGTCTCGCATATTTTCGAAAAGAACTGGCTGCATAAATAGCGCCGATCCACCAGGCCGATAATCATCGCATTGACGGCCGGGCAAAAATTAAGCGGGCCCGAGATCGAGGAATCTCAGGCCCGCCAACTCTGGAATGATCGCGATCTACTGCGGTGGAACAGTCGGTAAGCCCGACTGCGTTGGCACCGGCGTGGTTGCATTCGGAGCCTGCTGCTGCGCAGGCTGTTGCGGAGCATTCCCCAGCGGCTTGTCACCCGTGTCTTCTGTGCTGTCCGAAGTCTTCTTCTTGTCGCTCAGACGTGTCTTGTCGCCGGTCGTGGTGTTCTTCTTTTTCTTCTTGCCCGGAGTCTGGTTCCCTCCCAGCCCCAGCGGTCCGGATTGCGCGGCGCGATCCGCCACTTCGGCTGCATCCGCGGGCGAAGGAGCCTCCGGATCCAACCGGGGCCCCTTTTGCTTTGGCTGCTTCGACAGACGTGCGCGGTCACTGAAACGCGTCTTCTTTTCGGGCTTCGGATTGCTTTCTAGCGGGTTGTCCGGCTCGGCGTCCGCGTTTCCGGCCACCTGATCGCCCGCCCCGGCGTCTTCTGTCTGGCTCGAGGGAGCTTTCGGCAGAGTCTCCTGCGGCGCCTTCCCAAAGCGAATCTTTTCCTTCTTGCCGGGCTTCATCGAAGCCTGCTCGGCTTTATCTTTCTTGGAATTCGCCTTCTCAGCTTTCGCCGGAGCCGCCGCAGTCGCCTGATCCGATGTCGCTACCGGCGCCGACTTCTGTCGGAAGCCGCGCGTCGTCTCGCGGAACCGGGTCCGCTCTACCTTCCGCTTCTTCTTCGTCGTGGGCGGCGTATAAGCGCTGAAGGTGATGCTCGGATGCTTCTCTGCCGCTGTCGCTGCGCTGTCCTCGTATCCCGGCTTGATATAGATGGCCGACTCATCCCTCAACTGCGCAAGATATTGGCGCATGGCAGGACCGGCTTTGGCCTCGAAGTAATTCTGCTCAACGTCGTTCTCAACGTCCTTCAGTTGCGGAATACCCTCTGGAATGTGCTGGATGACCTTCAAGATCACGTATCCCTGTTTCGTGAGAATCGGATCCGTGACATCCCCAGTCTTGAGCGCAAACGTCTTCTCTTCAAAGATTGGGCTCAGTTGGCCGCGCTTGTACTGGCCTAGGTCGCCGCCCTCAGCCGCAGTCGTTCCTTCGCTGAAACTCCGGGCCAACTGGCTGAAGTCGCCCCCAGCGTGTAGACGGGCTTCGATGTCGTCGGCCTTCGCCTTGGCCTCTGTCAGTTTCTTCTCATCATCCGGCTGCGTGCCGGTCGAAATCAGAATCTCACCCAGCTTTACGCTCTCCGGCTGCGCATATTGCTGCTTGTGCGCCTCAAAATACCGTTGAATCTCACCCGGAGTCGGCGCAATCTTACGGCCCACCTGGTCGCGCATCACTTCCTGGGTGACGATCTGGTTGCGGATATTGGCCTTGAAGTCCTCGAACGAGACCCCTTGCTCCTTCGCCGCCTTCTCCAGGTCCTCCATCGTCGCCAGATTGTATTGTTTGCGGATCTCGTTGAGCCTATTGACCAATTCCGTCTCGCCTGTGATGCCGAGTTCCTTGCCCTTGGCCAACCACAACTGCTGATCGATAAGGTTGCGCAGCAAGTCCTTGTGGGCATCGGACGTCTCCTGCATCGAGGCGCCTCGCTGGTGCATTTCCTGGTCCAGTTCGGCCTGCGCGCGGTCGTAGTCAGACTTGGTGATGATCTGGTCGTCCACGCGCCCAATGATCTCCTCGACCGTTGTGCCGCCATAGGGGCTTTCGGGATTCGAGGGTCGGGCTTGCGCCAATGCAAAACTGCTAAGCAGGAGTGCGGAGAGCGAAACCGCTCCGGGGATACAAAGAATTCTCAGGTTCATAAGTTGGCACGCTTCTGGAGGTCGGCGGGCTCCCCACCATAGGCATAGACGTCATTGTAAATGCCTGGGCAGCAAAAGCGGCGAGAGAGAAGCGGATTCCCCAGGGACGAACCGGGCCTCGCCACGGTCGCAAACCGGTTCTCGCGTCTCCCCGCGACAGTAATGGGCTACCCGAAGCCGCCAGCACTCCGTCAAACAACCCAGTGCTATACTTTAGCCCAGGTTTGGCCTGCGAGGTCCCTTTCAGGCGCCTGGTGCAGTTGCACCCCGGAGGTTCCTTCCGCCTATGACTCCCCCTGCCCGCAGGGCAATATTCAGCCTCATCGTCTTTTTCGCCGTATGCGCGGTTGCCGGTACGTTTTTGCAGCGCAGGGTGGGAGCCCAGTCCTCGCAGGACGAAAGCCAGATTCGCGACAATCTGAAATCGTTCACTGACGTCTACGCGATCGTCGAGCAGAACTACGCTGAGCCTATCCAGGGCGACAAGGCCGATACCGCCATCTATGACGGGGCCATCCCCGGCATGTTGCGCGTCCTCGATCCACACTCAAACTTCTACGACCCGAAGGCCTATGCCAAGATGCGCGAAGATCAGCGCGGACATTACTACGGCGTTGGCATGGTCATCCAGCAGCAGAATAACAAGGTCTACGTCATCACCCCGTACGAAGG
>NZ_JBAUUO010000084.1:0-2087 GCF_049582745.1 Occallatibacter sp.
ACCTCATCGCGAATGGCTGCACTTGGCTCCCCCATAGTGAGTCGCCCGCTAAGGTCGATGATGATAATGTCTTTCACTTCTCGCGTGCCCATCTTTAGGCTCATAGTCATTCTCCTTGTGGGACCAGAGGTGCTACCGACTTCAGTCAACCTCATCGCGGTATGAACTATACCTCTAGTCAATGGTCCTGTCCCTCGTGCAACACAAAGCCAGCACGGGTTCTCGTCGCCTGAACGGTTCCGAACCCGGCTTCGCCGGGCCTGCTACTCCGCCCGCAGCGCATTTACCGGATTCACCACTGCGGCTTTACGGGAAGGCACGTAGCACGCCATCGAGGCGATCCCGACGACGCATAAAGTCGCAATCCCGTAGTCCACGGATCCAGTGGGCTCACATTGAACAGGAGAGAGGCCATGAGGCGCATGGAGACGAACGCGGTTGCAAGGCCGATGACGATGCCTATGGCCGTGAGCCACATACCCTGACGCAAAAACATCGAGATCAGCATCTTCCGCTCCGCGCCAAGCGCCATGCGTCCGATTGGCGCGTGCCGAAGGGCTTCACCGTGGTGAAGGCGAATCCCACATTTTTGTCGGCGGCTTTCCGTGCGCGTCTCCGAAGAAGAATGAATAGACTCTCATTTGCAGGAGCGAGACCGCGCGGCAAGAAACGGCGGAAATGAGAGCGAAGGAAGAGTTAGATGCTGCGAAGGCCAATCTAATGGCCGCCCGGAAAGAATTCGGGGCGAGTTCCGAAGAGTTGTTGCAGAGCGTCCTGGAGAGCGGCCTTTCGGGGAAGATCAGGCCGTCGGTTGCTAAGAAATTAATCGACTGGATCGGCAAAATGTATGGAATTGGCCGATGATCACTGTGCATGTCTGCATTATGGCTTATGGCCTCCGCAGACCGGAGTTTTCCGTGCGCGCCACACAAAAAGAAATAGGATTCTGCATCGGACGATTCTGTAAAAGTGCCTGTGCCTCTGCTTCGACTGGGGCGATGCTGATTTGAATCGGTGCCATCATCGTCCCTATTCGCCCCTTTGTGCGATGGTTCACTTAAAGTGGCGATTTTGCGTCGACAGCCCATGTTCGAGCAAACGACCCCTACGATTATGTCCGACTTTGGGCAGCTTCAGTGCGGTGCTGAGCGGAATATGCTTACGCTCCCGGCAAATGCGGCATCGCGAAGGATATCTCAACAAAAACAGGAACCAAATGTCCAATACTCGGAACCTTGATTTCCGAAGTTCTCCCGTCCGCCCACAATACGAGCACGCTGGTTGAATGGAGTATTTCACGGGTGCCCTCCAATCCTTTTCACAAGCGGACAAATCGTCACGAGTTTTTCCTGTTGATTGCAGTCCCGGAGCATATCCTCGAAGTCTCTCAACTAGAAGCCCCGGATGAACAGGTTTGGCGAAGGAGTCGAATCGACAGTCAAGCGCCCGAGCCTGTTCTAGAGACTGGACTACGTCGCTATTGCTAAACATAAGCAGCACTTTGCATTCAGGAAAGACCTCGTTGATTGCAAACGGAGCTTTGACACCGTTGATCTCTGCCATCGCATCGCTCACCACAAAATGGAATGACTGAGTTGCAGCGAGTTCCATTGCTTGTTGCCCTGTGTATGCTGTCGTCGCAGGGAAGCCAGAGACGTCAAGCGCAAACGCTAGACTATCCGCTGTTCTTTGATCTTCGTCGATCAAAAGAACTCTTGGTTTGGGTTCATTGTCAGACGGCTTCATATACCGCACTCTTTCAAGTGAAGTAGGGGTGGGGTTCCAGTTTTCAGAGATGGCTCGACAGATTCTCTTTGTCCAGAGGAGTGATCACTTTACCATGAAATCAAGGACAGGGCGCAGAGAATTTCCGCTCTTGGCAGCCACCTGTCGTCAGGACCGATTTCCGTGATGCATCCAGATCGTGCTTAGCAAGCGAAGAACGACTGCACACTCCGCACCATTGCTGTCCAAAATAGCGGATATCTGTTTGACCCGAGGAATGTTTGAGGAGGCTGATCCCCAGTTACTCTGAAGTGGGTTCCCAGTCAGGACCACCTTCAGAGAAGAAAGGATCAGCCATGCTT
>NZ_JBAUUO010000085.1:0-1932 GCF_049582745.1 Occallatibacter sp.
CCAATAGGACTGTCGTTGGAAGGGGTAGGTAGGCAGCGGGAGTCGACGTCGGGGATAGGGCAGGTCGAAACCGGTCCAGTTGACCTCGGCGCCATAGACATACAACTGGGCGAGGCTGTCAAGCATTTGCGGCCACTCTTCGCGGTTGCGGCGCAGGGAGGTCAGCCACAGAGCATCCGGTGCGTCGATACATTGCTGGCCCAGTGCGGTGAGCGTTGCTCCCGGCCCCACTTCCAGAAACACCGTTGCGGCGGAGTCGCGCAGGGTTTCCATGGCCTGGCGGAATCGCACCGGGTCGCTGACCTGACGGCGCCAGTAGGCAGTCCGGCTCATCTCGTCACGGGCGACGGCTCGGCCGGTTACGCTGGAGACCAGACGCAGGCGCGGCGGTTGAAATTGGATTTCTTTCACCACCGCTTCGAAAGCCTCTTCCATCTCCTCCATCTGTGGAGAATGGAAGGCGTGAGAGACGTTCAGCCGTTGTACGCTGACGCCGCTCTCGATCAGCCGCTGCTCGGCGATATGGAGTTCCTGCTCATAACCGGAAATGACCAGGTTGTCGGGCGCATTGATGGCGGCCACGGTGACCCGTTGTTCCAGACCGCGCAAAGCATCCCGGACGCGACTCTCCGGGGCGTGGACAGCGGCCATGGCGCCACGGCCGGCAACGTCCTGCATGAGGCGGCCGCGCCGGGCAATCAGTGTCAATCCGTCGCCCAGAGAGTACACGCCGGCAACGCAGGCAGCCACGTATTCGCCCACGCTGTGTCCCAGCACCGCCGCAGGCTCGATTCCCCAACTGCGCCAGAGCGCCGCCAGTGCGTATTCCACCGCAAACAGGCAGGGCTGGGTATAGGCGGTCTGCACCAGAAGATCGGTCGCGGTTCCCCACAGCACCTCCAGCAGCGGCCTCTCCAGTTCCCCGCGCAGCCCCTCGGCACATTGCTCCAGGGCCGCTCGAAACACCGGCTGCGTGTCGTAGAGCTGCCTGCCCATGCCGGCATACTGAGCTCCCTGTCCGGAGAACAGAAAAACCGGACGTATGCCTTCCCGGTCGCGGACGCGGCGTCCCGGCAGAGCCTTCAGCAATGCACTTCGCAGTTCCGCAGAGGAAGAACCCGTCACCGCCAGACGGTGCTCGAAGTGGGCCCGGCCGGCATTGGCGGTGAAGCACACATCGCCCACCGGCGCCGCGGTATGCTCCAGCACGTCGGCATAACGGCCGCCCAATTCACGCAGCGCCGATTCGCTCCGCGCCGACAGAGCCAGAAGATGCAGCGGCCGCTCGCAGCCGACCGGACGGACCGGCGGCGCAGGCGCCTCCTCCACAATCACGTGGGCGTTGGTCCCGCTGAAGCCAAACGAACTGACCCCGGCCACGCGCCGTCGCTCGCTCCTCGGCCAGGGCCGTCCCTGCACCGGGATCTCCACCGGCACTCCGCCCCAGTCGATGTGCGGGTTCATCTGCTGGAAATGCAGGTGCGCCGGGATTCGCTCATGCTGCAGCGCCAGCACCGCCTTGATCAGTCCCGCAATCCCCGCTGCCGCTTCCAGATGGCCGACGTTGGTCTTTACCGACCCGACAACCAGCGGATTGTCCGCTCCCCGCCCTGCACCCAGCACCGCCGCCAGCGCGTGCGCTTCGATCGGATCTCCCAGCACCGTTCCCGTTCCATGCGCTTCCACATACCCGATCTCTTCCGGCCTCACTCCCGCCTGCGCCAGTGCAGCCCGGATCACAGCTTCCTGCGCCATGCCGCTGGGCGCCGTTATGCCGCTGCTGCGTCCATCCTGATTCACAGCCGAACCCCGGATCACCGCCAGAACATGATCCCCATCCGACTGCGCCTCGCTCAGACGCTTCAGCACCACCATGCCGCAACCCTCACCCCGCACGAATCCGTCCGCACCCGCATCGAACGTCTTGCAACG
>NZ_JBAUUO010000086.1:0-1593 GCF_049582745.1 Occallatibacter sp.
AATTTGGCCATGCTCGACGATCCAGCGTCCGCCGACCATGACGCGGTCGGCGCGATGCGCGCCGCAAAGGACGAGCGCCGCGAGCGGATCGCCGCTGCCGGAAAAGCGCAGTTCGTCGAGTTTGAACAGCGCCAGATCGGCCATCTTGCCGACTGCAATCTCGCCGATGTCGGTGCGGCCGGCGCAGGCCGCAGAGCCTTTGGTGGCCCAGCGCAGCGCGTCCTTGTGGCTGACTTTATTCACGCCATAGCGACTCCGCTGAAGCAGGAACGCGGCGCGCACCTCCTGCATCAGATTAGAGGAATCGTTCGACGCCGAGCCATCGACGCCGAGACCGACGCGCGTGCCGGCTTCTTCCATGGCGCAGACCGGACAGGTGCCCGAGGCCAGCGTCTGATTGCTGCAGGCGCAATGCGCCACGGCCGTGCCGGCGCGCGCCAGCCGTTTGATCTCACCGTCGTTGAAATGAACCCCGTGCGCGAGCCAGGTGCGCTCGTTGAGCCAGCCGCATTCTTCCAGATAATCCAGCGGCCGGCATTTGTAGAGATCGAGGCAAAAGCTGTTCTCATCCTCGGTTTCGGAGAGATGGGTGTGCAGGCGCACATCGAGCCGCGTCGCCAGGCCCGCGGTCGCGCGCATCAGCGAGGTGGTGACCGAAAACGGCGAGCAGGGCGCGAGCGCAATCTGCACCATCGCGCCTTCGCCGGCCTGGTGATAGCGCGCCACCACGCGCTCGCTATCGGCGAGGATGGTGTCTTCGTCCTGTACCACAGAGTCCGGCGGCAGCCCGCCGTCGCGTTGCGACAAGTTCATCGAGCCGCGCGTCAACAAAACGCGCAGCCCCAGCCGCCGCGCCGCGGCGACTTCGAGGTCGATGCCGTCTTCGGTGCCGGCAGGAAAAACATAATGATGGTCGGTCGTCGTGGTGCAGCCGGAGAGCATCAGTTCGGCCATCGCCAGCGTCATGGCGAGGTCGAGAGCTTCCGGCGTCAGCCGCGCCCAGATCGGATAAAGTGCGTGCAGCCAGGGAAACAATTCGCGGTCCAGCGCCGCCGGCACGGCGCGGGTCAAAGTTTGATAAAAATGATGATGGGTGTTGACCAGGCCCGGCAGCACCACATGCTCGCCGGCGTCGAATGCTCTGACGTCGGCCGTGGTGGGGTTGTTTCCGGCGGGCACCAGCTCAGCGATACGGCCGCCTTGGACCACGATGCCACGCTCGGCGCCGTCGGCGAAGATCGCAAGCGGGTCTTTGATCCAGAGTGCCGGTTTTTCATGAAAAGTCATCCAGCGCGTTCTTTCCCGTTAAGGGCTTGCTGCAACAACTGGCGAGGGAAAAGTACCTCAACCGGCCCATCGAAGAGCCCGACCGTCAATGGCAAGACTTTTATACGTAATCTGCAAATTGCGTATAATAGGTCATCCAAGCATCTGCGAAATAATGAGAATTACCGAAGACGCGGATAACGAATTCGGTCTTTTACCTAATCGTAGCAGCGCTGATCGGCGGTGAACCGACGCCGCTGGCGCGGTGGATTTGGCGTGCGACATTGAGGATCAGCGGTTCTTCGAAACGCGGCGCCACAATTTGCA
>NZ_JBAUUO010000087.1:0-61571 GCF_049582745.1 Occallatibacter sp.
ATGTGTGGTTCTGCTTGATGCAGGAATCATCGGCCGAGAGGCACTGTTGCGTAACGGTAGATCCTGATCAGACCAACTGCGCGCCCTCCGGTGCGCGCCCACGAATCTTGTGCTTTTCCTTGACAGATGACTTACATGGATGACTTACATGGAAGTGGCCAACTCGGTAGTAATGCGCGTCTTTGGGTGCAGCTCAAGTCGAAAACGCAACCACAGATCCTTCGACTGCGCTGCGCTTCGCTCAGGATGACATATTAGTTTTGGAGCGAAGGCAGGTAAGAGACCGCGGCAGGTCAGGGGCGTTTGGGGGAGCTTTGGCCGAGGGCGAGGAGGGCGCCGGTGACGCGGTTGGCGGCGTGGCGGACTACGTTTTCTTCGCTGGCGAAGTCGCCGGTGATGCAGCGGACGCCGAGCTTTTCAATGGGATCGATATCGACCTCGATCGGCGACGCATGCTCGGCAGCGTAGCGCGCGATTGTCTCTGGCGAGAATGGAGCTGTGTTGAGAACGGCGTAGTCGAAGACGGGCGCGTGGGTGTGCTCGTAGATGCGCTCGATGTGCTCGGACGCCTTGAGGCCGAGACTCTCATTGGCCTGGGTCATGAGGTTGCAGATGAAGACGCGGGTGCCTTTCGCCTCAGCGAGCGCGGTGGGAATTCCCTGCACGAGCAGGTTGGTGATGAGGGAGGTGTAGAGCGAGCCGGGACCGACGGTGATGAGGTCGGCGCGTTCAATGGCTTCGAGCGTCTCGGGCATGGCCGCGGCGTTGGGAGGATCGATCATGAGCTCGGCGATGCGCTGCTTGCTGGCGGTGATGTTGGTTTCTCCGCGCACGATGGAACCGTCTTCCATGTGCGCGACAAGCGTGGCGTTGGCGGTGGTGGCGGGGTAGATGCGGCCGCGGGTGGCAAGAATTTTGGAGGCCAACTGGATGGCGTGGGCGAAATCGCCGGTAATGTCGGTCAGGGCCGCGACAAAGAGATTGCCGAAGTTATGTCCGCCGAGTCCTTTTCCGGATTTGAAGCGGTAAGCGAAGAGCTTCGAGAGCAGGTCTTCTTCGGCGCTGAGCGCGATCATGCAGTTGCGGAGGTCCCCGGGCGGCAGCATGTTGAAGTCCTGACGCAGGCGGCCGGATGAACCGCCGTCGTCCGTAACGGTAACGACGGCGGCGAGATCGGAGATGTGGCAGGGAGTGTTTGTTGGCCAGTCGGGGAAGGCGACGTGACGGCGAAGACCGCGGAGCAGGGTCGAGAGGCCGGTACCGCCGCCAATAGCTACGACCCGAAGGGCGGCAGAGGGGGTAAGGTCTTCGAGCGCCTGAGAGCCCGGTTCAGAGGCGCTCGACGCGGATGGAGCGAGCTTTGTTGACAAACCAAAAGTCACAAAAGGCCTGAGGGCGAACGGCCACCCTACGGAAGTTCAGGATACAGCAACTCGGTGAAGCGGGGGTCGTCGACCATGCTCTGGAAGTCATTGTCAGAGCGTGCCTGGAGGCGGTTTTTGGGATTCAGTTCGATGGCCTGGGCGAGGCTGTCAAGGCAATCCTGCGTCTTGCCGGTGATGGAGTAGAGCAGGGCGAGGCCATAGAAGGCGAAGTCCGCGCGGGGATCGTCGGAGAGGATGCCCTTGAGCTGGTCGGCGGCCTCCTCGAAATCGCCGGCGTTGATCTGCGATACAGCGTAGTCGTAACGCTCGCCGGGCGTGAGAAAGGCGAGGCCCTGCTTGTCGAGCTGGCGGCGGCAGGTGCTGATGTACATCTTGCAGCGCTCCACGATCTCAGGCGGCGCGACAGGCAACACCTTGTCAAAGGCGGCGATGGCTCTTTCGAATTTTCCCTGCTGCACGAGCTGAACGGCGGCCTGGTAATGCGTGAAGACCGGCCCCGTTGCCGTGCTCGAGTGACTGCCGGGCTTGGCAGCCGGTGGAGGAGTCTTTTTGCGGCTTGACGTCGCGGATTTGGCCTCTTGCGTCATGGGTTTTATGGGGGACGTCCGTTCTAGGGTGCAGAAGTTGAACCGGATCATTCCGGCAGGATCACCAGGATTAGGAATCAAACTACTTAGGCCCTCTTTATACCCATAACCCCGTTTCACGTCAATGGGTGAGGCCCAGGAGGGACCAGGGGCCTGACTAAGATTGTGCACTGCGGTAGATGGCGGGGTTGAGTGTGGGGTCGTTGTACATCTTGAGCTGGCGGTAGAGCTTGAAGCGCCGGGTGCCGTCCAGTGTCGCTCGCCACAGTAAATCGAGGCAGTGAGCGAGATCGGTCCGCTGCTCGATAAGGATGGCAAGACGCGAACGGTTTCGTTCGGCATGACTGGGTGAACAGTCGGTGCGTTCAGCCTCTTCGCGGGTGTGATAGATCTTCAGAGCAAGGATCGACAGCCGGTCGATGATGAGACCGGGCGACTCGGAGTGAAGTTCGGCGTTTTCGGCGGGCAGACGCTGCGGTGCAAGCCAGTCGAGGAGGGCGCGGTCGAGGTCCTCGGCGAGATCGTTGCGGAGCTGGTTGGTCAGGTCGATGCGGCGCTTGACGCCGGCAAGCCGCGCGTCAGTGGCGTCGGGGGTGCGGGCTTCGTCTTCGATGTGCCAGAGGTCGAAGTTGGCGCGATGCTGGCGGGCGACGCGGGCGAGCCAAGGGTCGTTGCAGGCGGAATCCGGAGCGCTCTCGGAGGCGACATGCCACGCGGCGGTTGAATCATCGTGCAGCTTTACAATTGTGTCGGCCGAAAGCATCGGGCTCCTGGCGGTGCGGGTAATTGCGTGCAGCGTCTATGGTAGAACTATCCTCACCCGGACCCCAAGAGGCGGAGGGAAAATGCCGGACGGAAGTCAACGGTTTCTCTGTATTTCCAGCTACGAAAAGGGCCAGGACTTCATGCGGCAGTGCGCCGAGATGGGCGTGATGCCGACGCTGCTGACGGTGGAAAAGCTGCGCGATGCGCCGTGGCCGCGCGAGATTCTGGAAGACGTGTCCTACATGCCGAATACGTACACGGTCGATGAACTGATCAAGACCGTGTGCTGGATGTGCCGGGGCCGTCAGTTCGACCGCGTGATCGCGCTGGACGAGTTCGACTTGGACGCGGCCGCCAAGATTCGCGAACACACGCGGATTCCGGGGATGGGCGTTACATCGACGGCTTACTATCGCGACAAGCTGGCCATGCGCACGGGTGCGAGCGAATCGGGCTTCCTGGTTCCGGAGTTTTGCCGCGTGCTGAATTATGACGAACTGCGGGCCTACATGAAGGCGATCCACGGACCGTGGCTGCTGAAGCCGCGGGCGGAGGCCTCGGCGCTGGGGATCCGCAAGATATACGAGCCCGAGCAACTGTGGCGGACGCTGGATGAGCTGGGCGAACTGCAGACGAATTATTTGCTTGAGCAGTTTGTGCCGGGGGATATATTTCACGTCGACTCTGTGATCAGCGAGCACAGGGTGGTGTTTTCGTCGGTTCACCAGTACGGCAGGCCGCCGATGCAGGTGATGCACGAGGGCGGGGTGTTTACGACGCGGACAGTGGACCGCAAGAGCCGCGAATGGAAGGATCTGACCGCGCTGAATGCGCGGCTGGCTCCGGATCTGGGCATTGCGCGCGGGGTGACGCATGCCGAATACATCAGGGCGTACGAGGATGGAAGGCTTTATTTTCTCGAGATCGCAGCGCGTGTGGGCGGAGCGTTTATTTCGGATCTGATTGAAACGGCGACGGGGATCAACCTGTGGCGCGAATGGGCGCGGATTGAGGTGGCTGAATTGCGCGGCGAGCCGTATGTGCTGCCGAAGTTCACCGAGAAGTATGCGGGCAGCGTCCTTTGCCTTGCGAAGACGGAGGAGCCGGACACCAGCATGTTCGACGCACCGGAGGTTGTGTACAGCATGAAGAAGCATCACCACGCGGGGTTGATCGTGTGTTCGGAGAGTGCAAGCAGGGTGAGGGAACTGCTGGACCAGTACAGCACGGAATTTGCGCAGCGGTTTCTTGCAGCGCTTCCGCCGCCGGACAAGCCGACGTCGTGAAAAGAACAGAGACCAAGGGACCAGGGGCTCGGGACTAGGGACAAGGGGCCAGGGACTAGCTTCTCTAGGTAAGCACGTAGCGCAGAATTAATTCCCGAAGGAGAAGTCATGAGTCTTAATGAAGATCCCGAATCTGTGCATTGGCCCGAGATGCATTACGTGTTCGTGGAACGGATCGGACCGTTTATGGAGAACGCAGGAGCGGCGTGGCAGCAGGCGCATCCGCTGGTGCCTGCGCTCGCAGAAAATAACAAGATCACGGGCTACATGGCGCTCTACAAGATGGGGCCGAAGATCTATCGCGCCGGTTTTTCAATTGCGGCTCCGCCGGTGAAGTTGCCGGAGGGACTAAGGTACGAGAAATTTCAGGGCGGCAAGTACGTTCGGTTTGAGCTGACGGGTCCGTACGATCAGTTGCCGCAGGCTTCAGGGCGCGCGTGGGCGATAGTGGCGGAGAAGAAGATCGACGTGCGCGATGATTTCGCGATCGAGAATTATGTCAACGATCCACGCGTAACGCCGCCCGAGCAACTGGTTACGCATATCATGATTCCGACGGTCTGACCGCACTTCCTCTCTGCACTACGCGGTCCATTCATCAACCACTTGACCCAAGAAAGAAAAGCGGAGGTCACCGATGGCACAGACGGCTCCAGGCACTCAGGCGGGCATGATGGAACGGCCCGCAAACGAAACGAAAACCGCATCGAACGGACTGATCTGGACGGGCCGCGTGCTTTCAATCCTGACGGTTCTTTTTATGCTCTTCGATGCTTTCGGGAAATTTGCGAAGCAAGCACAAGTGCTGGACGCATGCGCGCGGTTGGGGATTCCGGCTTCGCAGATCTCCGGCATCGGAGTTCTGCTCCTGGTAAGCACGATCATCTACGCGATTCCGCGAAGTGCGGTGCTGGGCGCGGTGTTGCTGACCGGATACCTCGGTGGCGCGGTTGCGATTCAGATGCGCGCCGGCAGTCCGACGTTTGAGACGGTCTTTCCGGTGATCCTTGGCGTGGTGCTCTGGGCAGGAGTGTATCTGCGCGAATGCGGACTGCGCAGGGTTTTTCCCGTCAAGCGATAACCGTTCAATACGAAAACAGTAGTGAGGCGGCTCTGGCACGATGAGCTGCACGGGACACGTGTGTGCAGGGGGCGTAAAGAATCAAAGAAGCAAGGAATTTGGGGCGAAGGAGGAGGGATATGGGCACGACAATTCTGCGGGAGAACGCGGCGATGTGCAGAGAGGATTTGGGAGCGCTGCATGGGATGGGACCGAAGGCGCTGGGGATTCTCGACGACGCCTTTAAGGAACGTGGCAAATCCTTTCTCAAGTAAGAGGCCTCGCCGAACGTGCACAGATGCGGGTGACAGCGGGGCGGCCTTTTACAATGGCTGCGGGAGCACGCATGGAAGGCAAGTGGCAGTATCCGCATCGCCGGTGGAACCCGCTGCGGCAGTCGTGGGTGATGGTTTCGCCGCATCGTACGCAGCGGCCGTGGCAGGGCGAGGTGGCGCAGAAGGCGGCACCGTCGGCAATTCACCATGATCCTAACTGCTATCTGTGTCCGGGCAACACACGCGCGGGCGGAGCGGTGAACCCGCAGTACGATTCCATTTTTACTTTTGTAAACGATTACGCCGCGTTGCTGCCGAACGCGGTGGCGGAACAGGATGCGTCCCCATCGCCATTGCTGGTTGCGGAGCCGGCGCGCGGACTTTGCAAAGTTCTCTGCTTTCATCCTGACCACAGCCTGACGCTGGCGCGGATGACGGAGGCGGAGATACGCCTCGTGGTGGATGCGTGGACGCGGGAGTACGAAGAACTGGGCGCGATCGACTGGATCAGGTACGTGCAGATCTTTGAGAATCGCGGGGCGATGATGGGCGCCAGCAATCCGCACCCGCATGGGCAGATCTGGTCGACGGGATTTGTGCCCGATGAGCCTGCGGCGGAGAGCGTGGCACAGCGCGAGCACCTGGTGAAGTCGGGGCGGTGCCTGCTGTGCGATACCGTTGCTGCCGAGAAGGCTGCGGGCGAGCGCCTGGTTCTGGAGAACGATTATTTTGCGGTATTGGTGCCATGGTGGGCGGTGTGGCCTTTCGAAGTGCTACTGGTGAGCAAAAGGCATCTTGGTGCAATGCCGGAGTTGAGCGGCGATGAACGTGACGCACTGGCCGATGCGTTGAAGCGGCTTACGACGCGCTATGACAATCTGTTTGAGACGAGCTTTCCGTACACGATGGGATTTCATCAGACACCGACAGATGGCGAGAAGCATCCGGAGTGGCATTTTCACGCGCATTTCTATCCGCCATTGTTGCGGTCGGCGACGGTGCGGAAGTTTATGGTGGGGTTTGAAATGCTGGGAATGCCGCAGCGCGACATCACGCCGGAGAGCGCGGCGGAGCGGCTGCGCGCTTGTTCAGAGCAGCACTTCTGGGCGAGGGAATAGGCTGGCAAGGTTCGTGGTTTCCCACCCAGGCGAAGCTTGGATGGGGCACCCGGCGAGCGTGCTCGGATACGCACTTCTGGGCGAGGGAGTGATAGAAGCCGTCAGGCATCAACTCTGCGCAGAACGTCTTTTCGCGTGACGCATTGCAGCATGCGGCGATTGTCGGAATCGGCAGAGATCCAGCACTTCCTGTAGGGATTTTGATGCGTGTTGCGGTCAACTGCGCGGTTCCGGAACCTGCCGATAGTCATCGCGATGACAACAAATGCGGTTCCGCGTTCTGTGAGGCGTCATGCACGCGCACGAGTGGAAAAGGGACGATGTGCAGGGTTGGGGAAAGTTCGAAATCCATTCGGAGGAATGGTGAGCCCGCTGGGACTCGAACCCAGGACCCACGCCTTAAAAGGGCGTTGCTCTACCAACTGAGCTACGGGCTCGCTGCCAAATGGCTAAGCTGACTCTTATGAATGACTTGGTTTGTCAGTGAAGGAATCTGTTTCGCGAATCCGGTGATCAGTCAAGCGTCGGAAACCAGTTTCATCCAAGTGCAGCTATTCTTTCACTTTATCAGATTGTGCTTTTTCGTGGCGCTTTTTGGAAGATGAAGCTTGCTGGAGTTCGAGAGACGAGAATCGCGTTGAAAAAGAGACAGCCGGGAAGAGAAGCTCTTCCCGGCCGGAGAGAATCAGGCAGCTTAATCAGGCAGCTTAGTTATGGCGTTGTGGTTGCAGCTCCGTTTGGTATGAGGCGGACGGCGGTGAGGTCATAGGCAATGGCTTTGAAGATGTTGCTCAATGAGGTGATGGTGTTGGTTGCACCCGATGCCTGGCAGCCTGAATCGCTTCCGGCCAGATAGTAGTCGGAGTAAAACGTCGAAGCGCTTGAGGCCATAGCCCGCATCGCCCCGCATGGGCTGATGTTTTTGTGGGTCGCGCCGGTGAGTCTGTCGCTGGCGCAGTAGCTGGAGTTCGAACTGGTGGACGAACCATAGGCGATGGAATAGAACCTGGTGCCATTGCTGGAGTCGCCCGGATAGGTTTTGGCGTAGTTGGCGGCGTCGACACCTTGCGAGCATTCGCCAACCCAGGACGGGTAAGTTCCTGAGGATGTGGCTATCTTTGTGCTCTGGGTTCCGACGACCATGTCGTTGCAGCCTGGGGCAAACGCTCCAGCGGCATAGCTGGTGCCATTACAGGTGAACGAGCTGGTTGGGTATTGCTCTTTTGCGGTGGCATTGCCGTCGCTGAGTAGGATCATCACATTTTGCGTGCCGGGTTTTGCCTGTTGCTCTGCGATGAGGGCGGACTGGGCTGCGTAGATGGCGGCCGCGTAGTACGTATTCTCCGTACTGGTCTGTATTCCAGTGCATCCGCTCTTTCCCCCGACAGCCTTGGTAAGGTTCGAAGTCGTGGTCAACGACTTTGCCTGGTTGTCAGTTCGATAGTCCGCCAGGAAACCAGTGACCTGGTAGGTTTCGTAGACGGTTGTGGTTCCAACCTTATAGTTCATGTTGGTCAGGGTCTTCCCGGTCGTGGAGGGGAAGGTATATGGGCCGACCGTCGGTTTGGTTGTTGAGCAGTCGTAATCGTTCCCCGTGGTGGTCGTGGTGATGTTTGGGAAGGTGAAGAGACTGACGTTATCCACGGTTGGCGACAGATTGAGCAGAAGCTGCTGTACACCGCCCACTGCGCAGGAAAGTTGGGTTGCGCCCGAGCCGCAGTTGGTATCGGCGTAATCCATGGACGGCGTTGTATCGAGGATGATGGCGACGTTATAAGGAAGCGGTTTGGAGCCGCGCATAGCTGCGGTTGCGGTGGCTGAAATATTCAGAGTCTTGAAGCCTAAGAGACCTGCGAAGAGCATGGGGACTTGAGCTGACTGTTGCACCTGCAACGCGTTGGCCCCAGAGTCTCCGGAACAGGGGAGGCCCTGACTCTTCAGAAAAGCCACGCAGAGCGGTGTTACGACCGCGTTGCCGGCGGAGTAAGTTGCGGAATTGTTGGAATTCCCGGAGCCAGAGCTGTACGACTTCGCCGTACCGCTGAAATCGCCATCGGGCATTTGCTGCGCGCCCGCCAAGGCCGCTGCATTGGTCGCAGCCTGAAGCTGACGATGGACGACCATTGCGCGGGCGACATCCAGAGTCAATCCACAAACCCCGAGCAACGTAACCATCATCACGGCTACCCAGGGGAGGACTTGTCCGCGCTGGTCATGGAAAAGCTGGCGTGGGTATTTCGATTTTTCTTTCACGTTCATGGCGGTTTCACCTTGGTCTTTCGTACGTAAAGCGGATTTGTTCACTGCATGAGTTCGGTGGTTTGTGCACTGAGAGTCATGGCGACCGGCTTCCAGCCAAACAGCATGAGGGTGTAGGGGTACGTCGCCGTAATTTGCGCTGTTTTGCCCGAAACGACGTTCGCCTCACCATTGGTGCACGAGGTCACGTTGTTGTATGCATTCCCGTTGAGATTGACGCTGAGCATGATTTTCGAGGGGGCCAGGGTCGGTGCAGCACCGGTGATGGCTGTCAAGGCGGCAGCGCAAGGATCGGGAGTGGTGCCGTCGGAGTTTGTTGCGCGGATGACGGCCACGGTGCGAGCGCCGACATCGACGGCGTTGTTTAACTGCAGGTAAAAAAGGAGAGCGAAGCTTAACCCGAAGATTCCCGTGACGAGAGCCAGCATTAATGGAAGAATCATGGCGAATTCGACCAAAGAGCCGCCGTCGGTTTGGGATTTAAAAAGCGCGAGAAGATTTCGGGCGGAGAGTCGATTCAAAACAGGCGTGGCTGACAGGCCGGGAGTCTGGGTTTTCGGTTCGGGGCTGAACTCATTCTTAAGGTTTTTCACGTGTGGCCCTCGGTTTCGGCGAGATCAGGAGTCTTGCCTTTGAAATTGCGTCCCAGGTCAACGGCCAAGCAGGCTCAAGTAGGCTCGCATAGCCAGACTACTGGCTTGTGTACTAATTCGGTATCACACCTGCGGGGCATTAGATTACAAAAGTAATGACACTAAGTTGATGAGATTATTTAAGTTATTGATTCTTTGTTGGAAAAGAGATGCCTACAGTGTCTCGCTCTTACGTATGTGATCTACGTCACAAGATGTACTAAGTAGTTAACAAAAACGGGGAGTCAACCAAACAAATACCGGCATTAGAGAGCATCTACCATTACTTGAGTTTATCTATATTTAATAGAATACTAGTTTATAAAATTAATTATATTGTTGCATTTTTGTCTAAAATCGATTATGTTTGATTTCGTCGAGGTGTTCTACCAATGGCAACTGATCTCAAAGCCCCTTCAGACTGGCAGGACCTGCTGCGGATGGCACAGGGGGCGCCCGTGGTGATCGAGCGGGTCAGGATTCCGGAGAAGGGAATCGCCATTGAAGGTGCTTTTACGCTGCCGGAACTGGCCAGGCTGAGCCTGGAGGACCAGATTTTTGTGACGGCATTTCTGCGGTCCCACGGGTCGATCAAAGAGATGGAGCAGATTTTCGGGGTGAGTTATCCGACGATCAAGGCGCGGTTACACCGAATCTCCGGGCTGCTGCAGTTTATTGACACAAATCCCTCGCCATCGCGCTCGGACGTGTTGGAGCGGCTGAAGAACGGCGAGATCAGCGCTGCCGAGGCGATCAGCGAACTGGAGGCCATCAAGTGACTCCGAATATTGCCATCGTTCACGTGAATTACCCGCACGGGCCGAATTTCCGGTTGTGGCTGCCCTTGTTTTTGTTATGGATTCCGGCGCTTCTGCTGGCGCCTTTCGTCCTGGTGGTCCTGCTGGTTGCGTGTGTTTGTCTTGGCATTCCGTTCTGGCAGTCGGTTCGCTCGTTCTGGGCGATTGTGTGCAGCCTTCCGGGAACGGATGTACGGGTTACAACCGAGGGCAATCGCGTCCTCGTTCGGATTTTGTAGAGGTTTGCCATGAACACGGATCGCCGCGCCATTCTTTCGCTTGTCGCCATGGGGCGGATAACCGCCGCCGAGGCGGAGCGCCTGCTGGCGGCCTGGAACGAGAGCCGCGAGACGGCTTGGATTGTTGGTCTCTGCCTGGCGTTTGCCTGCCTGGCTCAACTCAATCTGCATGAGCTTTTGATTCTCATGCACTTTTGCAGCGCGCAGATTCCGGCGCTGGCCGAGGCCGTGCATCGGGCGCTCTCGCCGATCACGGGGCCGGTTACGGATCTGATGTCGCTTGCGCGCGGGGGAGGACTGCTATGAACGAAAACAGAAAACAGATTTTGGAGATGCTGGCTGCGGGGAAGATCACGGCAGACGAGGCGGAGCGGCTGCTTGCGGCACTCGATCCGGACACCGCGCAGACGACGGGAAGAACGACGACCAACGCCGGGAATGGACAGCAGGCGGGTGTACCTCACACGCGCGCCAAATATCTGCGTGTATTGGTGGAGGCCGATGAAGAAATGACCGGCCTGAAGGGGCCGACCACGGTGAATGTTCGCGTGCCGCTGCAACTGCTGCGCGCGGGGGTTCGGCTGGCGGCGCTGATTCCGCAGCAGGCGCACAACCAGCTTGACGAGGCACTGAGCAGTCACGGTGTTCCGCTCACGCTCTCGCAGATCAAGCCGGAGAACCTGGAAGAGCTGATCGATCACCTGGAAGACTTGACGGTGGACGTGGACGGCAAGGACGGCAACAAGACGCGAGTGCGGGTGTTCAGCGAGTAAAACAGGGACCAGGGACAAAGGGACCAGTGACTAGGCCGCTCTGCTATCCGCGTCGCAGCGCCTTCTGCATCGGGACGACCTGCACGGTTACGTCGCGGACTTCGGCGAGGAAGCGATTAAGCACGGAACCGCGCAGGAGGATGTCGAAACGCGAGCGGACGGGTTGCCCGAAGATGACGTGCGAAATGCTTTCCTGCTGCGCAAACCGGATGAGTGCGTCAGCGACATTTTTGTCATTCAGAGTGATCACCTGGGCGCCGAGGTCGCGGGCCATGCGGCGATACTCCTCGATGCGTTGAAAGGCTTCAGGATCTCCATGGCCCTTGTCTTCGTCGGGCCGATTCACGTAGACGGCGTACCAATTGGTGGCAAGCCGGCCGGCCACGCGCGCGCCCACGCGGATGAGGCGTTCGGTTCCGGGCCGCGTGCTTAGGCAAACCATCACCTTGTCGGGGATGGGCGCTTGTTCAAGGCCCTGGGTGCGGCGGTAGTCGGATGCGCGCTTGCTGACCTGTTCGGCGGTGGCGCGCAGTGCGAGTTCGCGCAGCAGATTGAGATTGCCTTTGCGGAAGAAGTTGGCGAGCGACAGCTCAACTTTTTCGGCAGCGTAGATCTTGCCTTCGCGCAACCTGGAGCGCAGTTCTTCCACGGTGATGTCGACGTTGATGACTTCGTCGGCACGCTTGAAGAAGCTGTCGGGAACCGTTTCGCGAATGACGGTATTGGCGGAGCGATTGACGGCGTCGTTGAGCGTTTCGAGGTGCTGGATGTTGACCGCGGTCCAGACGTCGATGCCCGCGTCAAGCAGTTCGAGAACATCTTCGTAGCGCTTGCGGTTCTTGCTTCCGGGGACGTTGGTGTGGGCGAGTTCGTCGACGATCACGATCTGCGGATGACGCGCGAGGATTGCGTCGATGTCCATTTCCTTAAGGTCGACGCCGCGATAAGGGATGACGCGCAGAGGCACGATTTCGAGGTCGCGAATCTGTTCCAGGGTTTCCGCGCGGCCATGCGCTTCCACCAGGCCGATCACTACGTCGACGCCTTGCTTCCGCCTCAGGAGGGCGTCATTGAGCATGTGGTAGGTTTTGCCGACGCCGGGCGCGGCACCGAGGTAGATGCGGAGGTGGGCGGGCTCCTGCTGGCGTTCAAATTCGATTTCGGCCATCAGCCCACCTCGACCGGATGCGGAATGGCTTCGGCCACTGCGACGGGCAGGGTAAAGCGGAAGGTGGTGCCGTGGCCAATGCGGCTCTCGACGGCGATCTGACCGCCGAGGGATTCGACGAGACGCCGGACGAGCGCGAGACCCATGCCGGTGCCGCTCTCAGAGAAGGGATTGAAGCGATCGAAGATGTTGCTGAGGCGTTCCGCTTCGATGCCGCGTCCGCTGTCGCGCACGGTAAATTGCACGAATTCTTTCAACTCTTCGGCGGCGAGCAGGATTTCACCGTCGGGCGGGGTATAGCGCAGGGCATTGCCGACCAGATTGTCGAGGATGGAGCGGACCGCGCGGCGATCGGCCAGAATGAACGACAGATCGGCGAAGGCGCTGACTTCAATCCGGACCTGTTTGGCTGCGGCTTCGTCGATGTAGCGGTTGCGCGCTTCATCGAGCAGGGGCAGCGGCCGGAGGCGCTCAAGTTTGAACTCGCGTTTGCCGGTGTCGAGTTCGGCGACTTCGATCAGGTCGGCCATCAGGTCGCTGAGTTTCTCGGCCTCGTTTCCGGCTTCGATGACCAACTCGGACTGCAAGGGAAGCAATTCGCCGCCGAACCCATGCTGGAGCGCATAGATGCCGCGGCGCAGTTGCAAGAGAGGATCGCGAAGCTTCTTGCTGGCGACGGAGATGAACTGCGTCTTGAAGCGGTCGGTGTCCTGGAGCGTAGTGACATCTTCAAGTGTGGTCACGGTGCCGAGCAGCCGGCCTTCAGAGTCACGCATGGGCATGGTGCGCAGGCGATAGCTGCGCGACTGCTTGCCGATGCGCATGGGCAGCATGGAAGCCTCGCCTTCGGCCGCAATGGGCCTCTGCATGGAGATGGCTTCGCGGATCGCGCTCAGGATCTTGTCGCCGCCGGGGGTACTGGTGAGGGCCAGCCGATCGTTGGCTGCTTCGCCGAGTACATCGGCGGCTGCCTGGTTGAGCTTGAGGATGTGCCCCTTGGCGTCGGTGACGATGATGGGCTCGAAGATGGACTGGAGGACGGCATCGGAGAGCTGATACTCCATCTGGCGGCGGCCGGCATCGGTGTCGCGCAGTTCGCGCAGGCGTACGGCAATGCGATTGAGCTCGGACGCAATCTCGCCGAAGCTGTCGCGGCCGCCAAACTCGACGCGATGCTCGAGGTTGCCGCGGGCGATTTTGCGGGCATCGGCGGCCAACATCCTGATGGGATGCAGCACGACCATGACGGTCGCCACTTCAACGAGGATTAGGGATATAAGGAGCGCGATGGCGAGGTGCATCTGGCCGGCTGCGGACAGGGCGCGATGGGTTGCGGCGACCAGGCACACGGCGAGGGTGGCGATCGCGACACAGCCGAGAATCAACCTCTGCGTAAGATTCAGCATCTTTCGGGCTCCGCGCCGGAGAGAACCACACTCTCATTTTTGCGCACCTACCCTCAAGGCGCAAAACGGGCGGGAGGTTTGATGTTGATTTTGGGTGAGATTCGGGACAACAGCGAAAAAACAGTGATTCAGTTTCGAATTTCCACTGCCTTCAGATTGGGGAATTCAGGGGAGGGCAAGCGGCAAACGTTGTATCCGCGCTGCTGATAGGGGCAATCCAACCCTGACGGGGCAACTCCGTGAATCACGGTCCAGGTGACGTCGGGGTATTCCCGCTGAAGTTGCCCAAACTGTGCGACGGAAAAGTGGTTGAGTCCGTAGGTGGCGCTACTCATCTGCTTCCATTCGTCGGCGAGCGCCGGAAACAGTGAAACCACACCACCGTCTTTGAAATAGTCTGCCAAGGCGGAGCGCTCGGAGATCGCCCGGAAACCATGTACGTCGTTCTCGCTATCCATGAAGTAGTGCGAATCCACAGCAAAGACGGCGTTCGCGGGTGTGTTCCAGCGGATCCAAAGGAGGGTGTTGACCCAGGGATTTGTGCTGGTCTTCGAGGGAATCTCGATTTGGGGACTATTGGGGTAAGTCTGTCGCGCCACCAAAAACATTCCGACGGCGAGCGGAATGAAGATGGCCACGGGAACCCATTTGCGCGCCTTGGCCAAATATTCTCCTACGACTCCGCCTAGAAGAAGAACAAAAAGGAACGTGATCAGGTGGAACGACCGCAGGGGCTGGAGTCGGACAAACATCTCAAATTCAGGAGAAGAACAAAGCACGACGGCAATGAGAATGGAGAGCAAGCCGAAGGGAATGAGAGCAAAACTGATCCGTTGGAAAGCGGGGCGAGTGCCGCGCAGATTGCCTCGCCAGAACCAAGCGAGAATCGCGAGTGGCGCGAGCATTCCGAGCCAGTGGTACCAGGTCCAGTTGTAGAGGAAAAAGTAGTCGCGCGAATAGAGCGCTTCCCGATAAGGGCCGGTTGCGCGGGCAAGATGAAAACCTGTAGGGAACATGCCAACGACCGCGGGAAGCGCCGGTACGGGTTCGAGCACGGCATTCCTGCGACGATCAGCCACCCACATCACTCCAATCAGAAAGAGCAGATAGAGCACCATCTGCGGATGGATCAGGACTGTGAGCAGCATCGCGATCATGACGCGGGCATAACGCTGCTCAAGCAGGCTGGCTAGTGCGAAGAGAGTCAACGGGGTTGAAAACGACCGTGCTGTAACGTATGGATCAATCAGGAGGAGCCCGGTGTTGGTGGCCGGCATTGCCAGCACGGCGGTTATGATCAGCATCGCTGTCCAGTGCGCGCGCGGCTCCTGAAAGCATGCCGTGACGAGCAGCCAGCAGGACGCAAGGGTTGCAAAAAGGCTCAGAAGGTACGCGACGAGGAGCGTCCAGTCCATGGACATGTGTGTGAGCCTCGCCGTCCAGGCCAGGATAGAACCAAAGAGAGAAAGATGTCCGTGGGAAAGGAAGAATTCCGCTCCGAAGGGATAAAGATTTGGGTGCAGAAGCTTTTGTGCAGCGGGGATGTAAATCTCGCCGTCTTCAACGCCGTAATGATATCCGTGAATCATCAGGGCTGCTGCTGTCAGGGCGATAAGTCGGAGGAAGGGAAGTCGGCCGCGCGGAGTGTCGTTCATTGCATCACCTGCCCCGTAGACCGAGTGGAGAGTCCTTGAGGTTTCAATTCCGCAGTATCAATGGCGGCAACGTGCAGAGACGGGGAAGCGAAATCATCAATGAAGCCAATAGGGGATTGGATGCAGCCAAGGCAGACCGCGAAATTCTCAAAAGTCATACCTGGTGCGCAAACCTCAGAGCGTTCCTCTAATATTACGACGCCGGTGGAGGGATGTTGTGAGCGGATTCTAGTGGATTTCGCATACCGCGACGTTTTGTTTGTGCCATTTGCAGGCCAAACCTTGCGGTTGGGGATATGCCACGATTACCCAATCGACTCCAAAGTCTTTCTTTAATCTTTCGAAATCGGTCAGCTCGAAGTGCTGCCACCCCGCTGTGGCGTCTGTCTGCCTTTCCCATGCTGGGCCGAGTTCGGGGACCTGGGTGACTACCGATGGATCTTTTTCCATGTCGGCAAGCTGGCTGCGTTCGGCCAAGGCGCGGAAGCTGTGGTAATCCTCTCCTGGGGCGGCAAGGTAGTGGGGATCCATCGCGAAGTAGGCATTGACCGGCGTATTCTCGCGAATCCATGCGAAGGATTGCAGCCAGGGATTGCTGGATCGCGTCCAGGGAAGCTCGAGGTGCGGGCTGCTGCTGAACTCGGCTTGCTGTGAAGCGAACATGCCGGCGTTGATGAGGACCAGGAAGACCGCCCAGCGCCAGGGGATGTCTTTCAGGAGAAATTTGCCGAGCAGACAGCCGCCGACCAGCGTGAGGAAGAAATAAATGAGATGTAAAAAGCGCATGGGCTGCATGGGCGTGAGCCGCACGAGCCGCGGCGACGCAAGCACGATCATTGCGACAGCCTGCTGGAAAACGCCGTAAGAAAAGACGGCCAGAGAAAAGCGTGCGAGCATTGTATCGCCGCGCTTGAGCGCGATGCGCCACAGCAGCCAGAAGAGGAAAAGCGGGGCAAGCGCGCCGAGCCATTCATACCAGGTCCAGCTATAGAGAAAGTAGTAGCTGCGCGTTGCGAGGGCGCGATGCCAGATGGGCGTAGGAGACTCGAAGATCCAGCCGAGCGGCACTGCGGCTGCGAGCGAGCCGCGCAGAGAACGCAGCCATACGTGCACTGGTTCGAGCATGGACATGGTGAGGAAGAAGCAGAACGAGATGCCGAGCGCCGCCATGATGGGGTGGAGCACAAAGGCGAGCAGCAGGAGAGGAAGTGCTTGCCAGCGATGACCGGCGAGGATGCGGGAAACAGCGAGAAGAAGAAATGCCGTGGCGATGTTGCGAGGATGCAGATGTTGGTCGGCCAGGTAGAGGGCTGTACCAGTGACGGGTAGAGTCAGCATGGCGGCGGTGAGAGCGACGCCTGCCCACTGCACGCGCTCGTCTTCGAAGAGAAGCCGTGCAATGCACCAGCAGCCGAGAACGATGAGCAGAATCGTGACAAATTGAAGCAGCAACTCAGTGATGGTGACGGGAATATGGGTTAAGCGAATGAAGGCAGCAACAACTTTGTCGAAGAGCGTTGCCTGCAACTGGACGCGGAAAAACTCCGCATCGTGGGGGTAGAGCGCGGGATTGAGATCGCTTTTTACCGCGGTGAGATAGACGCCATCGTCTTCCAGCCCGGGGTGATAACCCATCGTTGCCATCGCCAAAAGTGAGAAGGCGAGGATCAACAGTAAATTACGCTTGCGAACGTTCTCCAAATGATTCAGCTCATACAATCCGATTTAAATCTCCCATCAGCGGGGAGAACGGGATCCTCTTGTGTCAAAGGGTTGGGAAAGAGATCAACCCTGAGCAAACTGTAAGCCCTTTTCCAGTTTCCCATGGCGAGAATATGTCGGAATTGGAGCCACTATCCCTTTGGACGAGACTGAAAGGCGTTTAGCTGACTATAATCGAGATTGGCGCGGAATTGTTACCCTAAATCCTCTCTTCCCATCGCCAGGTCATCGAAGGTTGTTGCTGCCGAACCTTCCAAATTTCAAGGAAGTCTCTTGTTTTGAGTACACATTCATAGCCTGGTCCGTCTATACTCCCGAAGACATTCAAAGCATGGCATTAGCATCAATCAGTCCAATTCGGGTTGCGCTCGACGAGGCAACGACGCCTGAGACGCGAGAACTCAAGAGCGCCTGCTTTCATCAGAAACTGGCACTGGCCATACCCACCCTTTGCGAAGCTGGCAATATCCCGGCGCTTCTGGAACGCGTACAGAGCGTTCTGGACCCGCTCAATCTTGAATACGAGATTCTGATTGTGGATGATGACAGTTGCGATGGGACGGCCGAGATTGTCTCTTCTCTTGCGCAGCAGGATGCACGGATTCGCCTGCTGGTGCGCAAGGGACAGCGCGGTTTGTCTGGGGCTATTCTTCACGGCTGGGAGAACACCGACGCCACGATCGTGGGTGTGATGGACGCGGATTTCCAGCATCCGCCGGAACTGTTGCCGGAACTGGCCGCTGCGATTGCATCGGGCTGCGACGTAGTGATTGGCAGCCGCTATACGCCGGGCGGCGGGCTTGGCGAATGGAATGTCTTCAGGAAACTGCTGTCGGCTGCGGCAGTGTGGGCTACATGGCCCATTCAGCGTATAGGTCTCCGCGCCAGGGATCCCATGTCCGGCTTCTTTTTTGTGCGCCGCGATTGCTTTGCGGGGATTGCGTTTCAGCAGGCAGGTTTCAAGCTGCTGCTGGAGATCCTGGTTCGCGCGCGCATCTCATCGGTTCGTGAGATTCCATTTGCCATTGGACAGAGATACCGCGGCGTGAGCAAGGCCAATATAAAGGTCGCTCTCGATTATGGCCGCCTGCTCGCGAGGCTCTATCGCGGCAGGTTTTTATCGAGTCGTCCGGTACCGGTGAGCACATTCGACTGAATCGGATCTGAATTGGCGGGTTAGAGCGCCGGGAGCGCCCAGCGCATTACAAGAAATCCCACGACACCGAGAAAAAACACAAGGGCCATGCGAATGCCGGGCTCGCGATTGACTTCGGGCACGAGGTCGCTGGCGCCGACATAGAGCGCTACGCCGGCTGAAACAGGCAGGCCATAGAGCATCCATCTGGGAGCGAGTTCGATGACGAGCACTCCGACGATGGTGGCGGCCGCCAGCATAACAGCCGAGTAAAAGGCAGCCTTCCGGCTTCGGCCGCTGGCCAGCATCACAGAGGCCATGGTGAAGCCCTCGGGCGCTTTGTGGAGGAATACCGCGAGGAAGATCAGCCAGCCGAGGGCGCTGTTCACGACGAAGCCCGAGCCGATGGCCACGCCGTCGAAGAGTGCATGCACGCTGAGTCCGCCGAGTACGGAATAGCCGGTGCGTGCGGAGACGAATTCGTCATGGTGCGTCTCTTCGCCGTAGTGGAAATGCGAATTGATGGTGTGCTCCAGCAAGTGAACGACGCAGTAGCCGATCATGATGAGGATCGGGCCGAGTGTCGGGCTCAGCTTCAAACTCTCAGGCGTCATTTCGAGCAAGGCGACCGCCATTAAAAAGCCGGCGCCCAGGGCGACGAAATAGCGCAGGTAGCGCTCCACGCCGCGAGCCCGCACCAGCACCAGGCCGCCGGCGACATCCGCGAGCGCGGCCAGGATGCCCAGGAGCACCGAGAGTTTAAGCATGCTTGCTTACCCTTACCCGCTGTGCCGAATGTGCATCACATCGCCATCCTGCACCACGTACTCTTTGCCCTCGAGACGGAGGGTGCCCAAAGCGCGCGCATTCGCTTCGCTGCCTGCGGCGAGCAGGTTGTCCCAGCGAATGGTCTCTGCGCGAATGAAGTGATGTTCGAGATCGGAGTGAATCGCACCGGCTCCCTGCGGAGCCTTCGATCCCGCAGGAATCGTCCACGCTCGACACTCGTCTTCGCCGGCGGTGAAGAAGCTGATGAGGCCGAGAAGTTCGTAGCTCTTGCGGATCAATCGCACCAGGCCGCTCTCGTGCAGGCCGTAGCTGGAAAGGAATTCCGCCGCTTCGGTCTCATCCATCTCGGCTAACTCGGCCTCGACTTTGCCGCAGATTGCGGTTGCGCCGGCGTTAGGACGCTGGGCTACTTCGGTGAGACCATAGCGTGAAACGGCGGCATCCAGGTTATCGCCAAGCGTCGTGCTTTCTCCGATATTAACCACATATAAAACAGGCTTTTGCGAGAGGAACATGAAGCCCTTAATTAGCTTCTTTTCTTCGGAAGTCATTTCCAGTTCGCGGAGCGGCCGCTCTTTTTCGAGCGCCTCTTTGGAGCGGATAAGCAGGGCTTTTTCGTGTTCCAGATCGTTGGTTTTGCCCTTTTTGAGATCCTTTTCGACGCGCTCGAGACGCTTTTCGACCTGGGTGAGATCGCTGATCATCAGGTCGAATTCGACATTTTTAACGTCGCGGAGGGGATCGATCGCGCCGACGTGGGGAATGGAATCGTCGTCGAATGCGCGAAGTACGTGAATCAAGGCGTCAACGTTGCGGAGGCTGGTGAGGAAGGCAGTTTCTTTCAGCGCTTCCTGGCCGATGGCCGCGACATCGACGTACTCCACCGTGGCGTGCGTGGTTTTTTTGGGCGCATAGAGCGCGGAAAGCTTGTCGAGGCGATCGTCGGGAACCCTGGCGACGCCGATGTGCGCCTCACGAGGATTGGAATAGCCACGATCTTCGAGCCTGGCCTTGGTAAGAATCTTGAATAAGGATGTTTTGCCCACCTGAGGCAGGCCGATGATGCCAGTTTTCATGCGTATCCGATGGCGCCCCTGCACGATAGCTTGCGCGCTTCAGGGCCTCTACGATGATACAAGAACAACGAGCAGGGAATTGGGATTAGGGAACAGGGATTTGGGACATGGGGACTAGGTGTGGATGTGCTGGTTGGAATTTCGAGATAGCGATCAGGTGCGGCGTTTGACGAAGCGAAGGGCTGAGAACTCGGGCGAGACGGCTGCGATCTTGGTGTCGACGATGCCAGTGGCCAGAGCGGTTGCACGCACCAGGTTTTCGTTCAGGGGATGGCCGGGGCCTTTGCGGTAGATGAACCAGACGGGAGTGCCGGAGTCGAGTTGGTCGGTGGCATTGGCCAATGCTTCTTTCAAATCGCCGGGAGTGTCGACGCGGGCAAGGATCAGATCGCCTTTGGAATTCGAGATTGTTTTGGCCTGGTGGAGCGCGTCTTTCAACGCAGCATCATCCATGGGGCCGATTGTACGCACCGTCGTTTCGGACGTGATGCCAAGCTTCTTCGCTAGCGATGGCGGGGGTTTCAGAAGTGCGTCTGCCCACTTGGCCGCCATTGAGGGGCCAAGCTGAAGTGCGACAGGCTCGTGGTCGATTTCGAAGCGAAGCCATTCCGTATCGGCGGTGATATTTCTTATTTCGGCGAAGGGAATCCTGAGTCGTATCTCTCCCCGCAGGATTAATTCGGGCGGCTCCAGGAGCGCTTTCACGTTGTGGCGGTTTCCGCTCCAGATGCAAGTGCAGATGGCTTCACGTCCCATGCAGGCTCCTATGCGCGGGTTGATTCCGCCCAGGCGACGAGGACGACGGTTGCGATTCCCAGCAGGAGGATGACGCCTTCAACGTGTTCGCTGCGGTTGTGCAGCATGTTGAAGTGGATCGTTGTGGGACTGGTGGTGGCAGAGGTGTCGATGGCTCCTCCGGCGGCGGCGCGGTCGCGTTCCATCGCAGGAATAATGCCGTATTGCGAGTAGGCTGTACAGGCCAGCATGAGGACAATGAGAACCATGGGCGCGAGGACGGCGCGGGGCTTGTAGATGTTCCAGGCGGGCGCAAGGGCCAGGAGAGCGAGCAACACGAGGCCGCAGACGATGCCCATGCCGTGGAGTATGCGGAGCAATTCGCCAACGATGGTGCCGGCGGTGTGCGTGCTGCCGGGCAGGGAATTGAAAGTAACAGCGGCAACGATGGGGAAGAAAATTTCGCCGCCGATCCAGACAATGAGTGCAAGAAAAAGGAGCGTGCGAAGCAATGTCTTCATTTGGGAAGAATACTAAATGCAGGGAACGGGGAACGGGGAACGGGGAACGGGGAACCGGGAACAGGGAACCGGGACAGGGGGACAGAGGGACAGAGGGACATAGGGACGAAGGGACAGAGGGACATAGGGACAAAAGGGACTATGGATGAACGGCGGCGCTGAAGAAAAAAGCGCTCGCACATTGCTGGTGTGCGAGCGCCGTCGTTCTGGATCTGATTTTTACGACTTGTTTTTGAGGGCGCGTTTGAGTACTGTTTCCAGCGCCGCCTTCGTTTCGGCGTATTCGGCGGGCGAAACGGCTCCGGTGAGCTTATCGCTTTCCAGTGCGAAAAGTTCTTCCTTCAGCGCACTGAGCAATGCGCTATTGTGCGTGGCCGGGGATGTCGGTTTCGCGGGCGAATAGGCTGGAGTTGCGGCCACTTCGGGGCTGAGGGGTGCGGGCACGCCGGGAACTCCCGCAGGTCGGCGCAACAGGAAAGCGGCTGCGACAACGAAGAGGAGCGCCAGACCGCCGAGGATCCACCACTTGTATTTGCTGAGCGGGTCAGGGGTGTTAATGGGCTCGCCGATTCCGCCGCCAGGCTGGCCGCTGGCGGGAGCAGCGGCTTCGGGACCACCGGGGCTCGCCGCGCCCTGATCTTCGCGTGGCATCGATCCAGTGCCTGAAACAGTAAACTCAAACGCCTTGCCGGGCACCGCGTTTTTGGCGACGAGTGTCTGGATGTTCGGATCCTGGTTGATCGCCGTAAACGCCGAGCCAGGGCCTGCGGTGAAGGTGATGCTTTTCGGCAGCAGTACGCCGACGCTCTGCGTGCTCAGCGATTCCTGCGGATGGAAGGTGAACGATCCACTGTAGGGAATGGTGTAGCTGATATTGAACTGGGTGTCCTTGTCGCCTTCATCGGGCTGGATGGGAAAGTTGAAGGCGTAGTGTCCCTTCGCGCCATCGGGCTGCAGTTTCAGAGTGGTGGGAAGGCTGCCAGCGCTCGGCCGCTGCCCCTGGGCAGATTCGACAACGGCCTCCGCGGGGAGGACGATTTCGAAACTCTTTGGGCTCCACTGGGTGCGCGGCGGCATGCTGGTGTTGTGGACGAAGTAGCGCTCGATCACGTGCAACTGTCCGTTCCCGCTCTCGATTTCGAGCACGTCGGCTTCAGCAAAAACGCCTTCCACCTTGGGGGCCACGTCGTAGACGGCGATGTCGGGGACCGAGCCGCTCTGGGGAGCATCGGCAAAAAACTCGGCTCCCTGGTGGGTCACCTTTACGAGCGCGGGCGCGTTGCTTGGGCGATTGAGCGTGTAGTGCCCGCTGCCATCGACGGTGGTGTGCGCCACTTCGGTCATGCCCGTCATGGGCTCTACGAGAACAACGGTATCGCCCGCCGCGGGCTTGCCGGTTGTCTTGTTCGTCACCGTACCTGTCAACTGCGCGGCCTGCGCGAGTGTGCCGGCAAAAAGAAAGCTTGCAAGGGCCGCATGCAAAATGGTCTTCATCGATTTCATGATTCTTCCAGGAGTCCTTATCTTTGATTGCCTATCCCTGCTGCTGCAGGTGATCCATCTCGGCGAGCAATTGCGCCGCTTCATTTTCAAGCTGCGCGCGCTGCGCCACAAAGTCTTCTTCAGGGTATTTGCCGGCGCGATGTTCGAAGTTGAGGTCGCGCAGGTTTTCGTAGAGTTGTTCCTTGCGTTCTTCGAGATAATCGAGGCGCGTCTTTTGCCGCTGGCTCGCGAAGGAATTTTCGGGCCAGAAGGTGTAGAGGAACAGGACCATCGCCATCATGCAACCAAGCGCCAATCCAAGAGTTTCGCTCATTGCTCAGTAACCTCCATCGCTGCCGGTTTCGCGGCGAATCCGTTCATGGATTTCGTCCATCTCCGGCGTGCTCGCCGTTTGCTCTGCCTCTTTTTTGCCGAGTGACCAGTGGCGGACGAGCAGAATTGTGCCGAGCAGCGCTGCGCCAAACACCGCGAAGGGCGCGATCCACGCCACCAGGTTGAATCCCTGCATGGTGGGCGCGGCCAGCACAGTTGCGCCGTATTTTGCAGCAAAGCTGTCGAGGATCTGCTTGTCGGTCATGCCGGCATTGATGGCGGTGCGTAATTCCGCCAACTGAACCGGCGAGTCAGGGCAGCCCACGTGATTGCACTCACCCAGAACCTGGCCGCAACCGCAACTGCACATGAGCTGATGGTTCAGGTGATCGTAACGCGCGCCTGCGTCGCTCGCTCCCATTGAAAAGCAAACCGCAACCGCGAGCGTTCCGGCTTGCAAAGCTCTCTTCAAAAAAGTAATACTCAGCGGAATTCGCATCTCAGTCGCCGCCCTTCATGACAGGCTCGGGTTGCTCATCCCGCGCAGCCGGCGTGCGCACTCCAGTGGCTACCGGCTTGAGGCTTGGAACCAGCGCCACAAATGTGCCCAGAACAATCAGCACCACGCCCGCCCAGATCCAACTGACAAGGGGATTGAGAAACGCCTTGATGATTGGCTGCCCTGTATCGGGATTGGTGCCCTCGAAGACCACGTACAAATCCCAGCTCGGAACGGAGTGAATCGCGACCATGGTCTGGGGTTGCTGGCTGGCAAGGTAGACGCGCTTTTCAGGCGCCATCTGAAATTGCCTTTTGCCATTGCGATATACATCGAGGAGCGCGTAATCGGAGTTGTAGTTCGCGTTCGAGTCCTGCGTGAAGCCGACGCACTCCAGCGTGTAAGGGCCGACGCTCATTTTATCGTGCAGAGCAAGTTCTTTTTCGGTGTTGCGATTGAACGCCGATCCCGCAAGGCCAATGACGATGATCACAACCCCGATATGGACCAGGTAGCCCCCATAGCGGCGCGTGTTGCGGCGCGTGAGCAGGTACATCGAAGAGGCCAGATTCTTGTGAGATTGCCTGGAAATTACGCCGGCTCCGCGGAAAAACTCAGACAGAATCGCCGTCATGACACTGGCTGCTAACGCAAACGCAACCAGCGCGTAGAAGTTGCCGGGATCGAAAGCGCCGTCTTTCCACGGGCGAACGCCAACTGCGAGACAAACGATGACCATGGACCACAGGGCAATCGACGGTAATACGAAGTTGCGTCGAACAGCCCGAAACGAGGTTGCACGCCAAGGAAGCAGCGGGCCGACGCCGGTGAGGAAGAGCAGGAATAGCCCGATGGGGATCGCGACGCGATTATAGAAGGGTGCGCCAACCGTGACCTTGCTGCCTTCGACGTATTCGCTGAGGATGGGGAAGAGCGTTCCCCAGAGAATCACGAAGCAGGCGGTCAGCAGCACAAGATTGTTGAAGAGGAAGCTTGACTCGCGGCTCACTAGCGACTCAAGGCGATGCTCGGCCTGCAGGTGATTGCGCTGCAGGATGTAGGTGAAGGTGCAGACGGCGAGCACAATCCCCATGAAGACGATGAACCAGGTGCCGATGGAGGATTGCGCGAACGCGTGGACGGAACTTACAAGGCCAGCGCGGGTCAGCAGCGTGCCGAGAAGAGTGAGCAGGAAGGTGGAGAAGATGAGCCAGACATTCCAGCTCTTCATCATCCCTTTCTTCTCCTGCATCATGACCGAGTGCAGAAATGCCGTACCGGTGAGCCATGGCATGAAGCTGGCGTTCTCAACCGGATCCCAGCCCCAGTAGCCGCCCCAGCCGAGCACTGCATAGGCCCAGTGCATGCCGAGGAAGATACCGCAGGTCAAAAACAGCCACGTCACCATTGTCCAGGAGCGCGTGATCTTGATCCACTTTTCGCCGGGGTACCGCATCATGAGGGCGCCGAGCGCGAATGCGAAAGGAACCGAAAACCCCACGTAGCCGAGATACAGCATCGGGGGATGGATCACCATCTCAGGATACTGGAGCAGAGGGTTCAAGCCGTTACCATCGGCGGGAAGAGCGCCCCTGAGCAGGGAGAAGGGCGGCGCCGCGAAGTTCACGACGGAAAGGAAGAAGACCTGAATGCCGGCCATGATTGTCCCGGCATAGGCATAGAGCTTTACGTCGGTCTTATGACGGAGGCGGAGGACGAACCCGTAGGTCGCGAGCAGCCAGCACCAGAGGAGCAGGGAACCCTCCTGGCCGCTCCACAGAGCTGAGAATTTGTACCAGCCGGGGAGAGCGCGGTTGGAGTGCTCCATGATGTAGGTGATGGAGAAATCGTTGGCGAAAACCGACCACACCAGGGCAAATGCCGCTGCCGTTACCGCGACAAACACGGCAATTCCGGCTCGGCGAGCCGTGTCGGCCAGCCGTTCCGGGGCAATTGGCGCAGGCTGGCCGGTGGTCAGTAGCCTCAACGCGACAATGCCAGCAAAGAGGTTATACGCGGCCAGCGCTAAAGCGATGAGAAGAGAGAGACTTCCAAACGTTGCCATCAGAGCTCCATCTCTGATTCTCGCACTGAGGACTAATGCCTTAGGGGAATCGAACGAGCTTATTCTCAATCATTTTAGGCTTGTGAAATGTGATTTGCCTCACACAAGGGGTGGTGAGGGCTGTCTCGGCGCGTAGTTCTTGCAGTTCTTCATGCCGAGCGAGGATCGTAACGGGCCGGGCTGCAAAGTGAGCTCACAGGATGCCAGAACCAGCAGAAGTCGGGCGTTTCGCTGGCTTTGGGAGATTGGCTTTCTGCTTCATGAGAGCCTGAAACCGGGGGTCATCGGCCAGTTTAGAGGCAGGCCCATGCACCTCCCCGGGAGAACCGGAAGTGAACCTAGCCCTGAAGTCCTCAAATTCCTTTTCCTGACTCGCGCTGGCTTCTTCGAGAAGCTGCAGCGCCTCCGATCTTCTGTCGTCTTTCAAACATCCAAAGGCTTTCAGGGTTCTGGAGAACCCGTATGCTCCCACGTACACGGGCGGGGCACAACTCTCCTGGACCGCAAACTCGGCATTCAAAAGACCGCGTTCGCCATCTCGCGCATAAGCGGCGGACATCTTTTCCGTAACTTCCCTGAGCCAAGCGTCCTTTCGAATCTCCGCCGTCGCTTTCGATTCCCTCAAATACCTGGGATAGTCCCGCCGCTCGTATGCGATTGCCGCCAGATACCAGTGAGCTATTCCGAGCCTGGGTTCGGAGCGCACCGCCTCCATCAGGAGTTCGATTCCCTCTTTCTGCGATCCAGTCCAATAAAGCCTGTCTCCCTTAACGGCCAGAATTGAAGCTGAAGCCGGATCAAGGTCCTGGGCCTTGTTGATCTCCGCAAGGCATTCGCTGTCTCTATTCTGACTCGCAAGCACGTTGGAAAGCCACAAGTGTGCCAGCGGATCTTTGGCATCAAGCTGGATAGCCAGATGAAGTTCCTTTTCCGCCTCGCCATAGTTGCCGCTTCTCCACACCGCATATCCCAGCGCACGATGCGCTTCTGACAAGGAGCCGTCCAGTTCCGCGGCTTTTCTGGCCGCAGCCATTCCCCTGTCGCGAGCGTCATCGTCTTGCCGGGTCCCGTAAATGAAAAGCATCTCGTAGGTGTCGGCCAAGCCGGCATAGGCATGCGCGTCGTTGGGATTGTGAACGATTGCCTGCGTAAAGTCGTCGAGCGCGCGATTCAGGCTGTCAGGGGTTCTCTGGTTCCATTCAAATCGACCTTTAAGGTAGAGGTCGTGAGCCAGTGTCTCTTCAGCATCTGAAACCTGAGTAACGGCGGGCCGAATTGAGCTTGCCATTCCGATCCCGGCGGTAGCAGGGACGCGCTGCCGACTCCAATTGCCGAATGGATGAGCAAAGCTGGCGTAGATTCCGGCTGCGGCGAGCGCCGCCGCCATCCCAATTAAAGCAAGCCTAACCCGGCGCGCTTTTCCCAGCCTGCCACTTCGGCCGGCAGGCTCACCCGGCCGCGGCTCAACCTTGCCCTCGCTCACAGCTCCAGTCTCAGCGGTGCCAGATGTCGCCGGATCGCTGGTGGCCAAGTCGTCGGCTTCCAATTCGCTCGATTTGCCTCTAAGCCAAGCCGCCAGTTCGCTTGGATAGGCATATACACCGCCGCGTTCTCCGCCGGGAACGCGATGCACGGGAAGACCTCGCTCGCGTTCCCAGCGCCTTACAGTCCGCTCGGCGCGATCAAGGAACGAGGCGATCTCCTTCCACGAGACGAGGATCTTCTCTTGCTCCGGATTTTCAGCCCGAAGGGGAAGCACGGCCAAATCCTTCCAAGGCCCAAAACTGATCGAGTACGGAGATGGTACGCTTTGCCCTTTTCCGCTGTCCAGTGAACGATTTTTGAAACCCCGGCCTGAAATGGCCGTTGTTGGCCGATCCCGTCACTTGCTTGCCAACCTGAACAAATGAGATGGGTAAGAACGCGATCAGGGGTAAATCGTCGGGACAATTTCTTGCGGGGCGTAGGGAGTTGACTTTCTGCGTCGAGGCCCAATTGCGTCCTGTTTCTCCGTTCTTCGCCGCATTTTCGCAGAGACTCCGCGATGCGTGATTCACGTTCCCAGCCTTTAGGAGGCCATTCTCGATGACGATCTTGACTAACGCTGCAGCCGATGTGCGGGTGACGTTAAACCGATGCGATTCGCAGCAGTCTGCGCGCACTTGGATACAGAGGGTGCGAATGCGAAGCGCGGTCGACTGGGTTCTGCGTCGCGGTTTTGTGGGAGGGCTGGGAGCCTGGTTGTTTCTGGCAAGCTGCATTTGCCTGCCGGTTTCAGGACAAACAGTCACGGCGACGGTCCCTGCGGGTCAGGGCCCTGCTGCTGTGGCCGTGAATCCAAGAACAAACAAGATTTACGTTGCCGATTTCTATGGCGATACCAATGGCATAACGGTCATCGATGGAAAGACCAACACGACCAAGACGCTGACGACGATTACAGGTCAAACCGCCGTAGCTGTGAATCCGCTCACCAACATGATTTACTTTGTCGACGCATACAACTACCTCACGGTGGTAGACGGCTCCAACGATACGGTGGTTGCCACCGTGACTGTGGCACCGGACCCCGTAGCGGTAGCCGTGAATCCGGCAACCAACTTGATTTACGTGGCCAGCGATACTGGGAGCACCGTGTGGGTGGTTGACGGCACCACTAATACTGTGACGGCTAAGAACCCCCTCGCGGGAGGCCCGAACTTTCTGCAAGGTTTTATTCCCAGCGCGGTGTTCGTCAATCCAGTGACGAACCAAATCTATGTGACCTGTCAAAGCGCAGACATGCTGATCGACGGGAAGACGAACACAGTGACCCAGCTGGCCTATACGGGCGGTCTCGTTGGCGGCGGTCCGATGGGAGTGGATCCCATAACGAACACGATTTACGCAGTACAAGGCGGCAACAGCACGGTGCTGGTGATCGACGAGGCGACAAATGCGCTAACGACGACGGTCTCGTCGAACCTCGTAGCCCCACTTGACGTGGCTTTGAATCCAGTCACGAATACCGTTTACGTGCTTAACACCCTTATAGACGACGTAACGGCAATTGACGGGACGTCGTACGCGACGACCCTGGTGAAAGACACGAACGCAAGCGGCCCGATCGCCGTGACCGTGAACCCAACGACAAACCAGATTTTCGTAGCCAACTCTAAAAGCAACAATGTGACGGTGATCGACGGCACGACGTACGCCACGACGCTCGCTGTCGGGACGGAGCCCGTTGCCATTGCGGTGAATCCTGTGACCAACACGGTGTACGTGGCGAATAGCAGCAGCAACAACGTGACGGTGATTGCCGGCACCGGAACGGCGCAGGCCATTCCGCTCACCACCACGATCACTCCTTTCACGGGAAACCAGACTTCGAGTTCGACTCCCACGTTCAATTTCTCCGCCGCCAGCACCTTTGCTCCCGTCGCTCCGCCAGTGGAAGCCGTTTATTTCCTAGTGGACTCCTTGCAAGGGCCGTGGACGCAGGCGACCAGCACGGGAGGCGGAAAGTTTAGCGGTACGACGACCCTTCAGAATGGTTCCCACACTCTCTACGCCTTCGCTACAGACGGCCAAGATGCCACCTCAACGATCACCGGTGTGCAGTCAAGCCCGTTAATCGGCAGCATTGCCAGTTACACCTTTACGGTAGCGGGCTCCGGCTCGCCGTTCTCCGCTTCGCCCTCCCCGCTCACCTTCGGCAACCAGACCGAGGGGACAACCAGCAGCGCAAAGACGTTGACGATTACGAACTCGGGCTCGACCAGCTTGTCGATCAGCAGTGTCGTCGAAGGCGGCGTTGACGCGGTTGACTTCCCGATCGGTTCCGACGCGTGCAACAGCGCGACTGTGGCGGCAGGGGCCACCTGCGCGATCAGCGTGAAGTTCGCGCCCACCACGGCAGCCGCCGAATCGGCAACGCTGACCTTTGTAGACAATGCTTCGGACAGTCCGCAGGTAGTGAACCTGACTGGTACCGGTGTTGCTCCGGTTGCGACGGCGTCGACAACGGCGCTTTCGGCTTCGGCGACTTCCATCGTCGTTGGCACGAGTGTGACGTTGACGGCCACGGTGACTCCGGCGTCGGGTACACCGACGCCCACTGGTACCGTGACATTCAAAGACGGATCGACCACGCTCGGCACGGGCACGCTCAACGGCTCGGGTGTGGCCACGTATGCCGCTGCTTCTCTGGCAGAGGGCGCGCATACGATTACTGCCAGCTACGGAGGCGATTCGCGTAACCTGGCGTCCGCTTCAACGTCGGTCGCCGCTATTGTTACCGCTGCGTCAAGCACGACCACACTGACTTCTTCGGCGTCGTCTGCCGTGGTGGGCTCGAGCCTTACGTTCACGTCGACGGTCACGGGTGGATCAGGAGGAGCGGCACCCACTGGAACTGTCACGTTTAAAGATGGCACAACGACTCTGGGTACCGGCACGGTGAATGCTTCCGGAGTAGCGACATACGCTACGTCCGCATTGGCGGCGGGGTCGCACAGCATCACCGCGAGCTATGGAGGGGACACGAACAATGCGGCATCTGTATCGAGTAGCGTTACAGTCGTCGTCTGGCCGGGACCTGCGGATTTCACGATGGCGCTCTCTCCCGGCAGTGGTTCCTTCAAAGCCGGCAAGCCCGCGACCGTCACCATCACGGTTACCTCAGTGAATGGCTTCAATGCTGCCACGACATTGAGCTGTGGCACTCTGCCCAAGAACACCACGTGCGCCTTCTCCTCGAGCAGCATTACTCCCGACGTGTCGGGGATGGCGACTTCAACTCTGACGATCACGACCGACACAAAGCCCGCAAGCGCCATCGATCAAGTTGCAAGGGGAAATATATCCGGGCATGCACCGGTTCGCAATCCGATCGTCTCCGCGTCTGCTGCGTTGGCGCTTGTTCTGATTCCGCTGTTCGGGGCGCGGAACCGGAAGCTCAGGCGAACGCTTCTGACCCTGAGCTGCTTCGGACTTCTTGCGGTGCTGATCTCAACCGGGATCGCGGGCTGCGGAGGGGGCCCAACCACGCCGAAGGGGAACTACTCGGTCCAGGTAACAGGCGCGTCGGGATCGACGAGCCACTCGGCTACATTCTCGCTGACAGTGCAGTAAGTGCAGAAAGTCCCCGGCGACAGGAATGCCGCCGGGGATACAAACTGAGTGGATCGTTGGCAAGCGGAGAAACGAAGGACCGCGCTCTGATTAGCCGAACAGGAATTCCTTTTCGCGAAGTTCTTTGATCGAGTCGCGCAGTTTGGCGGCTTTTTCGAACTCGAATTTGCGGGCGGCTTCGCGCATGTCCGTTTCGAGTTTCGTGATGAATGCGTCGACGTCGGCCTGCGAGTTGAATTCCGGCAGACCCGCCGCCTCCTCGACTTCGATCTCGCCGTACTCGGCCTTGAGAATCTGTGCCAGGCCCATATCCATTTTGTTGATGATCGACTGAGGCGTGATGCCATGTTCTTGGTTGTAGGCGTGCTGGATGGCGCGACGACGATCGGTTTCGCCAATGGCCTGCTTCATCGAGTCGGTCATTTTGTCGGCGTAGAGGATCGCACGGCCTTCGAGATGGCGCGCTGCACGGCCCATGGTCTGAATCAGCGATCCGGTTGAGCGGAGAAAGCCTTCTTTATCGGCATCGAGGATTGCCACGAGAGAAACCTCGGGCAGGTCGAGGCCTTCGCGCAACAGGTTGATGCCGATAAGCACGTCGAACTCGCCTTTTCGCAAACCGGCCAGCAGCTTTACGCGCTCCAGCGTTTCGATCTCCGAGTGCATGTAGCGGCAGCGGACGCCGACTTCGGTGTAGTAGCCGGCAAGGTCTTCAGACATGCGCTTGGTGAGAGTGGTGACCAGAACACGCTCGCCGCGCTTGGCGCGATCGCGAATCTCGCCGAGCAGGTCGTCGATCTGGCCTTTTACCGGGCGGATCTCGACTTCAGGATCGACGAGGCCGGTGGGGCGGATGACTTGCTCGACCACGACGCCTGCGGAGCGGGTCAGCTCATATGGACCCGGCGTTGCGGAGACATAGATGGTCTGGTGCACACGATTCTCAAACTCATCGAATTTCAGAGGCCTGTTATCCATCGCCGAGGGGAGACGGAATCCGTAGTCGACAAGGTTTTGCTTGCGACTGCGATCGCCGTGCCACATGCCGTGCACCTGCGGGATGGTCGCGTGGCTTTCATCGACGAAAAGCAAATAGTCGCGCGGGAAATAGTCGAGCAGCGTTGGTGGAGCCTCGCCGGGCAGGCGGCCGGAGAAGTGGCGCGAGTAGTTCTCGATGCCGTGGCAATAGCCCATGGACTTGATCATTTCGAGGTCGAAGCGTGTTCGTTGATGCACGCGCTGCGCTTCAACCATGCGCCCCTCAGCCTCAAGATGCGCCACCCACTCGTTGAGCTCGGCAACGATGGAGTCGATCGCCTGGGCTTTCCGCTCGGGCAGTACGACATAGTGGCTTTTCGGGTAGATCGGCAGTCGCGCATATTTCTGCTTGACGGTACCGAAGAGTGGATCGATTTGAGCGAGCGACTCGATCTCGTCGCCAAAAAGCTCGATGCGATAGGCTGACTCGTCGTAGGTGGGATAGACCTCGATGATGTCGCCGCGCACGCGAAAAGTTCCGCGATGGAAGTCCACGTCATTGCGTTCGTAGAGGATTTCTACCAAACGGCGGGTGATGTCTTTGCGGCTGATGCGCTGGCCCTTTTCGAGGAGGAGCAGCATGCCGTAGTAGGCCTCCGGCGAGCCCAGGCCGTAGATGCAGCTAACCGAGCTGACGATGATAGCGTCGCGCCGCTCGAAGAGGCTTCGGGTCGCAGACAAACGGAGTTTGTCCAACTCCTCGTTGATGGTGGCTTCCTTTTCGATATAGAGATCGCCGGCGGGGATGTAGGCCTCGGGCTGGTAGTAGTCGTAGTAGCTGACAAAGTATTCGACGGCATTGCCGGGGAAGAACTGCTTGAACTCGTGATAGAGCTGGGCGGCGAGCGTCTTGTTGTGCGCGAGGATGAGGGCGGGCCGGTTCGACTGCTCGATCACCTTGGCCATGGTGAAGGTCTTTCCCGAGCCGGTGACGCCGAGCAGCACCTGGTGTTTCTCGCCCGCGCTGAGACCCTCCATCAGTTCCTCGATGGCGCGGGGCTGGTCGCCGCGAGGCTTGTAGCTGGTCACCAACTGAAAATCCATTGGAAGATTATAGATGAAGAGCGAAGATTAGGCGAAGAGCAGGGGGTGAAAAGAGGGGCAAGTCTCTACTCCATTCCCAAATCCTGCCGAGGATTGCCAACCATCTTCTGCGGGTCAATGGCGCGGTCGAAGTCATCAGGCGATATGAACCCGCCGCCAACTGCCGCATCGCGCAGGCTGATCTTCCGTTCAAAAGCGATGTGTGCGATTTTTGCCGCATTTTCATAGCCGACCAGTGGGCTTAACGCGGTCACCAGCATCAAGGAGTTCTCGACGTTCCTTGCGATCTGCTCGCGGTCGAGCGTGACTCCTTCAACGCCGTATTGCCTGAATTGCACGCAGGCGTCACCGAGGATGCGCGCGCAGTGGAGCACGTTCCCGATCACCAGGGGCCGCATCGTATTCAATTCAAAATTCCCCAGCGAACCCGCAAACGCGACGGCAGTGTCCTCACCGATCACCTGCGTACACACCATCACCATCGCTTCCTGCTGCGTAGGATTCACCTTGCCGGGCATGATCGAACTTCCCGGCTCGTTTTGTGGCAGCATGAGTTCGTTCAGACCTGCTCGTGGTCCCGAAGCGAGCCAGCGCAGGTCGTTTGCAATCTTCATCAGCACAATGGCCAGCGAACGAAGTGCCGCACTTGCAGCGACCATGGCATCCACCGAAGCCATTGCCGCGAACTTGTTTGGTGCCGAAACGAACGGACGATGCAGGAACTCGGAAATCTTTGCCGCGACGCGCGGGCCGAAATCGGGCGGCGCGTTCATTCCCGTACCGACGGCGGTTCCGCCAATCGCGAGCCGGTAAAGTCCCTGCATCGATTCTTTAATCAGCAGCAGCGCATCCTCGAGTTGCGTCGCATATCCTGACCACTCCTGCCCGACGGTTAGTGGCGTTGCGTCCTGAAGATGAGTCCGGCCGATCTTCACCACGTCGACCCACTCGCGTGCCTTCGTCCAGATCGCCTCTCTTAGCGCGGAGACTGCGGGAATGAGATAGTTGTCGAAGGCAAGCACTGTGGCAATGTGCATCGCAGTCGGGAACGTATCATTTGACGACTGGCTCATGTTGACGTCGTCGTTGGGATGAACCGGAGCCTTGCTGCCGAGTTTTCCGCCTGCGAGCTGGACGGCCCGGTTGCCGATGACCTCGTTCACATTCATGTTCGTCTGCGTGCCTGATCCGGTTTGCCAAACGCTCAGAGGGAACTCGCTGTCGAGCGCGCCGGATATTACCTCCCCGGCAACCGTTGCAATCAGATCGGCTTTCCACGCAGGCATTGCGTCGATCTCGCCATTCACCAATGCCGCCGCCTTTTTTACATAGCCATATGCGCGACACACTTCGATCGGCATGCGGTCTTCGCCGATCGCAAAGTGAATAAGGGAACGCTGCGTCTGGGCGCCCCAGTAGTGTTCGGCTGGAACATCGATCGCGCCCATCGAATCGTTCTCTTTGCGAATACCGGTAGTCCCCGTGCCGATGAGAAGTTTTTGGATACTCGGAGGCTTTGTGCGTTTTGTGGGATTTCGATCTGTCATCTGTTCGTCCCCCTCCGGAGCCGCCCCGTGACTACTGGTGGCTACTGGTCGTCATCGTCCGCATCTGGGCCACCCCGGATCACGGAGATGGCGGCGCCATACGGCTTCATCTGGTATTCGTTCGGGGGGATGTCGCCGGCAAGATAACGCACGAAGTAATCCCAGCGGCGGCGCATCATGTACTGCGATGCAGGGCCATAGCCGTGCGGCACATTGGGGATCAAGATCAGGTCGAAGTCTTTGTTGGCCTTGATCAGGGCGTCCACCATCAGCAGAGTATTGTTGGGCGGCACGTTGTCGTCCATGGTGCCGTGCGCCAGCAGCAGGTGGCCTTTCAGGTTCTTGGCGAAGTTCTGGTTGGCTTGCGAATCGTAGTTACTGGTGCCGTCGGGATTCTTTACCTCGATCCCGGCCCACTTTTCGGCCCAGTCGTCTTCATAGTCGCGCTCATCGTGGTTGCCGCTTTCCGCGATGCCGACCTTGAAGAAATCAGGATAATGCAGCATGGCGGCGCCGGTTGCGTTTCCGCCGCCGGAGTGTCCCCAGATTCCAACGCGATCGAGATCGATGAAAGGGTACTGCTTCGCGAGATCTTTCATGCCGGCGACCTGGTCGGGAATGGTGTTGTCGCCGAGGTTCGCGTAGTAGGCCTCGTGAAACGACTTGGAGCGGAAGGGTGTTCCCATGCCGTCGATGCAGACAACGATGAAGCCGAGCTCGGCGAGGGCCTGATTGTCTCCATGGGCTCCACGGAAGTCGCGGGCACCGCAGGAGCCGATCTGCGGGCCGGGATAGACGTAGTTGACGATCGGATATTTCTTCGATGGGTCAAAGTGCGTTGGCTTGAACATGAAGCCGTAGAGGTCGGTCGTGCCATCGCGGCCCTTTACGGTGATCGGCGTGAGCGGCTGCCAACCGGCAGCGAGCAGCGGTGCAATGTCCTGCTTCGCCACGTCCATCACCGTCTTGCCTTCGTCATCGCGCACAACGGTGACTTGCGGCTGGGTCGGCGTTGACCAGGTATCGGTGAAGTAGCGGCCGTCGTGCGAGACTTTGATGCGGTGATCGGCGTTCTCGGGCGTCAACAGTTTCAGTCCCGTGGCGTCAAAATTCAGGCGATAGAAGTATTGGTAATAAGGATCGCGACCTTTCTCCTTACCGACGCCGACGAAGTAGATGACGCGCGCCTTGTCGTCGACATACAGAACCTGCGTGACGTTTCCCGGTCCCTGGGTGATCTGGTTTTTCAGTTTGCCGGTGGAGAGGTCGTAGAGATACAGATTTCCCCAGTTGTCGCGCTCGCTGAACCACAGGATGTCATTCGAATCGGGCAGGTAATGCCAGTTGATTTTGCCGTTGCCGCTTTCGTAGAACTCAGGCACGGTCTCGCCCATCACTTCGCGCACATCGCCGGTTTCGGCGTCGGCCAGGCGGAGCCACTCCTGCTTGTGATCGCGCGAGGTGGAGACGAACGCCAGGTGTTTTTCATCGGGACTCCATTCCACGTCGGAAAATGTGTCGCCTTCGCAGGAGATGTCGTCGCACAAGGTCGAACGATGTTGATCGGGGGGCATCTTGAGGCGAATCACCTTGCGCGCGTCGACGTCGATGATCACGCGCTCGATCATCGTCACGTCCTTATCGCCAACGAGCGGGTATTTCCACGTCTTCAGTTCAGGATGCGTGTTGGTAACGGGGACAAGGTACATCTCACCGTCCTTGCGCTGATCCTGTTGAAACGTGGCAATTTTCTTTGAGTCGGACGACCACAGCAGGATGGCGGAGTCTGAATGCTTCCAGCCCGCGTTGTCCGTCGCATAGCCGAAGTCTTTTACGCCGTCGGTGGTCAACTGGGTCTCGGCGCCTGTCGCCAGGTCGCGCACCCAGAGATTCCAGTCGCGAATGAAAGCGCCGAGCTTCCGGTCGGGTGAAAGGTTCATGGGCGCTTGCGCAGGCTGGCCCGGCCGGGCGGTCCCTCCCGAGATCGCTTTGCACGAGTCCGATTGGGCGCCCAGGGTGCATTGGTATGTTGCGCCGCGCATTTTGAATTCCAGCGTGCGATCGCCGTCGCTCAGCGCAATATCGGAGAGCTGCAGGTGCCGGGCATCGAGTCCGGGGCCGCCTTTCGCGATCTCTTTCAGCGCGGCTGCCAGTTTTTCGCGGTCGAAAAGCGGTGCGCGCGATCCCTTTGCCGGGTCGATGATCACGTAACTAGTTCCGCTTTCGTCCACCTCGCGATACCAGAAGCGATCGTTATCGAGCCATTGCGCATTCACCTGGCCTTTATAGGCAAGCGGATTCACGTTGTAGGCCATGAACTTTTCGGCCGCCGCATAATCCTGATCGGTATACCGGCGCGGTTGCTGGGCAAGTGCGGGAACGCAAACCAGGACAAGAACCGCACCCAGGCCCGCAATCGATTTCGCACGTGTGATCGCAATCATCTGTTCGGATTCCTCTGCTGCAGACACACCCGCGCCTTGGAGGCAACGGAGTTTCCGCTATGTTGTAGATCGGAGAAGATGTAGTTCGTTCGCAATTCTATACGCATCCGCCTCAAATCGAGGAGCGAACGCCGCATTGCAGGAGCGGAGCTCGCGTCGGGCGGCGATTCGTATGTGCCTTCGGCCATGAGCTCTGAATCCGCTCAAGTTTGCGTATTATCCTACGAATAAACGATAAGAATCGTATAAAATCGACCGATATGCGACTGGGCTACCCTTCTAACCTATACGTAGACTCCATTTGTCCTTCCTCACCCGGCGCCAGGCGGTTTCGTTACGTTGTCCTGCTCATGGGTTTTGCCGCGCTGGCCTTGCCGAACGCTCAGGCGCAGAGCGGAAGGTCGTTTATTGCGCGGTACCAGGAGCGAGTGTCGGCGACGCAGGCAGAGCAGCCTCACTGGATCACTCCGCTGGTCACCGTTACGCCAAGGTTGGAGCAGGAGGTTCGGTCTGACTTTGTGCGCCAAACCAATTCCAAGTTGCAGGAGACGTGGAATTTTGGGAATGGGAAGGGTCTTGAGATTATTCCGGAGCGGCACATCGAGCTGCTGTTCAACTTCCCGCCGTTTATCGCACACCAGGCGGGCGCGGGAAACGATGGCTTTGGCGACGTTTCATTCAACTCAAAGTACCGTTTCTATGCGCGCAATGAGGAACACGGCAACGCGATCATTACGGCTTTCCTCGCGGGTTCGTATCCGACGGGGAAGAATGGCAACGGCAGTTGCTGTGCTTCGATTACTCCCACGTTGGCGGTTGGCAAGGGATTTGGGCTGGTGGCGCTGACATCGACGGCAGGCGGGTCAATACCGGCGAGCAACACCGCCAAGCTCGGGCACACAATTGCGTGGAACAACGTCATCCAGTATCGCGTGGCTCACACCGGGGCGGGGCGTCTCTTCTGGCCCGAACTGGAATCGAACAGCAGTTTCTTCAAGGGCGGCTCCAACGATGGGAAAGCGACGAGCTTTCTGACGCCGGGCATTGTCATTGGCCGCATTTCGCTTGTTCACGATGCGAGCGGCAAACCGGGACGGCTGGGTCTAACGTTTGGAGCCGGGGAGCAGATCGCGGTGACTCACTTCTACAGCAATAACCACAACCTGGTCTTTACGCTTCGCATGCCGTTTTAGTGATTGTGGATCGCGGCAATGTTCAGCCGCACGAGTGTGTGTGCGACAGGGAAACTCCAACGGAGAAATCCTATGAAAGGTTTATTCGGATTCGCAGTTTCAAGTGTTGCTCAGGCGGGTCTGGCCATGGTCCTGTTGGCAGGTATCGCACCTGTGCGTGCCCAACAGATCGGCCAGATGGATCATGCCAAGTCCGCGGCGGCCTCGACGAAACTCACTGTCAACGGACTTGACGGAAAAACCGTCAGAATCACAATTGCGGACCTTGCCGTGCACTTCTGATCCGCGCAAGCGTGGCTGGTTTGTCTGTCTGATCGGCAGCAGAGCGGCAACGTGACGCCGCCTTCGGACTGTGCTATTTTCAAAATCAGGCGTTTGTCGTCATTTTTGACGTCCTCGCCTTCCGATGAGATCCCAAAACCGAACTCCCCGATCGTCCCAGATTCCTTCTGTCACCGCTCCCTGGATATTCGCGGTCGTGTGTGGACTGGGAGTTTTCTTCCTTGTCATTTGCCTGCAGTGGCTGGTCTATGACGACTGGCTGCACCAAAGTGCACCGCTGCACCTGCTGGGCAGCGCTGTTGCATTCGTTCTCACCTTTGTGTTCGCGTTTCGATGGCAGATGGCGGCCCGCAGACGCAAGATCGAGACGCTGCACCGCTTCGAGACCATCCGCTGGATGAATGACCGGATTCGCAATTCGCTGCAGGCGATTGAATGCCTTGTCTATGCCAGCAATCCGCACGCGATGGACCCGGTGAAGGAAGCTGTCGATACGATTGAGGAAGTTCTGGACGAGGTGCTGTCGAATGCGCACCCGGAAACGTCTGCGCAGATCAGCGATCTTCAGGAAACCCGCTCACTGAGCCAGTCTTGATGGCGGGGGCAGAGAAGCTACCTTAACATCGCACCGAGATTCGCCTTGATCGAGGGGCTGGCTGCCGTTCCTGTAATCGTCAGCGGGATTCCGCGATTCGATACCGGGGCCGGCTTTGTTCCCGGATGCAGGAAGCCTCCGACAATGCCGCCAACCGCATTGACGGCGGTATTGGCAACGGCACCCACGGCATTGGACGAATTCAGTTTTGCCGTCAGGTTGAAATCGATGGCTCCCGACTGAGCGACCGTTCCTTCGCCGGTAGCGGAGCCAAGCTGGGGAAGATTGCCATAGATGTCGGTGATTTTCGCGCCTTCAGGGGAAGAGCTCACATTTGCTTTGAGCACCTGGATCTCTGTGCCGGCGGATGTTCCGCCAAAGGGATTCAGGCCCTGAATCTTCGATCCCAGGTCGAATCCGGCGAGCCTGGTGTTGTCAATCTCGACGGGCCCTGCGAGGGTTGCGGTCGTTGCCGGACCTTTGACCGTGATGTTTGCGGTCAGCGTTCCTCCCTGGAGCGAAGAACCGCTGGGCAGGTGGATGCCGACGACGGGGAGCAGGCTCTCAAGCTGGTCGATAGGAACGTTGGGCGCAGCCAGATGCAGGTTGAGCATGACAGCCTGTGCAGTGAACTGGAAGGTACCGTTGACATGGACTGCCGCCGATCCAGCGTGCACGGCGAGATCCGAGACGGTTGCGAGGCGCGATTCGAGATTGTCTGAGACGGTGTAGTCCATCTCAACCGGGTCTTGCGCCGGTGATCCCCTGGGCACAAGTTGCAGGCGCATTGCCTTGATCTTCCCTGTGCTCGAGACGGTGACGCTATCGGACTTGATCTGGGCATCCACGTCATCCACCATCGTAATTCCCTTGCTCTGGTCGATGATGCCGGATGCGACCGGATCGAAGTCGCGCAGTTGCAACGTGGCCTGGAACGGGGTCTGGGTTGTGTCTTTTTGCGAGATCGGGCCCGCATCGCCGGTGAGCTTCAGAGAGCCCTCACCCGGTAGCCTGGTGGAAAGATCGAACGGAAAAGACTTGAGAAACGAGAAGTGCTTTACGGTCAGATTGACTGCTGAATATCCAAAGGGCTTTTGGGTCAACGGGATGGATGAAACCGTGGCGCTTCCATCGGTGATTTTCAATTCGTCTACGGTCAGGTCGGGCACTGAGCTCGGCTGGGCCTGGCCGGACGCCGCCGCCGCCGCGCCCCCGATGCTGGAGAAGTTCCATTTCCCGCTCCCGTTCTGGATGAGCTGGATCGAGGGAGTGTCGATGTTCAGCCGGGTGATCCGCACCTCGTGATGAAGAACGAGAGGCAGAATCTTCACGCCAACGTCCAGTCTTTTAGCCTGGATGAAGGGAAGAGCACTGTAGGCCGGATCATCGGCGATAGCAATGTCATCTGCCACGAGATTTCCGGCCAGGATAGATAGGGTCAGGCGTCCCATTGTCACTTCACGGCCGAGAGCCGACGAGAGCTGACTCTCCACCGTCGGTCTGAAAGCGTCCGCGTTGACGAAGACCGGCACCAGGGTAACGACGAAGATCATGAGAAGCACGACGGCAGCGGCAGGTAGAGCCCATTCCTTTTGCATGCGGTTCCTTCTCCAGTCCAGGCTGGGACGATTGTATCGCCCCATACCGACGCCCGTTCAAGAGTGCCATCGTCGAGGAATTGCGGAATATTGGACGGAAAATCGTCTACCAGGGCAGCGGCTTACCCATGTGGAAGTAGCCGCCCGTGGGTCCATCGTCTGGAAGCGTTGCCAGGGCCGCGCTGGTCTTGCCTCCGTCGCTCAGATCCATCGGCGCGCTCTGGCCCCCCATGTCGGTTTTGACCCAGCCGGGGTGCGCGGAGTTCACTTTGATTTTGGTATCTCGTAACTCGTAGGCAAGGTGCACGGTGAATGCGTTAAGGGCGGTTTTGGAGGCGTCGTAGGCAAAGGACTTTGCGTGGTAAATCGGCGAATTCGGGTCGGCATGGAGCTTGAGCGAACCCAGAATGCTGGACAGATTCACGATGCGTCCTGCCGGGCTCTTTTTAATGAGGGGCAGCAGTTTTTCCGTTAGTTCCACCTGGGCGAAGAAATTGGTTTCGAAGACCTTGCGCAGCAGATCCATCGGCACATCGGCGGCACGATGCTCCGGGCCTTCTCCGGGGAATGCGCCTCCGGCGATTCCCGCGTTATTTACAAGGATGTCGAGCCGCGCGTAGTTGGAATCAAAGTAGTCGTAGGCGGCCTGGTAATCGGCCGGCCTGGTGATATCGAATTGGATCATGTCTGCGGCGACGTCGGCGGCACGCAGCCGGGCCAGCGCCTGCTCGCCCTGCGTTTTGTCGCGAGAGCCGATTACAACCTTGATGTCAGATTCCTTGTTCTGTCCGAGGTCGAGGGCGGTCTGGAAGCCGAGTCCGCGATTGCCACCGGTAATGAATGCGATCTTTTGTTCCATGGGCCGAGTTTCTCCTGTCGAGCCTTGGATTCCAGAGGGGCAGATTACGGTGCAGGAATTCAGTATTGGGTGGAACCGAAGCGCGCAATGTTTGACAGGACAAAGGAGATTGTCCCCTATCATGGAGAGAAGCCCTCCAATTCGTTTGCATGGTGGGTGGAGAGCGACTAAGGTTCAAATTGACATAGCTTGGAGCCTGAATGCGCCTTTCTGATTCCCCGGAACAGGACGCAGCCGCTACGGCTGGGATCAGACGTTCCGAACTCGCTCACTTTGCGCTTGAGAACCTGTTCGATATCTCACCTGACGCCATCTTTGTCACGGATGCGCAAGGCATTATTCGTGTCGCAAATCCGCGTACCGTCGAGCTGTTTGGTTATAGCCAGTCGGAGCTAATCGGCCAGCCGATCGAAGTCCTCGTCCCTGAGCGCTTCAGGACGCATCACCCGGCACATCGCGATAACTATCATGCTCATCCGCGAGCCCGCCAAATGGGTGCGGCCTTGAACCTTTTCGGGCTGCGCAAGGACGGCACGGAATTCCCGGTCGACATCATGCTCAAGCCGTTGACAATGCCGGAAGGCACGATTGTGCTGAGCATCGTCCGCGATGTAACTGAGCAGCATGCAGCCCAGCAACTTGCGCGGCGCAAGGACCTTCAACTTCGATCTTTGCTCGACGGCGTCCGGGACTATGCCATCTACCTTCTCGACACGGAGGGGTACGTCACAACGTGGAATCCAGGCGCGGAGCGGGCCAAGCAATATAAAAGCGAGGAGATCATCGGCAAGCACTTCTCCCGCTTCTTTACGCAGGAAGATATCGACCGTGGGCGCCCGGCAGAGTTGCTGAAGCTTGCTGCGCAACGCGGCCGAATCGAAGACGAAGGCTGGCGCGTGCGCAAAGACGGTTCGCGTTTCTGGGCGAATGTCGTGCTCACAGCGATTCGCGACGAAACCGGCGAGCTGACGGGCTATGCGAAGGTGACGCGCGACTTTACCGATCGCAAACGCGCTGGAGAAGCCGTGATGCTGCAGCTGAGTCAGGCGCTGCTGGCCAATATGGATGTGCGCAAGCTTTTGTCGGCCATTTCCGCGAGCCTGCAGGAGGTCGTTCCGCTGGATTGCGCCACGCTGGGTCTGTACGAGGAGGGAACCAATTCGATCATGGTGCAGTTTCTCGACGTCAGCGAGAAGCAGCCGAGCCGTGGAGATGTCCGCGTACCGGTGCAAGGTTCGCCTGCGGGCAGGGCCTTTCTGACGCGGGAGCCGATCCGTATCGACCGCATCGAGAGGAGTGAGTTCTCGCGGGAAAGCGTTCAACATTTGACCAGCCTCGGTATGCAATCTGGTTGCTGGGTACCGCTAGTGCATCGCGGCCAGGCGATCGGCGCGCTTGCGGTTGCCAGCAGGATCGAACGCGCATTTGGCGAGAGAGAAACCGAAATGCTGGTGCAGGTGGCCGACCAGGTGGCGATGGCGGTCAGTAACGCGATGGTATTTCGGCAGATTGCCGACCTGCGCGATCGCCTGAGCCAGGAGAAACAATACCTCGAGGAAGAGATCAATCTCGAGAATCGCTTCGAAGACATTGTGGGCGAGAGCGGCGGACTGCGCCAGGTGCTCAAGCAGATTGAGACGGTCGCACCGACCGACGCGACCGTACTGATCCAGGGCGAGACGGGAACCGGAAAAGAACTGCTGGCCCGCGCCATCCATCGGCTGAGCCCGCGCAAGGATCGCACGTTTGTCAAGGTGAATTGTGCCGCGATCCCCGCGGGACTGCTGGAGAGCGAACTCTTCGGCCACGAGAAGGGGGCATTTACGGGGGCAATCGCCCGCAAGGTCGGCCGGCTCGAACTCGCGCACGAGGGCACGCTGTTTCTCGACGAGGTGGGGGAGCTTCCACTCGACCTGCAACCAAAGCTGCTTCGGGCGATTCAGGAAAGAGAAATTGAACGGCTCGGCAGCACGCGCTCCATTCCCATCAGCATTCGTCTTGTTGCCGCCACCAATCGCGACCTGGGGCAGATGGTTGCCGAGAAGCAGTTCCGCAGCGACCTCTACTATCGGTTAAAGGTGTTTCCGATCTTCGCTCCCCCGCTGCGCGATCGTGCTGACGACATTCCGGTGCTGGTGCGCCACTTTGTGTCGACGCACAGCCGGCGCATGGGAAAGAACATCGAGACCATTCCCGAGGAAACGATGCAGGCTCTCTGCCGCTGGCCGTGGCCAGGAAACATCCGCGAACTGGAGAACTTTCTGGAACGCGCCGTGATCCTTACCCGCGGGCCTCAACTCTACGTTCCGCTTGCCGAGCTCGAGACCAAGGTAGCCGAGGAAGAAGCGGAGCTGGAAGAGCGGAACCCGAATCTGTACGCCGCGGAGCGCGAACACATCCTGCGCGTGCTGCGCGAGACCAAGGGCCAGATTGGTGGAACGGACGGCGCGGCGGAGCGGCTTGGCCTGAAGCGCACGACTCTGAATTCGAAGCTCAAGAAACTCGGCATTGAACGCAGCGACTATATGTAGGGTTGCGTGGCGGCAGTTGCGAGCCTGCTGAGGCGGTTTTTCTTAAGCAACGACGTCGGTTTGTGACGACATCTCGTCCGGTGACGATATTCCGTCTTCGTCACTTCGTCACTTTGAGTTGGTCAGATTGGTCTCTCTGAAGATTTCCGCAAAAATAAATCCTTCAAATTCAGCCACTCACAGCCATCGTTTACTCGTCACACAAGTTTGGCACGCCAGTTGCCTTAGTAGTGGTCGAGGCCAGTGAGGGCCTGGATACGTTGCGAATCACATTTCAAGATACCGAGGAAGCAATAGAGATGAGGCTGGAAGGCCGAGTGGCCGGGCCATGGGCGAGTGAACTCGACCGTGTCTGGGTGGATACGGCTCCGCGCGTGGCCGCGAAGAAACTCATCATCGATCTGCACAACGTTACATACGCCGATGCCGCCGGCAAGAACGTACTGAAATCGATTTACGCACAGACTCACGCCGAGTTTGTCACAAACACACCATGGGCCAGGTTTTTAGCTGAAGAAGTCACCGCAAGCGAACCCGTAAACGTCGAAGAGGGAGAGTAACAATGCTGATGACACGCGATACGATGAATACCTCGCAAGGGCAGAGTCAACGGGCAGGCGAATTCTTCAAGGGGCTTTCGCCGGCGGCGCTGCAGGACCTGGAGTCGATGGAGTTCCCCACGCTGTATCAACCGGGCATGCTGCTGTTCTCTGAGAAGGCTGCGCCCGAGGGCATCTTCATCGTGGTGTCGGGCGAGGTCAAGCTCTCCATCAACTCAAGCGAGGGCAAGCGTCTGATCCTCAGTATCGCCAAGGCCGGCGAGGTGCTGGGTCTCTCATCGGTTCTTTCGGGACTGCCGAGCGAGATGACGGCCGAGGTTTTGTATCCCTCGCGCATTGCCATCATCGAGCGCGATCAGTTCATCGCTTTCATGAGCCGCCATCCCGAGGTGTACCAGGTAGTGACGCAGGAACTGAGCCTGCAGTACAAAGTTGCCTGTGAGCAACTGCGTACGGTCGCGCTCTCTGGCTCGGCCCCGGAGAAACTCGCCCGCCTTCTGCTGGAGTGGAGCGAGAACGGCCAGAAAACCGACGCGGGTACACGCGTTCGCTTCTGCCTGACGCACGAAGAGATTGGCGAATTCATCGGTGCATCGCGGGAAACTGTCACGCGCACACTGTCGACGTTCAAGAGCCGCCGCCTTGTTGCATTTCACGGTTCGATTCTTGAGATCCCCAGCAGAGTGGCACTGGAGCATCTTGCCGGAGTGTAAGAGAGAATCCCAAACGGATTTGCAGTCGTTCGTTGGACAGTGTTGTTGATTTTCTGCGTTGTTGATTTTCCGCCACGATTTATATCGACATATATAGTTGGGCCCGGGTTCGTGGCGGCGCACTTATAAAAATCCCGAGTGATGCGCACGGAAGCCTTCGCGTTACAATGGCAGCCAACCAGCTGCATTCACCTCCAGGAGGCTTCCATGCGCAGGGTCCTTCCCGCAATTCTTTCGCTTCTGATTGCATTTGCAATTGCTGCGCCGCTCATGGCGCAAGGTGCTCCGCCGCAGACGAGCGCCGATCAGCCCTATACCGTTGAGTACTACTACAAGGTGCAATGGGGTCATCAGCAGGAGTTTCTCGATCTCTTCCTCAAGAATCACTACCCGCTATTGAAGAAGATTCAGTCCACCGGCCGCATGCTCTCGATCAAGATCGAGGCGCCCGCGTACCACACGACGGAAGACGGCCGCTGGGATTACCGGGTCACCATCCGCTATAAAAACTCCACTGTTGCGACGACCTCAAATCCTGATGAGGAAGCATTGATCAAGCAGCTTTGGCCGGACCAGGACACCTACAAACGCGAGGAACAACGGCGATTCGAAATCCTCGCAGGGCACTGGGATCTGCCGGTCACGGATATTACGCCGCACTAGTTAACGTTATTTTTGTTACGGTCTGCGTCTCCATTTTTCGACCAGGTCCTCGGCGGCGTGGGCCCAGTTGGGAATATTGAACGTGAACCCACGGTTGAGCAGCCTGGTGGGAACCACGCGGCGGCTCTTCAACACCAGCTCGGTCTCGGTACGCATGAAGAATGCAGCGATTTCAAGCAGCGGAGCGGGGGCTGGGATTCCATTAGGCATGTTCCAGGCTTCGCGCAGGATTGCCATGAATTCGCGATTCTGTTCGGGGTTCGGGGATGCGATGTTGACCGGGCCTTCGAGATCCTCGCGTGCGATCAGGAACTCCACGGCACGGGCGAAGTCGTCTTCGTGAATCCATGAAACCCACTGCCGTCCGTTTCCTTGTTTTCCGCCGAGTCCTATGCGCACCAGGTTGGACAACACGGCAAACGCATTTCCTGGGACCGGGCTGAAGGTGATCGCCGAGCGCATTGCCACTTTGCGGGTGTTCGGTGTGTCGGCTTTGAAGAATGCCGTCTCCCAGTCGCGCGCCACACGAATGGAAAAGTTCCAGGTATCGGGCACTCCGGATTCGCGGCCGCCGAGTTCGCCGGTCTTCTCGTCCATCGGGCGATCGAGGGCATGGCGGTAAATGGTCGCCGTGGAGGCGTTGAGCCAAACGCGGGGTGGATTCGCGAGCGATGCGATGACCTGGCCGAGGAGGCGGGTGGATGCAATGCGCGAGTTGTAAATCTCCACGCGATTGTCAGGCGTATAGCGGCAATTGACGCTGCGGCCGGTGAGATTGATACAGACGTCGGCACCGTCGAGATAGTCCGTCCAGAGGCCCGGCGTCTGCGCGTCCCAATGCACGGTCTGCCACTCGGCCGTATGCGGTCCGCGGGTGAGAACGATGACCTGGTCGCCGCGGCGCTGGAAGTGCCGCGCCAGAACGGTCCCGATCTGTCCGCTGCCACCGGGAATGACAATGCGCAGCGGACGCACTGCCGCAAAACGGCTCGTCTCCATCAAAGCGAGTGTATCGGAAGGGTTATTGTGCGGACGGTCCCGGCTGAATTGGCGGCTGCGGCGGTATGGGCGGATATCCATAGGCCGCGAAGTATCGACGGCGCTGCGAGGCGCGAATTTCGCGCACGACGAGGACGATAACCAGGCCCAGAATCAGCAGCGGAGTCCAAAAGACCCATATCGGCTGTGCGAAGCGCGTGCCTGTGACATTCGCCGAATCGGCAGCATGCAGGCCGCCGAACATGACGACCAGGTCGTTGCCGACCGTCACGTTCTCTGCCAGGTGCACGTTGCCGAAGAAATTCACCACATCGTGGCCGATCGCGGCATTATCTTCGGTGCGCACGGAGCCGAAGAAGACCACAACGTCGTGCCGGGACCGGTGCGCGATGTGTACGTTGCCGAAGAAGACCACGACGTCGTGATCGATGTCGCCTTTGGCGTTGACGCTGCAGAAGAAGCAGACCGCGTCGTGCACGGATTGGCCCTCGGGGACCACGATGTTGCTGCCAAACTGCACCGCGTCATTGTCGGCGCGCGCGGGGCTTGTGGAGAGTAGAAGTGCAGAGAACAGCAGCAGGGCAGAAAACAGGCGTTGAGGCATGGCGACCCTCACTCAGGAATTCTACGCGCTGGCCGGGAGAAAGGTTCCCGCAAGCCCAAGATAAATGGAGCGAATCAGTCTGGTTCGATTCCCGAAAAACCTGCAACTCAGGTGTGAAAAACCGCAAATTTAAGTAGGAGAGGGGTGGCGGATGGACCTTGCGGTCTACCGCGAAAGTGCTTGTAATCGCCAGATGCAAAACCTCGGGAACGTCTTACCGCATCCAATGTGGTCTAAGGCTTTGAGGAAGAGTCTTTCTCTCAGCCTGCAACGAACTGGCCACCCGTTGACCAAGCAAAGGCCGCCTGTGGTTCACAAACTGCAGGCCACGAAATGAGGACGATGCCGATATTGACGAAGCCGTGTAAGGGAAAACTTAGCGAACAGACGCGACAATTGCTGCGCACTCGTCAGGAAAGAGCTGATTGGGGGGTGTACTCCTGCGAGATCTGCGGTCAGAGCGTCGGGGTCTCCGAGGCAAATGGCGATTGGGTTCCCGAGCGACATTGGCCTTCCGTTGTCTACACACCCCGCAAACCCAGCGTGGGCCGCTACCTCGCAAAGACCATGGCTCCCGCCAAGCTTCGCGTATCGCGCCATTGAGCGAAGGAATGCCAATGGCGCAGCCGCCCCTGGAAGTTCAAACGCGTGCGACAAATGATGCGTTCGGAAAATTTGCCGCCTCTGCTTCAGGATGGCTGGGATCGAAGTGGGCGTTTGCGGGAGCGGGCATCGTCATCGTCATCTGGGCGGCCATTGGCCCAGTCTTCCACTTCTCCGATACCTGGCAACTGGTGATAAACACAGGCACAACGATCGTCACATTTCTCATGGTGTTTCTGATCCAGAACACACAGAACCGGGACGCTCGAGCGATTAACTTGAAACTCAATGAGCTTATTCGCGCCATCGATAAGGCTCGCGATCAGATGATCGACATCGAGAATTTGAGCGACCTTGAACTCGATAAGTTGAAGACAAAATACGAAAACATCAGAGCCGCATATATCAAGCGCCAGCCCGCCGGCAGCCCGCTTGAGCAAGATCCGGTCGGCGGTTCAGACACGGTTGCGAACGAGTGATCGGCCATCCTGCAATAACGCTGAAGGCGCCCTTCCAGGGCCGAGGATTTTCAGCTTTCGATCTGGTATGAATTATTTCGTAAATATGACATGCTCTGTCATGTATGGTTTGTCATCTTTGTTTTGTGCTCAGATTTGAGCCGGAGGAAAACCGATATGACAACCGCGATTGCAGAAGTGGGCGTGGAGACGGCGAACGACATCCTGAAGAACTGGCAGGGACACCGGCGGCTTACACGCAGGGTGATTGAAGCGTTTCCTGAAGACAAGCTTTTCGAATTCTCAGTTGGCGGCATGCGGCCGTTCTCGGAGTTGGCGTGGGAGTTTATCCGCATGGCAGTGCCGATTGCGGAAGGTGTCGCTACGGGGAAGTGGGCGGAGTTCGATCTATCGAAGGCGAAAGTGACCACGAAGGCTGACTTGTTGCGGATTTGGGATGAGCAGACAGCCAGGCTGGACGAAGTGTTTGCGCAGATTCCGCCGCATCGGTTCAACGAGGTGGACAAGGCATTTGGCCAGTGGGAAATGCGCGGCGTCGATATTATCCGCTACGGGATCGACAATGAGATTCACCATCGCGGCCAGGGGTATGTGTATCTGCGTGCGCTGGGAATTGAGCCGCCTCATTTCTGGGAGCGGTGAGCTGTCAGTGAGGACTTTTCCGGAGTGCGGGGCGAGTGGAGAGAGTGCTGAAAAGCAACTGCAGGTTCCTCCACTCCCCTTCGCTTTGCGAAGGGTCGGTCGGAATGACAACGCATTAAGCGAATTCTGAATCCCCTAAAACAAGAGAACTTTAGACCCTAGAATTCCACGCGCATGCCGAGCTGGATGCGGCGGGGCGGGCCGTCCGCAGTGACGTCGCCGAAAGTTGGCGAAGTTTCCACGGTGTCGATGCTCGAGGGGTTCTGGTGGTTCAGCAGGTTGAATGCGCCCGCGGACAGGCCCACGCGCGGAGCATCTTCGTCCTTGTTGGCGGTGATGGCGAAGTCGTGGCCCCAGCGCAGGTCCAGGTCCACATAAGATGGAGCGTTCTCAGTGTCGCGACCGACGTCGTCGGGCCGCGTGTTGAAGAGAGAATCCCCATAGAGATCGCTGCCGGTCGTGATGGTCCACGGCCGGCCGGTGTTGGCGAAGACGCCGGCGGCGATGTTGTAAACACTCTTGGGATTGACCATGGCGTACATGCCGAGCCGGTTGCGCCGGTCAAAGCTGGCGTTGGACCACTCGTCATTGGGGGCGAACTGATTCTGCGGGAACCAGCCGATGCCGCCGGTGTTGGACTCGAAGTGGGACCAGGTGTAGCGCCCGAAGCCGGTGAAGTGCTTGTTGACGCGGCCACGGAAGGACACGTCGAGGCCGTTGCCCTCCATGAACGCATAGGGCTGCATCTGGCGGATCATTCCGAAGTTGGGATCGGGGCGCACGGTGTAACCAGACTCCGAAGTCGGCGCGTTGATGTCGACGGAACGGAACTCGTGGATGCCGCGGGTCTGGTAGGCGCTGACGATGCCGGTGGCCTTCTCGCCGAGCTGGCGCTCGATGGAGAGTCCGTACTGGATCTGGTAGGGAATTGCCGCATTGGGAGCAAGCTGGGCCAGGTTTGCGGGCTGTTCGGTAACGGTGGTGCAGGAACTGACGGGCACGCATCCCGTCGCAGGTTCGTTGGCCGGGCTCAGAGAAATCTGCACAGAGCGACGCCGCGCATTCTCATAGCGCGCGAGGTCGAGCAGCGGTCCTGAGCCGAAGCGGTCGTAGTAGACTCCGCCGCCGCCGCGCACTACAGTCTTCGAATCCTGATCGAGCACCCATGCGAACGAGACACGGGGCGAGAAGCCGAGGCGTTTGCTTGCCAGGAAGTTCTGCCAGTCATAGCGCACGCCGGGCGTGATGGCGAAGCGCGCGTTGATCTTGAACTGGTCCTGTATGAATGTGCCCATCTCCTGCTGGTGGTAGATGAAGTGGACGTCGCCGGTGTTTTGCGAAAAACCCGAGGGTAGATTGTTGGCGTAGTTCTGGAGAGCCGACTGGGCGACGCTGCCATTCGCATTCAGCGTGGGGCCGAAGGTATAGGTGCCGAGTGCGTTGGTGTTGTCGTCGAAAGCGCGGCGGTTCATGTGTGGAACGCCGGCGCCGAGCTTGAAGGTGTGGCGGCCGTGGTTCCACGTAACCATGTCGAAGATGCGGAAGTTGTATTCAGTGCTGAGGTAATCACCCTGCGCAGAGCCGCCGATGAAGTCGCCGGCAACATTCACCTTCGGCGCGTCAAACGCGTTGGCGTGGGTATTGAAGTCGTGCTCGCCGACGACGGAAAACTGGTTGAGCAGCACGGCGGAGAGCGTCGAGTCGACGTGCACAACCGTATCGTCTTCATGGTACTTGCTGTTGTAACCGCTGTCGGCAAGCGACTGGCCGCCGACGCCCTGGTTCTGCCCGGTCCAGTTTTCGTAGCTGTACTGTGCATAGGCAGAGTACTTGTCGCCGAACTGGTGGGCAGCGCGGATGCTGAATTCGGTGTCGCGCGTGGGAGCGGCGACATTGGCCTGGAAGAGACCGCTTGGATCGGCGGTGGTGGGAAGAACTGTTGCATTGACGACGGAATCAAGGTCTTCTTCGGCGCGATTGAAGCTCAAGAGAAAGCTGCTCTTCTTTGCAAAGAAGATCGGGCCGGTCATGCTGCCCTCATACACGCGCCGCTGCTCGAAAGGCTTCGACGGGGCAAGTGCGTTCTGCGCATTCAGGGCGGAGTCGCGAAAGAGGAAATTGAACTGGCCGTGATATTTGTCGGCGGCGGACTTGGTGATGATCTCCATCTGCCCGCGGCCGGGCCAGTAATACTGCGCGGAATAGGGGTCCTGGTTGATGCGCACTTCCTGGACCGCCGAGGGGGACACGGTTACGCGGTTGGCCTCGACGCCATCGACCATCAAGCCGGACCCGCCCGTCGCCGACGCGCTGTCATCCAGAAAGGAACTCATCGCGGTGACATAGTCGTTGTCGAAGATTGGTAACGCTTTCAAATCGCTCGAAGACATCACCGAGGAATCGCGATTGTCTTCGGATGCCGTCAGATCTTCGTCGGTATCGCCGTTTACGCGGACATTGGTGGCGACTGAGGCGATGGGCAGCGTGATGTGGAGCGGCGCAGCCATGACGTGGGCTGCAGGGGCCGCGGCCGCAACCACGTTAGGCCGGACTGTGACCGGAAGGTGAACGGTCTCAAAGCCGGGCTCAGAGATGACCAGCGTGAAACTGCCGGAGTGAGGCGCGGCCATCAGAAAGTTTCCTATACCGTCTGACTTTGTGGTGCCGGCGATCGATCCATCGGTATCGACCAGGTCGACCTCGGCGTTGGGCACAATCGCACCTGTGGGGTCGGCGACCACTCCTTGAACGGTGGCGGCAGGTGCGGGCTTTGCATTGGAATTCGAAGAATTACCGGCAAGAATCGCGGCGGGCGACAGCAACAATACAACCAAAGCAAAAAAGCGAAGCATTCAAATCTCCAGCATTACCCAACATCGAGACCAGGAGGACTGGCTCGCACTGTGCTTGCAATCAGGCACCCCGGTCCGCGGCGGGAGACAGACACTCGTGGCCGGCGAATGTCAGGGGAGATATGGTTGATCCCCTGGATCTTCTCTGCGGAACGATCTTTGACTGCGCTCTAACTCCATGCAGCTTACGCACTTGCAGTCTTGTGTGAGGCGCCCTTATGATTCAATTCTCGCAGGACTCAGGGCGGCTGTCCAGTCTGCGGGTGAATCGACGAGCACATCGGGGGGGATGGCTTCGAGGCTTCCCGGAGCGAGGCCGAAGGTGCAGCCAATGACCCAGGCGCCTGCGTTGCGGGCGGTGAGCACATCCACCTGGCTGTCGCCGATCATCACGGTCTGCTCGGGCGTGGCGCCTGCATCCTTCATCAGCGAAAGCAGCCCCTCGGGGTCGGGCTTTTTGGTTGCGAAACTGTTGCCGCCATAGATGCGCAGAAAGTAGGGGGCGAGTCCCAGCGCTTCGCAGATGGCCTGCGCGGGACGCACGGGCTTGTTGGTAAGCACGGCCATGGCGCGCGCCGGCACGTCAAGTTGGTCGTGGACCTGGTGCAGGGCGCTGAGTGCTTCAAGTACGCCATCGTAGGCGTAGGTGTAGTCGAGCTTGTGCTCGCGATAGTAGTCGAGGAAAAATTTGTACGCTTCGGCGAGAAGCTCATCGCCCGGTTCGCGGCCGTCATCGGTGGCGAAGGCACGGCGCACAAGCATGAGGGCGCCGTTGCCGATGTATCCGGCGATGATTTCGTCGGAGAGCTTCGGCCGGCCGAAATTTTCCAATGTGGCGTTGACGCTGTTGCAGAGATCCTGGGCCGAATCGATGAGCGTGCCGTCAAGGTCGAATACCAGTAGCTTGAGGCGGTCGACAGGCACAGGACGGAAAACCCGAATCATGTTTCCAGTGTAATGGGACCAGCAGACGAAAGACGCCGCCAGTCCCATGGTTCGCACTACTCGCGGAAAAAAGTAATTGCGGTTCGAGCCGTCAAATCTGCCGCATTTCAGGCAACATTTCTTGAAAGCTCCTCCCGGATCCGCAGGGGCACAAATCGTTCCGGCCAAGTTTTTCGCGCAACTCTTTTTCACCCCGAACAATTCGGAGTCCACGTTTTACGTTTGTCTCGGAAGGATAGCCTTTACGGCGCTTACTGCTGCGCTCGAAAGCAGGAGAGTTCTTCAAAGTCGTCGATAATCATATGTTTTCTCCTGTGTTGGGATGGTTCGATATTAGCAGAACCTGAAGTCGGGTGAGGCGCTCAATGGTTCGCTCTGCGTGGCCATTCAACGATAGAGCCGCCCATCAATCTCCACGCACGGGCACCACAGGCAGAACCGCACCGCCCGGCGTGGCGCAAAGCCGCTGTAATCCGGTTGTAGCCAGAGGTGCATTCCCAGACGGCACATCAACGCCCGCAACGCGCCCGACTCGTGCTCGCGATGGGGCCACATTTGCTGGAGACTCCGGGCCAACTGCGCCTCTTCCGGATGTGGGTTTTCTCCTTGCATTGGCAGAACCCTCATTTGTATGGACACCGCGCGCTCCCAAAATGTTCTCCGCAGTGCGAAAATGCAACTTCATGCCAATGAAGGGAAACAGATCGATGAAATTCAGATTCACTCGCCTCTCGCTGCTGCTGATGCTCGCGGTTCCCATCGTAGTCGCACAGGAGCCGCACACGGCACCCGTCGCGCGCAGCGAAAGCATCCCGAACCTTGGCCCACTGCTCGACAAGGTGAATGCGGTGAAGTCGGAATTGCGGCAATACCACGCATGCACCTGCACGTGCGGTTGTTATGCGAAGGATCTGGATCTTGAGGCGGACCGTGCAGTTGCTTTCCTCGAAGCGCGCGCGCATCGCTGTGACAACGATAAATTGGCTCTTGTTCTGGATATCGATGAGACGACATTGTCGAATTGGGAGGAGATGTCAGGTGCGAACTTCGAGTACGACAGCAAGGCCTTCAATGCATGGGTCGAGTCGGCGCAGGCACCGGCCATTCCAGGTACGCTGCGCATCTACAACGAAGCGCAACGACTGGGCGTGAGGGTATTTTTTCTTACGGGACGACCGGAGGTGCAGCGCACATCGACGGAGACCAATCTGCGGCTGCGGGGATTCGGCACGTGGCAGCAACTCATCATGCGCAAGCCGGAGCAGGCGAAGATGAACGCGCTTGCGTACAAATCGGCGGAGCGCGCAAAGATTGCGGCGGCAGGATATCGGATCATCCTCAACGTCGGCGACCAGTGGAGCGATCTGCGGGGCAATCCCGAGGCGGAATTCTCAGTGAAATATCCTGACCCGTTTTACTTCATCAAGTAACGGGAGGGCAGGATCAGGAATTGGGGGAGGGGAAAAAGGCAGGCGAGGCCTCCCAGGAGGTTGAGCAATGTCATCGCGGTCTGATGGCAGAACTCCGAAGCCTCGCCTGAGGAACGAACTTGTTGGTCAAACTGCTGCCCGTTGCGCGGCCCAACCCAGCCACCCAGACCCGGCCGCAACAACATTTACAAATCAATGAACGCGAACGTCGCCTGAACCGGTTTCGATGCGCACGGTCGGTCCGCCGCCATGCACCTTGCCAACGATGTGGTGCTTGTCAAACGATCCCTGCACAGCCATTTCCTGATCGGTGTGTACGGAGCCGGAGCCCGTCGAAGCATCGAGTGTGAAGCCGGCATCGCCAGCCCAGAATTCAACGCTGCCAGAGCCGGTTTCGAGCTTCCAATCGGAAGTCGGTGTGCCCGCGACCTTAATGTTGCCCGATCCGGTGCCAGCGCGGAGGCTTCCATGCAGGTTTTTCAATTCGACGGTGCCGGAGCCAGTCTGCGCCTTCACGTCGCCCTGGCCGGTCTGCTCGGCGTAGATGTTGCCGGAACCTGTATTGGCGATGAAACCGCCCTGCAGGCCAGTGGCATGAATGCCGCCTGAGCCGGTTCCGAGCTTTGCATTTTCGCCAACGCCATCGTCGTTAATGTCGCCGGAGCCTGAGTTGGCCTCGAGAAAGGAATTCGCCGGCGCTTCAATATCGTAGTCGATGCTGATGTTGTGGTAGTTCTCGTGGCGCTGGCCGATGCGAATGATATTTCCGGTCTGCTCGACAGGTGGATTATTCGCAATCTCCTGCACCTTAGCTTCGTTGGCGCCCCAGTTGGACTTCACATGGCCGACGATGTGGACCCGGTCGCCGGAGCCGTGCGTGATGTGGATATGTCCGGAGCCTGTTGAGACCGCCAACTCCACGTGCCCATTGACGGTGAGGTTGCGCTCGAAGGTCGCTTCGTTGGCTAGCGCCGGAACAGCGGCGAGAGCCAGAATGGCTGCTGCAAATGCAAATCGCTTCATCATGTTCCTCGATTCACTTCTGGTTCTGTGGTCAGAGCACTGGATTCTGATTCAGCTCACCTGTTCCCGATTTGTGGCCTCTGACCTTGCTTCGTTCATCGTTGCCGTTGGTTGATGGGGGAGGGAAATAAACTCCACGTCGTAGGGATGAGCATGCGCGTTGCCAAAAGCACAGTCCGCTGCAACTTCACTGGTTTGAGTGCGCCCGGCTTTGGAGGAGAGGTAGACAACCGCGCGTCGAGTGTCCGTTTGCGAACACTGTTGTGCGGCACTGAACAATCTGCCCACGGTGCGTGAGCGACCCGAATGAGACCGATCTTTCGCACATATTCTCCCTTGAGTTGCGCTGCTACAGGGATGACGTTTGGAATCGCACCGTTGTTAACAAGAAATCGTTAACTCAAAACATCGAACTCCTAACTCACAACTGCTTTATTGCTGCAGTACGACCTGGTCGCCCTCTTTGAGGCCCTTGACGATCTCAGTCTGCGAGCCGTTGGAGAGGCCGACGGCCACGGCGACTTTGCGCGTGCCGTCTTTCTGATTCTTGTCGGGAACCTGCACGAAAGAATTCTTCTGCGCGTCGTAGCTCACAGCGTTTTCAGGAACCATGAGCACACCTTTGTGCTCGTCGAGCATGATCTCGGCGTTGGCGGTCATGTTGGCTTTGAGTTCGCCGCCGGGATTGTCGATGCTTACGCGCACTTCGAAGGTAGTGACGTTATCCTTTTCAACACCGAGCGGAGCGATCTTGGTGACCTTGCCGTTAAAGACGCGGTCGCGAAAGCTCTCGACCTTGATGCGCGCGGGCTGTCCCATGTAGACGTGCGCGATATCAGATTCATCCACCTTGCCCTGGACGTAGACCTGATTCACATCGCCTTCGGTCATCACAAGGGTGGCTGTCGAACCGAGCACGAGGATGGAACTGACGGCGTCGCCCATCTCCACATCGCGCGACAGGATTTCGCCATCCATGGGAGCCACGATCGTGGTGTAGCTTAACTGCTCTTCAAGCTGCTTTAGGCTAGCCTGACTTTGGGCCACCTGCGCCTTTGCCTGTTTCAGCTTGGCAGTGTCGACGCCAATTTGTGCCTTGGCTGAATCGCGGCGGGTTAGGGCGGCGAGGTAGTCCTTGTTCGCATCATCCAGCGCCTGCCGGCTCACAATGCCTTCTTTCGACAGCTGTTGATTGCGGTCGAGGGTGGCCTTGTACATGGGCAGATCGGGGGCGGAGGCATTCACCTTGTCCTGTACGATGTTCGCTTCAAATGTGGCGACGTTTGCCTCTGCCCCGGCAAGCTGCGCCCGCTGTGCTTCCACCTGGGCTTCAATTTCCTGCTGATCGAGCTGCGCCAGCGGCTGCCCTTTGCGAACCTTGTTATTGATGTCTGCGTAGAGTTTGGTGACGATGCCGGATGCCTTGCTTTTGACTTCCACCTTGGTGATGGGCTGAATTTTCCCGGTCGCGACTACGGACCGCAATACGTCACCGCGCTGCACTTTGGCGATGCGGTTGGGATCGATACTCGTCGACCGCACCAAACGTGCCGCCCCAACGCCAATCACCACAATTACCAGCAGCGCAACCGAACCAATCCAGATCCAGATTTTTTTGCTTTTCCGCGAAGCCATGGAGCACCCCCAACATCAACCTGGAGCCTCTCGCTCCCCGAATATGAAAACCAAATGAATGAGCCGAACGCCCGCTGAAGAATGGAAACTCCGCAACCGGTACCAGCAATTTCAATTCCAAAATAAAGAACGAAGCAGAGTCGGCACCCGTTTCAGTCGCTCTACCGGCTGTAATCGGATACGCACTTCGCGCCCGGTTAGTTCCAGACATGGCTATGACTCGGCCGATCCGGTATTAGTGAGCGGCCAATCGAGCATCATGTTGGGCAGGCGCGGTGCGAATGCTATCCTCACAACCGAGATGCACGGTTTGCCGCTTCTCCAGGTTGTCGCTGTCGCCATGCTGATTCTGGCCAATGCCTTCTTTGTGGCCGCCGAATTCGCCATGGTGAGCACACGCGACACGCGCATCGAACAGCTCTTAGCCGCCAAGGTGCCGGGCGCGCGGGCGGTTCGGCGCCTGCAGCACGAACTCGAGTACTTTTTGCCGGCTGTTCAGCTCGGCGTAACGCTGTGTTCGCTGGCCATTGGCTGGATCGGCGAGCCGCTGGCCGCGGGCGTCGTTCTGGGATGGATAGACCTGCTGCCGCAGCCGCCCACCCACGCGGAGATTTATGCGCATGCGGCCTCCATTGCGGCCGTTGCCATCGGCTTTGCCCTCATCACGTACTTTCATGTGACGATCGGCGAACTTGTTCCCAAATCTCTTGCGCTGCGCCGTGCCGAAGCGCTTGCGGTCGCCGTTGCGCCGCCGATGCTGATCTTCATGCGGATGGCGCGGCCCGCGGTGCGCCTGCTGAAGGGCTCGGCTGCTGTCATTCTTCGCGGCTTCGATATTCCGATCACGGAACGCGCCGCCGTCCACTCGCCCGAGGAACTGAAACTGATCACCACGGCGGCGCGACGCCTCGGGCTGCTGCCGCGCTTTCAGGAAACGCTGATTCATCGGGCCATTGAGCTGGACGATGTGCCAGTGCGGGAGATCATGACGCCGCGTCAGCGCATCTTTTCACTGCCATCGAACATGCCGATTGAAGAGGCCAGCGCGCAGGTGATCGAGCACATGAACTCTCGTGTTCCGGTATACGACGAGACGCGGGGGCCAGAGCACATTATCGGCGTCGTCTACTCGAAGGATCTTTCCCGGCTGATGTTCTTCCGGCCCAAATCGCAGCAGCGCACGGCAGCACAGCAGAGCCCGATTGATGCGACCGCCTCACGTCCTGCGAATCCGCAACTTGGCCTGCCATTCATGGAACTGCGGCTGCGGCAGGTAATGCGCGAGGTGCTGGTAGTGCCGGAAACGAAGTCGGCGCTGGCGCTGCTGCGCGAGTTTCAAAAGCGACGGCGACAGATGGCGATTGTTGTCGACGAGTATGGATCGATCGTAGGTCTCGTCACTGCGGAAGACGCCATCGAGCAGCTTACCGGAGAGCTGGAAGACGAGTTCGACGATCCTGCGCGCCCGGTGCTTGCCAACGCGCAGGGAACTCTGGTGCTGGAGGGAAGCGCAAACCTGCGCGACCTGGAGACACAGATGCAATGGAGCCTGCCGCGCGATGGGGGCGTGGAGACCATCGCGGGATTCATGCTGACGCGGCTTGGGCACATTCCCAAGGCGGGCGAGAGCGTGGAATATGATGGACGGCGGCTTACAGTGGCCGAGATGGAAGGGCGCCGCATCGCGAAGATACGCGTCGATTCCATCGAGCCGGCTGGCGAGGCGGAGAGCATCACTGCGGCCGACTCCCGCAATTCGGCTTCATCCTGAATCGAAGTTGTGACCCTGAATCGACCGGAGCGGAATGTGGCGCCTGCGAGTCTCGATCTGCCTCGATTGGATTGTCCGCGGTGAATTGCACTGATTCGGGTGCGTATTTCTGTTGAATTCTCGACTGTAACCTATTGTGAGTAAAAGCTCTATGCAGTTGTGAGTAAAAGCTCTATGCATAGTTGAGCGAAGAAAAGCAGAATCTACATAGAGATGCGGGGTGTCCCTGTTCGTTCCCGTGAGAAGTGGGGGTACCGGAGCCACGCTGATTTCGCCTGGTCATGGATAAAGGGTAGCGAATTGAGAGAAATAGACTGCAAAGCTTCGGTTATTTGCGGCTTGTTTTCAGTGGTTTAGCGGCAGTTGAGGGGCGGAGCGGCTTGCCATGGGCGAAGAGGGGGCTGGAAGCAAGTCTCCGAAGGAACGCGAAAGTCCATGCGGTATATGTTACTTACGTTACAGGAGTAATTCGGACTGGAGTTACTTATCACTTGTTTGGTAACACCAAGGTGCTACACAATGCCACCAAGGGTTGACTATGAGACAAGAAACCTATCGATTCGCACTTGACCAGGCGACTGCGGAACTCAACGGCATTGTTACGCAGTTTGAGTTATTGAAAGCCAAGAAGGAACAGATCGAGAAGATTGTTGAGGCTCTCCGGCCTTTCATCGGTCTGCAGTCCGAGACCCCAACCGTTGAGGCGAGCCCATCGTTCTTTGCACCCGAGTTCGCCCCCGCGCCCGTGGTTGAACAGACAGTTTCTGAAGAACCAATCGAATTCACCTTCATGAAGATCACGGGACCGGGAATGGAGGCTGAGAAGCCGGAACCGGCTCGCGTGGAAGCGCACGAGGAAGAGACGGACCAGGTTCTCGAGCCGGTGCATGCACTGGACGAGGCGACGCCGGAGCAGGTTGCATATTTCCGGCAGCCCACCGCTGATCCGTTCCAGCGACGCATCGACGACGCATTGTGGGGGTGGCAGCAGCGGCCGGAGGGGCTTCTGTCGCCTATATAGCAATAGCAGCATCGGGCCAATCGTGAAGAAGTAGTCAAAGGAAGGGCCATAAAATGCGGACCGTTCCGCCGAAATGGAAGCGGAAATGGTCAACCCAGACAGGCGCTCCCCGCCAATAGCGGAGAGCGCCTGGCCGCGTCTATATGTTTCATTTTGTTGGAGATGGTACTAACATGATAGTTGCAGAAGGAATATCTTGCGGGCTTCGGGAATCATGCTAAATTCGCCAATGTGGAGATCGATATGAAGCCCAATCAAGGTGAAGTCTACCGGGTTGCGTTTGACTCGGCGAACTCGGAATTGAATGACATCCTGGGTACGTTCGAGGAACTCAGGGCGCGCAAAGATCGGATTGAGAAGGTCGTGATGGCTCTCAAGCCGCTGCTCGGAGCCGAAGAGGCCGCCGCTGCCGCCGCCGCGGTGCAGAGCGCTTCCGATGCCGCTAACGAGGCCGCCCAAGCGCTAGAAGAAGTTCCGACGTATCAGTACCAGGGTTCGAACGGCGCCTCATCGGATCCGTTTGCGCGTCGACTCGACAGCGCCCTTGGACACGGAGTGGGACGGAAGTTCAGCCGGCAGTTATAGAGCCGGCAACAGAACAGGCTCAACGACGGGAGGTGCGCTGCACCTCCCTGGCGTTGAGCTTTTTTGTGCCTCCTGGGAGTCGTTTGGTTGCAAGGGCGGATCTGGGCTCGTTGTTTCCCGCTCAAGACGCGATATCACCCTCCCGACTCACCCGCCCAGAGGGCACCAGGGTACCCGGCTCTCGACCGAAACCCCGGGAAACTACGTCATGACTGAGATCACACGGCGTCGTGGTTGGGCAATCCCAACTCTTGAGTCCGGCGCGGAGACGCAGTAACTCTTACTATTGACTCTTACTTTTCGTCCTTCTATGCGTGCTAGACTACGCGCCGGGGAGAAGGCATGAAACCGCAAGGACACGTTGAAATCTATCGTGTAGCGTATGACGCCGCGAATGCAGAATTGATCGAGATCAGTGCGGAGTTTGAGCGGCTCCGCGTTCGCAAAGAACACATCGAGAAGCTCGTTCAAGTTTTGCAGCCGATCGTTGCCGAAGGGGAAGAACCAGCCGAACATGCTTCAGTTGCGGCGTCGGCTGCGCAGACGGAAAGCGCAGGGGAAGGGTCCGTCGAGGCGCGTGGCGGGCTGGAAGCGGTTCCTGCGGATCCATTTCAGCGCCGCATCGATCACGTATTGGGAATCGGCGGGGGTATCCGCGACGTGAGAAAGTACAGCCGGCAGTTCTAGGATTTTTCCGCGGCAGAACCGAGGAGAGCGGGCGCGATCGCGCGTAATTCCTGCGCAATCAGCAGCCTTTTGCTCTCCTTTTCTGCTTGAGCGGAATTGCGGGTTGGCAAAGTGCATCCGTCGCGCGGAGTGGCGCGAGCCAGGAGGTTGGCCTGATTCTGCATCTAAGGTCAACAGGTGGATCTAACCTAAGTTTGTTCCTGGATACCGGAATCTTGGTTTTCCGATAAGCTTCTGCGTGGCTTCCATGTCTAATGAATCGGTGGCTCAGCCGCCGGGATCCCCGCCGGCCCATTACTAAACTAAGATTTTGAAATGGCCAAGACGAAAGCGCTTGGCGTTTTTCGGAAG
>NZ_JBAUUO010000088.1:0-8260 GCF_049582745.1 Occallatibacter sp.
GTTCGTCCAGCATCATCTGACGGAGTCGGGTCACACTGACCTCCTTGTGACCCAAAAGCTATCCCAGCCAACAAACTACTCGACAGCCACAGAAGTAGCGGCCGCCGCGCAGCGGCTTAGTTCAAACGGGCTAGCGTTTACTAATTTCCTGTGGAGGACTTTCCATCTGGACAAAAAGTCGCCATCTCGTACACATATCCTCCTGCGGATTGCGTCCCTGAGTGGTGAAAAGCCAGTTGTCCCCGTAGGCGATCTTACATCCAATGGACTGGATTTGTAAATACTGGCCGACTTCCGGACCGATTCGTCCTGGCTCTTGCTGTGTAGGGTCTCTCTGTAGCCTCCAAAACAGCATGAAAGTACTCCTCCTCAATCAGTTCAGGCCAACTGAACCTGCCGAGCCGGACACTTGCGAGGAACAGGTCAGAGAATGATATAAATCAGTTGCATCCACAGATCACGTGCTAATGGAATCCTAATGCCTGATCAATCCGCTCCTGAAGCCCTCTTTCGTCCTTTCAATCGCCGCCGTTTTCTAAAAGCTGCCGGATCTGCCGCCATTCTTCCTGCCGCTCTTCGCAGCTTCGGTGCGGAAACACCGGCTACCTCGCCAAATAACCGCATCAATCTGGGCGTGATAGGCATGGGATGGCAGGGGCCCGGAAACACGGAAGCGTTTCTAACGTTGTCGGACTGCCAGGTCGTCGCGACGTGCGATATCGACACAAGTCATCTTCAGGCGGCCGTCAAGAAGATAAATGATGCCTATGGGAATGAGGACTGCAAGGCCTACCACGATTATCGTGAGCTGCTGGCCCGCGACGATATTGATGCCGTGATGATCGCCGTCCCCGACCACTGGCATGAGATCGTCGCCACCGAAGCTGCGCGGCATAAGAAAGACATATACGGCGAAAAGCCTCTCGCGCACACGATAGCTGAACAGCAGTCGATAGTCCGCGCCGTCCAAACGAACAAGATCATTTGGCAGATGGGATCGTGGCAGCGTTCCGTTCCCATGTTTCACAAAGCCGCAGAGATTGTTAGAAACGGGCTGATTGGAGATGTGACCCATGTCGAGGTCGGCCTGCCAGGTGGCAATGCAGATTTCGACGACGTTGAGAAGGAAGCGCTTGCGCGGCTGGCGACCGAAGGTCAAAACGTCGGCAGCCTGGAGCAAATCGTGTCCGGTTCGCCAGCCTGGAAATTGCTCGTCAACGATCCTCCCAAAGAACTCGACTACGAGATGTGGATCGGCCCGTCGAAGATGGAGCCCTACATCAGGGCCCGTTCTCACAAATCCTGGCGCTGGAACTACAACACCGGTGGCGGCGAGCTTCTGGATTGGATCGGACATCATTGCGATATCGCCCATTGGGGCCTCGACTTCGACAAGACCGGTCCATACGAGGTCGAAGGCAGCGGTGAACTTCCTCCAGCAAACGCTGTGTGGAACACTGCCCCTAAATACCGGTTTGAGCTGAAGTATCCGCGCGGTATCACGATGACGATCGCCGGTGGCTACCCGGACATCAAGACGGGCGTGAAATGGATCGGGACTGAGGGCTGGGTGTGGGTGGATCGCGAGGGATTCGACGCGTCGAACCCGGCCTGGAAGCAAGGAAAATACCTGCCTCGGGAGTTGCGTAAGGTGAAGCTGTACACCTCATCCGATCACCAGCAGAACTTCCTGGATTGCATCAAAACCCGTCAAGTCACCGTCACACCCGTGGAAGTCGGTCACAACTCCGCGCTTCCTGGTCATCTTTGTCGTATTGCGATGGCCACTGGGAGAAAGATCCGGTGGAATGCGAAGGAGGAGAAGATCATCGGTGATCTGCAAGCCAGCAAACTCATGACGCGCGAATACCGTGCGCCTTGGAAGATGAGCTAGCGCCGACTTTGCCAGCCGGTCCTCTTTCCATTGAGTACCAGGTTCGGAATGAGTTCGAGACTCATAGGTTTAGTCAGGGTTCAGGCCGACGATAGAATGGCCGGGTTCAATTGGAGGTTTATGCGACCCATAACACGCAGGAACTTTATTGGCGGAGCAACCGCAGTTGCTGCTTTCTCTTCAACGAAGTTCTCGTTTGGAATGCCATTAGGACTAACGCCGGGCATCCAGTTGTATAGCGTGCGGGACCAGATGGCGAAGGACTTTGAAGGAACTCTGGCGGCGGTTCGCGGCGCAGGGTACCTCAAGGTGGAATCTGCTTCGCTACCGAAGAAGCCTGCGTCCGAAATCCGCAAAGCGCTCGACCAGGCTGGACTGAAGTGTGTGAGCTCCCACTGCTCGTTTACCGATGTCACGAAAGACCTGGACGCCACGACCGAATTTGAGAAGACCATTGGCGTGAGCTACATCATCTGTCCGGGACCGGGGCGCAGAAACCCTCCCTCTGCGGGCAAAAAAGTGGGTCCGCTTACGATCGATGACTGGAAATACAACGCCGAAGAGTTCAACAAAACGAGCGAGAGACTGAAAAAGGCGGGCATTACCTTCGGTTATCACAACCACTGGGCGGAATTTCAGCCGGTCGATGGCAAGGTGCCCTACGAGCTTCTGCTTGAGCTCTGCGAGCCCGACAAAGCGACCTTCGAGATGGACTGCGGTTGGGTGAGGGTTGCAGGCCAGGACCCCGCCGCTCTGATGAAGAAATATCCGCAGCGGTTCTCCATGCTTCACGTGAAAGACTTCCATCTTCCACCGAACGTTTCGTTTGCGACGCACGAAGAAGCGAAGGTGACGGAGCTGGGCCGCGGATCGATCGACTACCGGCCGATCTTTGCGCAGGCAGTAGAAAACCAGAAGATTACGCATGCCTTCGTCGAGCAGGAGGCTTTTGACATTCCGTGGCAGGAGTCGCTGAAGGTGGATGCAGACTACCTGAAAAACCTTTCTATTTAGCGTATCTCCACCGCCTGAGGGTACATGGCTGCTTCAACTGAAATAAAAATGCTTCCTGTCCGTAAAGTCGCATGGGACTTCACATTTGCTTTTCTGGCTCTGCGATTTTGGCTCGGCGTTCGAGCCTTGTTCGTCGGCATTCAGAAATATGCCGCGTACAAATCCGTTGCAATGCCTCTTATCGATCCTTCGACCGGTCAGCCGGACGCAAGCGGCGTGATGGTCAACGTGAGCGTGAAGTCCTACGCGCTGGCAAGTTACGCGGGAATCCCTGTCGGACTCAGAGACACGTTCGCTCATGACCCGCTCTTCCCGAAATTCGCATTGACGTTGTTCGATCGCATGCTTGGCCCGGCCTTCATTTTGACCGGAATCATGCTCATCATCGGTCTCGGTACGCGCGTCTCATTGCTTGTACAAGGATTGCTCTTCATCGCGCTGACGGTTGGACTGGTTTTGATCGATGCGAACGACGGTGTGGCCTATCTCGGCATCCACATCGGACTGGTAGCAGGTGCGTTTTTGCTCGCCCAGCACAACAGGTTTGCGGTTCTGAACAAATGGTAGACAAGTTGAATCGTCGTGATTTCATCAGCGCTACGGCAGTAGCGGGCGCGGCCATGCTGTTGGAAGCATGCAAGTCCGATACCGCCGAACAGACGGCAGCCGTCAAGAAGTCTTCGCTGAATACCATCAATGTCGCGCTGATTGGTTATGGTGAAGAAGGGAAGATTCTTCTCGAGTCGCTGCTTAATATTGAAGGCGTCCGGCTTGTGGCCCTCTGCGACATCTGGGACTACCACCGCGGCGAGGGGCAGCGCTACCTGCAGAAGCTCGGGAACGAAGTCCGCGTTTACGAAAACTATGAAGACCTGCTCGCCAAGGAAAAAGATCTGCAGGCGGTTTTCATCGCGACTCCCGATTTCTGGCATGCGCCGATGACGAACACCTGCCTCAAGGCAGGTCTGCATGTGTACTGCGAAAAAATGATGAGTAACACCATTGAAGGTGCGCGCTCGATGGTGAAGACCATGCGCGAGACTGGAAAGCTGTTGCAGATTGGTCACCAGCGACGCAGTAATCCACGATATGTCTTCACCTTGAATCGGCTGCTTCACGATGCCCAATTCTGCGGCCGCCTCACCGCCGTGCAGGGACAATGGAATCGGGCAGTCAAAGAGGATTTTGGCTGGCCCAAGAAATTCGAGATGCCGGCGAGCATGCTCGCTGAGTATGGCTACAAGGACATGCACCAGTTCCGTAATTGGCGCTGGTACAAAGGTCTTGGTGGCGGTCCCCTGTCCGACCTCGGCGCGCACCAGATCGACATCTTTAACTGGTGGCTGGGCATGACGCCCAAATCCGTTGTCGCCAGCGGCGGGCTGGATTATTTCAAAAACCATGACTGGTATGACAACGCGATGGTCATCTACGAGTATCCATTGGATCAGGGTGTCGCGCGCGCGTTCTACCAGGTGCAGACGACCACGAGCGCTGGCGGCGGCTATTTCGAATCGTTCATGGGCGATGACGGCACCATTAAGATGTCAGAAGATCCGTCGCTCTGCGCGATCTATCGTGAAGCTCGTGCAAATGCAGTCTCATGGGACGACCTCGTACAGAAGGGATACGTAGCCGCAAAACCGGCGGCTGCAGTGGACGCAACAAAAGTGGACGTGCGCGAGACCGCACAATTGGCGGAATACGAGATCCCGGTGTTTTTCAATAAACCTCCGCATCAGCCACACTTGGAAAACTTCTTCAACGCAATTCGGGGAACTGCGAAGTTGAATTGTCCCGCAGACGAAGCTTTCACGAGCGAATACGTCATTCACAGAGCAAACGACGCGGTGGCCGCCGAGAAAAAGCTCCTGATCACCAACGACGAAGTGAAGGCCTGAAATTATGAAAACGTTCCTTTCCAGCAAATACCTGCTCACCGCAGTCATCCTCATTCCCTCTGCAGCTCTCGCGCAGGACAAAGTTCCGCTGAAGACGCAATTGCCGCGTCCGCTCTTTGTCGGCACGCCCGTTCCGCTCAACGTGCCGAATCTAGAGCCACCGATGAAGGGCAAGCGCCCGGACTTCATGGTTCCTGCAGGCACCATCAATTTAGCCAAGGGCAAGAAAGTTACAGGAAGCGACACCAATCCCGTGGTTGGCACTTTGGACCTGGTCACCGATGGCGATAAAGCCGGCGATGAAGGCTCCTGGGTCGAACTCGGACCGGGGAAGCAGTGGGTGCAGATCGACCTGGCGAAAAGCGCAAACGTCTATGCTGTCCTCGTGTGGCACTTCCACTCCCAGGCGCGTGTCTACCGCGATGTTGTGGCCCAGGTGTCGGATGACCCCACGTTTAAATCGGGCGTTACGACGATCTTCAACAACGATTTCAAAGGTGAGCTTGGCCTCGGAGCGGGCAAGGATTTGAATTACGTCGAGACCTACCAGGGAAAGCTGATCGATGCCAAGGGTGCGAAGGGCCGCTACGTTCGCCTTTACAGCAACGGGAACACGACGAACAAGCTGAATGATTACATCGAGGTTGAAGTCTGGGGCAAGCCTGCCTGAGTTCACTCGTTCCGCCAACCCTTCAATAGGGGCTCTGGCTCCTCGTTTGTCTTGGGCCCGATGGCCCGCGTTCATTATCATCGCGCTCATCGGATTGGCGGTTCGCCTTCCGCAACTGGGCGCGCGGCCCATGCACACAGACGAAGCCATCAACGGCTACATTGTCGGACAACTGCTTCATGGTGAATCATTCACCTACGATCCGCAGGACCGACATGGTCCTGCGTTGGCAGCCCTTGCTCTGCCTCTGGCCAGGATGCAGGGAGCAAGGTCCTTCTCCGATTTGACTGAATCGGAGTTGCGCACAACGACAGTTGTAGCCGGGACGATCACGATTCTTCTTTTTGGCGCAGCAGCCGACATGTTCGGAGTAGTTCCTTGTCTGCTCGCCGCTCTGTTGTTTGCTGTTGCTCCATTGCCCGTCTACTACGACCGGTATTTCATCCATGAATCACTATTCTGCGCAGCAACGTTCGCGCTAATATTGTCGAGTTGGCATGCCTTCAATCGAAGGTCAACCGGTTACGCCGCTCTCGCAGGCGCATGCGTCGCGTTGATGGTTGCCTGCAAGGAAACCGCGATCCTTCATTTGTTCGCGCTAATCGTTGCAGCACTTGTGTTCAATGCGTGGGGCCTGCGCGGCAAGAGCTTCACCAAGTCATTCGGCCCCGGCCCGCTGCTAGCCGGCGTTTCCACGTTTCTAGCACTGATTGTCATTTTGTTCACCTGGTTCGGCAGAAACTGGAAATCGTTTTTTGCATTGTGGCGTGTGGCCCCGAATGTCTTCGCGCGCTCGGCTGGTCAGGGTCACGAGCAACCCTTCTGGTATTTCGGCAGGCTTCTTGTCGGCGGCTGGTCCGGCGGACTGCTGGTCGGTCTTGCCTGCCTCGGCCTCTTCATCGCATTTAGAAAGCGGGATGCTTCCGTCTATCAGTTCCTTGCGTACTACGGATTGCTTGTTGCCGCCATCTACAGCCTGATTCCCTATAAGACCCCGTGGCTGGCGCTCAATCTTTGGCCGCCGCTCGCTCTACTCGCGGCGATGGCTGTAGAGTCAGTCTGGTTCAGGGCCGAAAAACGGTTTGGCCGGCACGCTGCCGTTCTTTTCTTCTGCATCGCCGCAATGTTGTTGGGTGTGTTGATTGCTCACGACACGCGCCAGCGCGTCTTTCTCGCCCCAACTGACGAAAACAATCCCTATGCGTATGCACACACATCGGACGACCTCCTCGGACTTCCCGACGAGATCGCAGATGCGGCTCGCCGGGAAGGCATAAGCACCCCGCGCATCGCGGTTATCGCTTCTGATCCGTGGCCGCTGCCCTGGTACCTTCGCCGATTTCAACAAGTGGGCTTCTGGCAACCCGGGCAGCGAGTCGGAGATGCAGATTTCTACGTGACTTCCACCGAGGCCGCGGATCAATATGCCGAAACATTGCACGGCTTCCGGCCTGATTTCTTCGGGAGCCGCCCAGGCGTGCTCATCCTGTTATGGCTGCCCGAGCGAAAGTGAATGCTTATGGCTGAAATTCACCAATTCAACCACGCCGCCATGGCGACCCACTTTCAGGCGCGTATCACCGGCGAGGAGAGAACCTACGCCGCGCAAACTGCACATGCCGCCTTCGACCTTGTGGACTCGCTCGAATCCACTCTAAGCCGTTTCCGCATCGACAGCGACATTGCCCGGATCGGTGATCTGGAACCCGGCGAAAAGATGCGTTTGAGTGAGCCTGCCTTCGCCTGCCTGCAAATTGCGAAGCGGATGGACGAAGCTACACACGGCGCTTTCTGTCCCACGCCGGGCGCTCTGAAAACTCAGGCCTCGCTTCCCCAGTGGAGTTTACTGCGAGACGAGCATTCAATTCTCTGCATCAAGGGCCGGCTTGAATTCGATCTGGGTGCCATCGGCAAAGGATTCGCTCTCGACCGCATGGCCGAATTACTCCGTCAGTGGGATTGCCCGTCTTTTTTGCTGGTCGGGGGCGGGAGCAGCATTCTTGCAGGAGACCCGCCACCCGATACCCCCGGCTGGTCATGCGGCCTGGGCGAAGATAACGCATCGCAACGGTTCTTCTTGAGTCACTCGTCATTGAGCGGCTCGGGCGTGGCGGTGAAGGGTGCCCATGTTCTTGATCCGCGTACCGGCGCGCCCGCATTGCGCCAAAACCGAGCCTGGGTTCTCGCCGATACAGCATCCGAATCGGACGCCCTCTCCACAGCCTGCATGGTCCTCGGCGAGCCCGAATTGAAGGAAGTGATGGCTCAGAACGACACATGGCTGGCGTTCCTCGAAACTGACCAATCTGCGAGATCGATTGGACGCCGGGTGCCGCCGATTGAAGCGCATGGTTGTCGTGATCGGTAGAGTTCGTGAAGAAAAGCGGGCATCCAAAATCCATAGCACCCATTCGTGAGCTCATTTTGGTTCGTACCGTAGGTGCGGATTGCAAAAATTGCGCCCCCGGAAAAGGGGCTCGGATTCACTGCATTCCAGCCTGGGACTTTCCACTTGGACGAAAAGTCGGCATCTCGTCAACCTGAACCTGAGCCGGCCGTATCAGATCGTTAAGGCAGCCACATCTACGAGCAGCGGTCATGCGGCCACATGCCGAGAACACACATCGATCTGATTAGGGATCGATGAGGGTTAAGGCCTGATATGGAGTGACCCTGTCAACCCTGCGGAGTCGATGGGGTTGCTTTTGTCGTTGTCGTTGTTTTTGCTTTTCCCCGAGGACAGAGCGAGCAGCAGCCTGGGCAGGTTTGAGCGACGATTGA
>NZ_JBAUUO010000089.1:0-3533 GCF_049582745.1 Occallatibacter sp.
GTGGAAAACAGCAGGGAAGAAGTGAAGCGTGAAAAAGTGAGTAAGTGCAGGGGTGAAATCGCAAGGAAGCGGAACAGCTCTTCTTAACTTCTTCACTCATTCACTTCTTCACTTCTTCACTTCCTCACTCCTTCACTTCCTCACTTCCTCACTCATTCACCGTTTCACCGCGTCCCTTTATTTCAGCACGAAAAATTCAGACATATCGGGAGCGGCCGCTGCTGCGCCCGGCGGGTTGGTGAGGCTGAGGACTTCCATCACCGTGCGCAGCATGCTTTGGTGCTGGTAGACAGTGGCGGATGTCTGCGTAAACCCGGCTTTCACGATGGGTCCCCAGAGAGCGGGAGCGACGTGGCCGCCGCCGTTTGCGACGTCGCTGACGACCGATTCGTCGAAGTCGACGACGAGCAGGCCGTCGCCGCCGCTTTGAAAGGCCGGATTGGCTGCCAGAGGGCTGATGACGTTCGACTGCAGCCAGGCATCGGCGGCCAAGGGTGTTCCATTGTGCGCGTCGTCGTTCAAATCGGGAACGATATAGGAAAAGTTGGGCAGCGTCTTGTTGGCGGCATCTGTCAGGAATTGTGAGAAGGGCTGGATGACTTGATTGGCGACCTCTGCGTTGTTGGCCACGTCGGACAGCATGGCGAAGGGGTTGTGGCGGACGACGTAGAGGCCGGTGTTTCCGCCCAGATAGCCCTGCGTAATGCCCTCGGCGTAGACCTTGAAGGTGACCTTCGAAGAGATCATCCGGCGCGCGAAGTTGTCGATATTCCAGACCTGGGTTGAGTTGTCATCCGTGGTCGGGATCTGGCCTGTGGTGAGCATGAAGTAGTTGGGAATGGAAAAATGGGCGTTGGCAAAGTAGTTGGTGGGCCGGGAGCCTTGCTTCATGAGGGCATTGAGGTTCGGCCACGCCGCGATGTTGCCGGCGACAGTGGAGTAGCTCTGGTTTTCTTCCATCACCAGAACGACGTGATGGCTGGTGGGCATCTGCGGCTGGGGGGGAGGGGGTGGGGTTGGAGTCGGCGTATCAGCACTTTTGGGACTCCCGCCGCAAGCTGAAAATGTGAGCCAAATCAACGCAAAGCCAGCAATAAGGAAGCGGTGACTCACGGCGGCTCTTTGATCAATGCGGCGAGGGCGCATATCTTTCGATTGCCTTCTTCCAGCTTTCTTGCGGTGCACACGTGCATGCGGGATTGGCGTTTCTGCTCGAACCGAAGGCTCTGAAGGTTCGTTCTCTGATTGAGAATGCCGCAAGGGAAAGGTGGTTGCTTGGCGCAACCTGAAGAAATCGTCATGATGCTCGCAGGCCGGGAAAAATGATTGCGTCTTCCCGACCCTGTTGAACGTCGCTTTAAAATCCGCGTATCAATCCGCATCCTTTTCCCCGAATGGGTGCGGGCTGGCTGTTCAAACCTTTCTGGAGGAATTTCCGCTCATGACATCCGTGCGTCGCTTCGCCTGGAGCGGGGTTGCCGCTGCAGCCTCGCTTTGTCTCTCCTGTCTTACACCGTTTCAATCCAGCCTCCACGCGCAGGAGCACCCTGCCGATCAGCCGCAGACCCGGCAACAAGGGCGACCGGGCGGCGAGGAGCAAAAAGAGGCTCCCAAGGAAACGCCTAAGGAAACGCCGATTCCGCCGGAGAAGAGCTCGGTGACGCATCATGAACTGAATCTCGGCGGAAAATCGCTGAAGTACACGGCGACGGCCGGCACGCTGCTGATTCGCGATCAAGACGATAAGCCTTACGGCAGCATGTTCTACGTGGCCTACACGCTCGATGGCGCCGATCCCGCGACCCGGCCGGTGAGTTTTCTCTACAACGGCGGCCCCGGATCGGCAACTTTGTGGTTGCATATGGGTTCGTTCTCGCCGGTGCGGATCGAGACGGATAGCCCCAAGGCCACGGCGGGACCCCCTTTCAAGCTGGTCCCGAATCAGTATTCCCTGCTCGACAAGACAGACATGGTGTTTATCGATGCGCCGCTGACGGGCTATTCGCGCGCCGTAGGCAAGGGCACGCCGAAGGATTTCACGGGCGTCGATGAGGATCTGAGGGCGTTCGACTGCTTCATTAGCCGCTATATCTCGGTCAATCAGCGGTGGAACTCGCCGAAGTTTCTGATTGGCGAATCGTATGGAACCACACGGTCGGCTGGATTGTCGGACATGCTTGCGGGCGACGGAATTCAGTTGAACGGCATTGTGCTGATTTCATCGATCCTCAACTACGCGGTCAGATCGCCGGGCTACGACAACATCTACATCTTCAACCTGCCAAGCTATGCGGCTGCTGCGTGGTACTTCGACAAGGTGCAAAACAAAACGCCGGATGTTGCGACGTGGGTGCAGCAGGCGCGGGAGTTTGCGTCGGGGCCGTTTGCCAAGGCGATGTATGAGGGGGACAAGCTGCCGGCGAGTGAGCTCGATTCCGTGGCCAAGGAGATGAGCAGGCTCACCGGGTTGAGCGTGGACTATATCAAAGAGGCGAATCTGCGCGTGTCGCCGACCCGGTTCCGCAAGGAAGTGCTGCGTGGCGATCGCAAGACACTGGGCCGCTATGACATGCGGTTCGAGGGCGAAGACCTGGACGCGGCCGGCGAAAACCCCGGCTACGATCCTTCGGATACGGGGATTGCCGGAGCGTTTGTGGCGGCCATTCACGGTTACCTGGAGCGGGACTTGAAGTATGAAAGCAACGACGCGTACCGCCCCACCGCCTACAACCTGATCATGGGTCAATGGGACATGAAACACAAGCCTGCGGGCAGTCGACCTGGCCCTGGAGGAGAGCAGGTACAGCCTTACGTGGCTGGAGACCTGGGCGACGCGATCCGCAAGAATCCGCATCTGCACGTCTTCTCCGCGAACGGGTATTTCGATCTGGCGACGCCGTTCTTCGCCACCGAATACGATCTGGACCATATGATGCTGGAGCCGGAACTTCGCGGGAATGTACAGTTCGGGTATTATCCGTCCGGGCACATGATCTACCTCAACGTGGAAGCGCTGCACAAGTTGAAGGACGATCTTGCGGCCTTTATCGATAAGTCGTCAAAGTAGCCGGAAAAACAAGCGGGGACTGCAGACTGAAATCCGCGGTCCCCGTGTTGTCTGGGGGAGTGGAACTGAATACGTTCCGGCCCGGTTGGCGAATTTAGAGCTGCGGTTGAGGAGCGCCGCCATCCGGTGGCGGGCCGCCGGGGCCGCCGTGCCGCCTCCGCTGCTGCTGCATGGCTTCGAATTTCTGCTTCTGATCGTCGGTCAGAATCGCTTTGACGCTGTTGTTCGAGCCTTCCATGATGGTGCGCATCTGGGCGCGGCGATCCTCTTGTGAAACTGACTGATCCTGCATGAGAGCCTGCATCTTCTGCTGGCGCTCAAGCAGCAGGGGCTTGATCTTCTCCTGCTGATCGGATGTCAGGTTGAGTTCGCGGGTCATGCGCTCAAGCTGACGGTTGGGGTCCATGCGCATGCCGCGACCACCGCGACCTTCGGGGGGAGGGCCGGCCTGATTCTGGTCGGGGGG
>NZ_JBAUUO010000090.1:0-1723 GCF_049582745.1 Occallatibacter sp.
CATGCTGCGCTTCTCCATCTGATGCTTGAGGCCGTGACAACGGACCTCGTATTCACCATCAGCCTGAAGCGCAGCACCCAAAATCTTCAGCTATCCACAAGCTGCCGGCCGATTACCCCATCTAACGAAACATAACAGGGCGACCGTGGTCCGCCGACGGTATGTGATTCCTTCAGCTAATCATTGCAGATAAGGTTTTTGGTACACACAACCAGACGTGATTGCGGTGCTCGGGCCGCAGCCGGATTGCTGCCGTGGCATGTCGACGTGACCAAAATGGTATCGCTTCCTCACGGCTCGCCCGTAGCTTCGATCGTGCGCGATGGAACTTGGACATTACCGTGGCACGGTTGTTCAGCTTTCGTTCAATCCAGCTGGGAAAAGATTGCCGCTAACTGCTGGGGGAGCCCGAAGCAGGAGACGGCCTCATGGATGTGCATTTAGCTGCTCTTCTCATGGTCGATATCGCGCTGAGCTATATTTTGCTGCGCGCATTGTGGATTTAGCCTCGACCGGCATAGGCTCGATCATGCGTGCATTGCGGCACGCGCCCGATGATCGTCCAGAACCCAGGCTCGTCCTCGGGTGCCTGCGGGTGAAGCATTATGCGCCCGACGTGTTGCTCGCCGTCGAACACGTCGTAATCGTCGTCCGGCCGTTGCCGCTCGGCCAGGATAATGAGGCGCGTTTGAAAGTGAGCATAAGTTAGATTAGCCGCGACCGAAACACCACGCAGCCAGGCTGCTGTCTGAAATGTCAGCTCACCTAACGCGGGCCCGGCTTGCCCGCCGCGTCTTTCCATTGTTTGATGCTGTCGGCAAAGACCTTCATTGCCGTTGTTGCCGCCTGGCTTAGGCTGGCGTAACCGGCGACCTCCCGGCTGACACGTCCGCCTTCATTGCGCAACATATCACGCACACTTTCCAGCTCGCGAATGACACTGTCGATTTCCTCCATCGAATCGCCAGCGACGCGCTGGATCAGTGCATTCAGATTTTCGGCGGCCGGGCCGTTAGCCGCATTGATCTCGCTGCGTTGCCGATGCGGAAGAGAGACGTCGCGCCGGACGAACTCACGGATCTCGCCCTCGACCGCGTTCGCCGTCGCCTGATCGACGTTACTCAGTTTTTCCGGTGAACGCCGGTCGGGCGGAGCGTATTTCTCCGGGCCGGATTTCTCTGCCATCGGCTACCCCTTCACAAGCGCAACCATTGCGCGATAAACTTGCGTCGTCGTCTTTTGTTGTGGCCGTACCGCCTGGCGGCCTTTTCCTCGACGTATCTCAGAGTGTATGCGGCGGCCCGTCAAGCAGCTTGAGCTTAGCCTTTAGCATCGCAATGCGTATATTTGCCTCTGTGCGGGTGAGATTCGGTCTGAATGCGTCCAATTCGTAGGCGGCCTCGGCAAGCTTCTTGAGCGTCTCCGCCTGCTCCGCCATCATTGGGCGATTATCAGTCATCGGCGGCCATCGAATGCCCCGGTAGTGGGGCGCTCGTTCCAATTGGGCATCACATCAGCGCCACGCTGGCCACACCGTTCACAGCGCATTCGCTGGCCGAGGGACGGCACAAATACATCATCGCCATGGGCCTCGAAATTCACGATTGCTTCGTGTCGGCAATTGACATTCGAGCAGTGCACAATCAGCGACCGCACGCCGTTGGCGCGCATGTTGCCGAGGGTCATGGGAGTTATCGGCTGCATCGTTAAAAACCCGCTGATT
>NZ_JBAUUO010000091.1:0-1609 GCF_049582745.1 Occallatibacter sp.
CTCCTGCGAACGATTTTGACTAGCAGCCCGGGGTGTAAGTAACTAATTTTCGGCACGACCAGCCGCGCCGAGTTGCGCGTCGAGCTTCGTGATTCTGTGACCGATATCGTACAAGATATTGAGATTCGGCTTCCTGAGAGCCGATTTCGATTTTCCTGACGAGTAAGTAGTAAATAAACAGCAAGAAAGAGGTCCCCCCGAGGTCTTTCCACTGCCGCGGCGTGCCCGCACCCAGCACTTGCCGCAGGATCAGGCTCAAGTTGAACGCCCCCACATGGACCAGTTGCCGCTTCAGAATATTCTCGTGTCCGCGTAGATGTGTGCGCCTCATGCCGCCCGTCTCGTAGCAGTGCGCAAAGCTGCGTTCCACCAGTTCGCCTCGCCGCCGCAGTAAGCTTTTGCCGTAGCCGCCGCGCACGCGCCGTCGATTCTGGTACACCGCCTGTTGCTCCTCGGTTTTGCCCTCCCAGTGGCGCTGCCCCCCTTGTTTCTTTTCCGGAATGTAGGTACGCACTTCGTAACTCTTCACCCGCTCCAAGACCGCGCCGCTGTGGTAACCCTTGTCCGCCACCACCTCTTCGATTCCCTCGACGTTGACCTTGGGAGGATCCGCGGGATGCTGTTCCACCTCGCGGCTCACTAACTCCGCCACCGCCATCCCCGCCTCGCTCAGCGTCGCGTCCAGCGTCGCGGTGTCGCCCAGGTCGGCCGCTTGCAGGGTTACCGCCACCACCGCACCCGTATCCAGATCGACCGCGTGCTCCGCCTTGTGCGCCAAGTGCGTGCGCCCGTCCTTCATCTTCGTAATCCGTGCATCTCCGTCCGCCGGGCTCTCCCACTCCTTATTCGACATCCGCTTCTTCCGCTTGCGGTCCAACCGTGCCAAGTCTTCCCGGGTCGGCGTCTCGATGCCCGAAGCCTTCGCCAGACCACGCAGAAACTCCTCATAGCTTTCCCCCGTGTCGCGGCGCACAATCGAGCGCATCGCCGCATTCGCCTCCAACGTGGTTGCATCGATCGCGATCCGCTTCCCCTTCACCAACCCACGTTCGGCCAGCACACCCAGCACCCAGCCGAAGACTTCGCGATGCGTTTCCACGTCGATCAAACGGCGGGTACGCGAAATCGTCGTGTGATCCGGCGTGTCCTCATCCAACCCAATCCCCACAAAGCGCCGCAACCCCAGCGAATCCGCCAATTGCCAGGCAATCCCCCGTTCACTGTCGATGCCCTCAAAGTAGCCCAGCAGCAGCGACCGGAAGTAGATTCCCGGGGTTAGCGACGGCCGGCCATACTTAGCCGCATAGAACTTCGTACACCGTCCCTCCACAAACTCATCGAACTTCTCCCCCTCCAGCAGTTCATTGAGCCGCTGATAGAACGGATGTCCTGGAGCCGAAGGCAGCTCCATATGAGCGATCCAAATGTCTTCTTGCTTTTCCCGCTGCTTGCGCGTCCCCATCGCCATACGCGCATTCTACGAATCCTACCTGTGGATCCTTCAAACTCTTTTGCTTACGCATCCGGACTTACACCCCGGGCTGCTAGCGAACTGCTCGCTGTGCTTCTCTAGCATCTGGCGCACCCCTGTGGAGTCAATCGCGTGGAC
>NZ_JBAUUO010000092.1:0-2063 GCF_049582745.1 Occallatibacter sp.
GTCGAGTAGGGGCCCCCATTTCTGAAGGCCCCTCTCAGGGAACCGTACTTGTGCTGTTCACATACGGCTCTTCAGGGCGACGGGTTGCTAACCCCGTCGTCGGCCGGTTTGCGACCTCCGCTATCCCAGTGCCAACGTGAGTTGCACCGGGGCGACCCTGCGCGCGGCTATCAGTCGGTAGCGTCGTTCCAATGATTCGAGCCCTCGTGCATCCCAATGGGAATTCGGAAGTGCCCGGTCCACTGTTGCCATGTGGCTCATCGCCCAAAAGGACTTGCGACCTTTGTAGACGTTTCGCCAAGCGCTCTTCGGCCAAATGCCGTGCTGAATTAGTTTCTGGGCTATCGTACGTCTGCGTTTCCACTGTTTGAGCTGAATAGCACGCAACCGGCGTCGGATGTGCGCATCCAGGTTATGCAATGTCCTTTCGACCTCGGCGGAGCAGACTCCAAAGAAGCCTACCCATCCGATGAGATACTCGTTCACCCGGGCAATGCACGCTTTGAGCGTGTTTCCCCAGCTGCGCGGCGTAAGCTCACGGATTTTGCCGTCGATGCGTTCCTTGGAGCGCTTCGATAGTATCACTTCCACGTTTCCGTCCATCAACTCTCGCCGCAGACTGAAGCCGAGAAAGTGCCGCTCTTCGGGACGAGCCACAGCGCTCTTGCTCGCGTTCACCTTCAGGCGCAGCCGCCCTTCGATGAAGCTCGTAATACTCGCCATGACTCGCTGTCCGGCTCGTTCACTGCGGACGTAGATGTTCTCATCATCCGCGTAACGGACGAATCGGTGGCCGCGCCGTTCGAGCTCCCAATCGAGCTCGTCCAGCACAATGTTACTTAACAACGGCGAAAGTGGACCCCCTTGCGGGACGCCCTCGTCATTGCTGACCACCACGCCATCCGGCATCACAACCTTCGCTTTGAGCATCTTTCCAATGAGTACGAGCAGTCGCTTGTCTTTGACTCGATCCGCGAGTCTCGCCATTAACCGCTGGTGATGGACTCGATTGAAGAAATTCTCCAAATCAATATCTACCACCCAATCGTGCCCATCTTCTAGATACTCTTGCGCCTGCTGGATTGCCGTGTGACAACTTCGTCCAGGTCGAAATCCGTGGCTGTTCGGATGAAACTTCGGCTCGTACAAGGGCTCGAGTACCGCTCGTACCGCTTCTTGGATCGTCCGATCGATGACGTCAGGAATTCCTAGGCCACGATGACCTTTTCCGCCTGCCTTGGGTATCCACACGCGCCGGATATTGCCCGGCTCGTAGTCTCCCTTAAGCAGTGATTCGGTCACCTTCGGGATGAGCTCCTCAAGATGCGCGCGCATCTCTTTGACGCTCTGCCCGTCTGGCCCAGGTGCCCCTTGGTTCGATGCCACGACTGCAAACGCTAACCGTAATCGCCCAGTGACTTCTTCCAGTGTCGCCGCCAATACTGCTTCTTCTTTGCGCTTCGACTTCGGCTCCGCGTGCGCTCGAGAAACCCTTCGGTGGGTGACCCTTGCGCCGTCGGCTTCTGCTTTCGCATACTGTTCGGCTGTCTCGAATCGCAATCCGAGTTGTCTTGGCTGTTCGTTGACTGGGACCGCCTCACCTCCCCCAGAGCTCTCGATTCCCTGGGTTTCAACCGGCTTTCGCCGGCCTTGTGGCTTTATGCAGTCCTCCGACTTCTGCCGGGTCATAACCTTTCGTCCTTCATCCTACGGGCTACCGCTTTCGCGGAGACCCGACAGATCTCACTGGGTAAATTCCACGCACTTCGAGACGTTCTCGTTGCCAATACGCACTGCGACTACCGACAGATACTGGGCTTCACCACCGTTCGCTGGCTTACCCATCGCGTACGCCTTACGGCACTTCATTTTCATTCGATTCCGCCACGCATCTATGACTTCTTTCAGACCACCCCTCGCGGGCCCCTGGGCGTTTGCATCCCTCCCAGAGAGTCGTGGTGCTCCACGGCACAGCCCTTGTCTCTTCGATGTCGGGTTGCCTCTGTCAGGCCCCCGGGTTTGGACTTTCACCTCCTGTACGTTGAACATGCCAGTCACACGAA
>NZ_JBAUUO010000093.1:0-23411 GCF_049582745.1 Occallatibacter sp.
GCGCTCACTCCCGCCGCCCGGCCAGCGCGGCGCTCGCATCGCACGGCTCGCTCCCGCCGTCGCATCGGGAGCGCGCGAAAAGCAACCCCGCGCACCCTCGCGCCCGCCGAGCTACAAGCCCGCACGACGATAAAAAGCAAAAACCATAAAGAGCGGCCCAGCCCGAAGCGATCGCATCGTCGCACACGCGTCAAGGCCAAGCGCTGGCGCGTCCGCTGCGGCGGAGCCTTGACGCGCGTGCGCAGTGTCCAACTATTCCGGCAGGCTGGGCCAGAAGCAAAAGCAACAGCAACCGCAAAAGCAAAAGGCCGCGCTCCGCGCGGCCCTACTTTCCCACATCACTCCCACAAAGGTACTGTCCGAGAACGATTCACACGTGAGCGCGCTCACAACCGAATTATGCTAACGTGTGAGTGTCCACCCCGGACACCGAACCCGCATCAACAGCGGCGTTCACAATTCGCAAGGTGTCCACTGTCCAACGGACACCATCAAATCCCCAATAAACACGCACCCCTAAGCCAATTAACTTGACTTAACAGAATAAACGATTTTCCAGCGGGGCGGGAGAATTGGGTTGTTTGGATAAAATCGCGGAAGTTCTGTGGAGGCAATCGAAAGGCTTCAGGAAGGGAACGCTGCAGGCCACCTTAGCAGTTTGACCTGCAGCGAAAGCGGGGTCGGTTGGAGCTAAAGCGCCGTTTCGCCGCGTTCATCGTTACGGATTCGGATCGCCTCTTCCACCCGGCTCACGAAGATCTTGCCGTCGCCGATCCTTCCGGTACGTGCGGCCGAGCCGATGGCGGCAATGGCTTTCTCCTTCATCGCGTCCAGAACAACCATCTCAATCTTGACCTTGGGGAGAAGGTCAACCGTGTATTCGCGGCCGCGGTAGAACTCGGTATGGCCTTTTTGGCGACCGTGACCGCGTGCCTCCAGAATCGTCATGCCTTCAATGCCGACTTCGAGCAGTGCGTCCTTGACTGCATCGAGTTTCGAAGGCTGGATAATCGCTTCAATCTTGAGCATGCTTGATTGCCTCGTCTGGTAGCGTATCAGGCCGGATAGGCTGGTGGACTACATCCAGCGCCAACATTTCATCAAGAATTCAGGTCGTAACCTTCTTCACCATGCTGAGAAAGGTCAAGGCCGAGATTCTCGTCCTCGTTCGAGACACGAAGTCCGATCACCTTGTCAACAAGGAACAGCAGGACGAGGGTGCCGACGCCCGAAAGGGTCCAGGCAACAGCGACTCCGGCGGTCTGGTTCAACAACTGTCCCCAGTGTCCATCGATGGCGCCAGTGGCCACATTCGGACCGAAGGCGGGATTGATGGTTCTGGTTGCGAAAAGGCCTGTAAGCAAAGCACCCAGGGTTCCGCCGGCGCCATGCACTCCGAAGGCATCGAGTGAGTCGTCATAGCCAAACCAGCTCTTTACCTTGAACACCATGAATGCACAGAAGACCCCGGCGACGATTCCGATCAGCAGTGCGGAGAAGGGTTGAACGAAGCCCGAAGCAGGCGTGATGGCGACGAGCCCTGCCACCGCTCCGGAGATCGCGCCGAGAGCCGTCGGCTTGCCGTTGTGGATCCATTCCGCGATGGTCCAGCCCAGCGCAGCGGCCGCAGCGGCAAAATGAGTATTGATGAAGGCGCTGGTGGCCAGCGGACCCGATCCCAATGCGCTCCCTGCATTAAACCCGAACCAACCCACCCAGAGCAGGCATGCACCGATGAAGCTCAGCACCATGGAGTGCGGCGGCATATTGGTGTGAGGATAGCCGAGTCGCTTGCCCAGATATATGGCCGTTACGAGAGCAGAGACGCCGGATGTAATGTGCACCACTGTGCCACCGGCAAAATCGAGCGAAGGAATGCTTCCTCCGTTTGCGTTCAGCAATCCTCCAACGCCCCACACCATGTGCGCCATCGGACTGTAGACGATCAGCGACCAGAGCGAAAGAAACAACGCCATTGCGCTGAACTTCATGCGCTCTGCAAAGGCGCCGGTGATCAAGGCCGGCGTGATGATGGCGAACATGAGCTGGTAGATCATGTACGTCTGCTCGGGAATTGTGGCTGCGTAGTCGGGATTGGGCGCCAGGCTCACGCCGCGCAGAAAAATGTGTTCCCATCCGCCGATGAAACCTGTGCCGTGCGCGAAGGCCAGGGAGTACCCCACGATGGCCCAGAGAATCGTGACCAGACCCATCATCGCGAAGCTCTGCATCATGGTGCCGAGGATGTTCTTCCGGCGTACCAGCCCGCCGTAGAACAAAGCCAGCCCGGGCCCGGTCATCAGAAGCACCAGGGCCGCAGAGACCAGCATCCAGGCGTTGTCGGCATTCATCCGTGCAGCGAGGATCGCATCCTGAAGCGCCTTCACGTCTGCCTGAGTGGCCGGAGGGGAAGAGGATTGCGCACAGAGAAAAGAAGGGGCGAGCGCAAAAAACGAGAAGAGAGAAATCCTGAAACGAATACTGGACATTCCGACTCCGACAACAGGCATAGCCGCGGTCTTCAGGGCCGTCAGGCGCTTGAGGCGTTCGCGGGCGACTACGGTTCCTGCCGGCGATAACCGACTTGCGTGGTCTCTGCTGATTTCCGCGAACATTGAAGGATAACCCATTGGTCTCGGCTGGCAAGTCAGGCACCCGTGCAGCGTGAAGTATCGCAATTGGCGGGGAACTAGACCGACGGCTGCTTTCAACCCGCGTCGGATTCTCCTGGAATGGGAGAAAGAGGTAAGATAAGGGCATGGGGACCCTCCAGGAACGCGATCGCTACCTTTTCGGCGCGCTCGAAAGCAGCGCCAAGAATCGCGCCAAACTGCAGGAAGTCAACTACGGTTTTGAGCAGCCGGAAGGCGTGTTTCTCACCACGCTGGATTTTGCCGTAAACTGGGTGCGCAAAAGTTCAGTGTGGCCCGTAACCTTTGGACTAGCCTGTTGCGCCATTGAAATGATGTCGATGGGGGCATCGCGCTTCGATATCGCGCGATTCGGTGCCGAGGTTTTCCGACCCTCTCCGCGACAGTCGGACCTGATGATCATTGCCGGCCGTGTAGCCCAGAAAATGGCCCCGGTCATTCGGCGGCTTTATGACCAGATGCCCGAGCCGAAGTGGGTCATCTCCATGGGCGCATGCGCAACTTCAGGCGGGGTTTTCAACAACTACGCCATCGTGCAGGGGGTTAACCAGGTGATCCCGGTCGATGTGTATGTCCCTGGGTGCCCGCCGCGACCCGAACAACTCATGTATGCCATCACACTCCTCCAGGAGAAAATTCAGCGTGAACCACGGAGCCTGCTAAAGACGCTGAACGCAGAATAGCCGGCGATCTCGCTTTTCTCGGTTTCGCCGTTCCAGACCGGGAGTTTGCGGGAATTTCCAACAGACCTCCCGGGGGATACCAGTTGGTCAACCCATTCAGAAAGTGCATTCTGGCCCGGGAACCTATGTTACGTTTATTGGTGGTGTGTCCTTGACTCGGAAAGTGTGATTTTGCAGGGAGCCGAATCGTTTTTTGACCGGAAAATGGTCCGCTAGAAGCGCCATTTCCAAACTGTTTTTCAGTTTTTGATTGCGGAGGAGAAACGCATGTACTCGCAAGTTTCAAAATTTACCCGCCTGGCTTTGACGTTGGCATGTACGAGTCTGTTGCCGCTTGCCATGGCAGCCCAGGATAATGCAAAGCCGGCGACACCGGCTTCGGCTCAAGCCCCATCCAAATGGGACCTCTTTGCTGGATACAGCTACCTGGCGCCCAAGGGATCGATTATCGATAACGGGACCCAGCAGGACAACGCGAGATCGATTAGCTGCTGCGCTGACGTGAGCCTGGCGCGCTACTTCACGAACTATTTCGGCGTCCAGGCGGAAGGCGATTTCCATAAGAACGGCGGAAACAATACTGCGGTCGTGCACGATCAGTTCTCCGGCGGGTCGGGAGGATTAATCTTCCGCTATCCAACAGAGGACATCACTCCGTTTGCACATGCCCTGGTCGGTGGAGAGAGCGTCAGCACCACCTACTACGACAGCAACAAGTGGGGCATGGTGCTCACGGCCGGTGGCGGCATTGACTACAACACTCCATGGCTCGATCATCATCTTGCAATTCGAGTCTTCCAGGCCGATTACCAGTACTCGCACGTCGACATGTTCCCGGTTGTGCGCGGCAACTTCAACATGGCGCGTTTGAGCACTGGCATCGTCGTGAGCTTTGGCACTATGGCTCCTCCGCCGACAGTCACAATCGCGTGTGCCGCCCAGCCCAATTCGATCTTCCCCGGAGAGCCGGTCACCGTTACCGCCACCGTGGGAAATACCCTTCCCAAGGACCACGTGATCTACACATGGTCGGGACAGGGAGTGACCGGAAGCGACACCACGGCGAAGGTGGATACGACCAACCTGGCGCCTGGTAGTTATACCGTCAACTGCGGAGTGAAAGAGGGCAAGCCCGGCAAGGAAGGCCTGAAGCCGTGGGAGAGCGCCTCGAGCACCGCGACCTTCACCGTGAAGGAATACGAGCCGCCGACATTGAGCTGCTCCGCGAACCCAACCGACTTGAAACCGGGTGATTCATCGACCGTAACCTCGCAGGGTGTCAGCCCGCAGAATCGTCCGTTGACCTACAGTTACCAGGCTTCCGGCGGCACGATCAGCGGCAGTGGAACCACGGCAACCTACTCCTCCACAGGCGCTTCGACCGGACCGGTGCAAATTACCTGCAACGTAGCCGACGACAAGGGCCATACGGCTACGGCAAACACCAGCGTTACCATTCAGCCGCCGCCACCTCCGCCCGGACCGTCACCGGAACAGGTGCGCCTCGAACAGCGCTTGGCACTGCACAGCGTGTTCTTCCCGACAGCTCAGCCTCGCGAAAAGCATCCCGAGGGTGGCTTGGTCGAAAGCCAGCAGACAATCCTGAACACTCTGGCGACAGACTTCAAGAGCTACCTGCAATTCAAACCGGATGCCCACCTGACCCTCACCGGCCACGCGGATCCGCGCGGATCGGATAAATATAACCAGGCGCTCTCAGAACGCCGTGTCAATCGTGCCAAGGACTTCCTGGTCTCGCAGGGAGTCTCAGCCGACGCGATCGAAGTGCAGGCCCTCGGCGAGACGCAGGAACTCACAAAGGATGAAGTGACCGATCTGGTCAATAAGAATCCTGACTTGAGCGATGCCGATAAGAAGAAGGTCCTGAAGAGGATCGGCGTAATTTACCTGGCTCAGAACCGCCGCGTCGACATTTCCCTGACCAACACCGGTCAGCAGTCGGTGCAACTCTATCCCTTCAACGCTGCCGACTCCGCAACCCTTCTCAACGAGAAAGCTGCGCCACACGGCAAGAAGGCAGCACCGAAGAAGAAGTAGACCCTGAACCCTGGAGCAGGCCTCCGTGCCTGGTTCAGGACCGGTTCCAATCAGAAGAGGTTGGCTGGATATCCAGTCAACCTCTTCGTTTTGTGTAGGATCATCAGCATCGACGACCATGGGGGATACTGACTTCGCGGAAGGCCAGTTGCGCAGCGCAAGTTCAGACCGGAAAGGCGAGATCCTGTAACTGCGAATCCAGGGATGCGCATTTCGGCGAATTCACGCCGATTCTGTATCATCGAATCATGCAGGCTGACGCTGCCCGACACATGCAGATTCTAGGTTTCCGCACCTACGACGCAAAGCTCGAACCCATTGCCGCCAAAGTAGGGGCTGCCGAACGTCTCGATGCTGAAGATGGACTGGCCCTCTATCGCTCAAAGGACGTACTCGCGGTGGGCTGGCTGGCCAATCATGTGCGTGAGCGGATGCACGGCGACGTGACTTACTTCAACGTCAATCGCCACATCAATCCGACCAACGTATGTGTTGCAGCCTGCAAACTCTGCGCCTTTGGCCGCAAAAAAGACGATCCCGTGGGCTACACCATGGCGCTCGAAGAAGCGTGGCAGACCGCGGCCTCCGGGTACAGCGAAGCCGTCACGGAGTTTCATATCGTCGGCGGCCTTCATCCGGATCTGCCCTTTGAGTATTTCCTGGATCTTGTGAGCGGATTGAAGCAGCGGTTCCCCAAAGTACACATCAAGGCTTTCACCATGGTGGAAGTCGCCTATCTTGCACGCCGCGCCAAGCTGACGATTGACCAGACGCTCGTGAAACTCCGCGAGGCCGGCGTAGACTCCATGCCCGGCGGGGGAGCCGAGATTTTTGCGACCCGCGTGCGTTCCATTATCTGCGATCACAAAATCGACGGCGATGAGTGGCTGGAAACCGCGCGCCTGGCCCACAAGCATGGCTTCAAGTCGAATGCGACCATGCTCTACGGCCACATTGAAAACGACGAAGACCGCGTCGATCATCTGCTCAAGCTTCGTGCTCTTCAAGACGAGACCGGAGGATTTCAGACCTTCATTCCGCTGGCCTTTCATCCTGAGAACACGCCTCTCGATCATCTGCCGGTGACGACCGGCCTTACCGACATCCGGCAGATTGCCGTGAGCCGGTTACTGCTTGATAACTTCCCCCACATCAAAGCGTATTGGCAGATGATGACGCCCAAGATCGCTCAGATTGCGCTGCGCTTCGGCGCTGACGACCTCGATGGTACCGTCATTGAAGAGAAGATCTACCACGACGCGGGTGCAACGACTCCGCAGGGTATGACGCGCAAAGAGCTATGCCGGCTTATTACCGAGGCCGGCCGCGTTCCAGTCGAACGCGACACGCTCTATCACGCTGTCACCCGCAGCGAAGACAGCTTCACCGTCGCAGTCTAGAAAAGGCCGGTACTGCCATGTCCGACTTCAGCGCGTTCGGTCTCCTGGGCCTTTGCATCGGATTCCTCTGGGGAATCGGATGTTCGCTCGCCATCCTCTACTCCATCTACCTCGGCGGGTATCGCAAGGCTGTGCGGGACTCACTGGCAGCAGAAAAGCCGCTCCGCTTCCGCCAGGCACTCGAAAAGATTCGCACTCGGCAGAAACAGGAAGTCGAGCGCGCATCGAAAGCAGCGGCGCGCATTCCGTAGGTCCTACTGACGCAGAACCTTTCCATTTTTCATCACAAAGCTGACATGCTCGCAGGTGGAGATATCCTCAAGAGGGTTGCCGGGCACGGCGATTATGTCGGCGAAGTATCCAGGTTTGAGTTGGCCGATCCGTCCCTCCCAGCGCAGCAGCTTTGCGCCGTTGATCATATCGGCCTGCAGTACTGCGAGTGGCTTCATGCCGTACTGAGCCATCAGCGTAAGCTCGCGCGACTGTGTGCCGTGCGGAAACGGACCCACGTCCGAGCCTACCGCGAACGGCACACCGGCAGCCACCTGCTTCTTGAATTCCTTGATCTTGTAGTCGAGCATCTCGGCTTCCGCCGCCGCCTGATCCTGGGTGTCGCGGTGGTGCGCAAAATATTCGAAGATGGTGAAGGTCGGCACGGCAAAGATGCCCGTCTCCTTCATCAGGCGGATGGTTTCGTCGCTCAAATGTGTTGCGTGATCGATTGAGGCGACGCCCGCCTCAGCTGCGTACAGGGTTCCCGGCTCACCCATCGCGTGAACCCCGACAAACACGCCCAGGCGATGTGCCTCTTCCACCGCCGCAGCAAGTTGCGCGGCAGTGTATTGATACGGCGTCTGCAAAACCCCGCCAACCATGCGGTCCGGCCCGGTTTCGTAGATCTTCGCGAAGTCCGAGCCTTCTTTATGTTGCTCTCGCATGACCTCAACGATCTGCTCGGCCGAGTTGGCGTAGTCGGCATTCGAAAGAACGTGCTGAGCCGGGTTGTAGCGGTTCGCATCCTCGTGTCCGCCGAGAATATCGATCGCGTTTCCGCTGATGCGGAGCCGCGGTCCGGGAATCATTCCCTGGTTGATTGCGTTCCGAACAGCGGTATCGGCCGAACCCGCGCCTTCCGTGCCCATATCGCGCTCCGCGGTGAAGCCGGCCATCACGTCGTCTTTTGCGGCCTGCTCGGCGAGAATCGTCCGCCATGGCACGGACTCGATTACGGTCTGCAGGTCCTCGGCGCCCGGATGCAGAAAAAGATGGACGTGCGCATCGATGAGGCCCGGCATAAGTGTGGTGTTCCCGAGATCAATGATCTTTGCGCCAGTCGGATGTTCGACGGAAGTACCGACCGCACGAATCAAATTGCCTTCCACGAGAATCTCGCCTGGCTGGACGATTGCGCCGGTATCCACTTGAAGTAGCCGGGCGGCGTGGAGAACGATGGGAGCTGAAGCCTGCTGTGCGTTGACAACAACCGGAACAACAGCGAAAAGCAAGGATGCGGCTAGGCAACGCAGATGCATGGGGCCTCCAATATGGATACGACTATAGCAACTGAAGCAGTAGCCGCTGAAGGAATTGCGCGGCAGCAGAATCGAGGATACGGAAGAAGCATCGGGCAGGGCATTCGCGAAGTTGCCCTTGAAAATTCAACAAAGCCACCGTAAGCGACTGATCAAGCGCCAAAAACTTCGCGGGTTCTCATCGGCCCGGAGGAAAGACGCTGTGTATAACATAGCTTGAATACCGTCAATAGTTACTTAATAACATAGAAGACGCGCGCATAGGTACCTATCTACCATGTTACCGATCTCATAGCCTGCTGTGAAGGAATGAAGGTCTTCATGCAAACTGTCGGGATACTTCTCACGGATAATCAATGATTCGAAGCTAAACCCCGGCGAATGCGATGTTATGATCTGCGCGAGGACTCATAACATGGAGAACGATTATTATGTGCTGGCGCATAAGCAGGCCAGCAAGGAACGTGAAGATCTTCGCGCACAGATTGAGAAGCTGCTTGCCCGCGACGGAAAGCTCGAGAAGCTCGTGGATTGCCTGAAAGAGTTCATTCCTGGGGCAGAACTCGCGGAAGCGACTCCCGAGCATCAGCAGGCCGGCTCAGACGGTCATTCTGGCGATGAACATCATCATGAGGGGCAATCCTGATTCCTGTCATGCGGGCGCGGCTGCGTCGTTGTGCAGCCGCGGAATTGAAAAATCCGGGGATCAGTAGGCTGCAATGCCTGTGATGTGCTGGCCCAGTATCAGCGCATGGATGTCGTGCGTTCCTTCGTAGGTCTTCACGGATTCCAGATTCATCATGTGGCGCATGATCGGGTAGTCCTCGGTGATGCCGTTAGCGCCGAGGATATCGCGAGCCTTGCGCGCGCATTCAAGTGCCATCCACACATTGTTGCGCTTGGCCATCGAGATGTGCTGGTGGCCGATGGTGCCTGCGTCCTTGAGGCGGCCCACGTGCAGCGAGAGCAACTGTGCCTTGGAGATCTCGCTGAGCATCCAGACGAGTTTTTCCTGGATAAGCTGGTGCGAGGCGATGGGCTGGTTGTGAAATTGTTTTCTGGTCTTCGCGTATTGGAGCGCAGTGTCGTAACACGACATGGCCGCACCGATGGCGCCCCAACTGATGCCGTAGCGCGCCTGGTTAAGGCACATGAGGGGACTCTTGAGGCCGCCCGATCCGGGAAGTAAATTCGTGGCTGGCACATGCACGTCCTGCAGTGAAAGGCCGCTGGTGACAGATGCGCGAAGCGACCACTTGCCGTGGACCGCATCGGCGCGGAAACCCGGCCGGTCGGTCTCTACCAAAAAGCCGCGAACGCGATTGTCTTCGTCTTCAACCCTCGCCCAGATGACGGCGATATCGGCAATATTGCCGGATGTGATCCACATCTTCTCGCCATTGAGGATGTATTCATCGCGTGATTTCCGTGCGGTGGTGGTCATCCCTCCTGGGTTGGAGCCGAAGCCCGGCTCCGTGAGGCCAAAGCAGCCAAGCTTTTCTCCACTGGCGAGCGCGGGCAGCCACGTGTCTTTCTGCTCTTCCGAGCCGAACGTGTAGATCGGGTACATGACCAACGCCGATTGCACGCTGACAAAGCTGCGCAGGCCGGAGTCGCCGCGTTCGAGTTCCTGCATCACAAGGCCGTACTCGACGTTGGACATGCCGGCACAGCCGTACCCCTCAAGGCTGGCGCCAAAGAAACCAAGCTCGCCCATGATGGGTACGAGTTCACGCGGGAAGCGTTCCGTGCGAAAGCACTCCTCAATAATGGGAATTACGTTGTCTTCGACGAAGTCGCATGCGGTGCGGCGGACAAGAAGTTCGTCTTCACTGAAATTCGAGTCGAGGTGGAGAAAATCAAAACCCTGAAATTTGAATGCCATCATCACACCTTGCCAATCTTCTTGATGCCCGAAACTGCAAGGCTAGCAGATTCCGGAAGGCGCGGGAATGGCGCGGGGCAGATTTTCCGGGGATGCATGCGAAGATTTCTGCACAGCGCGCTATTCGCTCGCGGCTGCGTCGTCACCGTAGGTTGGATATGGCTGTGGTTCGATGCTGGTGGACATGCCCGCAAGTGTTTTGAGGTCGGCCAGGACTTCGCTCCAGCGTGCGGGATCCTTCTTTGTGGCGATGGGGAGATTGAGATTGGAATAGTAGGCCTCGACGTCGTGCTTGACGCCCGGTGGGATGGGGCGGTCCGGCTTTGCGACCAGTTTGTGGAGCAGGCTGGCATATGTGAAGTCAGTGAGCGAATAGCCTCCTGGCTGCACCACATGGCCTGTATCGAGATCGCGGTCTGGAAGCGGATGGCGGGGATCACGCAGAATCAGGGCCGAGGGTCCATTTTGCACCAGGCTGGTCAGCGGAGAAGGCGGAGCTGTGGAACGCGCGTTGACAGGAGTGAACGCCGCAAGAACGAGGCGGAGATCCGTGGTTGCAACAGCCACGCTCTGTGCGTAATCCTCCTCAGTCTTCTGAGTGGGGCCCTTGATGTTGACCAGCGAGAGCGGGCCAATCTTGGGAAGGATGAAGATGAGGCCTGCCAGCAAATGAGTCTCGATACCTGCCTTATGCCGGTAGGCCTGCCAGTTGTTTTCCTGGGCGACAGCGGCCGCTTCCTTTTCGAGTTCAATCACTGCGGGCGTAGTCGGGTCGGGTGGCTCATTGCTGCGGTGAAGCAGAGTGAGGGCGTAAGCAATGCGCGGAATAAAAGTCCGCGCTGCAAAACGATAGTCGCTAACGTTGATAATGCGTCCGCGTCGGAATCCGAAATTTTCGGTAATGCCATAGGTCTGATAGAAGGCGAGAGCAAGCTGCCGCATCGAGACTCGCAGGCCGATATGCCTCAGGAAACGCAAAGGAGCAACCCGGTGATGCGCGATTTCGTTGATGTCGAAGGCAAATTCGGTTTGCACGTGCTGGTGCTTGCCTTCGCCATAGCTTACCGACGAGCCATATTTTGCGCGCAACTTTGGAAATTCGATGGGCACAGCAAGGTTGGTGGCCTCGGAGTGCCCGATGGAGTCGCCGATGTAATGGGAGAGTGCCCCGATGGCAAAGGCCAATTCGTTGGCGTCGTGGGCATTGCGGAAAAGATTGACAACAAAGTCTCCTGAGCGGACATAGTGTGTGAGGTTCGAAAAGGACCGATCGCCGAAGGGATAGTAGCCGATGTCCTGGATCACGCAGCCACCGTAGGCGTAGGCGCGGGCGCGGTCGAGTTGAGCTGGGGTGAGGTTGGGGTAGCGACTCAGAAGCAGCGGTACGATCGAGTCTTTCCATGTGAGGTCAATAAGCTGTTCGTGCGTAAGCAATGAATATGCCGAGGCTGAACGCGGCCACGTCGCGAGAGCGAGAAGAGTCAGCGTCGCCAAGATTCGAAAGTGCCCGCGTCTCATAGATCTCCAGGGAATAATTCGCCTTCGCAATGGCAGGACCACAGGGAACGCTGCGAGACAGCGCTGCTGTGTGTTATTGTAATGAGCCCATTGGGTTCTGCGGAAATTGGCGTATGCAACCCCCACGCGCTTACTCAATAAACTCGCGCACAAAGGGATCCTGGCTTGAGACTAGTTCCTGAAGAGAACCATCAAAGATAAGATGACCTTCGGAGAGCATAAGGAATGTTGTCTTCGGATCGGTTTGGTTTTCTGGCAGCGGCACCATGCGTTCTTCTGCGGGCTCGAAACGGTGGCTGCACATCGTGAACGCGTCCTGCAGTCGGTGCGTAACGAGCACCGACGGAGTGTGATAGACATCGCGCTGCTTCACGATGAGTTCGATGATCGTTGTCGACGTGACAGGATCGAGGCCGCCGGTTGGCGAGTCATAGAGCAGGAGCTGAGGATTGTGGATCAGAGCGCGCGCAATGGCAACGCGACGCCGCATTCCGCCGGAAAGGCTGCCCGGATAGAGGCTGAAGGTCTGCTCGAGCCCCACAAAGCGAAGCGCCTCTCGAACCCGAACATCGACCTGCTCATCGGGGACCTCTTCCTGGATGAGCTGATAGGCAACATTATCTCGCACGGGAAGCGAGTCAAAGAGCGCGCCTTCCTGAAACACCATTCCGGTCCGAGTGCGCAGGTGAAAGAGTTGCTGCTCGGGAATACTCGAGATTTCTTCGCCGAAGAGATGAACGGAGCCGGAATCTGGACAGAGAAGCCCATTAGCAAGCTTGAGAAGAACGCTTTTACCGACGCCGGCGGGGCCAAGCAGGATGCGCGTCTCATGCGGCCCCACCGAAAAGCTTACGTCCTCAAGCACCGTATGATCGAAACCAATGGAGACGTTGCGAAACTCAAGCACCGGTCCGGTGCCTGCGGAACCGTTGTCGAGCGTTCGCGCGGTTGAGGGAGTGGAGTTTGTCATCAGCCAAAGATGGTCAACATGACCTGGGTGACGAGGAAGTCGATGAAGATGATGAGCACGGACGAGACGACGACGGCCTTGATGGTGGATCGGCCCACACCCTCGGTTCCTCCTGTTGTCTTGAGCCCGTAGAAGCAGCCGATACTGGCAATGATGAACCCGGAAAAGAGCGGCTTGATGAGTCCCTGCATGATGTCGCCAAGGCTGAGGTATTCATAGGCCATGGAGAAGTACTGCGTGGCGTTCTGGTGATTCATGAAGACGGTGACCGCCGCGCCGCCCAGGATACCGAAAAAGTTGGCAACAATGGTGAGAAAGAAAAGCATGGTCACGCAGGCGAAGATGCGCGGGGTCACAAGCTTGCGCATGGGATCGACGCCTAGGGCGCGCATGGCGTCAATCTGCTCGGTAACAACCATCGAGCCGAGTTCACTGGCCATTGAAGAGGCGTTCCGGCCCGAAACCATGATGCCCGTGAGCACGGGACCGAGTTCCCGGATCATTGAAGTGCTGACGAACCTTCCCGTGACAGCGGTGGCCCCAAACTGAGATAATGTAGCTGCAGACTGCAAGGCCAGAACGCCCCCGGTAAAGAAGCCGGAGAGCAGCACAATGGAAGCCGAACCGAACCCGATAATGTCGGATTGCACAAGAAAATCGGGCCAGTAGATCGGCGGGCGGAAGATATTCGTGACGCCGCGATAGGCAAAAAGCGAATAAGCCTGCACTGTTTCGACGATGTTCTTGGCGGTATTCTCGACCGATTGGAATGCCATCAGCTTGTCGCACCGTAAGTTGCAGGATAAGGGCTAGTTGTCCTCTCTGCACAGCATAGCGCATCCCGATGCGCCGTCTGCAGACATTTAGGGCCACTCTCACAGCACGAAGATGGGGTCCGCGGGCTGAGATTGTGGCAGTGATCTGCTTTGACCTTGGTAAGTCCTTGAGCGCGTTAGAGGTTTTGTGGGTTTCCATTCAGCGTGCCGGCCGATCTATGTTGTGCATCTAATGGGTAGTGTCCGCTGGAGAATCTAAGGGGAGGATTATGCATTCGTTTCGCTTGCGTTTGATTCTTGCGCTCATTGCAGGCGTGACATTGCTTTCCGCGGCATCGACCTATTTTGAAGTTTTGGAGCATAAACACATCCTTCGCCAGGAACTTGAGTGGCGTTCAAGTTGGATGGGGGCAAGCCTCAAGCCTCAGCTAGAGCAGGCCTTCGCGCAGGACAATTCCAGCGATCTTCCTGCGCTGACGCAAAATGCGAAAGCTCAAACCGGAGCTTTGGGCGTTGGAGTCTACGATCCCCAGGGCCGCATGATTTCTTCCGCCGGCGTTCCGGCCGTTTTTGACGCGTTGGTACACCCGCCCTTTGAAGCTCTTGCCAAAAAAACCCCGGTCGCGTCATTGTCGCGCACCAACGTGGAGCGATCGCTTAAAAAGGGTAGTCAGGTCAATGCATTCGGCCACACCGGCGACATCCAGTGGTTGGAAGAGGTGTTTCCATTGCACAACGGAGACCGCCTCGTGGGTGCATTGGTCATCCTGGTCGACGCCGGATATATCCGGGACCAGAGTTACGATCTGTGGCGAAGGAGCTTCTGGTGGATCGTTGCGACGGTGGTGTTGATTGTCACCGTAACCTTTGTGATGGTGCGCTGGTTCCTGTTGCGTCCACTGATGCGAGTGGCCGACCGGCTGCGGCGGCTGCGCATGGGACATTTCGAAAAGGGGCTTTCGCCAGGTTCGACGGAATTGAGTATCTTCAGTCCGCTCGCTCGAGAAGTGGAGACGATGGCCCAAAGTCTGATTGCTGCACGCGCGGCTGCGGCATCCGAAGCGCGCCTGCGCGATGCGGGCGAGCATTTCTGGACGCCGGAGCGGCTCGCGGTACACATGAGGTCCAAGGCGAGCGGCCGGATCTTCGTTGTTTCAAACCGGGAGCCGTATATGCACGTTCGCGAAGGCCGGCAGACGACCTGCGTGGTGCCGCCCAGCGGCTTAGTGACTGCAATCGAACCCGTGTTGCGAGCGTGCGACGGAGTTTGGGTGGCAAGCGGAAGCGGCGACGCCGATCGCGAGAATGTCGATGAGTTCGATCGGCTGCGCGTGCCGCCCGACGATCCGAAATATACGCTGCGGCGTGTGTGGCTCTCCGCTGAAGAGGAGTCGCGGTATTACGACGGGTTTGCGAATGAGGGTCTGTGGCCACTTTGCCATATCGCGCATACACGTCCGATCTTTCGCGCCTCAGACTGGGAGACGTATCAGCGCGTCAACGAGAGGTTCGCAGCGGCGCTTCTCGATGAGATGAAGGGCAACGCGGAACCGCTGGTCTTTGTGCAGGATTATCACTTCGCGCTGTTGCCCAGGCTCATCAAGACGGCGAGGCCCGATGCCCGTGTTGCAATCTTCTGGCATATTCCCTGGCCCAATCCCGAAGCATTCGGCATCTGTCCCTGGCAGGCCCAATTGCTGGATGGATTGCTGGGAGCTGACCTGATCGGCTTTCATATTCCGCTGCATTGCCATAATTTTCTTTCGACAGTGGACCGCGTGCTTGAGGCGCGTACAGATCGCGAGCATATGACGGCGCGGCGCGCGGGTCACACGACGGCGATCAGGCCCTATCCGGTCAGCGTGGCTTTCAGCGGAGGAATCCCAAGTTCGCTGCGCGCGATTGTTTCTGAAAGGGCAGAGGATCGTGGGGAAGAGCGTCGCGCCCTGCTTTCTGCGTTCAACGTGCATGCGGAGACCGTTGCGGTTGGCGTGGACCGGCTGGATTATACAAAGGGAATCGTCGAGCGATTGCTGGCGATTGAGGAACTGCTCGAGGAGCATCCGTGGCATCGCGAACGGTTGACGATGGTTCAGGTTGCGGCGCCAAGCAGAACGCGCATCCCGAGCTACGCTGACTTGCGCAAGAGAGTGGATGAAGAGGTGAGGCGGATCAATCATCGCTTTCAAACATCGCGATGGAAGCCGGTAGTATTGATCGATCGCCAGTGCAATCACGACGAAGTCAACCGCTGGTACCGCATCGCCGATGTCTGTCTGGTAACTTCATTGCACGATGGAATGAACCTTGTGGCGAAGGAGTTTGTGGCCGCGCGCGACGATGAAGACGGTGTGCTGATTCTCAGCAAGTTCACCGGCGCTGCGGTTGAATTGCGTGATGCTCTCATCGTCAATCCCTACGATGTTGCCGAGGTGAGCGAAGCGATTCATCGCGGCCTCGAGATGCCTCGCGATGAACGCAGGCTGCGCATGCAGGAGATGCGCAGGCAGGTAATGGAACACAATATTTATCGCTGGGCCGCGATGGTGCTTGGTGATCTGCGGGATGTTCGACTTGAGAATCCGGACTCCGCGGAGACCTACGTCGGACCTGGAACAGAGTCGGTGGTGTCGATCGACCCCTACCGTAAGATGGCTTAGAATGCGACAGGATTTGAAGCAAATAGAACTAGAGAAGCTGGAAACCTTTTTTTACTCGGTGCAATGCTCTCAGGCTCCGCTGCTGCTGTTGGACTACGATGGGACGCTTGCCGATTTCCGCATCAATCGATTTGAAGCGCGGCCGTGGGCCGGCGTACGCGAGCTGCTTGCGATTATTCAGAAAGATATGCGTACGCGGTTGACGGTGATTACAGGTCGCCCTGCGAGCGAAATCAATCCTATGCTGCAGTTGCCGAAGCCGGTGGATGTATGGGGTTTGCACGGTGCGGAACGGCTGCTCGTCGATGGCCGGCGCGAACTGCAGGAAGCTCCCGAGGAGGCGCGCGCGAAGCTTGAGGAGTTGCGGCAGCGACTCGGGCGCGATGCGTTTGGCGGGCTATTCGAGGACAAGCCCAATGCAGTGGTCATGCACTGGCGCGGGCATACTCAACGACAAGCGAAGTTAATCGAGCAGAAGACGCTGGCGCTGTTTGAGCCGGCGTCGCTGGTGAGCGGGTTGTCTCTGCTGCCATTTGAAGCCGGCGTCGAGTTGCGCGCAGGGCGTGATAAGGGCGGTGCTGTGCAAGCGATCGTGGAGCAGGCGGAGCCGGACACCCCGGTAACTTATCTGGGAGACGATCTCACGGATGAGTCCGCATTCTGCGCGATTAATCAAACGCGGAATCCCCATCTAAGCGTACTGATGCGGAGAGAATGGCGCGAGACCGCCGCGGAGGTGTGGCTGCAGCCGCCTGACCAACTGCGGTGGTTCTTGCGCCAGTGGGAGATGGCCTTGAGCGGATCAGGAACCCCGGCGCTGCGCGCTGCAGAGCCGACAGAGACCCGCCTCGGGGTTTAAAAGTCTCTTCAGCGATCCTTCTATTCGCGGCCGCGTTTGCGGATCTCGATGTTCAGGCGCTTGATCTTCTGGTTCAGCGTGGAGAGCGGGATGTGGAACTGTTCCGCAGCGTCCGTCTGATTCCAGTTGCAGCGCTCGAGCTTCTCAACGATGATGCGACGCTCGATGTCTTCGAGAATGTCGAACAGCGAGGCATTAGGGTTGTGCTCGAGGAGCGCATCCTGGAAGCTGCGCCCAGTAATGTGACCGGGCAGCAGTTCCGATCCGATGATCGGACCCGACGAAAGCACGACGCCCCGCTCAATCGAATTCTCAAGTTCGCGCACGTTGCCAGGCCACTCATAGTCGATCAGTGCCCGCAATGCGTCGGCGGAGAGCCTGCGCGGCGAGAGTCCGTTTTCGTTGGCGTAGAACTCCAGGAAGTGATTGACAAGCAGCGGAATGTCTTCGCGGCGCGAGCGAAGCGGCGGCAGGTCGACGGTGATGACATTGAGGCGATAGAAGAGGTCTTCGCGGAATTTGCCTTCGCGCACGGCCTGGCGCAGATCGATGTTGGTGGCGGCGATGATGCGCACGTCAACCTGGATCTCCTGGATACCGCCAAGATGCATAAAGCGGCGATCCTGCAGCACGCGCAGAATCTTCGCTTGCGTGTCCGAGCCCATGGTGGCAATTTCGTCGAGGAAAAGCGTGCCGCCGTTGGCGACTTCGAACAGGCCCTTCTTCGAGGCGATCGCCGAGGTGAATGCGCCTTTTACGTGGCCGAAAAGTGTGGACTCGAGCAGCTCGGTCGGCATGGCGCCGGTGTTGATGGGCACGAAAGGTTTGTCCCTTCGCGGTGAGTTGGCGTGAATGGCCTTGGCGATCAGTTCTTTGCCGGTGCCGCTTTCGCCCTGGATCAAAACGGTAGAGCGACTGGGTGCGACCTGCGCGACGAGGTCGAAAACACGCGACATGATGTCGCTCTTGCCGACAATATTGGCGAAGTTGTAGCGCTGCTTGAGGGTGCGCTTGAGCTGAAGATTCTCTTCCTCCGCCTTGTAGCGCGCAACAGCAGAACGAATATCAGCCAGCAGTTTTTCATTGTCCCACGGCTTTTGAACAAAATTCTCAGCCCCAGCCCGGATTGCGTCGACGACATTTTCGACCGTGCCGTAAGCGGTGATCATGATGACCGGCGTCTCCGGTTGGCGCTCCTTGATCTGTGGGAGTAGATCGAGTCCGCTCTGGCCGGGCAGAGCGAGATCGAGCAGGACAAGATCAAAACTCTCCATCTCCAACATCCGCAGTCCCTGCTCGCCGTCAGGGGCAGTTTTGACGGAATAGCCTTCGAGCGAAAGCAACACTTCGAGCGATTCGCGGATGCCGCCCTCGTCATCGATGACGAGAATACTTCCCGCAGCGGAACCGGACGAGAAGATTGAACCGGATGAAGGGAGATTTAAAGACTGATCAACTTCAGACATGTACCGATTTCCTCAAGAGCGGGAATTCAAGGTGGAAGGTTGTACCAGCGCCGACAGCGCTTTCGACATGAATCTTGCCTGCGTGCTCCTGAATAATCCCGTAGGAAACGGAAAGTCCAAGACCTGTGCCACGTCTCTCGCCTGGTCTGGGCGTGGTTTTTGTAGTGAAGAACGGATCATAGATGCGCTTCAGATGTTCCGGCGCGATGCCGGAACCGGAATCGGAAACAACGGCCTCGACGTGTCCATTGACGAGCGTGGCGATGCGCAACCTTCCGCCTCCGGGCATCGATTCCTTGGCGTTCAGAAGAAGATTGAGGAACACCTGCTGCAATTTGCCGGGGTTGCCGTGAATCGGCGGCAGATTTTCGATCAGTTCGGTGTCGACGACGACCTGCGCAGTCTTGAACTGGTGCTCCAGCAGCGAGAGCGTATCGCGAATGACCTGGTTGAGATTGGTTTCGCGGAACTCGGTGGTGGAGGTGCGCGAGAAATTTAGCAGGCCGTTGGCAATCTCAGAGGCGCGGAAGCTCTGCTGCGTAATCTTTTCGAGCACGGGGCCGAGACGGGCGTCGCCGCGCATTTGTTTTGAGAGCAGCTGAGAATAAGAGGAGATCACCGCGAGCGGCGTGTTGATCTCATGCGCGACGCCTGCGGCGAGCAAGCCGATGGAACTCAGCTTGTCGGCCTGTGCCAGCTGTGTCTCGAGCGAAACGCGCTCCGTGATGTCGTCTACCAGGACGATGCGACCCACAATGACGAAGTCGCGCGAGAGCAGGGGAGCAATCGCGATGTTGACGGTTCGCTGTTCGCCGGCCTTGGTGGTGAGGTGGAACTTATACAAGTGGTGCACACCCGGCTCGTTGCGGAAGCCCTCGATTGCGGACACAAACTCGTCCGGGAAGACCGTGCCGAGCTTCTGGCCGAGAGCCTCACCGCGGCTCACGGCATACATGGCTTCCATCTGCGCATTCCAGCTCTCGATGCGGTCGTCGAGGTCCAGCGCGAGAATGCCGACGTTGATCGATTCGACGATGTTTTCGTTGAACTCTTTCAGCCGCTCGAACTCGCTGATCTTGACTTCAAGCTGCGCATAGAGGCTTGCGTTTTGCAGGGCGATGCCGATGTAGCTTGCCAGCGATTCGAGTAGTTCAACGTCTTCGCTCGACAGAAAGTCGCCGCCGATGGTGCGTCCCAACCCAATCACGGCGATGGTGCGCGTGGTTGAGCCGTCCTGCACGCGGCAGGGCAGGTAATAGTTCAGATCGAGCAAAGAGGCCGCGCGCTGCTGTTCGGGCGGCAGATGAAGCGCCTGCTGTGCGTTCTCGAGAAAGATGTGGGTATGATCGAGCGCCGCGCGATCGAAGTCGAGGAAGCCCAGGGCCAGTTTGCGTTCGGTGGCTGCGGAGAGGAGACCATGCGATGCGGCGAGCCGCATGCCTCCCGAAGGTTGCGCGAGGAAGACTGCAACGCGCGATACGAGGAGGGTGCGCGGCAGCCGTTCCACGATGGAGCTGAGCAGAGCCTCGATGTTGGTCTCGGAACTGAGACCTCTGCCGAACTCGACCAGCGCTTTGCGGTAGTCGTACTTCTGCCGGTCAAATGCCTTGTCGACCCAACCTTGAATGCGGCGTTTCAAAGGATCAAAGATCGCAGCCGTGCCGATGATCGCAACGATCAGACCCCATTCCCGAACGGCCGCGGGGAGCGGAAGCCGTTGATGAACGATCACGGTGCTCAGAGCGATCGCGCCAAAGTATCCGCCCACCAGCGTTGCGGTTGCCAGGGTATAGGCCACGCCGCGCTTGAAGATCAGGTCCGTATCCATCAGCCGGTAGCGGATGATGGCCCAGCAGAAGGTCAAGGGAAGGAAGACGAGAGAAAGGCCGGCGAGCTTGGTGAGCAGGCTCGGCATGCGAATGTCGAGGAGGAAGGGGATGGCGTTGAGAACGGTAAACGGCCCGATCGCCAGCCATGCGCCGCGATACAGCCATTTCAACTGTTGCCGCAAAAGGGGTGTATTTGAACGGCTGTAGCTGACCGAGAAGAGGATCGCCGCAAGCACATAGAATGTTGCGTCATAGGCGATTCCAGCCTGATCGAGCCGATGTTTCAACAGTCCCGTCGCCTGCCAGCGCGTGAACGCCATCACCCAGAGGCCAAAAAGGCCGATGCCGGGCAGGTAGAGCAGCGGCGAGAGCCAATGGCGAAGGGCTCCTTTGAACCGCTCTTCAGGGAAGCTGACGGCAAAATGCAAAAAGAGCGCGGGTTGAACGGCTCCCGCGATCACACCAACCCAGAAGACGGTCCAGTCGAGCGAATCCAGTTGCCCGGTAAAGGCGAGACCGTAGAGCGCGAACGATGCGAGGCAGAATAGATAGAAATGAAGGGCGCGCGGCGCGGTCCATCGACGAAAGAGCACGTAAACGCCAATGGCGAGATAGATCAGGCCGATGAAGCGTAAAGCCTGTGGGACGCTGCGGTCGGATGGCTCCGGAATGACGACAACCGGGGTATCAAGAGCCGTGCCGTCGCGCGTGATCTGGTAGCTGTCTTTGGACCAGGCGCCACCGGACCGGAAAAGTTCCCGCTCGTATCCGGCAATCCGGGAGACCTTTATATCGTTGACCGCGGTGAGCAGGTCGTCCTTCTGAATACCGGCCAATTGTCCGGGGCTATCGGGAATAACCTTGGTGGCAAGCAGACCGCCTCTCGCTTCAACCCACCAAACGCCATCATCGGGCTGCTGGAAGTTCGCTTCCTGCCGGAAATTCAACACGGCAAGGATCACCAGGCCGACCGTCGCCAGGGCCAGCAGTGTCGCCTGCAACCGGTTGAAAAGGCTCGTTTCCATACCGAGAGATTCGCGTTTCACTGGAGTGAAAGCACGCGGGTTGCCATGCGGATCACGACTCACGCCCATCAGTATCATCCTGGCAAATCAAGCAGATTGCGCAAGATAGAGACGTTTCCGCGGTCATGATGTCAACCTGACCGATATGGATTTCCACGAAAAATGCAGAAAACAATAGGTGCAATACGTGCGGAGGAATTGACCTACCGAAATCCGTATCGCCCTTAACCATGGCGACTTCCAGAAAATTCGCCGGTTTTGCGCAGTTTTTCGGTACGCCTTGTCGCGTGCCTGATAGCGGAAGCTATCGCTGTCCGTAGGTCGCTTTCGAGCCGTGTTTGCGACGGTAGTGATGGTCGCTGACGTGGGCGGGGATGGGTTCGACGGCGGAGTTGAGGAGGGTGGCGCGAAAGGCGAGCCTGGCGATGTACTCAAGGACGTCGGCATGCTCAACGGCCTCCGCCGGCGACTTTCCCCAGGCGAAGGGGGCGTGGCCGGCCACAAGAACTCCGGGAACGGCGACCGGGTCGAGCCGATCCTGGCGGAAGCGGCGGATGATGACCACTCCCGTATTGCGGACATAGCCCGAAGCCACTTCTTCGGCGGTGAGGGGCTCGGTGAGGGGGACGGGGCCGTGAAAGTAATCGGCGTGGGTGGTTCCGAGGCACGGGATTGGACGGCATGCCTGGGCCCAGGAGGTTGCGAACTCGGAGTGCGTGTGGACGATGCCGCCAATCTGCGGAAATTCGCGGTAAAGGAGGGTATGGGTGTCGAGATCGCTGGAGGGACGCAGGTGGCCTTCGACGATTTTGCCGTCGAGATCGGTGACGACGAGATCGGCGGGAGTGAGGGTGGCGTAATCGACGCCGCTGGGCTTGATGACAACAAGAGGTTGCCGCCCGGAGCCGTCGATACCGGGACGACTTATCCCGCTGGCGTTGCCGAAGGTGTGCGGGGCGAGACCGCGGCGGGCGATTTCCTGATTGGCTTCAAGAACCTGCTGGCGTAATGACTCGAGGAGCATCGTGCTTCCTGCTGCGGAGGGAAGGCTAAAGAAATCCCTCTCGGTGAGAATCAACGACAGTTTAGTGCATTCGCGTGGCCGAACACCGAACGCGGCTTCTCTTTCATCGCCCCGATCGCTCTCCAGGGTATGAGGATTTTCCATTGGCCTCGCTCCTCATGGCAGTGTCAGGAATGTCCCCGGTTCAAAATGTCAGCTATCTCCCCGGTCCGTACCGGCGCGAACCGCCACCCCCTCCCCCACCCCGTCTTTGGATGCAAGGTGATCATTCTAAAGTGGTTGACAAGTGGACAGGCCTTTAAAATCTTTGTGCGAAAGGGGTTAGGCCGCAGATATTTCTTCGCAAAGGACTTACGGGCGTAATTTTGCGCGCTTGAGTACGAAGTTTGAGTTCGGAAGATGGATTGGCTGAAGGAGCTATCGGTTGCGCTCTTTCGACTTCAATTTCATTGTGCGCCAAGGGCTGGTAATTGCCTGCAAAACGGCGGGAAGTTTTTGGCGAATGGGATCAGGGGGTTAGCGGGAATCTTCGCGGGATGGGGTTGACAGGATGCATCTTTCGGCTGGAAAGGGGAGCGCACCGCCCTCAAGTGTGGCCGCACCACCCTCCTCGCCCGCGCCGGATGGAGAGAACGCCGCGAGACAGACGCCGAGGCCCGCAACGTCTGAGTGATCGACTTCGAAAAAGCGCTTGCCACGCTGGACACCACACACCAGCTCGCCCTTCTGATGACCTACCGCGACCGCCAAGGCCACGCCGTCACCGCCGCCGCCCTCGGCTGCAGCATCGGACGCTCGCCTACATGCTCCGCGCCGCTCGCCGCAGACTAGCCGATGTGCTCGACCGCCTCGACCTTTTGTGAGTTACCGAGTTCTGCATGGGTCTGCGACCCACCTATTTGAATGAAACTCATCTGGAGTCGATGAGTTTCGACGGAGTAGGCGGTCAACCGCCGTGCGCCGGGATAAACCGACGTGTTGCAGGGGTGCAAGTCCCTGCAGGAAAGGAAATAGCGAATCCATCCTGACCTCTAGTCTTGCGTGGCACATCGTGAGGTGTGTGGCGAAGCGTAGA
>NZ_JBAUUO010000094.1:0-10818 GCF_049582745.1 Occallatibacter sp.
GCTGGAATCGTACGGCAAGTCAGAGCATCGCAATTGTTTTGGAGATCGAGGTTAGCCGGGGATGAGTTTGAGATGAGATCGCGTCAGGTCAGGATTTTGATTGCAGCAGTTTTGGGGAGTGCGGCGCAGCTGTGCGCGCAGACGCAATCCGTGCCCGAGGCGAACCCGGCCCGTCCGACGGTAGCCACCCCGGCGACGTTGACGCCGGTGGGGTATCTGCAGTTTGAGAGCGGCGTTCTTTATGCCGATGGTTCACCTGGGTTTTCTATTCAATTTTCAATCAACCAGGTTATGAAGTTGACCGTGACGCCGCGGCTGCAGTTTCTGGGCATGTTCGGTCCACTCGCCAATACTCATCGCGCAGCGGGCGGCATTGGAGACGGGAATCAGCCTGGGGGAATTGCTGCTGGAGTGCAGGGGGTTGTGTTTCCCGGGAATGGCGCGAAGCCGACGATCAGTTTGAGCTACGCCCACACGCTTTACGCCGGGTCTGCTCCAGACATCGATATTGGCAGCTTCGATCAGAGCGCGACCTTCCTTTGGAGCGAAGACCTGGGTGGTTTTCACTTCGATGTGAATGGCATTTTCAACCAGCAGTCAGAGGGAAATGTGCGGCGAGGGCAGTTTGGCCAGACCGTGTCGATCTCTCATCCGCTTGGGCCATTCACAATCGCGGGAGAATTGTGGCATTTCACGCAACCGCTGACGCGGGGAAATGCCGTTGGGAATTTGTGGGCTCTGTCGTACGCGGTGCGGAAAAATCTGGTGATCGATGCGGGATTCAACCGCGGACTCACTTCCTCATCGACCCAGTGGGAAGGGTTTGGAGGATTCACTTACTTACTGCCCCATCGTCTTTGGAGATCGCGCGCAGCCGATTAGGTTAGCCACGACGGTGGGGAATTACGAAATGGTCAATGGTCACCGGTTGGGCGACGAGCCGGTAGGTCGCGATCGGTCGCCAGGCCGGCAACACGGACGATTGTTTCGGAGACTTGTTGTGGTGTGAGCAGGTCGGTGTGCAGGGAAACGTGCGCTGTTCGGTAGAGCGGCAAGCGACGCTGGTAGCGCGCGGCGAGGTTGGCCTGGTCGGCGAGAACGGGACGCATATTCTCGGTTCCGCTGCATCGGGCGAGCGTGGTGTTGAGCTCGACTTCGAGATGTACGAGCAAGGTGCCGGGAGCATTGAGAAGAAGCGTACGCGTGTCTTCGCGTTCGATGGCGCCGCCGCCGAGAGCAAGCACGAGTCCGTCAGCGGTTGCGAGGCGGGCGATGGTTGCGTGTTCACGGTCGCGGAAGGCGGATTCGCCATGGCGGGCGAAGATTTCGGCGATGGCAGCGCCGGCTTCGGTTTCGATTACGTTGTCGACGTCGATGAATTGCCAGCCGAGGTGCCCGGCAAGGATGGGGCCGACAGTGGATTTGCCGGAGCCCATGAAGCCGGTGAGAACGATGCGGCGCGGCGGCATGGCGGGGACGGTTTGGTTTGCGGAGGCCAAATGGATTCTTCCTGTTCTCGCGTGAAATTCCAGATTATGCCCTAACCCTCAGGGGTTAAAACCCGACGTCCTTTTCGTTCTTGCGGCACGACTAAAGTCGTGCCCTGACGCAATACATGTTCATGAACTGTACTCGATCACCAGTATAAGTAGGCGTTTCTCCGTGGTTAGCCCAGGACCATGACGACGGCGCCGGCGGTGATCAGCAGACCTCCCGCGACCACGGGGACGGTGAGCTTTTCGCCGAGCAGGAGCCACGCGAAAACCATCACGAGCGGCACGCTCAGCTTGTCGAGCGGGGCAACACGCGAGGCCGGCCCCAGCTGCAGGGCGCGAAAGTAGCAGAGCCACGAAAGGCCGGTGGCTAGTCCGGAGAGCACGAGATAGAGGACGGTGCGCCGGTCGAGGAGGCGGATCTCACCATGCTTGCCAAGTGCCAGGGCGATGGCCCACGCAAAAACAAGGACGACGGTGGTGCGAATGGCGGTGGCGAGGTTTGAGTCCACATGCGCAACGCCCACTTTCGCGAGTAATGCTGTCGCAGCGGCAAAGAAGGCTGATAGGAGAGCCCATCCAATCCAAGTCATAGCCCCTATGGTATGTGGCATGGGTCTGCTTCCCGTCATCTAGACTGGATTTTATGGAGACGGGCCGGGCCAGCAAAACTGCTCTGGGTGTGGCGATTCGACGCGCGGCGCACCAGTTGGCGGACAAGCCTCCGATATTGGATGACCCCATTGCGCTGCGGCTGGTGGGCGAGGGATATCCGCGACTGATGGAGCGGGCATTGCATCCTGTGGGTCGCGACTTTCGCGGCTTCATGGCAGCGCGCAGCCGGTATGCCGAGGATCAGCTGGCTGAAGCCGTGGCGCGCGGCGTGACGCAATACGTGGTGCTCGGGGCGGGGCTGGATACGTTTGCGTACCGCAATCCGTTTTCCGCGTTGCAGGTGTTTGAGGTGGACTTTCCAGCCACGCAGGTGTGGAAGCGAACCATGCTGGAGCAGGCCGCGATCGCCTTGCCCTCCAATCTCGTATTCGTGGCGCTGGACTTTGAGCATCAGACGCTCGCGGATGGGCTTGCACAGGCGGGGTTGGATTTCGATAAGCCGGCGTTTTTTGGCTGGCTGGGCGTGGTTCCTTATCTGACGCTCGAAGCATTTCGGGCCACGTTGAGCGTGGTGGCGCGGATGCCGGCGGGCAGCGCGGTGTGTTTTGACTACGCGGTGGACCCGGAGATGCTGAGCCCCATCGGGCGCGTTGCGTTTGACAGGCTTGCGGAGCGCGTCGCGGCGGCAGGAGAGCCATTCCAGCTCTTCTTTACGCCGAAGACTCTGGATGCGGAGTTGCGGCGGGCGGGATTCGGGAGTATTGAGCAGGTAGGCTCCGCTGAGCTGAACGATCTCTACTTTAGCAACCGCGCCGATGGGCTTCAATTGTCGCCGCTTGGGCTGGGCATCCTTGCGACGGCGTGGGTGTGAGTCGAACCCGATGCGACGCTACAATGGAGCCAGCATGATGCGCAGGATTTTTGGATTTGTGATTGCGGCGTCGCTGGGAGCCGTGTCGGGTTGCGGATACCACACCCTTGGCGCGCCGACGCATCTGCCTCCGGATGCGCGCACGCTTTCAGTGCCGATGTTTGCCACGCATACCGAGACTTACCACACTGAAGCTGCACTGACCGATGCGGTCATTCGCGAGTTTGCGGCCCGTTCGCGGATGCGCGTGGCGCCGGCCGCGGGTGGAGACTCCGACGTGGTGCTGCACGGCACCATTCTGAACGAAACTGTTGCGCCGCTGACCTACAACACCACGACGCAACAGTCCTCGAGCTTTCTCATTACCCTGGTTGTCTCGGTGACGCTGAAGGATCGCGAGGGCAAGGTGCTGTACGAGAACAAGAACTACATTTTTCGCGAACAGTACCAGTCGACCTCCGATTTGCCGACGTTTCTGGATGAGCGCCCGGCGGCAATTGACCGGTTGTCGCGCGATTTTGCGCGCGCACTGGTGGCGGAGGTGCTGGAAGGAATGTGAGAAGCAGGGACAAGGGACAAAGGGACAAGGGGACAAAGGGACCAAAGGAATTGGGAGGAACGGAGGAACAGATTCGATTTCATCAGACGACTGTTGCAGATGGGTTTCGGCCTTCTAATCCTCAGTTTCTTATCCATGTTGCGCTGGTAATCTGTATACGCATGCTCGCTGCACGGCCAACCTGGAGTTCTGTGCGATGACCGGCTCTCGCTGGGGAGCGGGCTTCAGCGCCGTAGGGCGTTTTGTGGGGGAGATTGAGGCAGCCGCTGCCGGGAAGAGCTCATTGCGGGCGGGGTATGTGCTCGCGGGCGATGAGATTTTCCTGCTGGATCGTTGCCGCGAAGCGGTTCTGAAAGAATTTGTTCCTCCTGACCTCAGGGATTTTTGCCTGTCCGACCTCGACCTGGGTTCAACTCCGATCTTCGATGTGCTGGACCGCGCTCAAACGCCCTCGCTGATGGCGCCGTTTCAGGTGATTTTTGTGCGCAATGTGCGCCAGTTATACACGCGGGGGGCGAAAAAGGACGAGTTTGCCGCGCTCGAACGCTATTTCAAGTCGCCGAATCCGCAGGCGCTGCTGATTTTTGTCGCCGATTTCCTGCGTATTCCCACCGATACGCGGCGCATGGAGATGGACGACAAGAATCGCTTTGAGCGTCTGACCGAGACGCTGGGCCAGCATTGCGGCATGGTGGAACTGGCGCGCGTGGCCGAAGAAGATGCGATGCGCTGGGCGGTCGCCACAGCGCAGGCTGCCGATACCAAACTCGAGCCCGACGCGGCGCGCGAGCTTGTGGATGCATTAGGCGCGGACATGATGCTGATTGCATCAGAGCTGGAGAAGCTGCTGCTCTACACCTTTGGCCGAGGCCGCATCACGCTGGGGGATGTCGAGACGATGGTTCTGGCTGCCAAGCAGCGCTCGCTCTACGAACTGACTGACGCCATTAGTTCACGCAACACGGCGAAAGCCCTGGCGCTGCTGCACGGACTGCTGAACAGCTCGGACGCGGGCGAGGATGCAGCGATCGGGCATCTTTACATGCTGGCGCGCACGTTCAGGCAGATGCTGGTGATCGTCGAGAAGAATGTGCGGGACTCGCGCGCGATCTGGCAAGCGCTGTGGCAGGGGTTTCGCATGCCGCCCTTTGCGGCGGACGATCTGATTCGCCAGGCTCGGCGCTACAAGAGCCGGCGCGAACTGACGCGAGCGCTTCGCTTGATTGCGCGTGCCGATCTTGAGCTTCGCTCGTCGCCGCCGGACAAGCGGCTTGTGCTGGAGCGGCTGGTGTATGACCTGGCCGCGGAGCCGAAAGCTGGACCGACGCCGTGGGCTTCGGCGCAGTTGTCGTTCGAGGGGTAGCCAGACAGGAAGTTCAAGAAGCAGAATTCTTCGCTCACCACCCCCAAACTGAAGTGCGTTTGGGGCCCCGTTCTCTCAGAATGACAGCGTCAGTTACTGGCTTCGCCAGCGTTAGTTAATAGACGCCGTGCTCGTTCAACCATGCGCCGCAAGGCTGGTCGAGCTTCTCCACGTGGTCGAGGTACCAGGACGGCAGGAACTCAAGCAGAGAGGGGAAATGCGGGACTTCTTCGTGGTTGATCTGTTCCAGAGCCACGTAAAGCTTTGCGAGAAGATGCTGGTGCGCGGTCCGATGGTCGTTGATACCGGGGAAGCCCTGTTTCAGCAGAAGCTGTTCTTCACTTTGAAAGTGCATCTGGGTGAAGTCAATGAGGCGTTCGAGCTGCAGGATGACGTCGCGGCGGTCGGCTCCGCGAAGCAGCATGACGCGGAGTTCATTCAGGGTATCCATGAGAATGCCGTGCTGATCGTCGATGGCTCCGACGCCGACGATGCACTCGCGACTCCACGTCAACAGTGTCACATCCCCCTCCGCGACCAAGCGCAAGTCTAGTCCGGCCGCTGAAAGTCACAATGACGCTAAGGTGGGGAGAGCATGAGCCTTTGGGTTCGCCGGCGTGTGACTTCCGGCGCATTACCCTGGTGCTTCTTACTCCAGAATCACGTCCGGCTGAGGCTCGTGGCTGCCCGTGGTTAAAACGATGGCAGCGCCGAGGATCAGGGTTCCGCCGAATCAGGCGTAGGGGCCGAGATGCTCCCCGAGGAGTTTGACGCCGAGGTAGGAGCCAAGAGCAGGCTCGATATTGAGGAAGACACCAGCGCGCGAGGCTGGGACGTGGTGGATGCCCCAGTTCCACAGAAAGGTCGTCGTGGCCGTGCAGGCCAGCCCGCTGATAGCCAGCGCCACCCATGCGGTGAGGCTGACATGGGCGAAGGGCGGCGGCGACACCTTGTCTGCGCGCCACGGGTTCAGGAGCATCGGGCCTACGGTCCACGCGGCAAGCATGATGGTGCCGGCCACGATGCTGTAGGCGGTGACCACCACCGGGCTGTGGGTCTTCATCAGCTTTTTGCTGAGCAAGATCCAGGTGAGCGCGGTGCAGAGCGAGAGGACTACCAGCAGATCGCCATACAGGGTGGGTTCTCCCTGTGCAGCCGGGCCGCGGTGAATCACCCCAACGAGCAAAGACCGCTCGTCGGGGACCCCGATGTGGCCGCCGAGTACGATCAATGCCGCGCCAATGGTTGAGGCGACCAGGGCGGCCCAGCCAAAGCCATCGAGGTGTTCGCCGGCAAAGAGGGCTGCGGCGACCCCGAGTAGAACCGGCATGGAACCAACCATCAGAGATGCGTGGCTGACCGTGGTGTGCGCCAGGCCGTGGAACTGAATCAGGAACTGGACGGGGATTCCGAAGAAGGAGGAGACAAGCAGGATGCGAATCTCGCCGCCGGTGAAACGAACCCGGTTTAAGAGCGCGACGGGCAGTAGGCCGACGCAGGCAAAGAGGAACCGGTAGAGCACCATGTGCTCCACGCTCATCTCATTGAGCGCGAGCAGGCCGAAGTAGAAGCCGGTACCCCACAGGCATCCGGCGACCGCGCATGCGCCGTAGCCGAGAAACCGGGTGCGCGCGGTCAATGTTGTTGGTTCTGCCATGCTTACTTTAACTGTCGCACAGCCAAGCTGAGGGCCTTTGGAGGCTTCGAGAGGTGGCTGTCCGGGCTTAAGGCTTTCGGAGTCTATTACTCCAAAAACCCAAGTAAGACGGTGGGGATTGCTTCCAGGGCCGGCATTCCCGGAGGCGGAATATTCCTGAGAAGCAACGGAACCTGAAAGACCAGCGGGCCGTCCAAGATCGTGCTAGCATTTGTGGCACGGTGCGTTCTGGCCGCTGTCATGTGGCGAGGCGCTTCTCACCAACGTTCGCCCAACCAACAAGAGGATGCGAACATGAAATCGACATACTTTTCCAAGGCCATGACCTTCCTTCCGCTGCTGCTGCTTGCTCTGGGTCTGCAGGCGCAGTCAAACGACGCAACCAACCCAAATCCAGGCATGTCCAAGGTACGCATTGTGCGCCTGAGCCAGGTGAAGGGCTCTGTCCAGATCGACCGCAGCGACGGGCGCGGCTATGAACGGGGCATTGCGAATCTGCCGATTGTCGAACACAACCAGTTGCGCACGGGCGAGGGTATTGCCGAGGTGGAGTTTGAGGACAACAGCTCGCTGCGGCTGGCACCGAACTCCCTGGTGGAGTTTCCGAGCCTGGAGCGCTCGGCAAGCGGTGCGACCATCTCCTCCGTTCACCTCATTGAGGGAACCGCATACATCAGCCTGGTGAAGCCGCAGAACAGCAAGGCGGCTGCGAATGAATTCACGGTGATTTTTGGTAACCGCACGCTCAATCTCGATCCAGCGACACACGTTCGGCTGGACCTCGCAGGCACCGAGGCGAAGCTCGCTGTATTGGACGGGTCCGTTCACGTGGGTGAAGCGAACGGCGCGGTGATCATTCCCAAAAAGAGGACGGCAACATTTCAGACTTTGGATGCCAGCGAACCGACCGTGGCGCGGAGCGTGGAGGCAAGCCCATTCGACGGATGGGATCATGAAGCGGCTTCCTATCACTCGGGTGTCGCTGCGTTCAGCGCGTTCAACTCGCCCTATGCTTATGGCCTTCGGGATCTGTCGTACTACGGAAGTTTCGTCAACTCGGCCGGCTGTGGTGGGTCAATGTGGCGGCCCTACTTCGCCAGCGCGGCGTGGGATCCATTCGCCAATGGCACCTGGGCGTGGTACCAGGGCGCGGGTTATTCGTGGGTGTCTCCGTACCCCTGGGGGTGGACGCCGTATCACTCCGGTTCGTGGGCGTACTGCGGCGATGTGGGCTGGGGATGGATGCCCGGCGAAGGCGGAGGATGGTACGGCGTGAATAACGTCGCGGCACTCACGCCGATGGGACGCACCACGGGAAGCAGCGGGCGGATGCAGCCGCCGCACCTGCCAATCCATCCGCCGCTTCCGCACGCACCTTCGATGATTGCGATCAACACGAAGCCGATTCCGGTTTCGCAGGTTGCATCGCCGACGAAGTTCGAATTCCTGAAGGACTCGGCGGGATTGGGCGTGCCGCGGGGAACGCTGGGTAACCTGAACAAGTTCTCCCGCACATCCATCAGCCGCGGCATCGCAAGCACCGCGATTTACGCCACCGTTCCGCGAGCGGGCCAGTCCATAGGGGGCGGAATCACCAGGTCGGAGATGTTGAGCGCATCGATCCATCGCGGGTATGCGCCGACTTTCGGTTCATCATCTCCGGGAAATTACTCCGGCACTTCCTATGCCGGATCGAGCAACGCGGGCGGAATGAGCGGCGGGGGCGGGTCGAGCGCGGGTTCCGCTCCGGCGGCAAGCGGAGGGCCTTCAGGTGGTGGAGGTGTGAGGAAATAAGTACCGCCACATATCAGTGCCGACAGGAGTGCGCAGCTTTCCGGGGGTGCGCACTCCATGCACTTTCTCCGAACTCGGATTGCTTGAAGTCTTGAATTCTCGAACCTGAAGATACGAAGAGCTTCCAGTTGCGTGGTTCCACGTCTGCAAGAAATCTACGTTACCGCACGATCAAGCCTTGAGAATCGGCGAAAATACATTGAGATGGTGAAGCGCTTTTTCGGGTTTGAGATGTGCGCCGCATTTGCGCGCATGGGCCAGCTTCTGGCGATCGCTGCAGTGTTATCTGCTTCGGCGGCGCAGGGCCAACTTTTCAAACATCACCCGAAAGATCAGCCGGACGCTCCTTCCACTGAACGAGCAAAGCCGGAACGCCCCGCATCGCAGCCTGCGGCATTTACAGTCCCCGTGGAGCCGCTGGGCTTTTTTGCGCCGGGCGCGATTTATCAGGGCCAGCGCGAGAGCCTCGTCTCGCTGGATTTTCTGGATGAAGACCATCTGCTGTTCACGTTTCATGCGCCGGGCCTGATTCGCCGGGAAGGCAAGCCAGCCGCAGACAACGAGCGCCAAATCCGTGCGATGGTGCTGGCGCTTCCCTCGGGAACGGTGAACGCCGAAGCGCTATGGACGGTCCATGACCGGGGCCGCTATTTGTGGATGCTGGACGACGGGCATTTCCTGCTGCGGGATCAGAACAAATTGCAGCTCGGCGATGCGTCATTGGAACTGAAGCCGTCGTTGCTGTTTCAAGGGCCGTTGTTGTGGCTGGAACTGGATCCTTCGCAGGACCTGATTGCAGCGGATTCACGCGAGCCGGAGGGGGCAAAGCCGCCGGCGGGCGCCGTGCCGAGCCCCGCGACAGCATCTGCCTGGATTACTTCGGATGAGGGGAAATCGGAGGCCGAGCCCAACATCGTTCTTCGCATTTTGCGCCGCTCCACGGGACAGGTGATGCTGGTCAGCCGCACGCGAACAACGGTGCATCTCCCCATCAACTCGGAAGGATTCGTCGAGACTTTGCGCGGCAAGGGGCACGAATGGGTGCTGGTGCTGAACTACTTCACGGGCGGGAGCCGCGTCATCGGTAGCCTCGACTCGATGTGCGCGCCGGCTGTCGAGTTCGTTTCGAATCCGGAGGTACTGGTCACCACCTGCAATCCCGACAGCAGCCGCTGGATGGTGGCCATGTCGACGGACGGCAAGCGCTTTTGGAATGTAGCCAAGCCACCGACGCAGATTTGGCCGCGCCTGATTATGGCGCCCAACGGGCTGCGCTTTGCCCGGGAGACGTTGACGGTAACGCATGCGATAGACACATTTGCGCCACTCAGCTTTGACGATGTCACGGGCCAACTGGTGGAGGTGTACGACGCCATCAGCGGGAATGTGGCCTTGACGGCTCCGGCCAGCCCGATTCTGGATGGAGGTGGAAATGTTGCGATTTCGCCGTCGGCGCGCCGTGTGGCCATTCTCGATGCGGGCGCCATCCAGGTGTATGAACTGCCGGCGCCGGCGGCTGGACTCCCCGCGGCACGATGAGCCGGGCGGGTGTTCAGGGCTTGCTATCGACATGTAAACTTGCCTGCGGGGGTTTTTCTTGGCCTTGGCTGTCTTTCGGTATACCGCTGCGGCGGCCTCAGACCGCGGGCGCAAACGGCCTTCGAATGAAGATGCCTATGGCTTCTCCATCGAAGCGGGTGTGTATGTGGTTTGCGACGGAATGGGCGGAGCAGCGGCGGGGGAAGTTGCCAGTACGATTGCCGTCGACGAAATACTCCGGTTGTTGAGTCATCGCAACGAAGACAACGGTACTCGACTGCCGGATGCAGCGGAGAGTGCAATCTGCGAGGCCAATGAAGCCATCTTTACCCGTGCGCAACGGAATCAACGCTTGAGCGGTATGGGGACAACCATGGTAGCGCTGGCTACGCGCGAGCGGCGGGTTTGGGTGCTGAACGTCGGAGATAGCCGCTGCTATCGCCTCCGCAAAGACAAGCTGGAACAACTTAGCCGTGACCACTCGCTGGTGGAAGAGCAGGTACGGCTTGGCCGCATGACGCCGCGTGAAGCTCTGCATTCCCCCTTGAAGAATGTGATTACCCGCGCACTGGGAACGCAGTCGCATGTGACGCCGGATGTGTTCGAGTTCGAAGCAGACCCCGGCGATCTCTTCCTTCTTTGTTCCGATGGGCTGACCCGCGAGTTATCCGATTCCGTCATTCAGGATTTGCTCAACAGCGATCTCTCGCTGGAAGCGCGATCGGCCCGGCTCGTGGAAGCTGCGAAGAAGGCCGGCGGCCACGATAACATCACGTGCCTGCTGGTGCGTGCCGAGGGCTAGCTAGCCTGGATGTCTCACACGTACTGAGTTTTTTGAGGTTGAAGCTTAGCGTGCGTGTTTTGGCGGCTTGTGAGTTGCATCGAGGGGCAGTATGCGCCGAGGGCGCGGCCCGGGTAAGCAGGGTG
>NZ_JBAUUO010000095.1:0-25644 GCF_049582745.1 Occallatibacter sp.
TCCACCCTGCTTACCCGGGCCGCGCCCTCGGCGCATACTGCCCCTCGATGCAACTCACAAGCCGCCAAAACACGCACGCTAAGCTTCAACCTCAAAAAACTCAGTACGTGTGAGACATCCAGGCTAGCCATCAACGCGAACGGCGTCGTTTTCTTTTGGCATGATCAAGATAATCGCCTTGAAGAAATCAGATTCCTGCGCCGGGGATGTATTTGTATTCGATCTTTGTGGGTTGCTTGATGGGGTCGCCGGTTAAGTCGTGGGTGTGCCATACAACGGATTCGCTGGCGACTTCGGGATGTTTGCGGAGGAATTCCAGGGCGTAGGTGCTGGCGGTGGGGTCGTCTTTCTGGTCGGCAAATTTGGCTGACTCGATAGCGGCCTTTTGTTTTTCGCCGAGGCGGCGGTAGAGAATGGCCAGCTGATAGTGCGCAGCTAGATCATCGGGATCGATGGCCTGGAGCTTTTCGTATTCGTCGCGGGCCTTGGCGTAGTCGTGCTGCTGGAAGTAGCTGAAGCCGAGTTCGCGAAGTCCGTCTTTGGCTAACGGATATTTTTGGAGCATGGCCTGAAGGTCGGTGACGGCTTCGCTGATTTGGCCGGCGTTGCGCTCGACGATGGCGCGATAGTAGAGGGCGCGGGGATCGCCGGGGAGCAGCGACAGGGCCTTAGCGAGATGTGGCTTGGCGTCGTTGTAGCGCTCCCAGGAGATTTCGACAATCGCCATGTTGGTGTAGGCGTCGGCGTAGCCGGGGCGGAGGTCGGCGACGTGCTGGAAGGCCTGGACGGCGGCTTCGTACTGGAAGGCGTCGAGGAGGGCGATGCCGTAGTTATTCCAGCGCATCCATTGGGGATTCTCGCCAGGCAGCGGGGGGGAGGGAGAATTGTCGCCGATGTTCAGGGTGCGGGATTCGGTGGCGATCTCGAGGATGGGCTGTGGATAGGGCTTCGGCTCTTTCAGGCCCGTCTGCGTTATTGCGAAGTCGATGAAGTGCTGATTGAAGCGGCGGTACTTTACGGTGGCGGTGATGGTGACGGCTCCGGATGCGGCCTTGGGCAGGCGGAATCGGTAGCGGAGTAGCTGCGAGCGGCCGGACTGGATGGTGTTGTTGTAAGCCAGCACGCGGTTGTGCCAGATCTCGTGGAGCGCATTCAGTTCACCTTTGATGTTGATGAGGCGATTGGTGAACGAGTGAGCGGAGGGATCGAGGTTGCCATCGGGCTGAATGAATCCGGATTCAGCGAGAACTTTGCCGGAGCTGTCTTTGACGGAGAAGGCGACCCATGATTCGTAAAAGTCGCGCTGCTCGGGGATGTAGGAATGGCCGATGCCCTTGTTCTGGATGACGACGTCGGCGATGAGTATGTTGTTGGGAGAAAGCGAGAAATTGGTCAGGCCTAACGGAGCGATTTGCGTGATCGCAGTGGTGTCTTCACTCGATGCAGGGGATTCCTTCTCCAGCGCGAAGATATCGACGTTGAGGACGCCTTTGCCGTCGATGCCGTTTTTGAGGAAGTCGACGAGTTTCTGAGACTGCTCGTCGAATTTGTAGTAGGCAGCGTTGAGACTGTTGCCGCCCAGCCAGCGATGGGAGACCAGGGTTCCGTCCTTGGCGCCCGCGTCCTGTGCGTTGGCGGCCAGAGGTTGGCGCGGCATGTGGCAAGTCTGGCAGGTGGAGACGGTGTCTTTGCCGTAGAAGGGGAGGGGCGACTGTTTGGTGAAGCTGGCGCCCTGCCACTCGTCGTAGACGGTGAAGGCGCGGAGGAACTTGTAGTCGTCGAGCGAGCGGGTGATGGTGGCCTTGTGGCAGGCGGCGCAGAATTCCGCAGTCTCGAGGAGCGGGCGCATCACGGCCTGTTTGTGGCGATCGAGGTGGGCGAGGATCTCGGAATCGGAGACAGGGCGTGTGATGGGCGCGCCTTTTTCGTCGACGAGGACGGCCGGGATGCCCATGACGTAGCTGCCGGTTCCAGTGGTGTCAGTCGACTGGATGGCGTGGCAGACGGAGCAGGTGACGCCTTCCTGCTCGAAAGGACGTTTCTTGGGCATGCCCTGGGAGAGGTCGCCGGAGAAGAGCGCGATGGGATTATGGCAACCTTCGCAGTGGCGCGAGAACTGGACGCCCTTCTCATCGATGAGCATGTTGACGTTCTTCAGGTACCAGGGCTGGCGAAAACTGTTGGAGTGAACAGACTGGCGCCACTGGTGGTAGGCCTCCTGATGGCACCGGCCGCAGTATTCGGCCGTGAGTACGCTGCGCGGATTGATGAACTGACCGTTGGCGGTCATGGCGTTCGATGGCAGGAAGGGGGATTCCTTGCCGAAGGCGTAGTTGTAGCGGCTGGAGACGGAGTCGTGATACTGGGTGGTGGTGCCGGTGACGTGGATGTTGGCGGTGTAGGCGGCGGGTGGCAGCGCAGAGGTGCTGGAGGCGGGAACCGGGCTAGCAGGAGCAATGGGGTCAGTGGCCGCGCGGACTGAGAAGTTAGCCGTGAGAAGCAGGGCGAGGAGGACAACCATGATGGCCCAGCGACGCGGCAAGGATTTGAGCATCTCTGAAGCGACTCCCGTACGAATGTTTGGTGCCTCCGCAGGTGGATGAGGAAGCTGCGGGGGACAGTTGAACAGTAGCAGGGGTGGGGGTTGGGCTGTCTACCACCGAAGGGTGGAGAGCGCTATGCGATCAACATGAGGGCGGCTGGTCCGCGTGAACCATCAATTACAGAAGAGCAGCGGTCTGACTGCAGCCGTTTTTGTTGTCTGCAGTGAGCGGTTCATAGAGTGGGATGAACGGGCGTATATCGACGTTGGACGGGTGACATAGCGCACATCGTCTTAGCCAAATCGGGGCCGAAACTGGTACGGTTGATGAGTAAGATCATTAATTTCTAGATGGCATCGAGTCCTTATTTCTCTCTCGCAGTATTGTTCGTTGCCGCGCTCGGGTTCGGGCTGGCTCCGTTGGGTCTTGCGTGGCTGTGGCAGAGGGTGTTTTCGCCGGCCAAGCCCAACAGGATCAAGAATGCAATCTACGAGTGTGGGCTGGAGTCGAAAGGTGATGCCTGGGTGCGGTTTCACTCGGCCTATTACCTTTACGCGATCATTTTTCTGATTTTCGATGTGGAAGCGGTGTTTCTGCTGCCGTTTGCGGTAGCGTTTTCGGGTCTGGGTGTAGCGGCATGCATTTCGATGCTGGTGTTTGTGCTGCTACTGATTGAGGGATTGGCCTGGGCTTGGGCCAAGGGCGTGTTGACGTGGGCTTGAGGAAGTGAAGACGTGAATGAGTGAATGAGTAAATCGAACGGCTGGACGCGGGAGCGAAAAGAGGTCTGCTTGTTCACTCTCATTCACTTTTTCACTCTCTTGCTTGTTCATCGGAGCGTAGCGAATCATGGCGGTAGATCAGGATCTGAAGATCGAACTGGGGAAGCAGGGCGTCTTCGTTACGACCATTGAGGAGCTCTATAACTGGGGTCGCCGCAGCTCAATCTGGCCGATGCAATTCGGCCTGGCGTGCTGTGCGATCGAAATGATTGCGACGACGATGGCGCGCTACGACCTGGCGCGGTTTGGCGCGGAGGTATTCCGGCCATCGCCGCGGCAGGCGGACATGATGATCATCTCGGGCACGGTCACCAAGAAAATGGCTCCGCAGGTGGTTCGGCTGTACAACCAGATGGCCGAGCCACGGTATGTGATTGCGATGGGCGCATGCGCGATTTCCGGGGGCCCGTTCAAACAGGGATACAACGTGCTGAAGGGGATTGATCGGTACATTCCCGTGGACGTGCACATTCCGGGATGCCCACCGCGTCCGGAGGCGCTGTTGCATGCGTTCATCACGCTGCAGAAGAAGATTGATGCGCAGCCTTTGACAGGCGAGGGTCGTCCGCGGCATCTGGACCCGGATGCGCCGGGAGAGTTTCCCGTTCCGAACCAGGGTGAGCACGATCTGGAACCGGCGGCGAACAAGAACGTGTGGACGGTACCGACGATTATTCAATGACGGCAGTGAACAGTGGACAGTGGACAGCTGTGAATGAGTGAAGAAGTGAAGAAGCAAACAAGTGAAGAAGTGAACAAGTGAAACAGGGAACAGTGGACAGGGAATCGTGAAGACGGTTGAGGAGATTAAGGCGGCGATTGAGGCGGCGGTTCCAGGAGCCGGGGTGGAGATTGTGCCGAATCCCGGACCCAGCGCGCAGCACTCGCTTCGATTGAAACCGGATAGCGCGACTGCCGTGGCGACGTTTCTGCGGGATGACGTAGATCTGGCGCTCGATTTTCTTTCAAACGTGACGGGTGTGGACTGGCCGGACAAGGAGATCGCCGAGAAAGTTAAAGTGACACGGCGGGTTTCAAAGCCTGTGGAGGGCGGAGAACCGGGACAGGTCCAGATGGTGGACGAGACGGTTGAAGAGACTCGGAAGCATGTGCAACCGGGGTATCTCGAAGTTGTGTATCACCTGTTCTCGATGGCGAAGAAGCATGGACCGCTTGTGCTAAGGATGCGCACGGAGAACCGTTTGGACAAAGTGGAGTTGCCGTCGTTCACACCGGTGTGGCGATCGGCGGAGTTTCAAGAGCGCGAGGTATTCGATCTGTTCGGCGTTGTGTTCAGGGGGCATCCGGATTTACGCCGGATCCTGATGTGGGATGAGTTCAAGGATCATCCGATGCGCAGGGATTATGTGGAGCCGGGTGATTTCGAGTACGAGCCGACGGCGCATGATGACGTGCTGAAGAGGGCGCAAGAACATAGAAACAGAGAACAGGGATTAGGGAACAGGGAATAGGACGCGCGTTGATGGGTGCAGCGGAAATCAAGACGGAGAAGGTGGAGGGGTGGAACCGGCCGCCGGTGATTGAGACGGACCGCGAGAGCGAGTTGCTCGAGCTTGCGATGGGGCCGCATCATCCTTCAACGCATGGCGTCTTCAGGATGGACCTTGCGCTGGATGGCGAGCGCGTGGTGAGGCTGAAACCAGTCTTCGGCTATCTGCATCGCAATCACGAAAAACTGGGCGAAGGCCAGAGCTACCTGGCATCGATGCCGTACACGGATCGCCTGGACTATATTTGCCCCCTGACGAACAACTGGGCGTATGCGTTGGCAGTCGAGAAGCTGGTGGGACAGGCAGTACCGGAGCGCGCCGAGTATCTGCGGGTAATTCTGGCCGAGCTGACGCGGGTGCAGAATCACGCCTCGGCGATCGGATTCCTTTTGCAGGAAATGGGTGCTAGCGGCACGCCGCTGATGTATGCGTTTCGCGAGCGGGAAAAGATACTGGATTTGTTTGAAGCGCTGACCGGGTCGCGGATGATGTGCAACTACATGCGCTTTGGCGGCTGCCGCGTGGACGCGTCGGACGTGTGGCTGGATGCGACGCGCAAGGTGGTAGCGGCGCTGCCGGCATTTGTCGATGAGTTTGAAGCATTTCTGCAGACCAATGAAATTCTGATGGCGCGCACGCAGGGAACGGGTATTCTGCGGCCGGAGCTGGCGGTGAATGCGGGTGTGACGGGTCCAATGCTGCGGGCATCGGGTGTGGACTACGACATACGCAAGGTGGATCACTACGGGATCTACGACCGGTTCAAGTTCCGCGTTCCGCTTGGCGATCATGGGGACATTTATGACCGCTACATGATTCGCATGCTGGAGATTCGCGAATCGCTGGGGATTCTGGATCAGGCACTGAAGGAGATTCCAAGTGGTCCTGTGATGGATCCGAAGGCGAAGATTCGCGGATTCAGGCCGAAGGCGGGCGAAGCGTATGGCCGGATTGAAGCGCCGAAGGGCGAGCTGGGATTTTATCTGATCAGCGATGGGAGCCCGAACCCATATCGTTACCGGGTGCGGCCGCCGAGCCTGATCAATCTGACAGTGCTGGAAGACATGGCCCTCGGCGCGAACGTGGCAGATGTCGTGCTGATATTTGGAAGCGTGGATATTGTTCTTGGAGAAGTTGACAGGTAAGAGTTCACAGTTCTTAGTTCGTAGTTCACTGTTCCTGATTGTGCGGTGGCGCTCGGAACTTTGAACTCGGAACTTAGAACTCTGAACTGGAGGATTGAATTGCTGGGTGAAGGGATTCTGAAGGGGCTGGCGGAGACGGCGAGGAATTTTGCCGGGAGCTATGTCTCAAAAGATCGGCTGACGACGGTGCAGTACCCGGAAGAGCGGGCTCCTGTGTTCGAGGCCACACGCGTATTTCCGTTTCTCGTATTTGACGGTCCGGAGTGGGAGGCAGGGCTGCGATGCGTAGCCTGCCAGATCTGCGAGAAAGAGTGCCCGCCGAAGTGTATCTATATCGAAAAGAGCAAGGACAAGAAGCCGGACTACGTGGGGAAGCCGCAGATTTACCCGGCCAAGTTCGATATCGATATTTCAGTGTGCATGAGCTGCCAGATTTGCGTCGAGGTGTGTCCGTTTGAAGCTATCAAGATGGACACGGATTTCGAACTGAGCACCGATGACCGCTTTGGCGGGCTGCTGCTCGATCGCAAGGAGCTTGCGAAATCGAACGAGTACTACCACAAGATTCATCCGACCGAAGCGGCGGAGGTGGATGCGCGACTGGCTGAGGAGAAGGCAAAGGCAGAGGCGAAGGCGAAGGCAGCGGCGGAAGCGGCCGCGGCAAAGGCAGCTGTGGCATCGAGTACGGCTGCTGCGGCTGGAGCGACGCCGGGCAATCCCGCTGCGGCACCAGCGCAGAAGCCGAGTGAAGGAGAGCCGAAAGCATGATCGACAGGCTCGACCAGATGTTCGTTTTGCTGTTGCACTGGATTCTCGGATACCTGCCTGGCGGATGGCAGGCGCCGGTCGGCGTGATTCTGAGCGTGGTGTGTATTGTCTGTCTGTATCCCGCGCTATTTGCGCTCGCGGTGTTGATGGAGCGCAAGGGGTTGGGCCGCATGCAGAATCGGTACGGCCCGAATCGCGTAGGTCCGTTTGGAATTTTGCAGCCGGTTGCGGACGGCATCAAGTCGCTGACCAAGGAAGATATTGTGCCGTTGAATGCGGATGCGGTCGTGCATTTTCTGGCGCCGGTAGTGCTGGTAGTCGCGGTCTTTATGATGTTCGCGGTGATGCCCATGGGCCGCAACATGGTGCTTGTAAATCTGGACGCAAGCCTGCTGTTTTTTTTCGCGATGGGCGCGACGACGGAACTGTCGGTCTTCATGGCGGGGTGGTCGAGCCGCAACAAGTATTCGCTGCTGGGCGCGATGCGCGCAGTGGCGCAGATGATCAGCTACGAGGTGCCGCTGCTGCTGTCGGGCGTGGTGATCGTGATGATGACGGGGTCGCTCTCGCTGGTGCAGATGGTGGAAGTACAGAACCACTTCACGGGCATCTTTCCTCACTGGTTCGTCTTCACTCCGTGGGGCCTGGCGGGTTTCCTGATTTTCGCGATCGCGTCAACTGCGGAGACGAATCGCTCGCCATTCGATTTGCCGGAGGGCGAGTCGGAGCTGGTGGCAGGGTACTTCACGGAGTATTCGGGCTTCAAGTTCGCGCTGTTCTTCCTGGGTGAGTACGTGGAGATGTTTGCTGTGGCTGGACTGGGCACGACTCTTTTCTTGGGAGGATGGTCGGCGCCGTTCTCGTTCCTGGCCTGGGTTCCGTCGTGGATCTGGTTTTTTGGTAAGGTCGAAATCTGGATCTGCGTGTTCATCTGGTTGCGGGGAACACTGCCGCGACTCAGGCAGGATCAACTGATGAATTTTGCGTGGAAGTTTGTTCTGCCGATGTGCCTGCTGAATCTGTTTGTCGCAGCGCTGTGGCGTTTTATGGGCGAGGGTTGGCTGCGCTGGGTGGTTTGCTCGGCGCTGTTGGTGCTGGCTTACGTGGTGATGGGGAATGCCGAGATGCGGAAGAAGCACTTCGGGCCGAGAACATATCGTTATGCGGACTAGGGGCAGGGGTGGGTTCGTGGTTTCCCACTCATGCGCAAAGTGCGCGCATGAATGGGGCACTCGGATTCTCCCAGATCTCAAAAGCGAAACCTTGGGCACCCAGGGAGAAAGGAGCGGCTGGCGGTGGGATTGATCTTCTATCTGATATCGGCGCTGGCCGTGGGTGGTGCACTGGCAGCTATGCTGCTAAAGAACCTGGTTCATTGCGCGCTGGCGCTGACGCTGTCGTTTCTTGGAATTGCCTTCCTCTTTCTGCGGCTCGATGCGGAGTTCGTGGGGTTTGCGCAGATTCTTGTGTATGTGGGCGCGGTTGCGATCCTTGTGGTGTTCGCGATTTTGTTGACGCGTGCGTCGGAACTGCCAAGGGACGGTGTCTTCTCGAAGACGTGGCTTGTAGGCCTGGCGATCGCGGCGGCCGTGTTTGCAGTTCTGGCCTGGGCTGTGCTGCGGGCAGGGCCATGGTTGCCGAATGAAGCCGCTGCTCCGCAGGTGACAGTGAATGAAATCGGGCAGGCACTGATGGGTCGGTACGTGTTGCCGCTCGAGATTGTGGCGGCACTACTGACAGCGGCGCTGCTTGGCGCGGTGATTGTGGCCATGCACGAGAAAATGAGAACGAAGTGATGGCGACGCCGTTGACCGGATATTTGCTGGTGGCTGCGCTGATCTTCGCGATCGGATTGGCAGGCGCGCTGACTCGGCGAAACGCGATCATGGTGCTGATCGGGATTGAGCTGATGCTGAACGCGGCGAATTTGAATCTGATTGCGTTCTGGCGCTATGGGCCGCATCCGGAAATGCTTACGGGAATGATGTTTGCGATTTTTTCGATTGCGGTGGCCGCGGCAGAGGCAGCAGTGGGATTGGGACTGGTGATTTCGATTTATCGCCACGCGAAGACGACGGACCTTGACCAGATGAACGGGATGAAAGGGTGACGGAGTGATGCAAGAAGGATTGGCGTTCACTCCGCAACTTGCGGCGAGCGGAATTGCGCAGTGGCTGTGGCTGGTGCCGGCGTTGCCGGTGTTGGCGGCCGGCGTGATTGCGCTGCTGAAGCAGCCGATGCGGAAACTGTCGTCGGGGCTCGCGATCGGATCGCTGGGCTTTTCGCTGCTTCTGGCACTGGCGGCGTTCGGACATGTGGTAAGCGGGTGGTCGCATGGATATGCCGTGCGCGAGGTAGTGAACTTCAGCTGGATCCAGGTGGGCACGACTTCGCTGGAACTGGGATGGGTGCTCGATCCGCTGGCGGCGGTGATGCTGGTGATGGTCACGGTTGTCGGGCTGCTGATCTTTATCTACTCGACCGGCTACATGGAGCACGATGAGAACTACACTCGCTTCTTCTGCTTCCTGAGTCTCTTTGCGGGTGCGATGCTGGGCGTGGTGATTGCGAACAGTATTCTGCTGCTGTTCATGTGCTGGGAACTCGTCGGGCTCACATCATATCTGCTGATCGGGTTCTGGTATCAGAAGCCTTCGGCGGCTGCAGCGGCGAAGAAGGCGTTTTTGACCACGCGCGTGGGCGATGTGTTTTTCCTGCTGGGAATTGTGTGGTTGTTCGCGCAAACAGGAACCCTGCTGTTCTATGACCATGGTGCGGGATCGATGGAGTCGCTGGCGCTGGGTGGACTGCTGGTGCACCACTCGGCGTGGGGGTTGACGGCGGCAGGTGCGATCGGGCTGCTGATCTTTGCGGGAGCGGTAGGGAAGAGCGGACAAGTTCCGTTACACGTTTGGCTGCCGGATGCGATGGAAGGTCCTACGCCGGTGTCGGCGTTGATTCATGCGGCGACGATGGTGGCTGCGGGTGTTTATCTTATGGCCCGCGTTTATCCGCTTATGGCGGCGGGAATGCCGGCGGGTGGAACAACAACGTCGCTGACGGTGGTGACGTGGGTTGGTGCTTCGACGGCTGTGTTTGCTGCACTGATTGCCGTTGCGCAGAACGACATCAAGCGGATCCTGGCTTACTCGACCGTGTCGCAGTTGGGCTACATGATGGCTGGGCTTGGCGTGGGCGGCGTGGCGGTGGGCATGTTCCACCTGATCACGCATGCGTTCTTCAAAGCGCTGCTGTTCATGGGCGCGGGCTCGGTGATTCATGGAGCTCACGAAGAGCAGGACATTCGGAAGATGGGCGGCCTAAAGCCCGCAATGCAGCTGACGTTTTGGACGTATGCAATCGGCACGCTGGCGTTGTGCGGATTTCCGCTTTTCTTCTCGGGCTTCTGGAGCAAGGACGGAATTCTTGAAGCGGCGCAGCACTGGAGCGTGGCGAAGGCTCCGTTTTACATGCTGGTGTTTGGCGCGCTGCTGACGGCGTTTTACATGACGCGGCAGGTGAGTTACGTCTTCTTTGGGACGTGGCGCGGGCATGGGCATGCGCATGAGAGTCCTCGGGTGATGACGATGCCGCTGGCGATTCTGGCATTTTTTGCGGTGACGCTGGGTGCGATTGGAACGCCGGCGTGGCCGTGGTTCAAGGGGTTTCTCAACGGGAACGCGGCCACGTTTGGTTGGGCAGGGTTCGATGAACCAGGGCTAGGGATGTTGATGCTGACATCGTCGGTGGTGGTAATCGCGGGACTCTTGTTGGGCTGGTGGATCTATGGCGCCAAATCGCCGGCGGCCGAAGAGCCCGATGCGCTGGAGAAGGCGATGCCGCCAGTGTGGGCTGTGCTGCGCGACAAGTTCTATATCGATGAGTTGTACGGCGCGACGGTGATTGCGTTTTATGCATGGTGGGCGAGGGTGGCGGACTGGCTGGATCGGCGTGTTTGGGGTGGGATCGTTGCCGGCGTAGCGCTGGTGTTTCGCGGATGGGCGCAAGCGAATCGCTTCCTCGACACGAATGTGGTGGACGGAGGCTTTGACAAGGGCTGCGAAGAGATTGCAACGGGAGGCGGGCTGCTGGCGCGCGTTCAGACCGGACGCGGGCAGATGTATCTGCGGCTGCTGGCGCTGGCGGTGGTGGTGCTGGCCGCGATCCTGATCTGGAGCGGCCGCTCATGAACGCAATGGCAAACGGAATTCCGTGGCTTACGATTATCACGGTGCTGCCGGTCATCGGCGCGGCGATCGCTCTTTTCTCTGGCAAGCATGCGCGTGGTGTGGCGCAGGTAACAGGCGCACTTGCATTCGCGTTGTCGCTGGCGATCTGGTTGCACCTGCCCGGTGATGGATCGATTGGGCTCGAGGAGCTGCATACGAACTGGGTGCCTTCGCTGGGGATTCAGTATCACCTTGGAGTCGATGGGCTGGGAGCGCTGATGCTGGTGCTTTCGGCACTGGTGACGCTGATGAGCGTGGATGCGGCGCATCGCGTGCACCACGAGCCTGGGTTCTTTTTCGCGCTGCTTCTGCTGTTGGAAGCGGGGCTGTTCGGGTCGTTTACGGCGCTTAATTTCTTTCACTGGTTTTTGTTCTGGGAACTGAGCCTGATACCGGCGTTCTTCCTGATCAAGCTTTGGGGAGGGCCGAAGCGCGGGCCGGCGGCGACGCAGTTTTTTGTGTACACGATGGCGGGAAGCGTCGCGCTGCTGCTGAGTTTCCTTGCCGTTTTTTATTCCACCGGATCGATGGAGTTTGGCCAGTTGGCGGCGATGGCTGCGGATGGCTCACTGCAGGCGCAGGTTACCGCTCATTTAGGCCCGGTGATGATGTGGCTGGCAATTGGAGTGCTGGCGGGCTTCGCGGTCAAGGTGCCGATGGCTCCGTTCCACACGTGGCTGCCGGCGGCGTACGCTGAGGCGCCTTCGCCGGTGACGATGCTGCTGACGGGCGCGATGTCGAAGATGGGCGTGTATGGTTTGCTGCGGATTGCGTTGCCGCTTTTCGGGGCGCAGATCGCGGAGATCAGAACGCCGTTGCTGGTACTGGCGGTGATCACAGTGGTGATGGGTGCGTGGGCCGCGGCGGCGCAGAAGGATTTGAAGCGCGTGCTCGCGTACTCGTCTGTGAATCACTTGGGGTATTGTTTGCTTGGAATTTTTGCAATCGCGGTGCCGGGTGGTGCGACAGTTGCAGTTGGCACGAGCCAGGCGATTGCGCTGAATGGCGTGATTCTGCAGATGTTCAATCACGGACTGACGGCGGCGGCACTGTTCTGGTTTATTGCGATGATTCAGTTTCGCAGCGGTGGGCTTCGTGGCATTGACGACTTTGGCGGATTGCGGAAGCCGGCTCCGGTGTTTGCTGGGTTGATGGGGATTGCGCTGTTCTCTTCGCTGGGGCTGCCGGGGCTGAATGGATTTGTGGGCGAGTTCCTCATATTCCGCGGAGTGTTTGCGCTGTCATGGGTGGCCGCGACGTTTTCGGTGCTTGGACTGCTCGTGACGGCAGCTGTGATTTTGACGGTGATTCAGAAGGTATTCACCGGGCCTGTGCCGGAACGGTGGGCGGAGTTTCCTGATCTGCATGCCGGGGAGCGGCTGGGAATGGCGCCGGTGATCGGATTGATGTTTTTGCTTGGCGTGGTGCCGCCGTTGATCGTGGGACATGTGAATCCGACGGTGCAATATCTGTTGGCGCATTGGAGATTTTAAGACTGATGTTGGCTTGGACGATTTACATCTCGTTTGCCGGTGCGCTGGTGCTGGCGCTGCTGCCGAAGGGCAATGCGGCGTTAGCTCGTTGGTTCGCGCTTGCCGTTTCGGTGACGGGATTTGCGATTGCGATTGCCGGGTTTGCGGCTGGTGCAGGTCAGGGACGCGTGACGCTGATCGATGCGCCGTGGGTGGCGTCGATGGGCATTCGCTTCACGCTGGCCGCGGACGGAATCAGTCGTGTGCTGGTGCTGCTGACTGGATTGGCCGCGGTGGCGGGCGTGCTGTTCAGTTGGAACATTGAGGTACGCACGAATGAGTTCTTTGCGTTCTTCCTTGCGCTGATCGGCGGCGTGTATGGCGTGTTTCTGAGCTTTGATCTTTTCCTGCTGTTTGTGTTTTACGAGATCGCCATTGTGCCGAAGTACTTTTTGATTGCGATCTGGGGATCGACGCGGCGCGAATACGCGGCGATGAAGCTGGCGCTGTATTCGTTTGTGGGATCGGCGATGGTGTTGATCGGGCTGCTGGCGGCGTATGCGATGTCGGGTAGCCACTCGACGGGACTGGTTGCGCTGGCGAATGCGAATTTGCCGGTGAGCGAGCAGATGTGGCTGTTTCCGATGGTGTTTGTCGGCTTTGGGATTCTTGCGGGCTTGTGGCCGTTTCACACATGGGCTCCTACTGGTCACGTGGCTGCGCCGACGGCGGCTTCAATGCTGCTGGCGGGTGTGGTGATGAAGCTGGGCGCATACGGGTGTTTGCGCGTGGCGATCGGATTGTTTCCGCATGGGATGGATCCGTGGGGATTTTCGTTTGGGGGGATCGGGTCGTGGCGCGATGTGTTTGCGATCCTGGCGGTGATTGGGATTGTGTATGGCGCGCTGGTGGCGCTGGCGCAGACGGACTTCAAGTTTGTCATCGGCTACTCCAGCGTGAGCCACATGGGATTTGTTTTGCTGGGGCTGGTGACGCTGAAGCAGATCGGCGTGACGGGCGCCGTGCTGCAGATGTTTTCGCATGGCGTGATTGCGGGACTGCTGTTCGCGATTGTAGGGCGCATTGTGTATGAGCGAACGCACACACGGCAACTGGCGGAACTGGAAACGATGCATCTTGGCAAGCGAATGCCGTTTGCGGCGTGGGCGTTTGTGATTGCGGGCATGGCGTCGATGGGGCTGCCGGGGTCCTCAGGATTTGTGGCGGAGCTGCAGGTGCTGGTGGGAGCGTGGATTGCGAAGCCGTGGTGGACGGCTGCGGCCGGAGTCGGGATCGTGGTGGGGGTTGCGTATACCTGGCGCGCGCTGCAGAAGGCGTTCTTCAGCGACAGGCTGCCGACGCCGGAAGAGCATCCGAAGGAAGGCTGGCTGAAGTTTGAGGCGATTACGTGGCCCGAGATTGCAGGGACGGCGCTGCTGATGGCGGCTACGGTGATTGTCGGAGTGTATCCGAAGATTTTGCTGGATTCGATTGAACCGGCGGTGAAGGCGCTGCTTGCGGGAGGGATGCAATGAACTACGCAGACCTCTTTCGCGTGACGCTGCCGGAGACGGCGCTGGAAATTGCTTCATTGCTGGTGCTGGTGGTGGACCTTGCTTTTCTGCGCAAGGCGGCACTGCAGACGCGCGTGATGTCGGCCGTGCTGCTAGGTGTGATTGGATGCGGAGCGGCGTTGCTGGCGCTGCCGTTCCAGGCGTTCGGTGGATTGAAGTATCCGGGTAGCGTGGACGTGATGTTGAGCGCGGGCGGATACACGTCGATCGCGCAGGTTGGGATTCTGACGCTGACAGTGCTGACTCTATTTCTTCTGGTCGGCGCGGATTTCACGCAGCACGTCGGCGAGTATGTTGCTGTGGTGCTGATGGCGGCGACGGGCGGGTTGCTCATTTCGGCGGCGCAGGATTTGCTGGTTATCTTCGTGGGGCTCGAGTTGCTGAGCCTGGGCTTGTACATTCTGACGGCGTTTGCTAAGAAGTCGGGCAAGAGTGCCGAGGCGGCGATCAAGTATTACCTCTTCGGCGGGATGTCGGCGGCGTTTTTGCTTTTCGGGTTCAGCTATCTTTACGGCCTGTCGGGATCGACAAATCTTCATCGGATGCTGCTGGGTCTTTATCGGCCGCACGCGGCTGAGATGGCGCCGCTGCTGTACGTGGCGCTGGTGATGATTGCGGCGGGGCTTGGATTCAAGGTGGCGGCGGTGCCTTTTCATTTGTGGGCGCCGGACACGTATGAAGGCGCGCCTGCACCGGCGGCGGCGTTTATCGCTTCGGTGTCGAAGGTGGCGAGTTTTGCGCTGTTGATCGGGATAAGTACGGCGGCATTGCATCTGTTCGACGGAATGCATGGCCGGGTTTATGTTTCCGTTGGATTTCATTCGCAGCCGGGACCGGTTTATCTTGGCTTTCGGAACGCATGGAATGAGATCCTGATTGTGCTGGCTCTGGCGTCGATGGTGCTGGGAAACCTGGCGGCGCTGGGGCAGACGAGTGTGCGGCGGTTGCTGGCGTATTCGGCGATTGCGCACGCCGGATATATTTTGCTTGGTCTGGCGTTTTTCTCGTATTCGTCGCAGAGTGCGCAGGCCATTCTGTATTACATCCTCACGTATGGGTTGACGACGATTGGGGCGTTCGGCGCGGTGGCGGTGGTGGAGCGCGCGGGGGGCAGCGATCGGATGGATGCGTTCCTGGGGTTGGTGAAGCGCAACCGGTTGCTGGCGGCGGTCATGTTGGTGTTGTTCCTTTCGCTGGCGGGGATTCCGCCTCTGGTGGGGTTCTGGGCGAAGTTCAATTTGTTTGCGGCGGTTTTGCGTGTGTATCCGGCCGGAGCGGGGCTGGGGATGGTGGCGCTGGCGGTGGCGATGAGCGCGGTGTCGCTCTACTATTACCTGCAGGTTCTGAAGCGGGTGTTTGTGATGCCGGCGGTGGATGAGACGCCGGTGAAGGCGAACGCGGTGACGATGGGCGTGCTGGTGGTGACAGCGCTGGCGGTGGTGGTGCTGGGGTGCCTGCCGGGGTTGCTGCAGAGTTGGATGGCTGGCTTCTACGCGGGGATGTGAGGACCCCCCTCCCCCCTCCGCACTCTTTTAGAGAAAGTCGCTGTTTTCATCGGCTTACGGACAAAGTTCTCTGCAAAGCCTTCTTCCGATTGAACTTAGTCGTAGAGTATTCTTAATAAAGGACTTTGAGCCTACCCGGCGTCACGTGCGAGGGTATGGCTTCTCCTCGATCCCATGCAGGTTTCATTGTGCGCCAAACGGGCGAAATTCCATGCAAAACATCGAGGAGATTTTTTCTTTTGGAATGAGTTAGTTAGAGGAATGTTTTTTGAGAAGGGCTTGGCATTTTTGTAGCTGTAACCGGCCCGAGTTCATTTCGATATCCCGGTCCCAAAAAGCGAGGGGTCCTTCCGCAAGCTCAGCGCAGGCTTGGGAACCCTCATCTTGGCGCCGTCTGTATGGGTGGAAACGATCATCGACCAGAGAATACTTGGTCTCGCCGTCCCTACGGGACTCCGGAAAAATGGCTACGTTACCCCACGCTGAAGCGCGGGGCTAGCAACCACTGCGCCTACGGCGCGGGCTTTGGCACGGGGCTGGCAATCACTGCGCTTCAGCGTGGGGCGAACTCAGCCGCGGAGGAAGTCTTTGGCCTTTTGGATAAGGACGTCGCGGCTGATGTCGGAGATGGCGTTGGTGAGGGGGATCTGCTTGGGGCATGCCTCGACGCAGTTTTGCGCGAAGCCGCACTCCTGGATTCCGCCATCGCCGGCGAGGGCGCGGAGACGTTCTTCTTTGAAGACTTGTCCTGTGGGGTGATTGTTGAAGAGCTTGACCTGGGCGATGGTGGCGGCGCCAACGAAGCCTGTCTCCTCGTTGAACTGCGGGCAGACTTCCATGCAGCAGGTGCAGGAGATGCAGTTGGAGAGCGGGTAATTGGCTTCCTGCTGCTGGGGGAAGACGCGGGGGCCTGCACCTAAATCGTAAGTGCCGTCGACGGGTACCCAGGCTCTGACGCGCATCAGGTTTTCAAAGAGGACGGAGCGGTCGACCTGGAGATCGCGTACGAGAGGGAACTTGGAGAGGGGCTCGATCTTGATGGGCTGTTCGAGATTGTCGACGAGGGCGGAGCAGGCCATACGGGCCTTTCCGTTGATGCGCATGGCGCAGGAGCCGCAGATTTCTTCGAGGCAGTTCGAGTCGTAGGTGATAGGCGTGGTGCCCTTGCCGTCGGCGGTGACGGGGTTGGCGGCGATTTCCATCATGGCGGAGATGACGTTCATGCCGGGACGCCATTCGAGCTCGAAGTTTTCCCAGGTGGATGGTGTGTCGGGGCTGGCCTGGCGCTTGATTTCGAATTTTACGGTTTTGGTTGCCATGGTTTGGCGTTTCCTCAGTTTGGTTGCTCGTCCCGCGCTTCAGACGTTGTGCCGGTTCAAAATATCGTCCCTACGGGACTGGATGAGTATTGCTCAAACATCCCCACGCTGAAGCGCGGGGCTAACTAACTTTGCGCCTCTGGCGCGTGCGGAACAACTTGAAGCAAATCCTTCGTTTACCACCCCCAAACCGAACAACGTTTGGGGCCCCGTGCGCTTGAGTATTGCTCAAACATCCCCGCGCTGAAGCGCGGGGCTAACTAACTTTGCGCCTCTGGCGCGTGCGGAACAACTTGGGTCGTGCCCTGAAACAAAACCAAAAAAAGAAGCAGATCCTTCGCTTACCACCCCCAAACTGAAGTGCGTTTGGGGCCCCGTGCGCTCAGGATGACAGCGCCACGAGGATAGGGCTTGTTACTTCGAGGCGTCGTAACGACGGGGACGCGGTTTGATGTATTGAATGTCCACGTCTTCGAATTCGAGACGGGGACCTTCAGGGTTGCCGGTGAAGCTGGCTTTGGTGGTTTTCAAAAACTTTTCGTCGTTGCGATCTGGAAAGTCTGGTTTGTAGTGCGCGCCGCGCGATTCATCGCGAACGAGCGCGCCTTTTACAACGCAGCGTGAGAGCTCGAGCATGTTGTAGAGCTGGCGGGCAAAAGCAAAGCTGGTGTTGGCCCAGTGGCTCTTGTCGCTCAGGTTGACGTTCTGGAAGCGGTCGAGAAGTTCGACGATTTTTTCGTCGGCTTGCTGGAGGCCCTTGTTGTAGCGGATTACGGTGGCGTGCTCGGTCATGGTGACGCCGAGTTCGCGCCAGAGCTTGAAGGGATTCTCGGTGCCCTCGTTGGAGAGGAGCTGCTTGTTCATCTCGGCCTGGCGGGCGAGTTCGGCTGCGGCTCCGCCATCGCCTTCTATCGCAGGCAAGTTTTTTGCGTAGTTGATGGCGTTTGGTCCGGCCATGAATCCGCCGAAGATGCAACTGACGAGGGAGTTGGCGCCGAGGCGATTGGCGCCGTGGTATTGATACTCGCATTCCCCAGCGGCGAAGAGGCCGGGGATGTTGGTCATCTGGTTGAAGTCGACCCAGAGGCCGCCCATGGTGTAGTGCATGCCGGGGAAGATCTTCATGGGGACTTTGCGGGGATCATCGCCGACGAACTTCTCGTAGATTTCGAGGATGCCTTCGAGCTTGCGGTTGAGAGTTTCTTCGTCGATGTGGGTGAGGTCGAGGTAGACCATGGGCTGGCCGTCGATCCCGAGGCCGTGCTCGTAGACGATTTTGTGAATGGCGCGGGTGGCGACATCGCGGGGAACGAGGTTGCCGTATTTCGGATACCACTCCTCGAGGAAGTAGAAGCGATCGGACTCGGGGATCTGCTTAATGGGGCGCTTGTCGCCGGGAGTGCGCGGAACCCAGACGCGGCCGCCTTCGCCGCGAGCTGACTCAGACATGAGGCGCAGCTTGTCTTCGCCGGGAATGGAAGTGGGATGGACCTGGATGAATTCGCCGTTGGCGTAGAAGGCGCCCTGCTGGAAGACAGCGGATTGCGCGGAGCCTGTGCAGACGACTGAGTTGGTGCTTTTGCCGAAGAGGGCGCCGACGCCGCCGGTGGCGAGGATGACCGCGTCGGCAGCGAAGGCGCGCAGCTCCATGGTGCGGAGATTCATCGCGGTGATGCCGCGGCATACGCCCTTTGAGTCGATAATCGAGGAGAGGAACTCCCAGCCCTCGTACTTTTTGACTTTGCCTTCGGACTCGTGGCGGCGGACTTGTTCGTCGAGCGCGTAGAGAAGCTGCTGGCCTGTGGTTGCGCCTGCGAAGGCGGTGCGGTGATAGAGGGTGCCACCGAAACGGCGGAAGTCGAGAAGGCCTTCAGGGGTGCGGTTGAAAGGGACGCCCATGCGATCGAGGAGATCGATGATGGCGGGGGCGGCCTCGCACATGGCTTTGACCGGCGTTTGATTGGCGAGGAAGTCGCCGCCATAGATGGTGTCGTCGAAATGTTTGTCGGTGGTGTCGCCTTCGCCCTTGAGATTTTTGGCAGCGTTGATACCGCCTTGAGCGCAGACCGAGTGGGAGCGCTTGACGGGAACGATGGAGAAGAGGTCGACGCTTCCGCCTGCTTCCGCGATTTTGATGACTGCTGCGAGCCCGGCCAAGCCTCCGCCAACCACGATGATTCTGGGTGCTGCCATTCGCTTTAGAGTCCTTTCAACGTGCCTGCAAAATGCGCAGGAGAAAACTTTTGCTAGACCTGCGCTGGTTCATGCGCGGGTTGAATGGTGTGACGCGGAATCGGCGGAGCGTACTGGAACGGCGCGGCGATGCGATTCCATGTGTTGATGACGGCGACGGCAGCGCTGAGCCACGCCAGCTCATCGGGTGAGAAGTGTGCGGAGACGGCAGCGTAATCTTCGTCGGAGACGTGATGCTCGGAGAGGCGGGTGAGAAGTTCGGTCCAGGCGAGGGCAGCTTTTTCGCGATCGGAGAAGATGCCTCCTTCGCGCCAGACGGCGACGAGGTCGAGCTTGGGGGCCGTCATGCCCATGTGACGCGCTTCATTGAGGTGCAGCTGAGTGCAGAAGGCGCAGCCGTTGATTTGTGAAGCGCGAATTTTGACGAGTTGCTGCGGTTCGGGATCGAGGCTTGAATTGGCGACGGCCTGGCTGAGGGTGACGATGGCGTTGTGGGCTGCGCCTGCGTAGGTCTGGAACTCCTTGCTGGTGATGCGCGGATTGTTGGACATCTTCAACTCCTCAACCACGGCGAACTGAGGGCGGAGCTACGACAACACGGGTGGCATGTGCATTTGCACGATTGCCACCGGCACGATTTCGGGGGTGTTTTGATATTTGTGGCTGATGAAGGCCCAGATGCTGGCGAGTCCCATGACGAGCAGGAGGACGCCGAAGGCTGCGCATGCGTAGCCGAAGCGCTTGCGTGCTAATTCGCCGGGAGTGATGCCCCACTTGGCGGCGAAGAGCCAGATGCCATAGGCGAAGTGCCAGCAGATGGCGATCATGGCGATGACATAGACGGCGAGCATGAAGGGATTGGCGAGTTCGTGCTGGACTTTGGCGAAGGCTGCTCCGGGATTCTCAGGGAGGCTGATGCCCATGAAGCGTTGGCGCAGAACGTGCTGGCCGATGTAGAGGAAGGCGATGATCCCCGTGTAGCGCTGCGCGACATACATCCAGTTGCCTGCCCACGGGTAATAGACCACGTTCGCCTTGCCGCGGAACCAGATGTAGAGGCCGTAGAGTCCGTGATAGAGGATGGGCAGGAAGATGAAGACCCATTCGAGCACGCGGACCAGAGGCAGGGAATTAAGGAACTTGACTTGTTGTCCGTAGGCGATGGGGCCTTTGAGCGCTTCGAAGTTGGAAAGCAGGTGCTCAAGAAAGAAGGCTCCGATGGGGATGATGCCGAGGAGCGAATGCAGCTTGCGCCAGATGAAGGAGGTTCCCTGACCGGCACGAAGCGGCTGCACGCCGGCGTGAAGCTTGGGCGTAGCAGGATTTTGGACAGTTGCCATTGAGATGTGGCTCCTAAGTGCTTCGGCGGTCCTGATTCCGGAGCGGTGAGGTATCAGATTGAGGGACGGCGTATATAGCGCAGTTACAACTGCATTATTCGTAACGCAGATAACGATCGTCAAGCGCGGTGGCTGCGAAGTATTCGAGATATGAAAGCAGGGCGCTTGGGATGCTGCGAAGTGGGACACGTGAACGCTGGTGTCCTGTCTCCAAAGTCCGTTGGAAACTCAGGAAGGACAAAAGCAGATTCTTCGACTCACCACCCCCGAACCTACCCCACAGAGCTATCGTTCTGCGGGGCCCCTGGTACGTTCGGGGCCCCGTTCGCTCAGAATGACACACCTTCAAATCAATGAAGAAACTCCGTTAACAGAAAATAGAACACGATAGCGGATTCTTCGTTATGAACTTTAGAGACAGGATGACTAGAAGGTTGTGGAAACGCGTAGAAAGGCACTGTGCGGAGGACCGATGGCGTTGCCGGAGAAGAGCCCGCCGAAATCGAGGACATCGAGGGTGTTGTTGAGGTTTTCGCCGTCGGCCTGGAGGGTGGTGGTGAATCGCTCAGAGCGGTGGAGGATTGCGCCGGCGGATGCATTGAGAAGCAACGCGGGGAGGATGCGTCCGCGATCGAAGTTGAGACGAGCGAGGACCTGCGGACCGTACTGGGCGAGTACAGTGCTGGGGTCGCCCTCGAATTCGAAGGGCAGGCCGGAGTCGAACTCAGCTCCGCCGGCGAACCAGAGACGGGGATTGATCTGGTAGCGCATGCGGCCGCGAAAGGTGTTGCGCTGATCCTGCGAGTTAGGGACGTGTCCGGTGAGTGCGGATGCGGCATCGGAGGCGTCAGAGCCGAGGAAGAGTCCGCCGCTGACGGGGAACCAGACGTTGCCAACCTGGAAGGAGTAGCTGGCGAAGCCGTTGAAGCCGCGCCAACCGGGCAGTTCAAGCTTGGCCTCGAAGCCATAGATGATGGCCTTGCGGAAGGCGATGGGGAACGCGATGGTGGTGTTCTGGAGCTGGTTGTCATCGGCGAAGTTCAAAAGGAAGCGGCGGAAGTAGTTGGTGTCGATGCGGAGCTCGTTGGCCAGTTCCTTGCTGACGCCGAGTTCGTAGTAGTCGCCGGTGGATGGGTTGACGGGAAGACGGAGGAATTTGGCGGGAGAGATGGAATCAACCTGGGGCGAACTGGAGAGCAGGATGTTGCCGGTGGCGGGGGTTTGAAAGACGCGATCGTAGGAAGCGTGAAGGACGAGTTGCGCGGCCGGGATGAAGTGAGAGATCGCGACGCGAGGCTCAAGGGCCTGGCGATTGACAAGGAGCCGATAGTGATCCCAGCGGAGGCCGGCAGCGATGGTGGAGTTATGGAGGTGGATGGTGTCCTGGAGGAACGCGGACTGCTCGAGGTCGGGACGACTGCCTGTGAACGCGAAGGATGGGGCGGTTCCGGCGTCGAATTGCGCGGGGTTGGTGATGAGGTAATTGAGGGGCTCGCGCAGGAAGGTGTTGTCGGAGTCGACGCCGGCTTTCCACTCGTGCTGGGCGCGATCGAAGGTGGCGGTGAAGTTGAAGTAGGCTTCGCGGAGGTTGTCGTGCTGGGAGATTGCGATGGGGGTGGAATTCGAGTTGGAGTTGAAACGGGTGGTCTTGTCGCGGAGCATTGCATGCGCGTCGGTGGAGGTGCGATCGGAGAGGTTGTGCTGCCAGGAGGCGATGCCCATGGTCTCGGCGTTGGCGGCGGTCTGGCGCTGGCCAGCGGACTGCTGGAGGAATTCGTTGGGAATGTCGTAGCGGGAGAACTCGCGGCGAAGGCTGACCGTGGCCTTGTCGTTGGGTGTTTGATTGCGCTCGTAGTGGAGAGCGAAATCGCCGAGCGTGCCGGTGTTGGAAAAATTCTGCGGAACGACCGGATTGAGGTAGCGGTCGGTGCGGCTGCCGGAAGCGGTGGCGCCGATGGAATTCTTGCCGCGCAAATATTGGGCCTGGCTAGATGCGCCAGCGGATGCGAAACTGCCGCCGTCGAGTGTGAGCCGACCGTGCAGGCCGGACCGCGCAATCTGCGTGGTGTCGACTTCGATGACGCCGCCCATTTTGCGGCCATACTGGGCGGGGATTCCAGCGGTGTAGATGTTGAGAGACTGGATTTCGTCGGTATCGATTTCGGGTCCGAAGCCGGGCGAGCGGTTGTCAGTGAGCGGGACGCCGTCGATGACGAATTGGGTCTGGTATTCCGATCCGCGGGGATGGAGGACGGCGCTTCCTTCGTAAAGCCAGCCGGGCTGGGTGTTGACGAGGTCCTGCAGGGAGCGGCCGGGAACGGAGCCGAGCCGGGTTCTGATCTGCTGCGTGCCGAGCATATTGACGGTGCCGGGCTCGTCGGGGGAGAGAAGGGTATCGGGCGTATGCACTGTTACGGATTCGGTGAGCGTAGTGATCTCAAATTGAAGGGAGAGTTTGATGGGCGCGGCGGAACGTATTTCAACGGATTGGGAGATCGCGGCGAAGCCGGGGCGCTGAATGTCGATGTGGTACATGCCAAAGGGCAGATGAGTGATGGTGAGCGTGCCGTCGGAGTCGGTGGTGAGGGTCTTCGAGAATTGATTTCCGTGACTGTTGAGTTGAATCGGTGTTTCGATCGGATGGCCGGTGGCGTCGATTACGCGCAGGCGAAGGGTTCCCTCGTTTGCCTGACCGTAGGCGAGGGTGAGGATGGAGAAGGCAAAGAGGATGAGTGACCGGAGTTCTTTCAATGTCACTCTGAATTTGATGCGGTCGAGGGTTTCCGGGGCGAAGGCGCACTGAATTTTGTGAGTACCGGGCATGAAGGTGAGTGCGCTCTCAACGGGGATCAGACATTCAGTTGGGCAAGAAGAGCGGCGAGGGCTCGGCCTCGGTGACTGAAGGAGAGCTTGGTCTGGAGATCGATTTCGGCCATGGTGCGGTCGAGTTTTGGCAGATAGAAGAGGGGGTCATAGCCGAAGCCTCCGGTGCCGCGCGGGGCGTTGAGGATCATGCCTTCGACAGTGCCGTCGGCCATGTGTGCGGGCTGGCAGTCACGGGCGGCGACAAGCACACAGTGATAGCGGGCAGTGCGCTGCGGTGGCGGAACGGCGTCGAGGCGCTGGAGGAGAACGATGTTGTTCCAGACATCGGTGTTGTCGTTGGCGTCGGGCGAGTCAATCATGCCGGCATCGGCGGCGAAGCGGGCTGAACGGACACCGGGAGCTCCGGAGATGGCGTCAACTTCAAGGCCGGAGTCGTCGGCGAGGACGAGAGCGCCGGGGGCGAACTGGGAGTAATAGACGGCTTTGAGGGTAGCGTTTTCGGCGAAGGTGTCGCCGTCTTCTTCGGGCGGTTCGATGTCGGCTAGATCCGGGAGTGGGTCGATGGAGACGGCGTGCGTTTCGGCTGCAGTTCGGAAGTCGCGCAGTTTGCCCTGGCTGGTGGTGGCTACGTAGAGGCGGAGGGGCATGGGATGAGTGTAAAGGAGCGGGGGATGGGGAGTTGGGAGTTGGGACACAGGGACATAGGGACATTGGGACACAGGAACTCAAGAGGGGGTAGGGAGTAACAGGCCTTTGTGATTCAGTTTTTCCCGTGTCTCAGAGGCGAGACCCACTGTAGAAGCTCTGGGCGGGCTGTTGGATATCCGCAATTTGTGGTGAGGCGGAGAAAAGCAACTGCGGGTTCCTCCACTCCCGTTGGTCGGTCGGAATGACAAGGTGTGCGTGTGGGCGACTGTGAGTGGCGCCGAGCGAGAAAGAGGGGAGCGCGGAGAAAAGAAGCGCGGAGTTGACCGGTCAACGTAGGATGGCTGGTGATGTTGAGAAACTCGTTTGATTCGGGGGATGGATGACGGGGATCGTTGCGGGGATCGGATGGCACATGGTGGGCGCGGCTTCGGCTGCTTCGTTTTATGCGCCGATTGAGAAGGTGAAGCGCTGGTCGTGGGAGACGACGTGGGCGGTCGCGGGAATTTTCTCGTGGGTGCTGCTGCCGATAAGTGTGAGCTATCTGCTGCTGCCGCATTTCGGCGCGTTCTACGGGTCGATTCCGTCGGGTGTGTTGTTGCGGATGGCGTTGTTCGGAGCCATGTGGGGCGTGGGGAATGTGAGTTATGGACTGACGATGCGGTACCTGGGGATGTCGCTGGGAATCGGCGTGGCGATTGGAGTGACGCTGGTGGTGGGGACGCTGATTCCACCGCTGTTGAATGGGCAGGCTGGATTGCTGTTCGAAACGAGAAGCGGGCTGTTGACGATGGCGGGCATCGTAGTGGCTCTGACGGGCGTGGCCATTGTTTCGTATGCGGGACACATGAAAGAGATGCCGTTGAAGAGTGGCGGGCCGACGGAGTTCAATGTGCTGCTTGGACTGGCGCTGGCGGTGATGTGCGGCATCTTTTCCTCCGGGATGTCGTTCGCGATGAACGCGGCGAAGCCGATGCAGGCCGCGGCTCTGCAGGCGGGGGTGAATCCTTTGTATTCGGCGCTGCCGAGTTATGTGTTCATCATGGGTGGGGGCGCGCTGGTTAATTTTGCTTATTGCTTTGGAAGGCTGGCGATGGTGAAGAAGATCTCGCTGGGAGATGATTTGCATCAACCTGGCGGAGTGATTGGGAGGAATGCGGCACTGGCGGCGACGGGCGGAATCATGTGGTATCTGCAGTTTTTCTTTTATGCGTGGGGGGCTGCGAAGATTCCGGAACGCTTGAGTTATGTGAACTGGATGCTGCACATGAGCGGGTATGTTTTATTTGGCGGGATTGTGGGGCTGGCGCTGGGTGAGTGGGCGGGTGTGTCGAGCCGGTCGATCCGATTGTTATGGGTGGGGATTGTGGTGATTATTGCGGCGGCGAACCTGGTGGGGTTGGCGACGTGAAGAACAGGGAACGAGGGGACAAGAGGGACAAAAGGACAAAGGGAAAAGGGGAAAATGGGATAAGGGAGTAAGGAGTAACAAAAAGGGAATGCCGGAGCGATTGCTCCGGCATTTGTGTGTTGGGATCGAGATTGATTAGCCTGGATGTCTCACACGTACTGAGTTTTTTGAGGTTGAAGCTTAGCGTGCGTGTTTTGGCGGCTTGTGAGTTGCATCGAGGGGCAGTATGCGCCGAGGGCGCGGCCCGGGTAAGCAGGGTGGACGTGAGTTTTGCGCAGAGCTCCTCTGGCTGAGAGTTCAGAACCGGTGGGGGTACAGTTGACGGAACCGATCGATCTTGGATTTCAGCAGCGCAGGGCGTGGAAGGCTTGCGCATAGATT
>NZ_JBAUUO010000096.1:0-24834 GCF_049582745.1 Occallatibacter sp.
CATTGCTGTCCAAAATAGCGGATATCTGTTTGACCCGAGGAATGTTTGAGGAGGCTGATCCCCAGTTACTCTGAAGTGGGTTCCCAGTCAGGACCACCTTCAGAGAAGAAAGGATCAGCCATGCTTCAAGTATGCAGTGTGTACTCGCAGCTTTTGCAACTGTTTTCGCGTGCGCAGTTCGCTCGGGCGGTCAAGCAGCACCAGGCCGAGCGCAACGCCAAGGGGTTCAGCAGCTGGGAGCAATTTGTAGCCATGCTGTTTTGCCAGTTGGCGCATTTGAACTCGCTGCGCGAAGTATGCATGGGCCTGGCCAGTTGTGAATCTCCGCTGAAGCATCTGGGCATCAGCGTCACGCCGAAGAAATCAACTCTGGCGTATGCCAATGCCAACCGTCCGTGGGAACTGTACGAGTCGATTTTTATGCAGCTGCTGGAAAAGTGTCAGGCGGAGATGGCGACGCGCAGCCGTCGCAAGTTCCGTTTCAAGAACAAGCTGATGAGTCTGGACGGCAGCGTCATCGAACTGTCGGCGACCATGTTCGACTGGGCCAAATACACCCAACAGAAGGGCGCGATCAAGCTGCATCTTTTGCTGGATCACGACGGCTACCTGCCCACGTTCGCGGTGGTGACGGAGGGCAAATACAGCGAGTTGAACGTAGCGCGGGACTTGCGCCTGAAAGCGGGCACGATCCTGGCCGTTGACCGCGGCTACAACGATTATGTCTGGTTCGGGGAGCTGACGCGGGACGGTGTCTTCTTCGTTACGCGGATGAAGGCCAACACGGTCTACACGATCGTTGAGGAGTGTGCGGTTCCAGAAAAGGGCAACGTGATCAGTGACCAGATCATTTCTGTACCTTCTTTGGACAGGCATGGCAAGACGCAGGTGCTGTTTCGGCGTATCGAGTACTGGAACGCGGACAAGCAGGAGATCTTGGTCTTCTTCACCAACCTGCTCCACCTGGCGGCCTCGACGGTGGCCGCGATCTACAAGGACCGCTGGCAAATAGAACTGTTTTTCAAGGCACTGAAACAGACCGCAAAAGTGAAGTCGTTCCTCGGTACCAGCGCCAATGCGGTCAAGACGCAGATATGGACGGCGTTGATCGCCATGCTGATCCTGAAATACCTGCAGATGAAATCCAGCTTCGGCTGGTCGCTTTCCAATCTGGCCGCTCTGCTTCGCCAGCAGTTGTTCATCTTCAGAGACTTGTGGGCATGGCTCAACACTCCTCTGGAAGGACCGCCCGCCGCAAGAGAACTCTGCGAACAATTACCGATGCCGATGACGTGGTGAGCAGGACTTGGACAGCAGCGAAAAGAATCGAAGTCAGATGAACTAACAGTTCAGCACTTACGCACCAACTAATTGGACAGCAGGAACACCGGCACTTAGAAATCCATCCAGCGCGAGTCCTCGACCAAACCCGCCACTATCGGCGAGGGAATATCCCCATGTCCTCTGAAATCAGCCCTGTGGATTTACAGAATCGCTGTTTTGGACAAGAGTGCTCAACCCGCCGGTGTCTACATCAGCACAGTGGTTCCGATAGGGATGAACGGAGTTGTCAACACTCCTGCTCCCGCGCCGCCGTAGTCAGGCGCGCGGAGCGGGCAGCCCGCTCGCGGCTTGAAAGCTCTCTGCCTCCCACCGGCGCGGCTGAATTCACCCTGGGAGGCATGCCATGTTTGAAGACTCGACATTCGAATCCACCGGAAGAATCAAAACCCGCAGCCGCCGCTGGATGTTCGCTGCGCTCGGCTTGAATGGTTCCATTCTCATCGCGCTGGTGCTCATTCCGCTGATCTATCCTGACGCACTGCCCAGCCACTTCATCCCTCCGTTGCTGGTGGCGCCCGCCGCGCCGCAGCCTGAAACCCCGCCACCAGTGCACGTTCGCGCTGCCGCGCCCCATGACTTCTCAGAAATGATGGGACCCCAGATCGTTATGCCAACGAGAATCCCGACCAGCATCTTAGCGCCCCACGATCCCGAGCCCGGCTTTGACCGCAACATTGCGACAGAGATCGGGAGCGACGGTTCCGGGAACGGAGAGAGCCCGTTCGGTCCACGGCAGCCGGTCACCATCGTCCATCCGCCCGCATCTGCTGTGCGCCTGCCTTCGAGATTTGTAGAAGGCTTTCTCATTTACAAAAACGTTCCGCAGTATCCCATCATCGCGAAGACCGTCGGTATGCAGGGCACCGTCGTCTTGCAGGCCACCATCTCCAAGTCCGGAACAATCCAGGATCTCCAGGTTGTCAGCGGACCTCCCATGCTCCAGCAGGCCGCGATCGATGCCGTCAAGACATGGCGCTATCGCCCCTACCTGCTCAACAACGAACCGGTCGAGGTAGAAACCACCGTGAGCGTGATCTTCCGGATCGATCGCTGAATCGCGGCGCCCGGCAGATGTCCTTCTGCGGTGCATGTGCATCACAACTTGCAGGTACATGCACCGCGTGTCAGCCCGCGATTGGCGCAACTGCCGCTCCATCGGCGAAAATCACTGGTGCCATGCGAATACTCTCCCGTCGTGATTTCATGATGTCTGTCTCCGCCGCCACTCTTGCCGCTGCCACAACCAAAGGCTTCTCCGGATCGCACGTGCAGCGCGTGTTCGTCGCATCCGGAACACCGGAAGGCATTCGCTCCTTCGATTGGATTTCCAGCAGCGGCGATCTGAAAGCCGCCGGTATTGGCGCGGAGATCTCCACCGTCGACTGGATCTGCTTCTCCCCCGATCGCAGATTCATCTTCGCCGCCTGCGAAGTCGACAGCTTCAACGGCAAGCCCACCGGCGAACTCGCCAGCTTCCGCGTTGCCGGCGGAAAACTTGAGCAGCTCTCCGGGCAGAACTCCGCCAGCAAAGGAACCTGCCACTGCGCCATCGACCACACCGGCCGTGTTCTCATCTCCGCAGACTACGGTGGCGGCAGCGCAGCCAGCTTTAGAGTCACCGATGGCAAGCTCAGCCCGCTGGTGTGGAGCGAGCACTACACCGTGCATGGCCCCAACCCCGACCGGCAAGAGGCCGCGCACGCGCACTTCGCCTCGTTCTCGCCCGACAATCGCTTCGCCTACGTCAACGATCTCGGCGGCGACATGATTCACATCTACACCTTCTCGCCCGATACCGCCGTGCTCAAGAATGCGGGCGCTTATCACTCGGCTCCTGGCGCCGGTCCGCGCACGCTCCATTTCCATCCCAACGGTCACACCGCCTACGCAATGAATGAAATGGCATCGTCGGTCGACGTGCTGAAGTGGAACAAGGCAGACGGCAGCTTTACGCGCGTCGACACCGTGCATCTCCTTCCGCCGAATGCGCCGCTTCCCGATCCAAAAGACGCGCCCCAGGGAAACACCGGATGCGACACGGTGATTACAAACGACGGCCGCTTCGTCTACTTCGCCAATCGCGGCACTGATTTTCTCTACAGTTTCAAAGCCGATCCTGCGACCGGCGCGCTCACGCCGATGGAGCGCACGGGAACAGGCGGAAAGACCCCGCGCAACTTCACCCTCGATCCCACCGAGCACTGGATGCTCGTCGCCGATCAGAACTCAAGCAATCTCGCCGCATTCGCACGCGACACCGCCACCGGCAAGCTCGCCGCCAAAGGCAAGACCGTCGATTGCCCCACCCCCATGTGCATTCTGTTTGCTTGAAGATTTGTGCCGCCCAGAACCGATTCGCGTATCCCGCGCCCTGTCATTCCGACCGGCCAACGGGAGTGGAGGAACCCGCAGTTGCTTTTCTTTGCCCCGCGGGCATGAACGTCATCGTGCTGCAACCCTCCGCCCATTTTCACGTCGCAACGCGATCATATGTGGCCGCTTTTGTATCTTGGTTCGAAATACGGTGCAATTTCAGCGAGGCGTTGATACTACGCGCCCATCAGTGCCGGCCGCCGCATGGCCGCAACCGTCAGCGACTCATCCTCGGGCTCCGCCGCTGCAGCCGGCACATGCGCCAGCTCCCACGCCGAGCGATCCTTCATCAATCGGGCTACCAGCGCGGTATGCATCGCGTGTCCTGCGCGCTCCGCGATTACGAGACCTTCGATCCGTTTCCCAGCAAGAGCCAGGTCGCCGATCAGGTCCAGCACCTTGTGCCGCACGTATTCGTCGCTGAAGCGCAGGGGCCCGTTCTCCGGCCCTTTGGTCCCGAGCACGATCGCGTTCTCCGGACTGGCGCCGCGAATCAATCCCATATCGCGCAGCTTTTTCTCGTCCGCCTTGTAACCGAACGTCCGCGCCGGCGCAATGAATGTGCCATAGGTTTCCGCGGCCAGGTCGATGCTCGTCTCCTGCCGTCCGATCGGAGCCGGGAAGTCGATCCGGTATTGAATGCGATATCCCGCGCCGGGGTACACACCGATGAACTTATCGCCCTCTCGCACCTCGACGGCCCTAAGCACCTTGATCGACTCGCGCTTTCTGCGCTGCGTCTTGATGCCTGCCTCGCGAAACGCCTCCACATACGGCATCGCGCTTCCGTCCAGGATGGGCAGTTCCAGATTGTCGAGTTCCACAATCACGTTGTCGACGCCCATACCAATCAGCGCGCTCAGAAGATGTTCCGTAGTCGAAATCAGCACGCCCTGGCGCATCAAGCTCGTCGCGTAGCTCACCTTCGCCACGTTGCGGCCCGTCGCCGGAATCTCAAAGTTGTCGAGGTCGGTTCGCCTGAAAACAATACCCGAACCAGCCGGCGCCGGCAGCAGTCGCATGGTCACAGGGGCACCGGAGTGCAGCCCTACCCCCGTGAATTCCAGGGGCGCTGCAACCGTCTGTTCCAGGTGTTCTGTCTGTCCCAATCAAATAACTCCGGAATGAGAACTCTTCCACGTACAGGGGTTCGTAACCGTAAGATTAGACGCTAAATAGAAAAACGCAGTGTGGCAATTCTGCAACACTACGCGCAATCGGCCCGCCCCCGCCGCCAATCTGATTTCAAACTATTGCCAAATCAAGCTGATAGCTCATGCACCCGAGGATAACTAGATCGTTATCAAATGCATGATCGGTTCCTCTGTAGTTAACGTCAGTAAGGATTTTCGTTGTCGATTTTCGCTTGGTTTTCGCTTGAGTCTCGCCTTCGACGGCGCGGTCGTAATTGCCGTCAACGAATTCCGCCTCCCACAGAGAGTGGTTGTCACGAACGGTGCGCAGCCCGCCTCTGCGCTCTATTCCAGTTTCCTGGCTGTACGCGTGACCCACCCACGGGGTTCACCTCAACCCGATGTCAACCCCTAGTGTCGGCGGAATTGCGCACATCCCCTTCATTCCATTGCGCATAATATTTCTCAGAGTTTTGCAGATTATTTCTTCAAGTTTCCTACACTGGTATCAGGCGAAAAACGACAGAGTGAGCCCTGGAGCCCGGTGGGGATGACCAATCCGAAGCAGAAATGGGCCACATTATGGGACTGATCGCACCGAAAATGGTACAAATGGCCGCAAATCAGATGAAACTCCTTAATCATGAACACTTTAGATCATAAACCCTTTGTGGTCCACGACTTACGGGACCCCATTTTATGGATAACTCCTCTCGAATCAAGACTTTGTGTTAAAAGGGGTTTTTGAAAAACACCAGGATGGTCTGCCTCCTCCGAGGTTCTCTTTCAACACCGGAGTTCTGCCGGCTATTTCGATCAAGCCGATTCCATCGCCGCCAGCACCGCATCGGCAAATTGCGTGGTCCCGCAGGTACCACCCACATCGCGGGTCAGGCTTTTCTTCTCGCCGTAGACGGTTTCGAGCGCCTTTTGCACTTTGTTGGCTGCGGCTTCTTCGTTGAGATGGTGCAGCATCAGCACAGCTGATTGCAGCAGCGCCGTGGGATTGGCCAAATCCTTCCCGGCAATGTCGGGCGCAGATCCGTGCACCGCTTCAAAGATCGCGCATTCATGGCCGAGGTTGGCGCCGGGCACCAGTCCCAGCCCGCCAACAAAAGCCGCGCAGAGATCGCTGACGATATCGCCGTAAAGGTTTTCGAGCAGCAATGTGTCGTACTGGTAGGGATTCATGACCAGCTGCATGCATGTGTTGTCGATGATGTGCTCGCCGTAAAAAATCTCAGGAAATCCCTCCGACACCTTCCGCGCGCAACGCAGAAACAGCCCATCCGACAGCTTCATGATGTTGGCCTTGTGGATAGAGTGAATCTTCTTCCGCCCATGCTTGCGCGCGTACTCGAACGCAAACTTGGCGATGCGCGTCGAGCCCTTCTCGGTAATCACCTTGATGCTCTCGACGACGCCTGGAACGACCTCGTGCTCCAGCCCAACGTACTCGCCCTCCGTATTTTCGCGAACGATGATCAGGTCCACGCCGGGCCATTTCGACTCAAGCCCGGGCAGATTCTTGATCGGACGGAAATTGGCGAACAGGTCAAATTGCTTGCGCAGCGTAACGTTGATGCTCTTGAACCCGCCGCCAATCGGCGTCGTCACCGGCCCTTTCAAGGCCACCTTGTTGCGCGCGATCGAGTCGCTGAGGTCCGCAGGAATGTACTCTCCAAAAATCTCAAAGGCCTCGGCCCCGGCGGCGAAGCGCTCCCACTCCCACTTCACGCCGGTGGCTTCAAGAATGCGCACCACAGCCTGCGTAACTTCAGGCCCAATCCCATCGCCGGGAATCAACGTAACTTTGTGTGTTTTAGTTTCAGACATGACCCGCTTCGAGCCTCTAGCTCTCAGCTTCTAGCTTATCCTGCACCCCGCAGCCCAACGGAATGAACCAGCATGGTGCAGAACTGAAAACGGGAACTACGAACTACGAACTAACAACGAGAACTGAGAACTGACAACTGAAAACTGCTTTCCTACTTCTTGCCCTTCCCCGTCCGGTGGCTCTCCAGCAGGTCTTCCAGCTCTTCTTTGAACTCCCGCACATCCTTGAAGTCCCGATACACCGAAGCGAACCGGATGTACGCGACGGTGTCGAGCCCTTTGAGGTGCTTCATGATCAGCTCGCCGATCTCGCTGGTGGTGCGCTCGCGCTCGGGCGCATCCATCAGGTAGCTTTCGGTTGCGTCTACCACGGTTTCAAGCTGGGTTGAGGAGACGGGCCGCTTCTCGCAGGCGCGCAGAAGTCCGCTCAGCACTTTCTGGCGATCGAAGCGCTCGCGACGGCCGTCTTTCTTCACCACCATGTAAGGGATTTCGTCGATCCGTTCGTAGGTGGTGAAGCGGCGATTGCATTTCTCGCACTCGCGGCGACGCCGGATCGAGTCCGCTTCCTTGCTTTCGCGCGAGTCGACAACGCGATCTTGCAGATAACCGCAGTAAGGGCACTTCATGCTGTGTCGATTCTACGGTATGACAGAACCGATGTCGTGACCGCGGAGGCGTGGAATCGTCAGCTCAGAAACTCAACGATCGCCTTCACCACCGTTTGCTGCTCGTCTTCGCGCAGCTCCGGGAAGATAGGCAGGGCGAGCACTTCGCGCGCGGCGCGCTCCGACTCCGGAAAGTCTCCTTCGCGGTAGCCGAGGTGCTTGAGCGCAACCTGCATGTGCAGCGGCACCGGATAGTAAATCTCCGAGCCGATCTTGCGCTCCGCCAGAAACTCGCCCAGTGCATCGCGCCGCGCGGTGCGAATCGTGAACTGGTGCCAGACGTGGTGTGTACCCGGCACTTCGTGCGGCAAAATGATGCCGTGCCGCGGCCAGGTTCCCGATTCCGCCAGGCCCTTTTCGTGGAACAGCGCTCGATAGCGCTTCGCGATTGTGCGCCGCGCCTCGTTCCATCCCGCAACGTACTTAAGCTTCACCCGCAGCACCGCGCCCTGGAACCCATCCAGCCGCGTATTCCAGCCAAGTTCGTCGTGGTAGTAGCGGCGGCGCATCCCATGCTGACGAAGCATGCGCGCCCGCTCCGCGATGTCGTCGGAGTTGGTCGTCACCATCCCCGCGTCGCCGGCTGCGCTCAGGTTCTTGGTGGGATAAAAGCTGAATGCGGCGGCATTTCCCAGGCCGCCCGCTTTCGCACCTTCCCACGCGGCCCCAAATGCCTGGGCTGCGTCCTCAATCAGCTTCAACCCGTGATTCTGACTCAACCGTGAGAATCCGTCCCAGTCGGCACATTGGCCGTAGAGATGCACCGGCAGCACGGCGCGAACGGGCACCGGCTGCGGAGCCTTCAGCACGGTTTCGACCGCTGCCGGGTCCAGGTTGAAGGTGAGTGGATCGATATCGGCCAGCACCGGCCGGGCTCCGGCCCGCAGAATCGCGCTAACCGAGGCGAAGAAGCTGAAAGGCGTTGTGACCACCGCATCGCCTTCGCCGATGCCCGCCGCGGCAAGGGCCAGCCACAGGGCGTCTGTCCCGGAAGAGCAGCCGATGGCATGCTTTACGCCCAAATGGTCGGCGGCAGCCTTTTCAAAGGCCGCAACCTGCTCGCCAAGAATAAATTGCTGCGTCTCTAGGACATGCCGGAGCGCCTCGAGCAATTCCTGCTGCAGCGGCGCGTACTGGCGCTTGAGGTCCAGCATGGGCACTTCGATCGCGGCGGAATCCGGGGCTTTTGGCACGGAAACATGGTAGCAGCCAATCGGAGCTCACCATCCCGCGATTGCGTTCCCAGGCCGCGGCAAAGTAAATTCGGGCCCGGAGAGTTGAAAAGGTTCGTGAACCGCTATATTGTTGTCACATTGCGGGGTTTGGCGGCTCCGGGACTTCCGGCGCCGTCCCCGCTGATTTGTCTTATCACACGGACGCAGCACATTGGCATCCAACCATCCTAGAAAAGAAGCAGGAGATCGGCATATGGAGAACAAGCCGGCACAGAACATTCAGGACACCTTCCTGAATACAGTTCGCAAAGACAAGACCCCCATCACGATTTATCTGGTCAGCGGCGTCAAGCTGACGGGAAAGATCCGCTCCTTCGACAAGTACTCCGTTCTGCTGGAGAACAACAGTCAGGAGCAGCTCATCTTTAAACACGCCATTTCGACCGTGGTGAGCAACCGGAGCGTGATGCACACGGAGCATCGCCCTGCTATGGCAGGGATGGGACCGGCCGCCGTGCCGCCGCCTGCGCCTCCGGCGAGCACCGCGGAACAGCGATAAGACAGGGAGCGCCCTCAATTGGCAGTGGACGGCGGTGCCAGGGGACGGCATCAGGGCCGAGTTGCTTCGACGACCAACACGGGCCGTTGGAGCGACAGGCCGGAACGTGCGGTTCTGGTTGGCGTGGACTTCTCGACTCGCCCGCGCGCCAGGCGCGCTGGTCTCGACGGAGCACGTCGCGCGGCTTCGCGCCCTGCCGGCGACAATTCAGCCGATGTGGAAAAGGCACCGGCCCAGGCCGCAGAGGGACCAGGACTCGATGCCGATGAATCGCTAGCGGAGTTTCGCGAGCTGGTGCGCAGTGCCGGCGGCGAAGTTGCCGCCGAGCTCATGCAGCGTCGCGCCCGTCCCGATCCCGCTACGCTCATCGGCGCAGGCAAGGTCGAGGAGATTGCCGGCGTCGCCGCATCCACCAATGCCGACCTTGTCCTCTTCGATCACGACCTGAGCCCCACGCAATTGCGCAACCTTGAGGCTGCGCTTCCATGTCGCGTGCTCGATCGCACCCAGCTTATTCTCGACATCTTCGCCCGGCATGCGCGAACCCGCGAAGGCCAGTTGCAGGTGGAACTCGCCCAGCTCGAATACATGCTGCCCCGCTTGACCGGCCGCGGCAAAGCCATGTCGCAGCTTGGCGGCGGTATCGGCACCCGCGGACCCGGTGAAACGCAGCTCGAAACCGATCGCCGCAAGATTCAGCGGCGCATCGACCAGGTCAAGCTCGATCTCGACGCCGTCAAGCGCGTCCGCCGCCAGCAGCGCCAGCGCCGCGAGGCTGTGCCGGTGCCTACGGTCGCGCTGGTCGGCTATACCAATGCGGGCAAGAGCACGCTCTTCAATCGGATGACCGGCGCGCACGCGCTGCAATCGGCGCGCATGTTCGCTACGCTCGATCCCAAGCTGCGCGGCATCGAACTGCCCAGCCGCCGCCGTGTGCTGCTGTCTGACACCGTGGGATTCATCCGCAATCTTCCCCACACCCTCGTCACCAGCTTCCGCGCCACGCTCGAAGAGGTGGAACAGGCCGAGATTCTGCTCCACGTGCGCGACGCCGCTTCAACCTATGGCGAGGAGCAGAAGGCGCAGGTTGAAAAGGTGCTCGACGAACTCGAAGCGCTCGGCAAGCCGCGGATCGAAGTCCTCAACAAGATCGATCTTCTCGACCCCCACGAGCGCGAAGGCCTTGCCGCGCGCGAGCAGCCGCGGCATGAGCGGCACCGGGCTGAGGTGTCGGTTTCAGCGCAGACCGGCGAAGGCGTCGACGCCTTGCTGGCAGCGATTGACAATGCCCTCTTCTCCGATCCGGTGATCGAGACGGAATTGCGCGTCCCGCAAAGCGATGGCGCCGCGCTGGCTGCAATCGAAGGCGGCATGGTGGTGCATTCCCGCGCTTACGAGGGGAACCTGGTGCGCCTTACAGTAAGCGGCCCCGCATCTCTCGTCGGAAGATTGCGAAAGTATCGCACGCGAGTTGAGGATTCTCCGGACGCGAGGAGGCACCTTGCAACCGCCCGAAAGTGACCAGAACAAATCGATTGTCACGGTGGCGAGCCGCGAGGTCTATCGCAACCAGTGGTTGCGCCTGCGCGAAGATCGCATCCTGCGTTCCAACGGCAAGGAAGGCATCTACAGCGTGGTCGACAAGGACGACTGCGCGATTATCCTGCCCCTCCAGGACGGCAAGGTATGGCTCGTCGAGCAGTTCCGATACACGATCCAGCAGCGCGCGCTGGAACTGCCGCAGGGCGGCTGGGAGAGGGAGATCGATGATCCCGAAGCCCTGGCGCGCGGAGAATTGAAGGAAGAGACGGGCCTCCTGGCTGCGGAGATGATCTATCTCGGGTTCCTCTGGGTCGCCTACGGATTCTCAAACCAGAAACAGCACGTATTTCTGGCGACGGGCCTGACCATGCAGGAGCGCGATCCCGATGACGAGGAGCACGACCTCATCGTCCAGATACGCACCGTCGAAGAGTTCGAACAGATGATCCTCGACGGCACCATCTGCGATGCCTCGACGCTGGCTGCGTGGGGACTATACCTCACATGGAAGGCCCGCAAAGGGTAAGTTCCCCCCGATGGCCCCCGATCCTGGATAAAAAGGCCGCGGTGATATAAAGCCGCTGTAAATTTGTTTGTCTCCCAGCCAACTTTTAGCAACCTGATCCGGTTCTATCCTTCTGGGCCAGAGTTGCGTTTCCCCGGCCCTGCAATCTCAATTTTCCCGTGTAGAAGTTCCTCACAAAAAGGAGCGTGCGATGGGATGGTTTTTCGCGTTCTTCTTCCTATCCGGCTTTTGCAGCATCCTGTATGAACTGGTTTGGCTGCGGTTGACCATCGCGGAGTTCGGAGTGACTACCGCCATGACCTCCATCGTGCTCTCAATGTTCATGGCGGGCCTGGGCCTGGGTTCTTGGGGAGCAGGGGGGCTGGTCCGACGCTACGGCCAGCGGCCCGGTTTCCCTTCGCTTCGTCTGTACGGCCTTACCGAGTTGCTGATCGGTTTGTCTTCGCTGGCGGTGCCGGCAGAGTTGGCGTGGGGCCATCGACTGCTTGAGTCGATGACGGCGCAGAATGCATACTCCTCGGGCTCCTACTATGTTGCCTCCGGAATCCTGGTGGCGGTCATTCTGCTGCCATTGTGTACGTGCATGGGCGCTACCTTTCCGCTGGCCATGGCGGCCATGCGCAGCCGTCGGCGCGCTGCATCCAAGCGGTCATTCAGTTTCCTCTACCTGGCGAATGTGATGGGGGCGGTGGCAGGTGCGCTGGCTCCTCTGTTTCTGATCGAGCTGTATGGATTTCGCGGCACCATGCGCGTGGGCACCGTCTGCAATGTGATGATCGCCGTGTCTGCATTTGCATTGACGCTGGGCGGGCGCGCGAAGGTTTCCGCAGAATCGCCCGTTCCGGCTGTCGCGCCGGTCACGAACCAGCCCCGGGCTGTCACCGCACAACCCAAAGGCATTTTGGCCCTGCTCTTTTTGACCGGACTGGCGACCATGGGCATGGAGGTGATCTGGATCAGGCTGTTCACTCCGTATGCAGGCCCGGTGGTCTATTCTTTCGCGTTCATTCTTGTTTCGTATTTGTCGGCCACCTTTGCCGGATCGTTCGTCTACCGGCGTTTCAATCGCGGCGGTGAAATCGATCCCTTTCTGTCGTGGGTGTTGCTGGCGTTTCTGGGATTGCTGTCGCTGCTCACCTCCGATCCTCGCTTCCCGTTGAACACGCCGCTTCGCGTTCTGCTGGGGGTGGGGCCGTTTGCGGGGTGGATCGGCTATCTGACGCCGATGCTGGTGGACCGCTGGTCGGCTGGGGATCCCGATCGCGCAGGCCGCGCTTATGCCGTCAACGTCCTGGGATGCATTCTCGGTCCGCTGCTTTCGGGCTTCATTCTGCTGCCCCTTGTAGGCGAGCGCGTGGCGATGTTTCTGTTTGCGGTGCCGTGGATGGGAATGGCGTTTCTTCCGGCGCGCAGTCAGACGCCACGCAGCAGCAGGAGCACGGGCACGCGCGTTGCAGCGTACGCCAGTGTCGTTGCGGCGCTGGCGCTTTTCTTCGCCACAAAGAATTTCGAGACGCTCTTTCCGGATCGCGAAGTCCTGCGCGACAGCACGGCCACGGTGATCGCGACCGGAAGCGGGATGCACAAGCGATTGCTCACCAATGGTATTGGGATAACGCAGTTGACGCCGATAACAAAGATGATGGCGCACCTGACGCTGGCATCGCTTCCCGCGCCTCCGCGCAACGCGCTCGTTATCTGCTTCGGCATGGGCACGACATATAAATCGGCCATGTCGTGGGGCATTCCTGTGACCGCTGTGGAACTGATTCCAAGTGTGCCGGGGCTGTTCACCTTCTATCATCCCGACGGCGCATCGTTGCTGGCATCGCCGCTCTCGCACGTGGTCATCGACGATGGCCGCCGCTACATGGAGCGGACACCAGAGAAATATGACGCGATCATCATCGATCCGCCACCGCCGGTGCGCGCTGCCGGATCGAGCCTCTTGTACTCGAAGGAGTTTTACGCGGTGGCGAAGGAGCGGCTGCAGCCGGGCGGGATCCTGGCCCAATGGCTGCCCTCTGGCGACAAGGCTGTGCAGTCGTCCGTGGCGCGAGCACTGCAACAGTCGTTCCCTTATGTCCGGGTTTTCAGGCCGGTGGAAGAAAACGGCTGGCACTTTCTGGCCAGCATGCGGCCCATCGCCGAGCGCAGCGCTGACGAGCTGGTGAAGCGCATGCCGGCCGAAGTCGTTACCGACATGATGGAGTGGGGGCCGGCGGCGACGCCGACGGAGCAGTTCGATCGCATGCTGCGGACCGATCTTACGACGCAGATGCTGATCAGCCGTTCGCCCGACACGCCTCCGCTGCAGGATGATCGCCCGGTGAATGAGTACGACATGCTGCGGCACTGGTCGCACTATGTGCACGCGGGGATGCGTGATTGGAAGCCCGACCAATACGGCGCCGGCTCAAATTCGCCGCCAGCAGGCGAGTCGGGACAGACGGCGAAGAAGTAATTCAGCTGAATGCCCGTGGGGCCACGCAGGAAATCTATCCGCCAACAGCGGTCACGAGTGCTGCGACCTTGGTATCGAGGTCACGCGCAACCTCAAGGGCCTCGGGATTTCCGTATGCACCGAGATAGCTTGTCATGGTGTCGTAGGAGAGATGCACTCCATCATCGCGTTCGTCGATGAGCAGGGTGACGGGCGCGTAGGAGCCGGCGTCGTGGACATGCTTCGCCATGGCCATCATGATGAGCGGGTTGCCCATGACGAGGCGGACGATCCTGGGTGTTGCGACGGGGGCGGCTGGGCTTTGCGCCTTGCGCAGAAATTGGCCGTGATCGAAGCGCAGGAACTCCATCAGGCCTGAGGGACCGATGGCGCGCTGGACGACTGCTTCCATTTCGGGATAGGTCGAAGCAGCGGCGATCTCTTTCCAGAATGCATGCATGTCCGGATGGCCGATGGCGGCATTCATGGAAGCAATGATGTCTTCAAATTTGCGGGAAGAAACGAGGACGCGGCGCTCGACTGTAGTGTGATTACTCGACATGGAGCTTAGATGCGGACCCGGATGGAGTGGTGCAGAAAGTTTCAGCCCGGCGGGCGCAACTCCCCGGTCTGAGTATGGCTGAGGTCCGAATCGTTTGAGGTGCCTAGGGGCGATCAGCTACGGGGATCCAGGGGCTGGGATACACGGGGCCGATATAGTCCGCGCGGGGGCGGATGAGGCGGTTGTCGTCGAGCTGTTCGATGACGTGCGCGGCCCAGCCGGCGACGCGGCTCACGGCAAAAATCGGCGTGTAGAGATCGATGTCGATGCCCAGCGTTGCGTAGGTCGAGGCCGAGTAGAAGTCGACGTTGGCGTTGAGCTTCTTGTCCTTGTTGATGTAGAGCTCGATGGCGCGGGACATCTCGTACCATTTCGGGTGCCCGGAATCTTTACCGAGCTGTTCGGACATGCGGCGCAGGTGCGTGGCGCGCGGGTCTTCGGTCTTGTAGACGCGGTGTCCGAAGCCGGAGATCTTCTGGCGGGCGGCCAGCATGTTCTTTACATATTCGACCGGATCGTCGCCGGCTTTGTCGATGGCGTAGAGCAGGCGCATCACTGCCTCGTTGGCCCCGCCGTGCAGCGGACCTTTGAGTGCGCCGATCGCTCCCGTGACGGCGGAGTGAATGTCGGAAAGGGTGGCGGCGATGACGCGCGCGGCGAAGGTCGAGGCGTTCAGTTCGTGGTCGGCGTGAAGAATGAGGGCGATGTCGAGCGTGCGGGTCGCTGTTTCAGAAGGCTTGACGCCGTTGAGCATCCAAAGAAAATTGCCGGCGTGAGAGAGCGAGCGGTCGGGAGGAACGACGTCGAGGCTTTTGCGGATCCTGTCGTAGATGGCAACGATCATTGCGATCTGGGCGGTGAGGTTATAGGCCTTGCGCACATTGGCGTCGTGCGAATTGTCTTTTTCGTCGGCGTCGTAGAAGCTGAGTGCCGACACCGCAGTTCGCAGCACTTCCATCGGCGTGGCGGAGGTAGGAAAGGTGCGAAGCATGTCGACGATGCGCTGGTCGAGGGAGCGGGCAATGGCCAGTTGCGAGGAAAATTCGCGCAGCTCGAGCTCGCTGGGCAGGCGCCCGTTCCAGAGAAGGTAGGTGGTCTCTTCAAAGCAGGAGCGTTCGGCTAGTTCGTGGATGTCGATGCCGCGGTAGGCCAGCACGCCCGCTTCGCCGTCGATAAAACAAATGCCGGAGTTGGCGGCAACAATTCCTTCAAGACCCTTACCAGCTACAGCAGTGGACATAGCCTTTGAAACTCCCCTCTCTGGGTGGTTGGATGCGGTCGATTTTCAAGTATTCGTGCGGGCACTAAGCGGGGCCCGGCGAAAAGTGCGGTACTGCTCTTTATAAATGAGGGATTCGACGGTTGTCACGGATGGGCCCCAGCTTCGTGCTGCATCGCGTTATGATTGCGCTGGTCTGAAGACGATGGAATTTACGGTGAGGCCGGTCGAGGTGACGAATATTCTGCCCTTGCGCCAGCTCTATCGGCACGAGATGAATTGCCAGATTATCCACGATTCCCTGCATGGGCGTGAAGGCTGGACGCTCTCTTACCTGATTGAATTGGAGGGCGATGCGGCTGGATACGGCTCGATCGCGGTAGGCGGCCCCTGGGCGGGTTCGCGTACGCTCTTTGAGTTTTACGTGGTCGAGAAGCAGCGCTCGCGGTTCTTCGAGGCGTTTGATGCGCTGAAAGCAGCAACCCTGGCGGACGCGATCGAGACGCAGACCAACGACGTGATGCTGACCGCGATGCTGCACACGTGGGCGCACGACGTGGCGAGCGAAAAGATCGTTTTTGAAGACAGGCTGACGACCGCCTACAGGGTGCCTGGCGCTGTTTTGCGCAAGCGGGATCCCGATGGCGACTGGATGCTGCTGGAGGTAGGTGGCGAGGTGGCGGCAACGGGCGGCATCCTGTACCACTACAACCGCCCTTACGGGGATATCTGGATGGAGGTAGCCGAAGCGTTCCGGGGGCGCGGGTTCGGGACCTACCTGGTGCAGGAGCTGAAGCGGATCTGCCGCGAGGGCGGGAATGTGCCATGCGCACGCTGCAATACCGGCAACACTGCATCGCGCAGGACACTGCAGAAGGCGGGATTTGTGCCCTGCGCGCACATCCTGCATGGCAAACTGTGAGATCCGCCCATGCCCAAGGTGCTGCGTGGCGCTAGACACACGTTATGCTGGAAGGCCTTCGAGGCAAAGCTATTTCCCCATTACCGGCTGGATTCTTCTATAGTTTGTTTAGTCTCCCGGCGAACCTGCTGACGTTGCTTCTGGCGGGGCGTGGGAAGATTCGAGCGTTTGCAGTCGAGTTGCACCGGTTCGGCGAACCCAGTCCCGGAGACATGGGCTGGCGCCAATGGATTGTGAGCGGATTCCAGGAGAACCGCTCCGGAGGAGAAGGGAAGCATGAGCGACGAGAAAACCACGGTGGAGGAGACCGCGCCTGCCTACAGCGGTGCCTTGCTGGGCGCGATTGCGGTGGCTGTACTGGCCGCACTCGGTGGGCTGGTTTGGAGCTATACGCTGAGCAGTCGCCTTACCCGCCAGGAGACCGCATTATCTGAGGCCAACCAGCAGAACGCCAAGCTCGATGCGCAGTTGCGCGAAACCAATGCGCGGTTGCGCGTGGCGACCGACGAGCTGGGCAAGAGCGTGGGAATGACCCAGAAGCAGCTCGACGAACGCGCGCAGGACATCCTTCGCCGCGAGCAGGCCGATAGCAAGCGTCTGGAGACCGCGCAGAAACAAACAGCGCAGCAGGTGACTGCGGTGCAAAGCGACGTTTCGAGCGTAAAGACCGATGTGGGCGGCGTGAAGACAGATCTGACGAAGACGCAGGGGGACCTTGCAACAGCGGTGAGCCAGCTCACGTCGATGAAGGGTGACCTCGATAACCACTCGAGCCTGATTGCGCGTAACGGGTCCGAGCTGGAAGTGCTCAAGCACAAGGGCGACCGAAACTATTACGAGTTCACCTTGAGCAAAGGGCACAGGAAGCCGGTGGGCACGGTGAGCCTTGAACTGAAGAAGGCCGATCCGAAGAAGAGCCGGTTTACCGTGGTGGTCTTCGCCGACGACCGAAGCTATGAAAAGAAGGACCGGAACGTGGATGAGCCGCTGCAGTTTTACAGCGGGAAGGAGCCGGCCCTGTACGAGATCGTAGTGAACGCGATCGGGTCAAAGAACACCGTATCCGGATACCTGTCGACGCCGAAGGGAGCTCCGGCGCCGCCTACCGTTCAGTGATGGGGCCCTTGGGAGCAAGAGTCAGCGCAGGCAGATACTGGAAGTTGAACGAGTAGTTGAGGCTCTTGCGCGCTTCCCAATCGGCCTTGGCCAAGCGGAATGAGCAGACAAATGTGCCTTCTTTAGTCTCGCCCGGTTGAATCGTAAGATCGGGCGAGATGGGAGTCGCGTGCCACTGCGCGAGCTGCGGATACGCCTTGAAGATGCGCTCAAAGTCAGTGGGCGTGGCGGCGTAGCTGGAATGAATGCCGTCGGCCAGCGTCGCGTTGGCGACAATCTGGTGCAGAAAGATCGGCTGCTTGCTCTGGTTGTGCAGGCGCACGTGCGTAAAGAGCAGGACCTGGTCGATTTCCTCCTTGGGGATCGCCGCGCCGTTGGCATCCCAGCCCGAGGTTTCAGTGTGCATCGGGTGCGCCCAGACATCGACGATATCGCCCGTTGAAGCGGGCGGCTTCTCGCCCATGAAAATGTAGACCGCGATGGCGATGGAGACGAGCACGGTAGCGACTACCGTGGCGACGATGACGTGGCTGGTGCCGCGGGTGTAGGCCTCGCCGGGTGCCTGATCCTTCGAATCCTGCTGCAGCAAACTCATAGCGCCCTCATCTTAGCCCTTCCCAGGCAGAACAATCCAGCGTCTTGAGGCCTGCGGATTTGACGTGCATGTCTCGTGGACGTGATGGTTCAAACGACCTGTGTCAGGTTCGTGGACGCAGTGCGACCAGAAATTCGCCCGGTGGCAATGTGTTGAGGATGTCTGCCGGGGTAAGCCAGGCACGGCGGAGCTGGCGGATGCCGTACTTCCATTCGCCGACGACGGCGGTGGTGTGGGCGTCGGTGTTGATGACGATCTTGCAGCCGGACTCCTTGGCGAGGCGCAGGTCGCGGTCGCTCAGGTCGAGGCGTTCGGGGGCGGCGTTATGCTCCACCGCGACTCCGAGTTCGGCGCAGCGACGCAGGACGGCGCCGGTGTCGAGCTGGTACGGCTCGCGGCGCAGAATCTGACGGCCGGTGGGATGACCCAGGATGCGGGTGTTGGAGTTTTCAACTGCGCGCAAGACGCGTGCGGTCATTTCCTCGCGCGATTGTTCGAAGCGCGTGTGGACGCTGGCGATCACAACATCCATCTGGGCGAGCACTTCGTCGTTGAGGTCGAGAGCCCCGTCGGCGAGGATGTCGACCTCGATGCCGGTGAAGATACGGATGCGGCCCTCCATCTCCTTGTCGACTTCGCGGATATGCGCGATGTGTTCGAGGGCGCGCTTCTCGTCGAGCCCGTTGATCATGGCCAGGTTTTTGGAGTGATCCGTGATGGCGATGTACGCGAGGCCGCGTTTGATCGCTGCTTCGGCCATCTCGGCGATGGAGTTGCGGCCGTCGCTGGCCGTCGTGTGCATGTGCACGTCGCCGCGAATGTCTTTGGCTTCGATGAGGCGGGGCAGGGCGTGTTTTGCGGCAGCCTCGATTTCGCCGAGGTTTTCGCGCATCTCGGGAGGCATCCAGTCCATCTGGAGCGCGGCGTAAATCTCTTCCTCGGTTGCCGAGGCTACGGTGGATTCGTCGTCGAGCCGGGCGAGAGCCCATTCGCTCAGCGTGTAGCCCATTTTCAGTGCCCGCTGGCGAAGCGAAACGTTGTGGGCCTTGGAACCAGTAAAGTACTGCAACGCCGCGCCGTAGCTCTCCGAGGGCAGCAGGCGTACGTCAACCTGGAGTCCGGTGGAGATGTGGAAGCTGACCTTGTTCTCGCCTTTGGCAATCATGTCGTGAATGCCGGGGTAGGCGGCGACGTATTCGACGGCTGCTTCGGTGTGCTGCGGGGCGCATGCCGGGCCGGCGACGAGCAGATCGAGATCGCCGGCGGTTTCACGTCCACGGCGCAGTGAACCGGCGGGGGTGACGCGCTCGATGCCGTTGAAGGCCAGCAGGTAGGCTGTGAGGCGGTCGGCGGCGTCCTCGGCTTCGTCGATGCGAAAACGGCCGGCGGAGCGACGATAGTCCTCGATGCCTTTGCGGATCTTTTCGATTTGCTTTTCGCCCATGCGGGGCAGGCCCTTGAGGCGACCGCCGTCGATGGCCTCAGCGAGTTGATCGATGCTGCCAATGCGGCCCGTATCCCAAAGAAGCGCGACAGTCTTGGGACCCATGCTGGGAAGTTTGAGAAGCTCGAGGAGGCCGACGCCATATTTCGCGAGCAGTTCGTCGCGGACGGGCATGGAGCCGGTGGTGACGATGGCCTGGATGTTGGTGGCCATGCTTTTGCCGATGCCGGGGATGGCGAGAAGTTGAGCCGTGTCGGACGAGACGGCCACCAGGTCCACCGTTGTCTGTTCCACGGCTTCCGCGGCACGGCGGTAGCTACGCACCCGAAAGCTGTCGGCGCCGCTGATCTCCATCAGATCGGCCGTCTCGTTGAACAGGCGGGCCATGGTGATGTTGTCCATGGAAGCGGTCTCCGGGATGAGCGAGCCGGCTCTGGCCGGGGTTCCGGCCTGCCGAGCTCTCTGTCTTCGTTCAAGTTTCCATCGGGCGCCGCGGAAGTGTCCAGCAGAGGCCTGATTGTCGGTGGGGCAGCGGACGCGGATGTGCGTAAAATTATGCCGGAGGTCGTTCGAAATGGGGCATTAACGCACGTGCGAGGCGATGACAGTGCGAAGCATACGCGCGGCACACAATTCCCGGGAGCCGCAGGCCTCGGCCAAATGGCACGAGGCCTGCGGCGGGATCTGAATCAAACGAGAGTCGGACGACAATAAGAAGAAATGGAACGAAAGCGAATGCGAAGACAACGACGTCCGATTAGTAAGATTGATTGATCGGGAGCCAGGATCGGAGCAATGTTTTCCCGTGCCGCCGAGGGGACGGCAAAGGTAACGCTACGGTGTTTCCGGTCTACTAGGCTGCGTTGTGGGTGGCTGCTGTATCTCTCAACCGGATAACTGCGTCCGCCTGAGGACCTTTCTGCCCTTGAACGATGTCGAACTCGACGTCATCGCCTTCTTTCAGAGTCTTGTAACCATCCAGCTGGATTGCCGAGTAGTGAACGAAAACATCCGGCCCGTCATCACGTCCGATGAATCCGTAGCCCTTGGCGTTATTGAACCACTTCACCTTGCCTTTGTACTGAGCCACAGGGATTTGCCTTTCTTGCCACTTGATGGGGTTGATGAGCGAGGGGTTTTCGGGAATCGCCCACCTGTGGCTTATGACGCGTATTCGCTGACAAAGGTTTATTGAAAATTGGCCAAACAGACTCACAAAATGGGACAGGCCGGGCGAAATTGCGCGCCGGCCTTGGGAAAGCTGTTGAAACGGTTGACGAAAAGGACTAGCAATTTTTATTTCTTGCGCTTCTTTCCCACACGGCGCGCATACAGCAGAACGCTGCAGAGAGTCTTGCCGTCCTTGATGGCGCCTTTCTCGATCATCTCCACAATCTCCGACAGCTTTATGAGGCGAAAATCGATGTCTTCGTCGTCTTCAGGGTGGGCATCGCCGGCCATCAGGCCTTCGGCCAGGAACACTTTCATGGATTCGCCGAGAAATCCGGGGCTTCCGTAATATTCGACCAGGGGCTTCCACTTTTTGGCGCGATAGCCGGTCTCTTCTTCGAGCTCGCGCTGGGCGCCGATCAGGGGGTCTTCGTTGGGCTCCAGCTTGCCGGCGGGCAGTTCCCAGAGATACTGCTTCGCGGCATGACGGTACTGGTGCTCCATGACGATCCACGGATCCTTCTTGTTTTTTGATTTGTCGATGGCGAGGATCACGACGCTGCCGTTGTGGCGGATGACGTCGCGCTCGCTGGGCTTGCCGCCCGGCTCGAGAAGCTTGTCGTGCAGGACCCGGAAGAGCGGGCCCTGATAGACGACCTTGGAGCTGATGAGAACCTCGGACTCGGTGGAGGCGGCGATGGCGGATTTCTTCCCGCCTTTGGCTTTGGGGGATTTCGTCTTTTTGATCTTGGCCGGCTTGGCGGGCTTGGTTTTTTCGGGCATGCGGGGATCGTTTCTCCTTCGTGCGTCAAGAGAAGTATATGCAATGGGGTGTCAAGCAGTTGTGCATCGTATGAGGGGGACGTGGCATCCTTATCTCAGCCGATTTTCTGCGCCATCCCCTGAGCCCGGATTCAGCCACCGGATTCAGCAAATCCAAATCCGTCGGAAGGTACGCGTTGCCGAGTTCAGACTGTTATCCCATCGACGTGGTTCCCGGACTGAGCCGCCTTTTCCTGGACTTCCGCGCCGGAGAACCGAGGGTGCGGCCGTTTTATGCGTCGCTGCCGCGCGAGACGGGATGGCAGAAGCGATGTCCGCTGCCAGGTCATTGGAATGAGATCGTTGCGGTGCTGGCCGGGCAAAATGCTTCCATTGAAGCGGCCCCCGCGCTCGAAGCACTTCGCGCAGGCGCGGGAATGATTCTGACGGGGCAACAGGTGGGCTTGCTGGGCGGGCCCCTGTACACTCCGTTCAAGGCTGCCACGGCGGTAGCACGGGCGCGACAAGCTACCGCGGCGGGCCAGCCGCATGCAGCCATTTTCTGGCTGGCGACGGAAGACCACGATTTCGCCGAGATCAATCACGTCACCTTTCCCTCCCGCAAGGAACTGAAGAAGCTGGTATATGCGAAGCCCCCGGCGAATCCGGTGCGGGTGGGGGACGTCGTGTTGGATGAGACGATCGAGCCGATGATGGAGCAGGCGTGGGAATTGCTGGGCACATCCGCTGCGATGGACGCGCTGGCGGCCGCGTACAGGCCGGGGCGGACATTCGGCGAGGCATGCGGAGACTTTTATCGAAAGGCATTTGCGGCGCAGGGGTTGCTGGTGCTGGATGCCGCCGGGCGCGAGGTGCATCGGCTGGGTGAGCCGGTGCTGCGGGCGGCGATCGAACGCGCCGACGAATTGCATGCGGCTCTGCTCGAGCGAAACAAGGAACTAGAAGCGGCGGGATATCACGTGCAGGTCGCGGTAACTCCCCAGTCGAGCCTGCTGTTCTTGATTGATGAACGCAGCGGCGCGCGCATGGCGCTGAAGCGCACTGCGCCGAGTGCGGCGGAGCCGAACGGAATCTGGCAGGCGGGGCGCGAGAAGTTCACGACGGCGGACCTGGTGGGCATTCTGGCTGCGGAGCCGGAACGAATTTCTCCCGGAGCGCTGCTGCGGCCGGTGTTTCAGGATTATCTGTTTGGCACTTCCCTGATTGTGGGCGGACCGGCGGAGATTGCCTACTTTGCGCAATCAGCGGTGTTGTACGAGCGCATCCTGGGTCGGACCACTGCGGCGGAACCGAGGCTCTCTGCAACATTGATTGAGCCGGCGATCGGGGAAATGCTGCGCAAGCACGAATTGGGTCTGGACAGAGTTTTCAAGGAGTCGGCGGACTCGCTTGCGCAACTGCTGGCGGCGCGGGCCATGCCGGTGGACGGCAAGCGCAAGCTGGCGGCGGCGGGAACGGCCCTGGATGCCGAACTCAACCCCCTGCTCGAGTACATGAAAGCGATGGACGCGGGACTGGGCCGGTCGGCGGATACGGCGGCGAGCAAAATGCGTTACCAGATGAATCGGCTGCGGAGACTGGCGGCAAACTTCGAGATGCAGCGCGAGGGCTCTTCGCGACGGCATGCGGAGGCGATTGAGCGCGCGCTGAACCCGGGCGGCGCGCTCCAGGAGCGCGTGCATGGGGCGGCGTACTACTTCGCGCGCTATGGATTTGAGCTGGCGGAGATGCTGACGTCGCTTGCGGAAGATCCTTGTCCGGGGCATAAAGCTGTGTGGCTCTAGCCGGGCGGATCTGAAGCCGGAGGCAATTTTTTTCTCCGCGCGCGAGGTCAGAATTATTTTGCGGGAGAAGGGTTCGTTTCCCAGAAGGCTATTTCGATCTTCGTAGTCGGTGGTTCGGGCGCGGGCTCGGGGCGAGGCGGCCCGGTGAGACCCCAGCCGGCGTGGCCGAGGTACGTGTCAGCGAAGAGCTGAAACTTCCGGCCGCAGGCATTGCACTCGAAGTTGTGTTCGGCAGTGTTCGCAGGCCAGTCCGGCTTGAAGAGATCGTCGAGCGGGCAAGTGCTGTCTGTCAGGATGAAGACGCCGTCGTTCACGAGTCCAAGCAATCGGCGGGCGAGTTCGAGATATTCGCGAGGCTTCTCGAAGCTGAGGCTCTCCATGAGCCCGTCGCACTGCGTGCATGCCGCCATTGGTTGAGTGTGCCACCTTCCGCGATAGTCGCGGGCCATGCCGATGGTGCATCGGTAATGCTGACCTAAAGACACGGTACTGTCATTTGAAGCTGCGGGGGACGCCTTCGGGGGTTCGCTGCCGGACTTGCGGACGAGTGTCTGCAACCCCAACGAGCGCGATCGGTTTGATAGAGCGAACTGAGCACAGCACCCGCGACTGGGAGAGTTTGTATAATCCTCACGAAACTGGTGGAGTTGGTATATGAGGCGCTTGCTGGCGTTAGGTGTAGGTGTTTTGCTGGGATGCGCGGTGGGGCTCGCACAAAAAGAGCCTTGTGCCATGCCAGGAGAAAACAATGAGTTTCTCGGCTTCGAAACCATTCGTCTCTGGACGGGTGAAGCGCCGCGAGCCAGGGGTACGGCATGCGAAGATACGCCGACGCTAGCCATTTTTGATCCGCAGCCTGGGCATGAAAACGGGTCGGCCGTGGTGATTCTGCCGGGCGGGGCCTATCAGCGCCTCGCGGGGAATCTGGAAGGCCGGCAGGTGGCCGACTGGTTTACCGCGCGGGGTTTTCGGGCATTCATTCTCAGCTACCGGCTGAGCTCAAACGGATACCTGCTTCCGGTTCCGCTGCTCGATGCCCGCAGGGCCGTGCAGACGGTGCGGGCGCGGGCCAGCGACTATCACATCGATCCGAATCGCATTGTGATAATCGGGTTCTCGGCTGGCGGACACTTGGCGGCGCTGGCAGCAACGCAACCGGTCGAGGGAAATCCGAATGCCATCGATCCGATTGAGCGGGAGTCGAGCCGGCCGGATTTCCTTGTTCTCGGATATCCATGGATCGGAGCCATCTCCAGCGACACTTCGCACTTGAGCTATTGCAAGCTCTTCAACGTGATGGACCAGTGCGAAGCGCTGCGCAGGGCTTATTCTCCTGACCTTTTCGTGACGGCGAAAACGCCGCCGACGTTCTGGTATCACACCGCCGACGATCAGACGGTTCCAGTCGAGCCGGGACTGCGGTTCTACGAGGCCTTGATCAAGGCAGGCGTGCCGGCGGAAGCGCACATCTTCGCGCACGGCCCGCACGGGTCGGGTCTGGGCAAGGGCGATCCGTCGCTTGATCAGTGGCCAGGACTGCTGGAGACATGGCTGCGAGCACGGGGGTTGCTGAGTAAGTGAGGAGTGGAAATAGAGTGAATAAGTGAATAAGTGAATAAGTGAATGAGTGAAGAAGTGAA